>JAFUKD010000005.1 GCA_017467905.1 Phascolarctobacterium sp.
GGGTATAACCTGAGAAAAGAAAATCCGGTGGTGATGGCTAAGGGGATCCACCTGTTCCCATCCCGAACACAGTAGTTAAGCCCTTAAACGTCGAAAGTACTTGGCTGGAAGCGGCCTGGGAGGATAGATAGCTGCCGGTTGGAACAAAAATACCGTACCGAAAGGTACGGTATTTTTGTTTTATCTGATAGTTATGTAGACTGACAGGCGGAGCCTGGGACACATGGCAGGCGATATTTGAAGGAGCGGAGCGACGCGCAAATGAAGCCTGACAGTGGTTGCGAGCGTAGGCGAGACAACCTCCTTGGCGTTAGCTGCTACCGATAGGCTTGACGAAGCGGATAATCGAGACAGCGAAGGCTATGCAAATTTTGCGACTGAATAGGGAGTAAAATTTGCATTCCTTAATACAGCTGCCGGTTGGTTAGGGTTAATGTAGAATGAAGCCTGACAGTGGTTGCGAGCGTAAGCGAGACAACTTCCTTCAACTGCTAATAATGAGCGTGCGTATATTAGGGAAATGTGTTATAATTACTCTGTTATATTGTGATGATAAACATAAGGAGATATCATTATGCGTATTGTTGTTGCCGGTGCTGGCAAGCTTGGATATAGTATCGCCCAATTGTTGGCAGAAGATGAATTTGATGTAGTTGTTATTGAAATTGATAGTACTCGTAAGGAAGTAGTGCAAAACTCTTTGGACGTGCTTGCTATCGAAGGTAATTGCTGCAGTCCTTATATTTTTGAGAATCCTGACGTGCATGATGCAGATGTTCTGATTGCTTGTACTGATAGTGATGAAGTTAATATGATTACCTGTATGATGGGTAAGAACCATGGCATTAAGCACACTGTTGCGCGTATTCGTAATGTTGAATATGCAGTGCACGCACCGCAAATGCTTAATCATGATATGAAGATAGATTTAATTCTTAATCCGGAGCGCATTACTGCTACCGAAATTGAGCATATTCTTATGACACCTTCCGCACTGAACGTAGATGATTTTGCTGAAGGCAAGGTGCGTATGTTTGAAGCGAAGCTAAAGGAAAATTCTCCTTTTGCAGGCATTCCCTTGAAGGATTTAAAAATACCACAGGATATTCTTGCTGCTATGCTCTTTAGAAAGAACAAGATGATTATCCCTCGTGGTGATGATATGCTTTTCCCTGGCGATAATGTTTATTTCGTGGGCAAGCAGGAGGCAATCCTGAACTTCGAGCCCAATTTTGCCAATACCTATGACAAATTGGAAAAGGTACTCATTATAGGTGCAGGCAGAACTGGCCGCTTCTTGGCGCCTATGTTGGCAAATCAGGGGTTGGTTGTTAAGGTTATAGAAAAAAATCCGGAACGTTGCCAAATGTTATCCGCTATTTTAGATAGTGGGTTGGTTTTGTGTGGCGATGGTACTGATATTGACCTGCTTACTGAAGAAGGTGTGGGCGAAGCTGACGTTGTAGTTTGCATTACAGAAGATGACAAGCTGAATTTGTTGCTTGCACTTTTGGCGAAGCATTTAGGTGCTAAGAAAACCATTGTGCGTGTAACTCGTAACGAATATATTGAATTGATGGAAAAGGTTGGCGTTGACGTGGTTCTTTCCTCCCGCTTCCTCAGTGCGGGTGAAGTGTTGCGCTTCGTTCGCAAGGGAGGCATTGTCTCTGTTTCCTTGTTGGAGGGTGCGCAGGCAGAGGCATTGGAAATTATCGTTGGCGTTGGCAGTGAAGTTGATGGCAAGATGTTGCGCGAACTTAATTTGCCTAAGGAGTCTTTGGTATGTGCCATAGTTAGAGATAACGAAGCGTACATTCCCAATGGCAATACTGTTTTGCAGGCTGATGACCGCATCATCTTATTTATCAAGAGTGAATTTGTGAAGACTACAGTTCCACTATTTGAATCTCGGAGCTAATTTTTATGGACTTTAGACTTATTGCAAGGTTGTTATCCTTGATATTTGTTTTCTTTTCCATTGGGATACTATTGCCTTTGGGTACAGCAATCTTCTATGATACAGAAAACATTATCAACTATGTAACTACCTTGGCTGTATCAGGCAGTCTTGCCTTGGGGCTAAGACGCTATGGTGCAGGAAAAATAACAAAAAAATTACGTGTTCGTGAAGCATTCGTACTGCTTACATCCGGTTGGACCTTAATCTGCATAGTTGGGACCATACCTTATGCCATGGTTGGTACGATGGATTTAATGACATCTTTCTTTGAAAGTGTCGCTGGCTTTACTACTACAGAAGTTTGTGCGGCAGATTCCTACGACTTTTTCCCTACAAGCATTTTAGTGTGGCGTGGTTTATCACACTGGGCTGGTGCTGTGGGTGTAATTATGATGTTCATTATCGTTATGCCACAGATGAATAGCGGTGTAAGTAATTTGTTTAATGCAGAGCTGCCCAGCGTTGTTTCTGATAGAACTGTACCTAAGATTAAAGAGGCTGCTTTCTTGGTGTTTAAGATTTATAATGCTTTCTTCTGGTTCGAGGTACTGTTGCTGTGGCTTATCGGTACACCTTTCCTGCAATCGGTGAACTATGCTCTTTTGAGTATGTCAACTGGCGGCTTCTCTTATTTTTATAGTGGTGAGTTCTTTGCCTTTGACAACCTTGCCATGGAAATTATCTGCTTGATTTTTATGATGATTGGCAGTATTAACTTTTCCCTGTATTACAAAATTTGGCGTAGGGACTGGGAGGCTGTTCGTAACGATGCAGAGCACCGCTATTATTTTATGATGCTTTTTATTTGTGGTATGATAATGTCTTTAGACTTATACATTACTAATTACCACGATTTGAAAGATAGCTTTTATATGGGCTTCATGCATTCCCTGTCTTTTGGTGCTACGGTTGGTTTAGCTTATGAAGATTTTGATAAATGGCCTGGCATCAGCCGTTTTGTAATTTTTATTATGATGTTCATCGGTGGCTGCAGTGGTTCTTCCGCAGGCGGTATCAAGGTTGGGCGTATTGCTATTTTATTGAAGGCAGCTTGGGCAGAGTTTATGCGCATCCTGCATCCCAATGTTGTTTATACCGTCAGATCCGGTTCGAGGGTAATTGACCCGGAAACCTTGAGAAATATTACGCGCTTCTTCTTTATGTATATATTTGTGTTCGTAGTATTGGCATTGCTAATGTCTTTGTCCGGTACTTCGATGATGGATTCTATGACTATTACGGCTGCGTGTCTAAGCTCTGTAGGTTTAGCTACGGGTGTAGTAGGGCCTACTACTTTAGCATTTAACGACGTTTCCAATTATGGCAAGTTCATTGCTTGTATTGGTATGCTTATGGGGCGTGTAGAAATTTTTGCTTTTTTAGTAGTGCTGCGTCCGGGCTTCTGGCGTAACAAAGATAATTGGTAATTGCCTTGGAGGTAAAAGATGAATGAGAAAATAATTTGTTATCTTTTAGGCAGACTTTGTGCAGGTATAGCGGCTGCGCTGGCGTTGCCCTTCTTCTTGGCTCTGCATTATCAAGAAGGCAATTATCTTGATTTTATTTTTGCCATTGCCGTTACTGCCCTTGTTGGCTTTAGCTTTAATTGGTACGCCGGCAAGACAAATACCAAGGATATTTCTGTACGCGAATGGATTAGCGTGGTTGTCTTTGGCTGGATTTTAGGTGCAGGGTTAAGCTCCTTGCCCTATGTTTTTAACGGAGTCTTGAATCCGGTGGATGCTTATTTTGAAAGTATGTCAGGCTTGACGACAACAGGCATCACTGCCATTACCAATATTACTGAAATACCTAAGAGCCTGATGTTTTGGCGTAGCTTGACTGGGTGGTTTGGTGGTATTGCCAGTATCGTAGTGTTCGTTGCCGTGCTGCCCATGTTCCCTGGTACTGCCGTTTACCTTTTCAATTCCGAAGCAAGCGGTTATGCTAAGGTGGGTGTGTTGCCTCGCATGAGGGATAGCGCTACTACCTTGCTTACAATCTATTTTGTACTGACTTTGGTTTTAGCAATTGTACTTATATTTTTAGGACTTTCCACCTTTGAAGCAGTCAACTATGCCTGCTCCACAATATCTACTACGGGATTTGCCATTCACGATAGCAATATGGCTTACTGGGAAGATAGCATTATCCTTTACATCACTGCGTTCTTTATGATTTTAGCTGGTGGTAATTTTGCTTTATATTTCCAGTGCCTGCGTAAAGGCTTTAAGGTTTTGTGGCAGGATATGGAGTTTAAAGGTTATTTATATGGTATCGCAGTTATTGCGGTGCTGATTGCTGCTAATGTTTTTTACATGCAGGGCGGAGAGCTTACCCATGATTTGACCAACTCTTATTTTCAAACTATTTCCTTTGCTTCTACTACCGGTTACACCATCAGCGATTATAATTCTTGGCCAACCTTTGCGAAGATGCTTTTGGGCTTGATTCTTTTTACCGGTGGCTGTAGTGGTTCTGCGGCAAGTGGTTTGAAGATTGGACGCGTAATTGTTTTAGTTAAGATACTTTTCTTGGAACTGAAGCGTGTCTTGCATCCTAAGATGCTTATTTCTGTTATCTATAATAAACGTGCGCTGGCGGTTTCTTCCATTGTAAATATGACAAGGTTCTTCTTTGTTTATGTGCTGGTGGTGGTTCTTTTCAGCTTTCCCTTGGCAGCAGCAGGCTTGTCTCCGGACGAAGCTCTCTTTGGTTCTGCTTCCTGCTTGAGTAATAATGGCCCTGCCTTTGGAATGTTGGGTGCTGTTAATGCCTACGCAGGCTTACCAATGATTACGAAGATGCTTATGTGCGTGGGAATGTTGTTGGGACGTTTAGAAATTTTTATTGTGCTTGCAATGCTTCGCAAGGAGTTTTGGAGAAGTACAAAGAGATGGTAATTATAGCTCCGTTTCGGCGGAGCTTCTTCTATTTTGTATACTTGTGGCTTAGGCTTCAAATTTTCGTTCGATGTGGTATAATGTTACTATGTTTGAAATGGAGGAATCCCAATGAAAAAGTTTGCTTTACCAATCGGCAAGCGCTTCGAAGAGGTGCTGCTGCCGGAAGATAAAATTTTATATGATATTCACGGCAACGAAGCCAAGGAGTGTACTGACGTAGCAGCTGCTGCTCTCGAAGCAATCCGTAATCCCATCGGTACCAAGCCCTTGCGCGAAATAGTGCAGGCTGGTGAGAAGGTTACCATAATTATTAGCGACATCACCCGTTTGTGCGGTACTTCTGAATATTTACCCGTCATTGTTAACGAACTGAACAGCGTTGGTGTAAAGGACGAAGACATTACTGTCATTGTTGCAACAGGTACTCACCGAGGGCATACTCCTGAAGAGGATGTCATTGTGTGCGGCGAAGAGATGGCGAAACGATTGACCATCGTTCAACACAATTCCCGCAAGGATAGCGACATGGTAACATTGGGGACAACTAAATACGGAACCAAGGTTGCCATCAACAAGGTAGTTGCCAATGCAGATAGAGTTATCTTAACAGGAGCAGTAACCCTGCATCCCTTCGCAGGCTTTGGTGGTGGACGTAAGGCAGTTATGCCCGGTGTTGCTGCTTATGACAGCATTATGAACAATCATTCCATGACACTTTCCCCTGTTGAGGGCGGCGGTTGTAATAGCGCTTGCGACAGCAGCCTGCTGGAAGGCAATCCCATACATGCGGATATGACGGAAGCTTGCGCGATGCTTGAGCCTGACTTCCTCTTGAACACCGTCTTTACTCCTGATGGTGCGGTAAGTGAAATTGTTGCCGGACATTGGTACAAGGCTTGGGAAAAAGGCTGTCAGGATTTGCTAAAGATGGCAGGCGTAACCATTAAGGAGCTTGCAGATGTTGTTATTGCTTCCTGCGGTGGTTATCCTAAAGATTTAAACCTGTACCAGGCAACCAAATGCCATATGAACGCGGCATTTGCTGTTAAAAAAGGCGGTATTTTAATTTTCACTTACGATTGCCAGGATATTATGGAGCCTGCTATTTTTACAGAGTGCCTGAGCCGTAGCAATATGGAACAGTTTGAAAAGGATATTCGCCAGGTGTTCACTGTGCCTGCTTTTGTTGCCTTCAAATCCAGAAGCATTACTAACGAAGTAAGTGCTGCATATCTGGTAACTCGTCCGGAAAACTTTGAGTTTGTAAAGCGTACCGGTCATATTCCCTGTGCAAGCCTTGCAGAAGCATGGGAATTGGCGCAAAAGCGCTTGGCAGAACAGGGCAAAAAGGATTATACTATTACCATTATGGGACATGGCAGTGCAACTCTGCCCATCTTAGAAAAATAATGCTTGCCTTTTGATGACGGGCATACTTTAAATGGAGGGGATACTCATGCATAAGATTAGAAAAGTTGGTATCTTGGGGGTAGGCCATGTTGGTGCTCACTGCGCTTATAGCCTTGCCATTCAAGGTATTGTGGACGAATTAGTTTTAGTAGATTTAAAAGCAGATAGAGTAAAGAGCGAGTGTCAGGATTTACGTGACGCTGTTATGTACATGCCTCATAACGTAACTGTTAATGTTGGTACCTACGCTGATTTGGGCGACTGCGATGTACTGGTAAATTCTTTGGGAGATATTTCCTTGGTTGCCAGTGGTGACCGTAACGATGAAATGCGCTACACCGTTGCCCAATTAAAAGAAACTATGCCTAAGGTTATGGCAAGTGGCTTTAAAGGAATTATCATCAGCATTACTAACCCCTGCGACACTATTGCTGATTTGGTTTATAAATTAAGTGGTTTGCCTAAGGGAAGAGTGTTTGGCACGGGCACAGGCCTTGATACTTCCAGACTTGTTTCTGCTTTGGCACAACAAACCGGTATTGACCACCAAGCCATCAGCGCTTATATGATTGGTGAACACGGTGCTTCTCAAATGGCAGCTTGGTCCTGCGTTAGCTTTGGTGGTGCGCCCCTTTCCGCACTGGAGGGCAAGGATGAACGTTTTTCCTTCGATAAGGATGAGCTGCAAAAAATTGCCATCAACGCAGGCTGGGTGACCTATTACGGTAAGAACTGCACTGAATATGGAATCTGCTCTACCTTGGCAAGGATGGTTCGTGCGGTGCTGCATGACGAAAAACGTATTATGCCGGCAAGCATGCTCCTCGAAGGTGAGTACGGTGAACACAATGTGTTCGTAGGTGTGCCCTGCATCATCGGTAAGAACGGCGTTGAAGAAGTTGTGGAACTGCCTTTGACCGCAGAAGAAAAAGAAAAATTCCATGTTTGCTGCGAAGATGTACGCAAGCATATTGCAGAGGCAGCTTTGTTATAAAGGCTGTAAGCAAATCTGAACAGCGTTGTTAAAAATAAAATACTGGTAGAATTTAAGGGAGTGGACTTAGAGGTCTGCTCCTTTTTATTTTGCCAATATGTTACCAAAAAGTGAAAGGTTTGCGAATAATAAGGAGTACGGTTTAAATAGCGTTCGTGAATATTGCAAAGCTATGACCTGTAGATTATAATATGCTTGGAAATTTTGCGTGAAAGGGAAATAAAATCCGAACTTTATGCAAGCTTCTAATAATATGCTTGAGGGGGCATAGGAATGATTGAACGTTATACTCATCCTGAAATGGGTAACATCTGGTCTTTGGAAAATGAGTTTCGTACTATGCTAAAGGTTGAAGTTTTGGCTTGCGAGGCGATGCAAAAGTTAGGAGAGATTCCGGAAGAAGCCTTGAGAGAAATTCAAACGAAGGCAAATTTTTCCGTAGAGCGTATTAAGGAAATAGAAGCAGTGACGAACCACGATGTTATAGCGTTTTTAAATAATGTAGCTGAATATGTGGGAGATGCTTCTAAATATATTCATAAGGGACTAACATCAAGTGATGTTAAGGATACTGCCCTGTGTTATATGATGGTGCAGGCTGCTGATCTGCTTTTAAGGCATTTGGAAAATTTTCATGAGGTTCTGCGACGTCGCGCTGCAGAACATAAATATACTGTAATGATTGGGCGTACCCATGGTGTTCACGCCGAGCCTATGACTTTAGGCTTGAAGTTTGCTTTATGGATGGACGAAACCAATCGTGGCATTGAGCGCTTGAAACAGGCGCGCGAGTTCGTCAGGGTAGGGAAGCTTTCCGGAGCAGTGGGTACTTATTCTAATATCGACCCCTTCGTTGAAGAATATGTGTGCAAAAATCTGGGATTAGTTCCTGCCAAGCTGGCAACTCAGGTTATCCAGAGGGATAGACACGCAGGCTTCATAACAACTTTGGCAATCATTGGCTCTTCTCTTGAGAAGATGGCAACAGAAATACGTAACCTGCAACGCACTGACATACGTGAGGTTGAAGAATACTTTAGCGTGGGGCAAAAGGGGTCTTCTGCCATGCCACATAAGCGTAACCCCATTACCTGTGAGAAGGTTTCCGGTATGGCGCGCCTTTTGCGTGGTTACGCCATTGCTGCGATGGAAGACATTGCACTGTGGCATGAAAGGGATATCTCTCATTCTTCCGTAGAAAGGGTAATCTTGCCTGATGCCTGCATAGCCCTTGATCATATGCTACGCAAGTTTACAGGAATTATCGATAAGCTTTTGGTTTATCCGGAAGCTATGCTGGCAAATTTAAATAAAACTGGCGGACTTATCTTTAGCCAAAATATTTTGGTTGCTCTTGTTGATAAAGGGGTATTGCGCGAAGAGGCTTATAATTGGGTACAGCGCAATGCAATGTCCCGGTGGATAGATGGTGCTGATTTTAAAATAAATGTTATGAATGATCCTGATATAAAAAAATACCTTACTGCTTTGGAAATTGAGCAGTGTTTTGACCCCAAACCAATGCTTCGTAACGTAGATTTAATTATGTCCAGATTTGGTTTATAAGAGGGAGTGATAATTATGCCATCTGTAGTAGTATTAGGCGCTCAATGGGGAGATGAAGGTAAGGGTAAAATCGTAGATTATTTGGCGCAACAAGCTGATGCTGTTGTACGTTATTCCGGTGGGTCCAATGCGGGACATACGGTTGTGGTAAAGGATGTTGCCTACAAATTACGCTTGTTGCCATCAGGTGTGCTGTTCCCGGAAAAAATAAATATTTTAGGAAATGGTGTAGTAATTTATCCTAAAGTTGTGCTGGAAGAAATTGCCGAAATGAAGGAGAAGGGAATTACCTGCGATAATTTAATGATTTCTGACCGCGCCCATGTAGTTTTACCCTACCATTTAAAATTGGATGAGCTGCAGGAGGAAGCCTTGGGTAGCAGTAAAATAGGAACAACCAAAAGTGGCATTGGACCCTGTTATATGGATAAGGTTGCTCGTGTTGGGATTCGTGTCTGCGATTTGCTGGAACCGGAAATTTTTGCGGCTAAGCTCAAGACCAACCTTACTGCTAAAAACGAAATGCTCACTAAGATTTACGGAGCAGAACCTTTCAATTATGAAGAAGTACTTGCTGAATACCTGCATTACGCTGAAAAGCTGCGTCCCTATGTAACAGATACAGGAGTGATTTTGGACAATCTCTTTGCTGATAAGAAGAAGGTGCTTTTTGAAGGTGCTCAGGCTACTTTTCTTGATATAGACCATGGTACTTATCCATATGTTACCAGTTCAAATCCGACTGGTGGTAATGCTTGTACTGGTAGCGGGATTGGACCTAAAAGCATTGATCATGTTGTTGGCGTAGTTAAGGCTTATACTACTCGTGTAGGAGAGGGTCCGTTTGTTACAGAGCTTTTTGATGCAGACGGGAACCATTTACGAGAAAAGGGACATGAATACGGAACGGTGACCGGTCGTCCACGTCGTTGTGGTTGGCTGGATGGCTTTATGCTACGTTACAGCGCTCGCGTAAATAGCTTGGATTATCTTGCGATAACTCGTTTGGATATTTTGGATGGCTTGCCTAAAATTAAAATGTGCGTTGGCTATAGGTATCAAGGTCAGGAATTGGAGCGTATTCCAGCCAGCTTGAACATTCTTTCCCAAGTGGAACCCATCTACGAAGAATTTGAAGGCTGGTTGACAGATATAAGTGGTGCTCGTAAATATGAGGAACTGCCTGCTAACGCAAGAAAATATTTAGAATGCCTTAGCGAAGTTGCAGGCGTGAAGCTTGGTATGATTTCAGTCGGTCCCAATCGCGAGCAGACCATTGTTTTAAAAGAGTTGTTATAAAAAATAGAGGGCGTCTCCTTTTGATGAATACCGATAAGGAAGTATTAAGAGCAAACCAACTTAACTGCTGACAGACAGGTTGCAACAGAAAACGGGTAGGAAGTCAAACAACTTCTTGCCCGTTTTTTCTGCGCCTTGTGGAACGATAGAACGGCGTTTTGACGCTTTCGAGGGATTATCCCACTTCTACGCTTTGGAAGCCACTTATATTAAGGCTTTTTGCTCCCCTAAATGTCCACGCTGAAGGAGCGAAATGTTACGCAATAGAACGCCATTTTTGCAGGGCGGTTTTGCAAAAACAATTGAAAGTACACTCGATACGTTTTTGATACTGCTCCGTAAAGGTCATTCAATTCACCCCCTTTCCTCCCGACAATGGGGTGATATAGCAAACACCCATACAGCACAAAACTGTACGGGTGTTTGAACAAAACGAATTGATAAAGGACGTTATGTGATTTGTGTGTTCATACTAATAGGTAGGAAGTCCCCACAATGGAACGATGCTTTTTTTGACCGTAGGTTAAGGCGCTTATTCTGGCTTACGAGCAATAAGAATATTCATGCAATGACTGTGTGGCGTATTACCGCTTGAGCATTCAAATTCTTTCTCTTGAAATACAGGAACATACCAATCAGCATAGAGGCGTAAAAGCTCACCGCTGTACCAGGTATCATCATCACCATCAGAATCCGGTGGCACTGGAATATAGGGTTTTTGTACAAATACGTTGAATGCATTGAAACCACCTGGAACTGTATGTTCACGATAATCTTCAAACAATTCATTTCGCCATTCTGGAAGAATGTGATGGATAACTCCGGAACTATAAATGACATCATAGTTTTCATTGATACGAAAGTGTTTGAGATCAGCTTGAAAATAACGCACATGCACGTTATTAGCCTCTGCCAATAGTCGGGCTTTCTCCAGTCCTGCTTCCGTCACATCAAGAGCAGTCACTTCAAATCCGTTTCGCGCAAAAAATACCGCGTCCCGGCCTTCGCCACATCCAATTTCTAGCAACTTCATAGGGCGCGTGGGATAAGTCAATTTTAGCACTTCCTGCGCCAGCGCATTAGGCTTGATACCCCAGTAAAAGCCATCTGTACGGTAACGCTGTTCGTAAGGGGATAAGCCTGCATAATTCGGCACAAATCCTATGAGCATGTCTACGCTGGTATCCAGTGTTGCTGCAATAATTGGTAACAGCAACGTATCTGGTATAGCTTGACCCGTTTCCCACTTGCTCACCGCCTGTGTGCTTATATTAAGTTGTGCAGCCAGCGTTTCCTGTGTCATATGCATCGCCTTGCGTAGCCTAAAGATGTTTTGTCCCAATGTGTTTTCTGATTTTTTCTTCATATGTATTCTCCGTTTCTAATAACAACTACTTCATCGCTACCCCATTATACCAAAGTTGCGAATGTTTCGGTATGGAGTAGCTATGGAAATAGGGAACGATTTTCAACCAGCGGTTGATTAAATCGATATTGCGCTAAAAAAGAAATACAAATTGCTATGATAGTACAACGCTATTGGAACTAGAACGGACAAAGTTAAAGCCCTGCCTTTTTGTGCTTATCTGCAACAAATCACCTTTTTTCGATTGGATATTGAGTATAGGGACAAGCATATTTTTTGAAGATATTGTTGGGGGAGGAAGGATTCTCTAGATTTTATTAAAGTATTATAAAATGTAAATTTGTTTACAAGAAAAACTCTTATAAACTTTTTTACGAGCAAAAAATAAAAAATATACAATTTTTTGTTGACATATAAAAAAATAAGAGTAAAATAACACTCAAGCAATTCATATTAATAAAATATGGATTAAAAAGAAGGAGATGAAATTATGAGACAGTATGCATTGGCAGCTAACAACATCATGTGTAAAATGCAAGCACAAGAAATGTGCTGTTCTTGTTGTGCGCAATTTTATATGTGATAAAAATATGGATGCCTGAATTTAATAAGTAATTCTGCAGGCCATAGGCCTGTTTTTTTATGCAAAATCTCACTGTGAAAGGATGAAAGAAAATGGCACAAAGTAAAAAAGAATTAGTTTTAGCAGCGTTGAACAATAAACCGGTTGATAGAGTTCCTGTAGGTTTTTGGTTTCATTTTACTGAAGTTGCAGAACGTCAGTTAGGTTTAGAAAACAAAGAGATAGTTGAAAGAAACATTAAAGGACATTTTGCTTTTTACGATAATTTCAAACCCGATTTCGTAAAAATTATGAGCGACGGTTATTTTGGTTATCCTAATGAAAATTTGCGTAATGTAAAAAGCTTGGCAGATATTGGAGAAATTAAACCTCTTGGCGCAGAACATCCATGGATTAAAGAACAAGTACGATTAGTAAAAACTTTGAATGATAAATTTGGTGACGAAGTTCTAACATTCTATAATATTTTTGCTCCAGTTAAGTACTTCCGCCTGTTACAAAAAGAAAATGAAAACGCAGTGGTAGCAAAGCTGATTGCTGAAAACAAAGAAGCCTTCAAAAAAGTTTTGGATGTAATTGCAGAAGACGTTGCAACTTTGAGTAAGCTGGTTATCACCGAAGGTAAGGCAACGGGTATCTATTTTAGCGTACAAAATATTCCAGAGCCTTCAATTACAAAAGATGTTTACACAGAAATCATTGCTCCTGGTGAAAAGGCAATCTTAGCCGCAGCCAACTCTGTTAGCGAAAATAATATTCTGCATATTTGCGGCTTCCATGGTAATCGTAACGATGTTACTTGGTACACTGATTACGATGCAAAGGCAGTGAACTGGGCTGTTAATGTCGAAGGAGTTTCCTTAACGGAAGGCAAGAATATTTTTACAGGCAAGGCCTTGATTGGTGGCTTTGATAATACAGAAACAGGCTTCTTGTACAGTGGTACTAAAGAACAGGTAGAAGCATTTACCGAAGGCTTGATTAAAGGTGCTGGTAAGGAAGGTATTATCTTGGGTGCGGATTGCACTGTTCCTAATGATATAGAGCTGCAACGTTTAGAATGGGTGCGTAGTAAAGCTGCAAGCCTATAATTTTTTTAAAACTAAAGCATAGTAAAATGGTCTTGTATTTTAGGGGTGATTGATATGTTAGCTAAACTTTTGAATAATAATTGGAAGAAACTTTTAGGTGTTACTGCGTTGAGTGTAGTTACTGCCTTTGCCATAGCTGGCTGCGGTGGCAGTGATAAACCTGCTGATAATGGCAAGAAGGTTGTAACCGTAGCACACCGTTTTGATTACGTTCCCTACTGCTATGTTAATGAACAAAACAAACCAGATGGCTTTGAGGTTGCGGTACTACAAGAGGTAAGCAAAAAATTACCTAATTATGAATTTAAATATGTTGCAACTTCTGATGACGACTTGCTCATTGGAGTGCAAAGCGGTAAATATAATGTTGGTGTCAAAGGCTCCTGGTATACTAAGGCACGCAAAGATAAATTTATTTTCCCTAAGAATTACATAGCGGCAAGTGTTATTGGCATTACCTTCCGTGCGGAAGATGCCGATAAGATTTCTGACCTGGCAAGCTTTGCCAAATTTAGCGGTAAACTGGTTCCAATAGCTCCGCAAAATGCACAATACGCAGTTGTAGAGCAATATAACAGGGAAAATCCTGACAATCAAATTAAATTATTGCCATCTGAAAACTTTAAGGTTGCCGACGCTTACACCTGGGTTTTGGAAGGACGTTACGATGCATACTTAAATATTGAGCTGAATCATTATAATAATGTAGTTAAAGAGACCGGTAAGTATCATAAATACGCAGATAAATTAGCGTATGCACGTCACATGGCAATACCTACTTATCCCTTGTTCAATAAAAAGGATGCTCAATTTGCTGCAGATTATGACAAAGCCATTGAAGAGCTGCGTAAAGAAGGCAAAATCTTAGAGCTGGAAAACAAGTATTTTGGTGAAGATATCTTTAAATATGTCAAGGGTGACGGAAGGATAGAAAAATAATTTGAGGAAGTGTTAGCAATGAGACCATTTGAACCGCATTTGATACCGGATTTTATGTTGGATATATTACCTTATCTAAGCGTAACCTTGGGAGTTACTTTGGCAACGGTTATTTTTGGGTGTGTGCTTGGAGGTATCATTGCTTATTTAAAATTATATGGGAACAAGCTGCAACGCTTGCTGGCTAATGCCTATACTTATAGCATGCGCTGCACACCATCTATAATTTTACTCTTCATAGTATTTTACGGGTTACCCAAATTTCTTATTGAAATGTTTGATTACGACATCAATGATTTTAACAGGGCATTCTTCGTAATCATTACATTTACCCTTTTGTTCGCAGCAAATATATCCGAAATTATGCGCGCTGCTTATATTGCTGTGGATAGAGGGCAGTATGAAGCTGCTGTAAGCGTGGGCATGAGTTCTTGGCAGGCTCACTATCGTATTGTTTTTCCTCAAGCTGCTGTAATTGCCTTACCTAATTTTGGAAATTCTCTTCTGAATTTATTGAAGGAAGGTTCTTTGGCATATACTGTTGGCTTAGTTGACTTGTTAGGAGCCGGAGAGTTAATTGTGGCTCGCGCTTACGGTGCTTCTGCTTTGGAAGTGTACATTGCTGTAGGCTTAATTTACTATGGCATTGCTGTTGCACTGGAAAAAATATGCTTGCATTTGGAAGAACGTTTTTCTCCACAAAAGATAGTTAAGGTATAGGAGGTATGCAGGATGGAACTGAATTATGAATTTATGGCAGATACCTTCTTTAAACTCTTTCATGCATTACCGGTTACTCTGTCCATAACTTTTGTGGCATTGCTGGCTGCAACTCCAATTGCCTTCTTACTGGCACTAGCAAGAATAAAAAAGATTAAATACTTACAGTTGCCGATAAAGTTGTACATATCTTTGGTAAGAGGTGTTCCCATGATTGTCCAGATACTGGTTATCTACAGCCTATTGCCAAGCTTACTCAACTATTTATTCAAGGAGCTGAACATCAGCTACAATATTTTTGATTTAAACACAATTTGGTACGCATATATAATTTTTACTCTTAGCACTTGCGCTATGTTAACGGAAGTTTTTCGCAGCGCTTTACAGAGCATTGACCGTGGACAGCTGGAGGCAGGTTACTCTGTGGGAATGAGTACCTGGAGAATTTATTTGCGTATCATTATTCCACAAGCTTTGGTGGTTGCGTTGCCAAGCTTATGCAATATTACTGTTAGTATTATCAAGAATACTTCCCTGGTATTCATGATGGCAGTTAAGGACATAACTGCTGTGGGAAAGATTGCTGCTTCTTATGGTTATAACTACATTGAAGCTTATATAGATGTTTTTGTAGTTTACATTATAATTTGCTCCGTAGTCCAAATCTTATTCAACGTTCTCGAAAAGAGCTTTGGTCGTTTTCGTCAGCGTGTTTTAAGCAACTGAGGTGGGAATATGTTAAAGGTAACCAATATTAAAAAGGCTTTTAAAGACAACAAGGTTCTTAAAGGCGTGGATATAGAAGTAAATAAAGGGGACGTTGTTGTAATACTTGGTGTTAGCGGCAGTGGTAAGACTACTTTGCTACGCTGCATAAATTTTTTGGAGAAGGCAGATAGTGGTCAGCTGGATTTTGACGAGCAGCATATTGATTACGCCAAGGTAACCGATAAGGAAATCAATGCTATTCGTAAGAAGACTGCCTTTGTTTTTCAAAATTATAATTTGTTTAACAATAAGACTGCTTTGGAGAACGTAACTGAGGGTTTAATTTATGGAAGGAATGTTCCCCAAAGCGAAGCTGTTAGCTTAGCTAAGAAGGCACTCGATAAAGTAGGACTTTCTGAACGGTATGACTATTACCCCAGCCAATTGAGCGGCGGTCAGCAGCAACGTGTGGGTATCGCACGGGCTATTGCCATTGAACCGGAGGTTATTCTTTTTGATGAGCCTACCTCTGCTTTAGACCCGGAGCTTATAGGCGAAGTTTTGGGAGTAATAAAAAAGTTAGCAGAAGAGGGGAAGACGATGGTTATTGTTACCCACGAGATGCAGTTTGCCAAGGAGGTTGCTACTCATGCTATCTTTATGGATGACGGCGTTATTGTGGAGCAAGGTAAACCGGAAAAGATTTTTACTAATCCTGAAGAAGAGCGTACAAGAAAATTTTTGCGTCGCATTCTTCCTGAATCAGAATATATTATTTAAAACTAAGCTGAACATGAGGGGGAGTTATTATGGAATTTGCAACAAAATGTATTCACGCTATGGGGGAGAATGATTATACGGGTTCTATTACCGCTCCCATATATATTTCTTCGACATTTGCGCATCCCAAGCTGGGAGATACTACTGGCTTTAACTATACTCGTGAATCTAATCCAACTCGCGAGCGCTTGGAAAAGCTTATGACTGAATTAGAAGGTGGCGTGGATGCACTTGCCTTTGCTTCTGGTATGGCAGCGATCGATACGGTGATGAACTTGTTTGCTCCGGGAGAGCATATCGTTACGGGAGATGATTTGTACGGAGGTTCCTTCCGTCTGTTTCGTAGTATCAATGCCAAAAATGGTGTAGAGTTTACTTCGGTACATACCTCCAGTATCGAGGATATTATTAGAGCCATTCGCCCAAACAGTAGGGCAATCTTTTTGGAAACACCCACCAATCCCATGATGGAGGTTTCTGATTTGCGCGCCATCTGCAGGGTTGCCAAGGCAAATAAGCTACTGGTAATTGTGGACAATACTTTCTTGACACCTTATTTCCAAAAGCCCTTGGAGCTGGGAGCTGACATTGTTATTCATAGCGGCACCAAGTATTTGTGCGGTCACAATGATGTGCTGGCAGGCTTTACTGTTACCAATAACAAGGAGCTTGCTGAAAAATTACGATTGCTATATAAAACTACAGGCGCCTGTTTGGGCGCATTAGATGCATGGCTTGTTATTCGCGGTATTAAGACCTTGCACTTACGAATGGAAAAGCATCAGGAAAATGCTTTGGCTATTGCACAATGGTTAAAGAGCCAACCAAAGGTAAATAGAGTATTATATCCTGGCTTGCCTGAGCATCCCGGTTATGTAGAAAACTGTTTACAGGCAAGTGGTTTTGGTGGGATGATTTCTTTTAGCGTGGATACACCGGAAACAGCACGCCAAATTTTAGAAGGGGTGAAGGTGATTCAGTTTGCTGAAAGCCTTGGCGGTACAGAAAGCTTGATTACTTATCCCATACGTCAAACCCACGCTGATTTGCCACCTGAAGAATGTAAGGAGAAAGGTATTACAGATTGCCTGCTGCGCCTTTCTGTTGGCATTGAAGATAAAAAGGATTTAATTGCAGATTTAGAGCAGGCTTTTGCTAAGGCGAAGTAAGAGGTTTTTATGAAGAAGTACGATTTTGACAAGGTTACCGAGCGTAGGCATACAGGCTGTTTAAAATATGATTTTGCTGTACAGCGGGGAAGACCAGCTGACGTACTACCATTTTGGGTAGCGGATATGGACTTTCCTGTGGCAGAAGAAATAAGTGAAGCCTTGGTAAAGCGTTGTAAGCATGGAATATTTGGATACAGCGAGGCTGAATCCGGTTACTTCGCTGCGCTGAGTGCCTGGTATAAGAATAATTTTGATTGGGTGGTGCAGGAGGAATGGCTTACCAAAACTCCCGGTATTGTTTTTGCATTGGCAGCTGCAGTAAATGCCTTTACCAAACCTGGGGAAGCGGTGCTTATCCAGCGCCCGGTTTATTATCCATTTACAGAAGTCATTGAGGAAAACGGACGCAGGCTTGTAAATTCTCCCTTGAAGCTTAAGGAAGACCTTTACGAAATGGACTTCGAGGATTTAGAAAAGAAAATCGTTGCAGAAAATGTTAAGCTGATGATTTTATGCTCCCCTCATAATCCGGTAGGACGTGTGTGGAGCGAGCAGGAGCTTCGTACTGTGGGGGATATCTGTCTTAAACACGGAGTAATTGTCATCAGCGACGAGATACATTCCGATTTTGTTTGGGGAGAGCATAAGCACACGGTGTTTGCCAATTTGGGAGAAGCTTATGCGCAAAACTGCATTGTTTGTACCGCACCGAGCAAGACCTTTAATTTGGCAGGCTTACAGGTTTCAAATATCTTCATTCCCAATCCGAAGCTACGTCAAGCATTTAGGAAAAGCGTTACTGCTGCAGGCTACAGCCAGTTAAATTCCTTGGGCTTACTTGCCTGCGAGGCTGCTTATAAATATGGTTCTGTTTGGTTGGAGGAGCTAAGGGCGTATCTTTACACTAATATTATTTTTGTAGATGCGTACCTAAAAACTCATCTTCCTAAATTAAGATTACTTCCACCCCAGGGAACATACCTTTTGTGGATTGACTTTAGCCAAATCGGGATGACTGCCAGGGAAAGAGAGCAGTGGCTTTTGCACGAGGCGAAGCTGTGGCTGGACGATGGTTATATTTTTGGTGAAGAGGGTAATGATTTTGAGCGCATCAATATTGCTTGTCCTCGCAGTACCTTGCTGCAGGGCTTGGAGCAATTAAAAAAGGCTTACGATAAAATTGTAATTCCATAAAAATAAGGCACGCAGGTAAATCCCGAACGAGGGTATTACAAGCGTGCCTAAATTTTTTAGTTATAGTGTTTTAAATTACAGACGGTTGCTGCTATTGAGAACGTTACGGATTTTGTGAGCAACCATGTCTTGGATTGCTTGGCGAGCCGGTTTCAGATATTGACGGGGATCGAAGTCGCCGGGGTGCTCTACCAAGTGTTTGCGGATGGAAGCGGTCATTGCCAAACGCAGGTCGGTATCGATATTGATTTTGCAAACGCCAAAGGTGCCTGCTTTCAGAAGCATGTCTTCGGGAACGCCTTGCGCACCGTCCAGCTTGCCGCCGTATTTGTTACATTCCTCTACGAAGGAGGGGATAACGGTGGAAGCACCATGGAGAACCAGCGGGAAGCCGGGGAGCAGGTTGGAAATTTTTTCCAAACGAGCGAAGTCCAGTTCCGGTTTGCCTTTGAATTTGTAAGCGCCATGGCTGGTACCGATAGCAATAGCCAAGGAGTCAACGCCTGTACGTTCAACAAATTCTACTGCTTGGTCCGGGTCAGTGTAGGTAGCGTCAGCTGCAGCAACCTTAACAGCGTCTTCAACGCCTGCCAGCTTGCCAAGCTCTGCTTCAACTACAACACCTTTGTTGTGAGCATATTCTACAACGCGGCGGGTAAGTTCAATATTGTCTTCAAAGGAGTGTTTGCTGCCGTCAATCATAACGGAGGTAAAGCCACCATCAACGCAAGCCTTGCAGATTTCAAAATCCTCGCCATGGTCAAGGTGCAAGCAGATGGGCAAGCCGCTGTCTTCAACTGCTGCTTCAACCAGCTTCATCAGATAGATGTGGCTAGCGTATTTGCGAGCGCCTGCAGAAACCTGCAGAATGAGCGGAGATTGTTCTTGTTTAGCTGCTTCGATGATACCTTGGATAATTTCCATGTTATTTACGTTGAAAGCACCAACAGCATATTTGCCTTCATAGGCTTTTTTAAACATTTCAGTAGATGTTACTAAAGGCATTGAAATTCCTCCTTAAACTTTTTGAATGGTTAAGTTAATTATAGCATACTATTAAACTTAATAGTATATTATTTTCCGTAAATCTTCGGGTAAAGTTCTAGTGATTTCTACGGGGGTATCGCTAACCGGATGAATGAAGCGCAGTTTAAAGGCGTGAAGTGCGTGGCGGCTTTGAGGGCCTGGCGTTCCGTACAGGTTGTCGTTGAAAAGGGGGCAGCTAATGTGAGCCATATGCACCCGAATCTGGTGAGTACGTCCCGTAAAAAGTTTTACCTGCACCAAGGTCAAACCATTGCGCTTGCCCAACACCTTGTAGGAAGTTTTGGCATACTTGCCATTTTCGCTTACGCAACGCTCAATAATGCTGCCTTCCTTACGGGCGATGGGGGCTTCGATGATACCTTCCTGCTTAGGCAAGTCGCCTGTAACGATGGCAAGGTATTCCTTATCCAGCTGCTGCTGGCTTAGCCAATGCTGGATGATGGGTTCCTTGGCAAAGATTACCAAGCCGGAAGTGTGCCTGTCCAAACGGGAAACAGGGTGAATATTGGCGGCGATGCCTTTGCGGGCGTAGTATTCTGTTACATAATCGTAAAGGGTACAGCCCCATTCGTTAACCGTTGGGTGTACTAACATTCCCGCAGGCTTGTCGATTATAAGCAGGTAATCATCCTCGAAGGCAATGTTTCCTTCATATAATATATACCTGCTCATTAGTGCTTGGGTTGTTCTGCGTCAACGATGGTGATATTGTCTAATTGGCTTTTGACTTGACCACGGATGTTATTCAGATATTCGCGGTATAATTTTTTCTGCTCAATTTCTTCATCAATGGTAAGGCCAACGGTACGTTTCTTCTTGGCTATTTCGTTAATGCGTTTAATGAGTTCGATCATTTCCATTTTTATCACTCCTCGTATGTCATTATAACAAAGGGATGCATTTGTAACAAGGCGTTTTGCGTTGACTGATGTTAGGAAAAATGCTATTATGGTGTGTAAGTTAATGAGATTAAGTTCTATATTGAATAATATTTTGAGGTTTTATCCATGAGTAAACAGCTTGATGCTTCACAAACCATAGAGCGTTTTGGCGTGTCCCGTACCCTTTGGCGCGTAGGGGTTATTTGTTTTTTTGCACTGCTTGCCTGCGTAGGCGGGTGCTTGAGTCTGGTAAATGGTTCCACTGATATTCCTTTGAAGGAAATCATGGGAATTTTGGCGGCTCCGGGAACTGACCCCAACAGTATGATTATCTGGAACATTCGCTTGCCCAGAACCATAGTGGCTGCCCTGGTTGGTATTAACCTTGCCTTATCCGGTGCAATTTTGCAGGCGATTTTGCGCAATCCACTGGCTGACCCCCATTTAATAGGCATATCTTCCGGCGCAGGGGTGGCTGGCGTTGTGATTATGATTTTGTATCCGTCTTTGGAATATCTTATTGCGCCTGTGTCCTTCATCGGCGCAATGGTAGCGGCGGTGTGTATTTACATCTTGGCGTGGAAAAATGGCATTAAGCCTGTGCGTATCATCCTTGCCGGCGTAGCGGTCTCTGCTTTTTTGAGTGCAGGCATCAGCGGCTTGATGATTTTTTACAGCGACAGGGTACATGGAGCTTTGACCTGGATGGTGGGCGGCTTGGCTGCTCGCAGCTGGCCCCATGTTTCCATTATTTTACCTTACGCGGTTATTGGCGTGGTGCTGGCTTTGGCAAGCGCTGCTTATTTAAATGTTCTGCAGCTTGGTGACGAGATGGCGCGAGGCTTGGGCATCAACATTGAAGTTACCCGCATTGTGCTTACTGCCATTGCCGCACTCTTGGCTGCCAGCGCAGTTAGCGTTGTAGGCTTGCTTGGCTTTGTGGGGCTTGTTGTTCCACATGCTGCAAGGCTCCTTGTTGGCAGTGACTATCGTTATCTTTTGCCGGCTTCTGCTTTTTTAGGGATTGCCACCATTACCATGAGCGATACCTTCGCCCGCGTGGTGTTTGCTCCCATTGAAATTCCTGTTGGTATTATTATGGCGTTCTTAGGCGCGCCCTTCTTCCTGTTCTTGTTAAGGAGGGAAATTTGATGAGCGCTATTATTAAAGCACAAAATATTTGTGTAAGCATTAACGATAAAGAGATTGTTCACAACCTATCCTTGGAAATTCCCGAAGGCAAGGTAACTGCCATTATTGGTCCCAACGGCTGTGGTAAGAGTACAACCTTGAAGGCTCTTTCCAGAATTCTACCCTACAAGGGCAGCGTAACCTTTAAAGGCAATGAGATGACTAGCTTCTCCCAAAGGGAGTTCGCAAAATGCCTTGCCATTCTTACTCAATCGCCCCAAGCTCCCAGCGATTTGACTGTTAACGATTTGGTTGAGATGGGGCGCTTTCCTCACCGCGGCTTCTTAGGGCGTGGGGGTAAGGACGATAAGGAGCATGTAGAATGGGCGTTAGAACAAACCGGTGTTAAGGCTATGAGAAGTCGCTTGCTCAACACTCTTTCCGGTGGCGAGCGTCAACGTGCGTGGATTGCCATGGCTCTTGCTCAACGTCCGGAGGTTTTGCTTTTGGACGAGCCTACAACTTATCTGGACATCTGCCATCAGCTGGAGATTATGCAGCTTATTGTAAGGCTTAACCAAGAATTAGGCTTGACTGTTGTGATGGTGGTGCATGACCTGAACCACGCAATTATGTACGCAGACCATGTTGTAGTGGTGAAGGCAGGCAGGCTTGTAACCAGTGGAGCGCCTCGCGAAATTATAACTTCTGATTTGCTGGCTGATGTGTTCCGCGTTAAGGCAGATGAGTTTACTTTGAGTAATGACCTGCGGGCGCTTGTGCCTGTGGATTTGTATAAGTAGAGGACTGGGTAAATAGCACCGAAGCTTTTGCGTTTGTTTAGAAGCCTTGGCGAGGATGAGCTTGCTGTCTTAGAGAATGAGTACAAAAAATTAACGGACTAGCCGTTTGGTTAGTCCGTTTCTATGTTCTTAATCTTTAAGCTTCTGCGCATCTTTCTGGGTAATTTTAATATAAGTGTTTCCATCTGCGTAGCTAGCAAGCTCGTAAGGCTGGTATATTAAATAAACAGTTTTATCTTTGTCGATGTAGTAGCTGTGGCTGACACGGTCAAGTTCAAAAGGTTTAGCCAATGTTACTATTTCGTCACGTTGATTGTAGATATTTAGCTCATTATCGTTAATTTTTTTGATAAGGCTTTTAACATTAAGGTAAGGAACAAAATGCTTAAGGTTTACTAACTTGCCGGAATGTTTGTTAAAAACGATACCGCTTGTATTATACATGCCATGAGCAGCATTTTTAAAATACCACCAGTAGGTGAATACAATGGAAAGATAATCCTCGTCTTGATACATTACCTTGTAATCCACAACGCCCTGTGCGTAGTTATGATTGTTAAATACCTTTTTATAAGCAAATACCTTTTTGCTGATGAAGCGATTGATTTCGTCGGCAACATTTTTATCTTCAAGAGAGATTATTGGATAATTTAATTTCAAGCTGTGAACTTCTTCTGTATTTTTGATGGTTGCTTCTTGAGCAAAGGCTGTGCTTGTCATTAGCATCATTCCACAAAATAAGCTAAAGATTTTTTTCATAAGAACCACTCCTCATCAAGTGCTGGTTATATTATAACAACAACCCGTGGAACATTGTAGTACGTTCAAATAAATGTTAAGAAGATTTTTCTTTATGGTAACAAGTTTTCAGCGAAAGACATCAATGGCACAAGAAGTTTTCACACCTACTTCCGTAGCTTTAATGTATAATAATAGTAGTAAAAGCATTAAAATTCGCCAGCAAGGCAGGATTTTTTTGTAATATGCACGAATAAATACAGTTATAATTGTTGTTATGTATTAAGGAGATGATTTTATGCCGTTCATTATTTTAACTGCGATAATCAGTATAGGAGTTGCGATTTTTGCTATTCAAAACGCAATGAGTGTACCCGTAAACTTTTTCGTTTGGCATGGAGATGCTTCCCTTGTTTTAGTAATATTAGGCAGCTTCCTGGCAGGTATTTTGGTGGCAACCTTCTACCTGCTGATGTTGAAGGCACGCCACTTTTTGGCTACCAAGAAATTGGAAGATGAAATCTATAATCTGAAAAGGGATAATAAAACCTTGGAAGAACGTGTGAATATGTTGATGCATACCCAAATGATGCATGAACAGGCTGCAAAGCAAGCTACAGAAAAGACTGCTGAAACCAAATCGGAAGCAACTGCAGGTTGAGTCAATGTTTGGAAAGCAGAAGATATGGGATATACAAGAATATAATAAAGAAAAAGCAGGCTTTTACGCCGCTGAGTTAGGCATTTCGCCTTTAGTAACAGGTGTTTTGTTAGAGCGTGGCTTTAATGATGTTGATGCCATGCGGGACTTTTTGTATGGTAGCAAGGAACCTTTTTATAATCCCTTCCTATTAAAAGGGATGGATGCTACGGTGGAACGTGTGGAACGTGCTTTAGCAAATGGAGAGCAGATTACTGTTTACGGAGATTACGACGTGGATGGCATCACTGCTTCTTCCTTGCTGTACATTTATCTGGAGCGACGGGGGGCTAATGTTAATACTTACATTCCCAAGCGCAAGAGTGAGGGCTATGGATTAAATGATGATGCGTTAAAATCTATTTTTGAAAGTGGCACCACTCTCGTCATTACTGTTGACTGCGGTATTAGCGGCTTGCACGAAGTGGAGCAGGCTCCTAAAGGCTTGGACATTATTTTGACAGACCACCACACTGTACCGGTGCAGCTGCCTCCAGCTTATGCCATCATCAACCCTAAACAGGAGGATTGCGATTATCCTTTTAAGGATTTAAGTGGTGTGGGCGTTGCCTTTAAGCTATGCCAAGCCTTAGAGCAGAAGCGTACAGGCACGGATGTTTATTGGGAGGATTTGACGGAGCTTGCCGCCTTGGGGACTGTTGCCGATATAGTTCCTCTGCTTGGGGAAAATAGAGAATTGGTACGCCGAGGCCTTAAAGCCATGGAGCATACCTCACTCGTAGGGCTGCGTGCTTTGATTACGGCAAGCGGCTGTAGCTGTGAGAATATTTCTTCTGAAAATATAGGCTTTATTCTGGCGCCGCGCTTGAATGCTGTCGGACGCTTGGAGCACGCGCAATCTGCGGTGGAGCTGTTGGTTACTCAAGATGCTGAGAAGGCAGAAGCCATTGCTCTGGAGCTGAACAGGGAAAATGCCCTGCGACAGGAAATTAGCCGCAGTATTATGGAAGAGGCAGAGGCCTTGCTCGCCAAGGAAGAGCATATCGACACTGCCATAGTTCTTGCTTCCGAAGGCTGGCACCAAGGAGTGGTTGGCATTGTTGCCTCCCGCCTGGTAGATAAATATCATTTGCCAACAATTTTGATTAGCATAAGCGACGGAATGGCTAAGGGCAGCTGCCGTAGTATTCCTGCACTTAATTTATATGAAGCAATTGCTGCCGAAAGTGATATCCTGACACAATTTGGCGGACACCATCAAGCTGCAGGCTTGACAATGCCCGCGGATAAGGTGGAAGAGTTTAAGGCTCGGTTTAGGACTTACGTTCGCGAACATTTGGAGCCGGAAGATTACCTTCCCCGTCAGGCAGTGGACTGTGTTTTAAGTGACCATGGTTTGATAACCGTGCGTGATTTAAATGAGCTTTCCCTGTTGGAGCCCTTCGGGTGCAGTAATTTTACTCCGGTCTTTGCCTTTAAGAATGCGCTGCTACATAATCATCGTGCTATTGGCAGGGACAGGACCCACTTGCAGCTTACGGTGGATAAGGGCGATTATTCGTACAAGGCTTTGATGTGGAACAAGGCAGAGCTTTTGCCTTTACTATGTGAGAATATGGTAGCAGATATTGCTTTCATGCCCCGCATCAATGTGTGGAACGATGAAGTCACCGTGCAGCTACACGCTGTTGCCCTGCGCCAGCACTGGAATGTGTGCGATTTACGTCAGAGCGTTGATAATAAGGATAGATTATTACAGGGCTTTGTGCGGACGGCGGAAGCGGTGGCTGTATATGTAAATGATAAGCAGGCTTATGATGGGTATATGTATGCCAAGCATATGCAGGTTCTAAATTACGGCGAACCTACTGACGCAGCTTTAGTAGTGCTGTATGATTTGCCGCACTTATCTATCCGAAACATTTTTGAGCAGCTGCGCAGGGATGGAGCAGCTACAATAGTTTTGTTGTATAATAGTACTGATAGGTATAATTTAGAAAAGCAATTAGCTTTGCAGTGTCCTCAGCGAGAGCAGATGGCTGTTGCTTATAAAAGAGTTATGGAAAGCCTTGCAGAAGGAGTTATAGATAAAAATGTTCTGTTGGAGCAGTTTAAGGAAGTATTTTCCGAAAACGCGCTGCTGGTGATGGAAGAGCTTGGGTTTATCAAAGTACAGGACGGGATAATTACCAAGGGCATCATCAAGAAAAGCAGCTTGGACGATTCACCCCTATATCGTTCATTACAGGAACAAAGAGAGCAGCTTATAAGCTGTGTTTTAGATAATTTGCGCTTGTCCCAGCACGAGCTGTTGCGTATTTGACAAGCAGGAGAGATGGGAGTGGGGCTTATGCCTAACACAAATGAAGTTGTAACAATTGAAGACTTTTTTGAACAGGTTAAGGGATATTTAAATGATGAGCAGATAGCTTATGTCCGCAAGGCTTACGATCTGGCGGCAGAGGCACACGCTGAGCAGCGCCGTAAATCCGGTGAACCCTACATCATTCACCCCAGTGGGGTAGCAAGCATTTTGGCAAGCCTGCAGATGGACGAGTTTACCTTGGCGGCTGCCTTCCTTCATGACGTGGTAGAGGATACGGATTATACCTTTGATGATATTCGTAACCGTTTTGGGGCAGTGGTGGCTAATCTTGTAGATGGTGTTACCAAATTGGGTAAGATTGCCTACATTTCTAAAGAGGACCGCCAAATTGAAAACTATCGTAAAATGTTCCTTGCCATGGCTCGTGATATCCGCGTGGTTCTGATTAAGCTGGCAGATAGATTGCACAATATGCGCACCATGAAATATATGCCTGCCCATAAGCAGCAGTCCATTTCTCGTGAGACCTTGGAAATATACGCACCATTGGCTCACCGCTTGGGTATTCATACCATTAAGTGGGAGCTTGAGGATTTGGCGTTCCGTTATATGGAGCCTGATATTTACTATACCTTGGTGGAACAGGTTAAAACCAAACGCCGTGAGCGTGAGGCAATGATTTTTGAAGCCATGGATGAAATGCGAGAAAGCTTGGAGAAAGCTAATATCAAGTGTGAAATCCAAGGCAGACCTAAAAATTTCTACAGCATCCATAAGAAGATGCTGCGTGACCATAAAGAGCTGAATGAAATCTACGACCTTCTGGCGATTCGTGTTCTGGTAGATTCCGTAAAGGACTGCTATGGGACATTGGGTATTGTCCATAGTATGTGGCGTCCTATTCCCGGTCGCTTCAAGGATTATGTTGCTGTACCTAAATCTAATATGTACCAGTCCTTGCATACCACTGTGCTTTCCGCAGGTGGTCAGCCCTTGGAAATTCAGATTAGAACCTTTGAAATGCACCGTATTTCTGAATATGGTATCGCTGCTCACTGGCGTTACAAGGAAAGTGGTGGCAGCAAGCCTGCTTCCGGTAGCGACAAGGGCTTTGATGCCAAGCTCTCCTGGGTGCGTCAGCTTTTGGAATGGCACCAGGATATGAACGATTCCAGCGACTTCGTCAATGCAGTAAAGATGGATATCTTTGCGGATGAAGTGTTTGTGTTTACTCCGCGTGGTGACGTTATTGATTTGCCTGTTGGCTGCTGCCCCATAGATTTTGCGTACCGTATCCATACGGACGTAGGCAATCGTTGCGTAGGCGCGAAGGTTAACGGGCGCATTGTACCCTTGGATTTTAAATTGAGCAATGGCGATATCGTAGAGGTTATTACCTCCAAACAGGCAAGCGGTCCCAGTCGTGACTGGATTAATATTGTAGGTTCTTCCGATACCCGCAACAAGATTAAGGGCTGGTTCAAGAAGGAGCGCCGTGAGGAAAATATCCTTAAAGGCCGTGAAATGCTGGATAGGGAAGCCAAACGTCTGGGCTATGACCCCAAGACCTTTGCCAATTCCGAGAAGCTGAAAGAGGTAGGCAACCGTTTGCGTATTGATACGGATGAAAACCTGGTGGCAACTCTCGGCTATGGCGGCGTAACCTTGAACGCTGTTATCTCTAAATTAGTTGATATCTATAAAAAAGAACAGAAGCTGAACACTACTAAGGACCTTTCTGAAATGCTGGCAGAGCTGAAGCCCCGTAAGTCTAAGGCGAGAGCGAGCCATGGTATTCTGGTTAAGGGCGAAGAGGGGATTATGGTTAAGCTGGCACGCTGCTGCAACCCGATTCCCGGTGACCCGGTTGTAGGCTACATTACTCGCGGCAGTGGTGTATCCGTACACCGTGCAGATTGTCCCAATGTGCTGAGCAATAATCCTAACGAGCAAAGCCGTTTGATTGATGTTGCCTGGGATATCAGCTTGGATTCTGTTTACAAGGTAAACATTATGATTACCGCTTCCGATAGAGCAAACCTGATGGGGGATATTATGACCATTACCAGTGAGGCGAAGCTTAATATCTTCTCCTTAAATTGCCGTGCCGATAAAAATAAGGTAGCGACTATGAATATTGGTATTGATATTTCCAGCCTTGAGCAATTAGAATATATAATGAACCGTATTCGTCGCTTGAAGGGTATATATAATGTAGAACGTATTGTTTCCGGATACAGTGGAGGTCAGGAATGAGAGCTGTTGTGCAGCGTGTAGATAGAGCCGACGTTACCGTTGACGGGCAAGTTACCGGTAGCGTGAAGCGTGGCTTGCTTGTGCTTTTGGGTGTTGCGGAAGGCGATACTGAAAAAGACTTGCAGTATATGGTGGATAAGGTTACCGGCTTACGTATCTTTGAAGATGCTGCCGAGAAGATGAACCTTTCCGTAAAGGATGTGGGCGGTGAGCTGTTGGTGGTTTCACAATTTACTCTGTGCGGTGATTGCCGCAAGGGGAAACGTCCTTCCTTCGATAAGGCAGCTAAGCCGGAGCTTGCCAATGACTACTACGAAAAATTTGTAGAATTATGCAGGGGGCAGGGGCTGCACGTGGAAACTGGCGTGTTCCGTGCCCATATGCTGGTGGGGTTAATCAATAATGGTCCCGTCACCATTCTTTTAGATAGTACTAAATTGTTTTAGGAGGAATTATGAAGGTTTACAGATTAGAAGTAGGTATGCTTGCTACTAATTGTTATATCGCTGTAAATGAAGAGCTTAAAGAAGGCGTAATCATTGACCCCGGTGGAGATGCAGAACGTATCTTGAGCCTTGTAGATGAGTTAGGCATTAAGGTAGTAGCAATTTTCGTTACTCATGGTCATAGTGACCACATCAGTGCTCTTAGCGAGGTGCGTAAGGCAACCGGTGCGCCTGTTTATGTTAGCGAGGAAGATGCTGATATGCTTACGAAGGCAGACCGCAATCTTTCCATGTTTATGTCCAGAAGCATTGTCTGCGCTCCGGCAGAGCATTTCTTCAAGGATGGCGAAGAGGTTACTGCAGCAGGCATGAGCTTTAAGGTTTACGCAACCCCTGGTCACACCAAGGGCGGTGTGTGCCTGCACGTTGAAGATATTGTTTTCTGTGGTGACACCGTGTTCTGCGAATCCATCGGTCGCACTGATTTCCCGGGTGGTAGCTACAAGCAGATTATTGAATCTATTAAAAATAAAATCTTAGTATTGGACGACGAAACCAGACTGTTGCCCGGTCATGGACCTGCTACAACAGTTGCTTGGGAACGTAAGAGGAATCCGTTTTTACAATAATTTATGTTTAAGTATTGGTCAGTCATCAGAAAAAATACAATTTTTAAATTGAGCGTTGCTACTATAATATCCTTTGTGATGTATAAGCTGGCGGCGGTGCTTCTGCCAATCTTCCTTGCCATTTTCTTAGCCTTTGCCCTATATCCCTTGGCTAATATCATTGGCAAGGTAAAGGTGGGACAGGGAACCATCCATCTTTCCCGCGTTGTGGCAATCATTTTGGCGTTCTGCACCCTTGGATTTGTTGTGCTAATATCCATAGGGTTTGTTTTGTTGCCCTTGTTTGGCGAAATAAACACCCTTTTAGTGAAGATGCCGGACGTTTTGCAGGCAAACAGAAGCGGCTTGGAAGATATTTTGAAAGATCCAAAGTCCTTTCCCGTATTGCCTTCTGATTTTGCCATGCTCTTGGATGATATTGTCAGCTGGGCAATGGGCTTTGTTAGCGGCATGGCGCGTAACCTGTTGACTTCCAGTATGGATATCGCCCGCAACCTTATCGGCTTGGCGATTGTACCTTTCCTGGCTTTTTATTTTGTCAAGGATTGGCGCGAGCTGCGCTTAATGCTTATCAATTTTTTCAGCTACGAGGCTCAGCCCCGTGCTGCGCATATTATTGATGAAATTGGCAGAACCCTGAGCGCCTATATTCAAGGCTTGGGTAAGCTGAGTCTTATCGCAGGCTTCTGCATTACAATTGGTACTGCCTGCTTGGGGCTGGAGTTCCCCTACGTTTTAGGCTTCCTTGCGCTTTTGGCAGAGACCATTCCCGTAGTTGGTCCCATCATCGGTGCAGTGCCCGCAATTTTTATCGCTTATGGACAATCTTCCGGAGATGCCTTCCACGTGGCATTGTTCTATTTAATCTTCTATCAGATTGATGCTAACTTCATTATGCCCAAGGTGATGGGCAAGCAAATCGATTTGCATCCAGTAATTTTAATCATCAGCCTTTTGATTGGCGCCAAGATGTTCGGTATTGTAGGCATGCTTTTTGCTGTGCCCGTGGCTGCGGTGTACCGCGTGCTGTACAAAGAGCTGTGGCATGAAAGCGAAGGTGAATGGGCAGAATGAAAACCTATTGTTTGAAGCATAATTTAGAATTTGATTTAACGCGGTCTGTTCCGGATATGGCCGCGTTATTTGCATATTATCCTGCAGATGAAGCAGAGGTAGTTTTACGAGTAGAATATATTAATGAAGCTTTTATTGCTATTTTGGAAAAAGAAGGCTTGGTTTGGAAGAGCGCACCTGTAATTTGTGAGGCTCCTGTGAGCGGTGAGGTAAGCCGTTCTGTAAAGCTGGCAGTTTTAGATGCCTTTACCCAAATGACGGGGCAGAGCGTTGAATTGCCCTGGGGCATTTTAACAGGAGTGCGTCCCGGAAAATTGGCGCACAAGATTGTAGATGCTGGTACAAGCTTTGCCATACTGCCTTCCTATTTACAAAATAAGTACCTCTTGCCTGAAGAACAGGCAAGGCTTTTGACAAACATCTGTAAGCTGCAAAAGCAGCTTGTTCCTGACGAAAAGAAGGAAGCCGGTATCTACATTGGCATTCCCTTTTGCCCAAGCAAGTGCAGCTACTGCTCTTTTCCTTCGGGAATTGTACCTAAAGATGAAGAAAGTCAACAAAACTTTTTAAATTTCATTGAACAAGATATAAAAAATGTGGTAAAATTACTAGGTGTGCATAGTTTAAATGTTACGTCCTTGTACATTGGCGGTGGTACTCCCACTAGCCTGAGTGAGGGGGCGTTCACAAGACTATTGCAGATGGCGGCGGATAATCTGCTTTTGCCTTCCATTCGAGAATTTACGGTGGAAGCAGGCAGACCGGACTGCTTTACTCAGGGCAAGCTTGATGCTATGGAAGCGGTTGGGGTGAACCGTATTAGTGTTAATCCGCAAACCTTTCATGATAAAACCTTAAAGCTCATTGGTCGCGCTCATACCATAGAAGATTTTTATCGCGCCTATGAGATGACCGCCAAGAGTAAAATACCTGTTATCAACACAGATTTGATTATTGGCTTACCCGGCGAAAGCGAGGAGGACATTGCCTTTTCTTTGCAAAAGGCTGCGGAGCTTAAGCCCCACAACCTTACGGTACATACTCTAACTTTAAAAAGAGATTCTGCTCTTTTTGGCTCGCAAATTGGTTTGCCTGCTGAAAGCGCGGCAAGAATGGTGCGTAAGGGGCAGGAGGTTGCTGCAGAGATGGGTATGCATCCCTATTATTTGTATCGTCAGCATTATATGCTGGGGCATCTTGCTAACATTGGTTATGCTCTTCCCGGAACGGAAAGCATTTACAATGTGCAGATGATGGAAGAACGTCATACTGTTATCGGTATCGGACCATCTTCCGCAACTAAGCTTCCCCACGCGGACGGACATCACATCTCCCGTTTGAGTATGCCCAAGAATATTTTTACATATACAAGTAATATCCAGCAGTTAGGCGAAAAACGCAGGCTGCTGTTTGAAGAATAGGAGGAATAAGCATGCTGACTACGGCACCGAGAGGTACTAAAGATATCATGCCTGCGGATGTTGCGGCATGGCGTTACCTTGAAGATACCATGCGCAAGGTTTGCGCTCAGTATGGCTACAAAGAAATCAGAACCCCTGTGTTTGAACATACGGAGCTGTTTTTGCGTGGTATTGGCGAAACCACCGACGTTGTGGAAAAGGAAATGTACACCTTTACTGACCGCGGTGATAGAAGCCTGACCCTGCGTCCTGAAAATACTGCTTCTGCAGTTCGTGCCTTCATTGAGCATAAACTGTATGCGGAGCCCGCTCCCACAAAATTGTTCTACATTGGTCCCATGTTCCGTTATGACCGTCCTCAGGCAGGGCGTTACCGTCAGTTCCATCAGTTCGGTATCGAAGCCTTGGGGGTTCAAGGTCCTAACATTGATGCAGAAATCATTTTATTGGCAGTACAAATTTTACAAAGCCTTGGCTTGAAGGATTTGAAGCTGAAAATTAACTCTGTGGGCTGCCCCAAATGCAGACCGGAGCATAGAGAGAAGCTGCAGGAATTCTTTAAACCCAATTTTGAGCATTTGTGCAAGGATTGCCAATCCCGTTATGATAGAAACCCCTTGCGTTTGCTGGACTGCAAGGTTCCCAAATGCCAAGAGCTTGGCGAGGGAGCACCCAGCCTGGAGGAATGCTTGTGCGAAGAATGTAAGGCGCATTTTGAAGGCTTGAAAGAGCTTTTGACTGCGGCAGGCATTGAGTACGAAGTTGACCACAATCTGGTACGCGGTCTTGACTACTATACAAAAACTGCTTTTGAGATTCAATACTCTCCCTTAGGCGCTCAAAGCGCTGTGTGCGGCGGTGGCCGTTACGATGGTTTGATTGAAGAGGTGGGCGGTCCTGCTACTCCGGGCATTGGTTTTGCCATGGGGATGGAGCGCGTGCTTTTGGCGTTGGAAAGCCAAAACCTTTTGCCGGCAGCAGACGATGCCATGGATGTATTCGTTGTTTGCCCCAAAAAGGAAAACTTTACCATCGCTTTCAAGACTGCCATTGAACTGCGTCGTGCAGGCTTCAAGGTTGACTACGATTTCCAAGGTCGTAGCATGAAGGCGCAAATGAAGGCGGCCAATAGGGTGCAGGCAAAATATGTGTTAATTTTTGGCGAGGATGAAGTTGCCCGCGGACAAGTTGTTCTGCGCAATATGGCTAACAGCGAGCAAAATGAAATCGCCCTCAATGATATCATTACTAAATTACAAGAGGTGTAAGATTATGATTAAAGCAAAACGTAGCCATTCCTGTGGCGAACTTGGTAAAGACTTGGCAGGTCAACAAGTAGTATTATGTGGTTGGGTAGCAAAACGCCGTGACCATGGTGGATTGATTTTCGTTGACTTGCGCGATCGCAGTGGTATTGTACAAGTAGTTGCTGACCCTGACACTGCAGGCGAAAGCTTCAAAATCGCAGAAGACATCCGTAACGAATACGTTATCAAGGTTGTTGGCAAGGTTAGCCTCCGCGACGAAGCAACCATTAACTCCAATATCGCTACCGGCGAAATCGAAGTTATGGCTTCTGAAATTGAAGTGCTTAACGCAGCTAAAACCCCGCCGTTCTACATTCAAGACGGTATCGACACTGACGAAAACCTGCGCTTGAAATATCGTTATCTGGATCTCCGTCGTCCGGAAATGCAACGCAATATTATTCTCCGTCATAAAGTAACCAAATTGATGCGCGACTATTTGGATACCCGTAACTTCCTGGAAATCGAAACCCCGATGCTCACCAAGAGCACTCCGGAAGGCGCACGCGACTATTTGGTTCCCAGCCGTGTAAACCCCGGCAAATTCTATGCACTTCCCCAATCTCCGCAAATCTTCAAACAACTGTTGATGGTTTCCGGTATGGAAAGATACTTCCAAATTGCACGCTGCTTCCGCGACGAAGACCTGCGTGCTGACCGCCAACCTGAATTTACCCAATTGGATATGGAAATGTCCTTTATGGAAATGGATGAAATTCTTGAATTGATGGAAGGCTTGATTGCTTACATCTTTGAAGGCGCTTTGGGCAAGAAAATTCAAACTCCGTTCCAACGTTTGACTTGGGATGAAGCTATGGATCGTTACGGTAGCGACAAACCGGACCTGCGTTTCGGTATGGAACTCATTAACATGGTTGACGCTGTTAAAGATTCCGACTTCAAAGTGTTTAACCAGGTTATCGAAAACGGTGGCGTAGTTAAAGCTATCAATGTAAAAGGTTATGCAAACATTCCTCGTCGTGAATGTGACAGCTTGGTTGACTTCGTTGGCATTTACGGTGCAAAAGGCTTGGCTTGGATGCAAATTCAAGAAGACGGCAGCGTGAAATCTCCTATTGCTAAATTCTTCAGCGAAGCTCACTTGGCTAACATCCTTGCAACCGCTCAAGCTGAAGCAGGCGACTTGATTATGTTCATCGCAGACAAACCGGCTGTTGTTGCTCAAGCTTTGGGTGCGCTGCGTATTGAAATGGCAAAACGCCGCAACCTCATTGACAACGATGCACTGGCATTCGCTTGGGTTGTAGATTTCCCTATGTTCGAATACGACGAAGAAGAAAAACGCTATGTTGCAATGCACCATCCGTTCACTTCTCCTCGTGATGAAGATTTGCCGCTCCTTGCTACTGACCCCGGCAAGGTTTATGCAAAAGCATACGACATGGTTCTCAACGGTACTGAAATCGGTGGTGGCTCCATCCGCATCCATCGTCGTGACGTACAAAAACAAATCTTCTCTGCTATCGGCTTGAGCGATGAACAAGCACAAGAAAAATTTGGCTTCATGATGAATGCATTTGAATATGGTGCTCCTCCTCATGGCGGCTTGGCATTCGGTTTGGACCGCTTGATTATGATTATGGCTCAACGCGACTCCATCCGCGACGTAATCGCTTTCCCGAAAACTCAAAGTGCTGCTTGCGTAATGACTCAAGCTCCTAATGATGTTGACGAAAAACAATTGCGTGAACTTCACATCCGTCCCTCCTTGGCTTTGAAAAAGGAAAAAGAAGGTAAATAAAAATTAAAAGGAAGCGTTGAAAAACGCTTCCTTTTTTGTTATTATAGAGGTGTAAAAAATAAGCCAAGGCTTTACAGTTGAAATGATTATAACCCTGCGATGTACGTTACATTGCTCCACAGGTTTTGAGCCAACACTCTAACCTAGGGAGCCTGATACTCCGCTTACCAAAAAACAGCCTCCGTTTGAGTGGACTTTTGCGGTAAGTGGGAAGGCACCCACCTGCACATGCAGGTTCAAAACATGGGGCGGGACGGCACCGTGGGGCATAATACTTTATAGAGGTAAGTTATGGATTTAACAAGGGTTGAATATGTAATTGGACAAGAGAACATTGCTAAGCTGCAAGGAGCCTGCGTTGCTGTCGTAGGCTTGGGCGGGGTAGGAAGCTACATTGCCGAAGCTCTTGCTCGTAGCGGAGTGGGGGCGCTGATTTTGGTTGATGCTGATGTAGTAGCATCCAGTAATATCAATCGCCAGCTGCCTGCCTTAGCTTCCACTATGGGCAAGCTCAAAACAGAGGTTATTGCAGCCCGCATTGCAGACATCAATCCGCAGTGCAAGGTTACGCTTCGTAGCAGCTTCTATCAGCCCGGAGATTTTGATAAGTTTTTTCCTCAGCAGCCGGACTTCGTGGCAGATGCCATTGACTCCACTGCTTCTAAAATAGATTTACTTACAGAATGTTATAATAGGAAGATTCCGGTTATCTCTTCCATGGGAACAGGCAATAAGCTGAACCCAAGCGCCCTGCAAATTGCAGACATCAGCAAAACCCATACCTGTCCTTTGGCAAAGAGCGTGCGGAAGCGTTTGCGGATGGCGGGTATCGAGAAGGGGATAACGGTAGTGTTTTCTACGGAAAATCCCGTGTACGCTACTAAGGCGGAGGTACCGGGGAGTATGGTCTTTGTGCCTGCAAGCAGTGGCTTGCTCATCGCCTCTTACATTGTACGCAGGATTATTGGAGTATAAAGTATGGATAGCTTATTTAGTTTTGCTTATGAACAAAAGAAACCTTTGGCTGACAGAATGCGTCCTGAAAAACTAAGTGACTTCGTTGGGCAGGAAAAGGTTGTAGGTGCAGGAAGTCCCCTGCGCAGAATGATAGAGCGGGATATGCTACAATCCGTACTCTTCTACGGACCGCCGGGAACCGGCAAGACCACCCTTGCTACTGTCATTGCCAATGTAACCGGTAACCAGTTTGTTTCCATCAACGCAGTTTCCTCCGGCGTGCCGGAGCTGCGCAAGCTGATTGCTAAGGCTCAGGAGCTGCAGCGTAGCGGTATGGGTAGAACCATTGTGTTCATTGACGAAATTCATCGCTTCAATAAGGCGCAGCAGGACGTGCTTTTGCCCTACGTTGAAAATGGTACCATTGTTCTTATTGGTGCGACGACGGAAAACCCTTTCTTTGAAATAAACTCTCCCTTGCTTTCCAGAATGAAGGTCATCCGTTTAGAAAAACTTACTCCCAAGCATATGGAGCAAGTTATTTTGCGTGCCGTTGCAGATAAGGAACGTGGCTTTGGCGGTAGCTTTACTATTGAAGAGGATGCCTTAAAAATTTTGGCAGACTTTGCCTCTGGTGATGCACGCAGCGCCTTGAACATGTTGGAGCAGGCGGAGTTCATGCTTCCTGAAACGGGAGAGCGTAAAATTACTATTGAAGTTTTGCGAAGCGTTATCGGTACGGCAATGCAGCGCTACGATAAAAAAGGCGATCAGCATTACGATATTGTCAGCGCTTTCATCAAGAGTATGCGTGGCAGCGATGCGGATGCTGCCTTGCACTACCTCGCCCGCATGATAGAAGGCGGTGAAGATTTACGCTTTATCGCTCGGCGCATTGTAATCTGCGCTGCGGAAGACGTAGGGCTTGCAGACCCTCAGGCTCTAGTCATTGCCAACGCTGCGGCGCAGGCTGCGGACTTCGTTGGCTGGCCGGAAGCGCAAATTCCTTTGGCAGAAGCAGTGTGCTATATTGCGAACGCGCCCAAAAGCAACGCTTCTTATATGGGCATTGCCAACGCTCGCGCGGATGTACGCAAGAAAAATTGTGGCAGTGTTCCTAAGCATTTGCGTGATGCTCATTACCCAGGTGCCAAAGAACTGGGGCATGGTATTGATTATAAATATCCTCATAGCTATGGTGGCTGGGTACAGCAGCAATACTTGCCGGACGAATTGGTTGGGGTAAAGTATTATGTACCCACAGGTAATGGAGAAGATACGGGCAAAAAGAAAAAGTGACGGTATAATAATTAAAGCCCCGCTCGCTAATGAGTGGGGCTTTGGTGATGTTCCCGAAAGAAAAGATACAAGGTGTACCTTTTTATTTCAAGCTTACATCAGTGCTTCGTGTTGTTGTCCTTCGGGCTGGTCAAAGTAGAAGGCAGGGGAAGGATAGTAGAATTCGCAATGCTGGAAGTTAATAACTTCGGTAGAGAAACGTTTGAGCAGTGCGTAGCTGGCACGTTCTTCAAAATCAATAACATTGTCTTTGTTGATATCCGCGTCGTCAACAATTACCAAGAGGGAAGCAGGAACGACGGGAGCATCTTCGGGAACGAGGCTGCGATCCAAGGGAATGCTGGGAACGATACGCAGTTGAGCCACAGGTTGTTGGTTGTCAGTTAAAAGCATACAACGATAAACGTTATCATAAAGGGTACGAGCAAGTTTCAAAGAATAAGCTCCGTTACTCATGGTTTTACACACTCCTTAAAAAAATACTGAGATTATTTTACCACAAAGACGGATTTTAAGCAAAAGAATTAAAAAAATAATGTATACATATTATATTTGAATAAGTTTGCAGGAATTTTTAACTTTATAACGAATAAAAGTAACAATAATATGTTGCTGTGCAAAGAAAGCGCATATTCAAAAATAAGGAGGGGAAATGTATGAAAAAATTATTAGCATTCCTTTTAGGTATTATGGTAATGGCAACTATGGTTGCTGGTTGTGGCGGTGACAAAAAAGATGACAAGAAACCTGCTGCACAAAAATTCATTAACATTGCTACTGGTGGTACTGCTGGTACCTACTTCCCGTTGGGCGGCGCTTTGGCTGATATCCTGAACAAAAATATCGCTGGCTGCAACGCTTCTGCACAATCCACTGGTGCTTCCGTTGCAAACGTAAACCTGCTCCAACAAGGCAAGGTTGATATCGCATTCATCCAAAACGACATCGCATACTATGCTGCTAATGGCGAAGAAATGTTTAAGGACAAAAAAGTAGCTGGCCTCCAAGGCTTGGCAACTCTGTATCCTGAAACCGTACAAATCGTTACCTTGAAGAAAACCGGTATTGATTCTATTGATGACTTCAAAGGCAAACGCATTGCTGTAGGTGCTGCTGGTTCCGGTACTGAAGCAAACGCTCGTCAAATTATGGCTGCTTATGGCTTGACCTATGATGATATGAAAGTTCAATACTTGTCCTTCGGTGAAGCTGCAAGTGCATTGAAAGACGGCAACGTTGACGCTGCATTCGTAACTGCTGGCCATCCGACCGCTGCTATTCAAGATATCTCCACTTCTAATGACGTTGTTTTGATTCCGGTTGAAGCTGATAAAGCTGATGCTTTGATTGCTAAATATCCGTTCTACACCAAACTCGTTATCAAAGCTAAAACCTACAACAACCAAGCTGCTGACGTTCCGGCTGTAGCAGTTAAATGCATGTTGGCAGTAACCGACAAAATGGATGAAGCAACTGCTCATGACGTAGCAAAAGCTCTGTACACCAACTTGGATCGTATGAAAGCTGCACACTCCGCTGCTAACGCAATCACTAAAGATACTGCTTCCGATGGTATGTCCATTAAATTTGCTCCGGGCGCTGAAAAATTCTTTAAAGAAAAATAAGGGTTGGCAATGATGTCAAATCTTAAAGACCGGAAACCGACGCAAGTCGGCTCCCGGTCTTTTTTCCAAATAAATTTATATTTAAGTTTTTTAATTTTGTTTGCGGTAGCAACACTTTTCTGGTATGCTACTGCTATAGTTGTTTCTCTGAACCCGGAAGGGGAGAGAGAGCCAATTGCTTTTGACAGCAAGGTTGGCGATGTCTGGAATATCCGTTTTACTCATTCTGTTGAGAAAACACCATGGGAAGAGTTCTTTACCGTTAATGGAGTAAATGATTTGACAATGACTCATACGCGGTTTGAATCCTTGGGTTGGGGATACCCGTATTCGCCTAGTGACGGCAAGTTTCGTCAGACAGGGGATAACAGGTTTGAACTTGTGATGAACAGGCCTTACAAGCAGGTGGATTTGCGTGTCGCCGAACAGGCAATGCCGTGTATAGTTCACTATAATGATGTTTATGATTTATGTGCTTTATTTGACCACGGAACTTTGGTACAGGTTAAAGCTGAGTACCGTTGGCAGTTTTGGCAAAGAAAGTACGGTTTATAATAATTTAATGGGAGGAGAGTGATACCATGTCTGCCAAAGAGATTAAAGAGCTTTCTGCAGAAGAGGTGTTACAAAAGTACGATAAGGAATCTGACAAGCGCAGTATGAGCGGTACGTGGGATTATATTATCAAGGCTGTTTGTATTGTCTTTGCTATTTTTCAGTTGTACACTGCAACATTCGGTATATTGGATGCTCATCTGCAACGTGCAATACATTTGGCGTTTGGTTTTATCCTGATTTTCTTACTTTATCCTGGACGTAAATCTTGGTCCAGAAGTTCCATGCACCCCTTGGATGTTCTTTTTGCTGTTGTCAGTGCCGCCAGTGCTCTATACATTGTTGTTAACTACCAAGAATTGGTGCTGCGTGCTGGTATGAACAGCGAAACAGACTTTATCGTTGGTTTGATAGGTACCTTTATGGTATTTGAAGCTGCTCGTCGTGTAGTAGGCTGGCCAATGATTACCGTTGCTTTCGTGTTTATGATTTATGCTTTCTTCGGTCCTTACGTTCCCGGTATCTTAGCGCACCGTGGCGTTGAGGTTCAAGAAATGTTTGACCATCTGTTCTTTACTACAGAAGGCATCTTCGGTACACCGATGGGCGTATCTTCTACCTTTATTTATCTGTTCATTTTATTTGGTGCTTACCTGGAAACCACTGGTCTTGGCAAATTCTTCATTGATATTGCTAACGCCATTGCAGGCTGGGCGGCAGGCGGTCCTGCGAAAGTTGCAGTATTGTCTTCCGGCTTGATGGGTACTGTATCCGGCAGCTCCGTAGGTAACGTAGCAGGTACAGGTGCTTTCACCATTCCTATGATGAAAAAATTAGGCTACCGTCCTGAGTTTGCAGGTGCAGTAGAAGCCTCTGCTTCTACTGGTGGTCAGCTGATGCCGCCTGTAATGGGTGCGGCAGCGTTCTTGATGGCTGAATTTGTAGGCGTACCTTACTTTGAAGTAGTAAAAGCAGCAGCAATTCCTGCGCTTCTGTACTATGTTGGCGTATGGCTGGGCGTACACTATGAAGCTAAGAAGTTCGATTTGAAGGGTACTCCTCGTGAAGAATTACCCAGCTTTAAGAAATTGTTTGTGGAAAAGGGTCACTTGGCTCTGCCTTTGATTGTAATCGTTTATTTGCTGGTAAGCGGCTTCACCCCGATGCGTGCTGCGTTGGCTGCAATTTTGTTAAGTATTGTATGCGCAAGCTTGCGTGCTTCTACCCGTATTACCTTTAAACAAGGCGTTCAAGGTTTGATTGATGGTTCCATGGGCGTGCTTGGTGTACTCATTGCTTGTGCTACCGCAGGCATCATCATTGGTGTTGTAACCAAAACTGGCGTAGGCTTGAAGGTTGCTACTGCACTGTTAGATCTTTCCGGTGGCGCGTTGCTTCCGGCAATGTTCTTCACCATGATTACCTCCTTGATTCTTGGTATGGGCGTTCCTACTACTGCAAACTATGTAATTACTTCCACCATCGCTGCTCCTGCTTTGGTTCAAATGGGCGTTCCCGTTCTGGCAGCCCACATGTTTGCCTTCTATTTCGGTATTGTTGCAGACGTTACTCCTCCTGTAGCATTGGCAGCTTTTGCCGGTGCAGGTATCGCAGGTGCAAACCCCATGAAAACTGGTGTGCATGCTGCTAAGCTGGCGATTGCGGCGTTCATTGTTCCCTATATTTTTGTATTGTCTCCGGAATTGCTTATGATTAACGCAACTCCCTTTACCGTAGCCTACACTGCTTTGACTGCAGTTTTAGGTATGTGGGGTGCTTCCATTGCAATGGTAGGCTTCTGCCAAAATCTGTTGAACATTCCTCAACGCTTGATGTTCTTCTTAGGCGGTATCGGTATGATTATTCCTGGTGAAATCACCGACGCTATTGGCGTAGGCTTGATTCTTGCAGCTTACTTCTGGCAAAAGACCAATAAGAATAAAGGTCCTATTAAACAAAAACATGCTTAATAACATAAAAAACGCGGGCAGTTATGCTGCTCGCGTTCTTTTATTTGTAAGGGTCCTTTGTTACATCGATGCGCCCGCATTTACGTTCGTAATCATCTACAACCCATTTTAAAATCTGCTCAATCTCTTTATTCAGAGAGCGTCCGTTGTTTTTGGCAATGTATTTCATTTTATCCATGATGATGGGGTGGATACGCAGGCTGAAACGTGCTTCGTCCATAAAAATCTCTCCTTCTGACATCACGATAGCGCTAACTTACTATCAGTATTATAATTCTAAGTAAATAAAAGCGCAAGTATTCACAGTAATTTTAAAGAAGAAGCTTGGAATATATGTTAAAATAGTAAAAAGAAAACTATGGAGGTAGTTATGCAATTAGAATTAGATAAAATTTATCACGGCTTCAAGGTGCTTGAAGCTGCTTACGTTGAAGAAGTTAATAGCATTGTACATGTGCTGGAGCATTTGCAAAGTGGTGCGCATCTATTATATCTTAGCAACGATGATGATAATAAAGTTTTTTCCATTACTTTCAGAACACCGTCCCGTGACGATACAGGTGTTGCTCACATTTTGGAACACTCTGCTTTGTGCGGTTCCAGGAAGTATCATTTAAAAGAACCCTTTGTAGAATTGGTTAAAGGGTCTTTAAACACCTTCTTAAATGCTATGACCTATCCTGATAAAACAATGTACCCTGTTGCCAGCCGCAACGATAAGGACTTCCGTAACTTAATGGATGTGTACCTGGATGCAGTGTTTTATCCGTTGATTTACGAAAACAAATTTACCCTGCGTCAAGAGGGCTGGCACTACAATCTTGCTAACCCTGAGGACGAACTTACCTATAATGGTGTAGTCTATAACGAAATGAAGGGCGTGTATTCTTCTGCAGATGCTTTGCTGGAGAACGAAGCCTTGAAAGCCCTGTTCCCGGATAGCCCTTACCGTTTTGAATCCGGCGGATATCCGGAGGCTATTCCTCAGCTGACTCAGGAAATGTTTGAGGATTTCCACAAAACCTATTATAGTCCGGAAAATTCCTTCATATATTTATATGGTGATATGGATATCGAAGCAGACTTGGCTTATATTGATGCAGAATATCTTTCCAAATTTACCAAGAGCGGCAAGGTTGATTCTGAGATTCCTATGCAGGCACCCTATGCAAAGACTAAAGAGGTTGAAGCCTTTTACCCCGTTGATGCAGGTGAGGACTGCGCTGGCAAAACCTATCACGAGCTTTCCATCGTTGTAGGTACTGCTACGGATATCAAAACTTCCATGGCGCTACGTCTGTTGGAAGGTGTGCTTTTAGAATCAGAGTCTTCTCCGCTGCGTAGAGCGCTGCTTGATGAAGGTGTTGCCCAAAATGTAAGAGGCAGTTATTTTGGTAGCTTGTTACAGCCTATTTTTAGCATTAAGGCTTCCGGCAGTGAACCTCAGCTGCGCGATAAATTTATCAGCGCTGTTTACCGCAACCTGCAGGAGATTACCATCAATGGTTTGGACAAGGAGCTTTTGGAAGCTGCCTTGAACGCTACGGAATTTAAACTGCGTGAATCCGATTTTGGTGCGTATCCCAAAGGCTTAATCTATGGCATCGGAGTTATGGATAACTGGTTGTATGGCGGCAATCCCATTGAAGGCTTCCGTTACAATAAAATTCTGAAGGAATTGCGCGAAGGTCTTAAAACCCGCTACTATGAACAGCTAATCGAAGGTTATCTTTTGGATAACACCCATAAGGTAATTGTAACCCTTGTTCCGCAACCGGGCAAGGAAGAAAAGGACCGCGCCATTGAGGCTGCAAAGATGGCAGAACTCAAAGCCGCAATGACTAAAGAGGAACTGGAAGCTTACGCTGCAGATTGTGCAGAATTACATCTTCGTCAGGCAACTCCTGATAAACCGGAGGACTTGGCTTCCATACCCATTCTGCAACGCACTGATATCCGCAGAGAAATTGAAAGGTTTGATGTACGCGAGGAGCAGCTGGGCAAAAATACTCTGCTGTACATTCCTGCTGCTACCAATAAAATTGCTTACCTGAACTGGTACTTTGATATTACCGGTTTGGAAGCTAAGCTTTTGCCTTACTGCTATCTGCTGGGAGATGTATTAGGTAAATTCAATACCGAGCGTTACAATTACGCAGAGCTGTCAACTAAAAGCATCATGTACACCGGTGGTATTGCTTTTAATATGCGTGCCCTTTCTGATGTCAACGATGCTGACGATTATAAAATTCAATTCTCTTTAAAGGCGAAGGTGCTGATGGAGAATTTGCCCAAGCTTTTCGATATTTTGCAGGCTGTTGTTCTGGAAAGCAAGCTGGAAGATGTTAAGCGTTTCCGCGAACTGCTCTCTGAAATTAAAACCGATTGGGATGGAAACTTCTTTAACCGTGGTCAGGGCATTGCTATTTCTCGTCTGTACTCTTACTGCAGTGCTGCTGCCCGTGTCAACGAGCAGGACAATTTCTCTTATTACATGTTCCTGAAAAATTTGGTAGATAATTTTGAAGAACAGGGCGAGGCTGCGTTGGCAACCTTACGCGAGCTTCTGCAACAGGTTTTCCAAAAGACCTGCTATATGTTTGCGTACAGCTGTGATGAAGATTTGCAGGAAGCAGTACGCAGGAGTGCTCTGGAATTTGCGGATAAGCTTCCGGAATCTTCCGTTGCAGGCAAAGCTCCGGATATTATACCCTTGCAAGATATTAATGAAGCAATCACTACTGCCGGAAAGGTACAGTATGTTGTGGCAGGTGGTAATTTCATTAAGCACGGTCATAAATACACGGGAGCAATGCGTGTACTGGAAACCATCCTGCGTTATGAATACTTGTGGACTAAAATTCGTATTCAGGGCGGTGCCTATGGTGCGGTTACTCGCTTCGACAGTAATGGTTTGGGAATGTTCGCTTCCTATCGTGACCCCAAGCTGGCAGAATCTTTGCAGGTATATTATGATTTACCTGATTGGCTGGAAAAAGAAGAGTTCCCTGCCCGCGAGCTTGATAAGTACGTTATCGGTACTATCAGCGGTATGGATACGCCCCTGACCAATACCATGCGCATTGATGTCATTACCAATGCCTGGTTAAAGAATGTTACTGACGAGCAACGCCAAAGAGCACGTGATGAAGTCCTTGATGTTACTAACGAAGATCTGCAGGCGCTTGGCCCCGTTATTCGCGATATGCTCAGTGATGGGTATGTGTGCGTGGTAGGTGGTAAGCAGCCTATTGAAGCTAATGCTTCTAAGTTCAACAAAATACTCAATGCGTAAAACGTAAAAATCCGCTCAATTACGAGCGGATTTTTTATTAAGCAGGGGATTGACTACGGAAAGGAGCTACTGCTTCAATACTGCTGCAATTTCCGGTAAGGGAGCAACCGTTCGCTGCAGGATACCGTTGATGTAGGCAATGGCGATGCCGTAATTAGTCATGGGAATCTGCTGGTTCTCTGCACATTTATTACGGTAAACAATCTCACGCTCATTGAGCATGCAGCCACCGCAATGGATAATCATTTTGTAAGGGCTCAAGTCCATAGGGAACTCTGCGCCGCTGGTAAAAATGAACTCTGGCTCCGCCTTGGTGTAAGTGCGTATCCAATTGGGAAGCTTTACCGTGCCAATGTCATCACATTGTCGGTGATGGGTACAGCCTTCGCTAATTAAAATCTTATCACCGGCTTGGATGGTATCCAAGGCACGAACACCCTTGACAGCATTGAGCAGGCTTCCTTTGTAGCGTGCCATCAGTATGGAAAAAGAGGTGAGGGGCACTTCTTTAGGAACTAACTTGGCAACGGTGGGGAACACCTGGCTATCGGTAACAATGAGGCGTGGGGGAAGATTAAGTTTTGCCAAGGCGCTTTCTAATTCGTTTACCTGTACAACTATGGCAATGTCCCTGTTATCAATAATGTTACGCAGTACCTGCTGCTGTGGCAGAATGAGTCTGCCTTTAGGAGCGGCACTGTCGATTGGCGTAACGAGGATGACCACGTCACTGGGAGCAAGTAAATCTCCAAGCAATTCTCTGTGAGCTTCCTGAGTCTTCAATTTTGTAAGGGCTTCCTTAAATTCATGGATGTTTTCTTTTGTCAGGGAGCTGACTAACATATGGGGAACAGGAGCGGTTAAAGCGTTACGTTCTTCGGGAGTAAGAAGCTCACATTTATTGAAGGCAATTATCACCGGCAGGTTCTTCTTCTGAATATGCTGCAGCAGTAGATTATCTTCCGGGGATATTCCCACGCTGGCGTCAACAACCAAAATAGAAATGTCGGTTTTATTCAAAATTTGGTACGCCTTCTGAACACGCAGCTGTCCCAATTCGCCTTCATCATCAATACCGGGAGTATCTATAATCATTACGGGTCCTAAAGGTAATAGTTCCATGGCCTTATACACCGGATCAGTGGTAGTTCCCTTGTATTCACTAACAATGGCAAGGCTTTGACTGGTAATAGCATTTATCAGGCTGGATTTACCCGCGTTGCGTTTACCAAAGATGCCGATATGTATTCTTTCGCCGCTGGGGGTTGCGTTTAAACTCATCTATTATCCCTCCTTACAAAAATTTAGCATTTGGAGTTATTAAATTTCTTCATACAAGTATATCAAAAAAAGTAAGTTCTATGCAGTAGTTTGCATATTGATGAATTTGTGAAAAATTTGTGTAACCATTATTGACGCTGATAAGGATTACCAGTTATATTATACTATAACACAGTGTACGAGAACACTGAAATCAAAATAAAGGAGGCGTATTATGAGTACCAATAACTCTACGCAACATGTTCAACTTTCTTTAGCAGATCCTACTCCCCTTGGCCTGTTTGGTCTGGCTGTAGTAACCATGGTAGCTTCTGCACAAAAAATGGGTATCGTATCCGATGTTTCTTGGGTACTTCCCTGGGCTTTGTTCTGCGGTTCTTTTGCGCAAATCTTGGCCGGCATTCTTGACTATTGCCACAAAAATATCTTCGGTGGCACTGTTTTCTGTGGCTTCGGCTTCTTCTGGTCCGCTGTAGGTATGGCTTGGATGATTAAAGCAGGCTCCTTTGGCGCTGGCTTGGCAAAAGGCATCGATCCTACTGCTCTCGGTTTCGGCTTCTTCGCTTATTTCTTGTTTGCGTGCATTGGTACCATTGCTGCTTCTTCTGCAAACCTGTTCCTCTTTACCGACATGGTATTGATTGACGTATTGCTCATCTGCTTGGCTCTTGATTCCTGGGGAATCGGCGGTCACACTCCGCACGCTATCGCTGCTTACTCTGAAATCTGCATTTCCTTCCTGTCCCTGTACGGTTGTGGTGCTGCTTTCCTGAACAACTTCTATGGCAGAGAGTTCTGGCCTTTGGGTAAACCGGTTAATAACTGGAAACAATAATCTAAATTTCCTATAAGCGCTGTTATGCTGTGTCACAGTTCGCTTATTTGCTTGACGTACCATCAGTACGCCTGCGCTTCATAAGCATCACTGTTCCTTGCCTTCCAGCACTTCTAGAAAATTTAATAACTAAAAAGTAAAATCCGCTCGAAAGAGCGGATTTTTTTATGGTGTTATTTGCTTCATTAGAATACAACTAATTCCAGTCTGTCGTTGGGCAGATATTTGCGGCCAGCCTTAGCACAGTCCTCTCCGTTTACTTTTACAATGTCAGCAGTGAAATTGATGTTGCCATCAAAGAAGCTGGAGCCGATTGCGTAGGTGTCAGCAGGAACGCCAAGCGCTTCGAACTCTGCTACGCGTTTGGCAGTTAAGCCACCGGAAACGATAATCTTTACATAATCAAAGCCTTCTGCATCCAGTGCGCGGCGTACATTCCAGATAAGCTCCTTGCAAACACCGGTGGGGTTGAACATACCCATTTGTCCCAAAAGGCTTTTATCAACCATGGTTCCGGAGGTGTCAAGGCGTACACCGAAAAGTTTTTTGCCAAGCTTGCGGGCAACTGCAAGGGCAGTGTTTACGCAGTCGTTGTCAAAATCTACGAGAGCAATGCGAGAGATGGCGGGGTCAACGTATTTGTCGAAAGCAGCAGTAGCTGCAACGGTGTCGCCGTGATAAGTAGCAATGAGTGCGTGGGGAATGGTACCCAAGCCTTTACCACCTGCAGCCAAAGCGTTAGCATCAGTGGAGCAACCGCTTACACCGCCAATCTTAGCAGCATAGCCATCGCTTTCCTGAGTTTGGTAAATGTCGTAGCGAGCAGGGAAGAAGAGTACGGGCTTGCCGTTGGCAACTTCTACAACCTCGCGCACGTTGGTAGCGATACGGCTTTGACGAGCCAAAACGCCTAAGTACAGGGTTTCCAGGTGAGCGAAATCTGCCAAGTCACCTTCAATGGTCATAACAGTTTCCCACGGAGCAACCAGGTCACCGTCGTGCAAGGCATGGATAGTAATATTTTCAGGATTATGAGCGCAAGTTTTGATAAGGGCGATAGTTTCGTCGATACCACATACTACAACGTGCTCACGGGTAAACACCTGCATCAGAACGCGGGGATGGTGATTATCACCGTTTAAAATTTCTGCGGTGCGCATAAAATACGCATCACTGTAGTAGCCAGCTTTAATTTTTTCTACCGGAAAATGAAAATGTTCTACAGGTAATCTGTTTTTCATTTTACGCCCTCCAAATTTATAGATATATTAAACTAAAAATATGATACAATAATAGAACTTGATATTCAAGTTTTTTCAGTGAAAAAAATTCCTATTTAATCGGAAGTGTGAATATGTCAGAAAATATAATTAAAATCTTGTTGCTATCTGCTCCCATTGGTTCCGGTCATCGTTTGGCAGCAGAAGCCTTGAAGCAAGCCTTTGAAAAAAATGCTAACGTACAGGTTATACACGGGAATGTTTTTGATTTCTTCCCTGCGATTTTGGGCAAGACCTTTTTGCGCACCTACCTGTGGATTTTGGCTGCCTGTCCCTGGCTGTACGAGCTGATGTATAAATGGGGGAACAGGGGCGAAGGCTCTTTGTGGATGCGCAGTCTTATCAATGGAGCCTTGGCTTACTTGGGTAATGGCTTCATTAAAAAATCTCAGGCTGATGTTGTTATTGCCACCCACGCTACCCCCGCCGGAATTATGAGCATTTACAAGCAAAAGTACAAGCCTGATTTATATTTGTGCGGCGTGATTACGGATTACACTGTTCACCGCTGGTGGCTGTGCGACGGAGTGGATACCTATTTTATTGCGGATGAGCGTTTAAAGGAAAGGTTCCCCAAAAATTTTGAGACCATTGCCTACGGTATTCCCCTGCGCGAAGGCTTTCAAGGCTTGGACAAGGAAGCCTGCCGTCATAATTTAGGTTGGCTTGCCGATAAGAAGGTATGCCTTTTGATGGGTGGCGGCGACGGCCTGCTGCCCATGGAAGAAATTATCAATTCCATTTTAGTAAAGGCACCTGCCAATTTGCAGCTTGTTGCCCTAACTGGCAAGAACGCTTCCATACGCGCAAGGCTTACTGGCAAATTCGGAAGCAGGGTGCAGGTTTTGGGCTTTACAGAGCAAATTCCCCAGCTGATGTGCGCAGCGGACATGATTGTTTCCAAAGCGGGCGGTCTTAGCTCGGCAGAGGTGCTTGCTTCTGATTTAGATTTTATCATTTATAAACCCCTTCCCGGTCAGGAAGCAAATAACGCTAAATTTTTGGCAAGCTACTGCGGCGCAACCATTGCTGCCAGTACGGAAGAGATTTGTCAAAAAATACTTTCCCTGTGCGCGGAAGGCAGTGCCGAAATTGAGAAGGCGCAGGAGGTTTACGGCAAGCCTTTGGCTGCGCAGAAGATTGTTAGCCATATTTTAAAGCGTCTCTCTAAAATTTAACCACTTGACCTATCACGAAAAGACCTCTATAATGTAGGAAATCTTATTCTCGTCAACAACACTATTAAAATTGCAGTACCGTAATAAAAGCATAAGGAGCAAGAACTATTGGATACTTTGTATTTAGCGGCAGTCTGCGCTGTTGTTCCCGGTTTGGGACGTAGCCGGATTCCCAAATTACTTCAAGCATTTGGCAGTGCTAAGGCTCTCTTTGAAGCTGGCAGGGATGACCTGCTGGCAACAGGTATGTGTGAGCCTAAGAACGTAGTTCAATTTATTACTAAACGCAATTTTGACTTGCCTCGGAAGCTGGAAGCCTTTTGTAAAATAAATGGCGTGCAGCTTGTGAGCATTTATGATGAGGCTTATCCGCAAGCTTTACGGGAAATTCACGACCCGCCCTTAGTTTTATATGTGAGGGGGCAAATTCCAAGTACCAGCTACGCTATTGGGGTAGTTGGCTCCAGGGATGCAACCCATTATGGCTTAAAGGCGGCTTCCGTTTTTGCCAAGGGCTTGGCGAAGGAAGGCATACCCATTATCAGTGGTGGTGCCAAGGGCATAGATGCTGCTGCTCACGAGGCAGCGTTGCAAGCCGGAGGCAGTACCGTTGCCGTACTTGGCTGCGGCTTGGATATAGCTTATCCTTCCGGTAACCAAAAGCTTTTTGAGCGCATTGCCAGGCAGGGAGCAGTGATTAGCGAATACCCTCCGGGAACTGCGCCCATGGCGATAAACTTTCCTGCTCGCAACAGAAGCATTGTGGGCTTGAGCAGGGGCATTGTAGTTGCAGAGGCTGCCCGCAAAAGCGGAGCCCTTATTACAGCTCACATTGCCGCTGACGAAGGCCGCGAGGTTTATTGTGTACCGGGAAACATATTTGAAGGAACCAGTATTGGCTGTCATGATTTGATACGCAAGGGTGCAAAATTGGTTGACAGCGTAGCAGATATATTGGAAGAAAAACAAGCGTGGCAGTTTGCCATGCGCAGGAAAATTTTTCAGCCAAATATTTTTACAGCTACAGAGCAGCCACCCAAGCCATTGCCTGTTTACGAGCGCAAGCCCTTGCCTGCTTCGGACTTAGGCAAAAAAATACTGGCACTTTTACAACAAGGACCCTTATCCTTAGAAGAAATCACAGAACACAGCGGAGCTTCAGTACCGGAAGTGAGCATGGAGCTTTTAGAGCTACAGGTTGCCGGTTATCTGGAGGTTGACAGAGCTCAAAGATATTTCCGCTTGTAGGGGGAACTTATATGACGAAAAATTTGGTAATAGTCGAATCTCCGACTAAATCCAAGACAATAGAAAAATTTTTAGGCAAGAACTACACCGTTCGTGCTTCCATGGGGCATTTGCGCGATTTGCCCAAGAGCACCTTTGGTGTAGATATTGAAAACAACTTCGAGCCTAAATACATTAACATTCGTGGCAAAGGCGATTTGATTAAAGAGCTGAAAACCTTGGCGAAGAAATCTGATAAAGTTTTTCTGGCAACTGACCCTGACCGTGAAGGCGAAGCAATCAGCTGGCACTTGGCTCATCTTTTAGACATTGAGCCGGAGAAAAAATGTCGCATTGAATTCCACGAAATTACCTCAACCGCAATTAAGGATGCCTTGAAGCACCCCCGCGCCATTGATATGGAAAAGGTGGATGCACAACAGGCACGTCGTATTATTGATAGAATTGTGGGCTATCAGCTTAGCCCCTTGCTGTGGCGCAAAATCCGTAAGGGTTTAAGCGCAGGACGTGTGCAATCCGTTGCCGTGAAGATTATTGCAGATAGGGAAAAGGAAATTGCAGATTTTATTCCCCAAGAGTACTGGACCTTGAACGCCAAGCTGCGTGAAAACAGCAAGGCTCCCATCTTCGAGGCAGAGCTTGCCAAATACAAGGGTAAGAAGCTGGAGCTGACCAATGAGGCGGAAGCCCGTGCTGCGGAAGAAGCACTGCAAAAGGCTAACTTCATTGTGGCAGAAGCCAGCAAGAAGGAGCGTAAGCGTCGTGCTGCACCGCCCTTTACTACATCCAGCCTGCAGCAGGAAGCCAACAAAAAATTAAATTTCACTGCGAAAAAGACCATGATGGTTGCCCAACAGCTGTATGAAGGCGTTTCCTTGGGTAAATCATCCGTAGGTCTTATTACCTACATGCGTACTGACTCCGTTCGTTTTGCAGATAGCGCCCGTGATGACATCCGCAATTATATTGTAGATAATTTTGGCAAGGAATACTGTCCTGCCAAACCCAATGTGTATAGCAGCAAGAAGAATGCTCAGGATGCCCACGAGGCTATTCGCCCCACCAGCGTTCTGCGTACTCCCACAGAGGTTGCTAACCATTTGACCAAGGACCAGCTTAAGCTTTACACCCTTATCTGGAACAGGGCAGTGGCAAGCCAAATGAGTGATGCTGTGTACGATGTAACCACCCTGCTCATTGATGCAGGAGATTATCAGCTGCGCGCCAGCGGTGCAATTTTGAAGTTCCCCGGCTATTTACAGCTAAGCGGTAAATCTGCAGAGGACGAGAAGGAAAAGCAAGTGCCCTACCTGGAAGTGGGAACGGAGCTTTTACTGCACAAGCTTTTGCCGGCAGAACAGCACTTCACCGAACCGCCTGCTCACTTTACAGAAGCAACCCTGGTTAAGGAGCTGGAAGAAAAGGGGATTGGCCGCCCCAGTACCTACGCACCTACCATCCAAACCATTTTGGACAGGGGCTACGTTGCCAAAGACGGCAAGAAGCTTATTACAACAGAGCTTGGCTTGTTGGTAGTGGATATGCTGGTAAAATATTTCAGTGGCTTGATTAGTATTCCCTTTTCCGCAGAGATGGAAAATGCTTTAGACGAAATTGCCGAAAACAACGCAGATAAGAATGAAATCATCAGCAAGTTCTACGCTCCCTTCTCTAAGGATTTGGAAATTGCTGATAAGGATATTGTAGCAGTGGAATTGCCTGTGGAGGTAAGTGATGTTCCCTGCGATAAATGCGGTCGCCTGATGGTAATCAAGGATGGTCGCTTTGGTAAGTTCCTTGCTTGCCCCGGATTCCCCAACTGTCGCAACACTAAACCCATCCTGAACAAGATTGGGATTAAATGCCCGGTGTGCGGTGGGGATGTTATCGAGCGTAAGACTAAAACCAGACGTGTTTTTTACGGCTGCGAAAATTATTCCAAGGATAGCACAGGCTGTAGCTTCATTTCTTGGGATAGGCCTACGGAGGAGAAGTGCCCCAAATGCGGCAGCATGATGCTGGAGCATATCGAAAAAACCGGAAGAAAGAAGCTTTATTGCATTAATCAGGATTGCAGCAGCAGCAAGCCTGTTAGAAAGGTAAGCAAAAAAAGTGAATCATAAACCCATACATATAATCGGTGCCGGACTTGCAGGTAGTGAAGCAGCCTGGCAGATAGTTAAATATGGAATCCCCGTCATCCTGCACGAGATGCGCCCTGTTAAAAGCAGCGCTGCCCACAAAACCAATTACTTTGCCGAGCTGGTATGCAGCAACAGCTTGCGAGCAGGCAATGTGGAAAACGCAGTGGGCTTATTAAAGGAAGAGATGCGCCGTCTTGGCTCCCTCATCATGCAGCAGGCAGATGCCCATCAGGTTCCTGCCGGCGGTGCCCTTGCCGTTGACAGGGAAGGCTTCGCCGCAAGCATTACGGAAATCATTACCAATCATCCCTTGGTAACCGTTGTTCACGAAGAGGTAACAGACCTTGCCAGCTTGGAGGGCACTGTTATCGTAGCAAGCGGTCCTTTAACTTCCGAAGCGCTCTTTGCAAATATTAAGGAGCTGCTTCACGAGGATTACTTTTACTTTTTTGATGCTGCTGCCCCCATCGTCGCAGCAGATTCCCTAAACTACGACAAGGTGTACCGCGCCTCTCGTTACGACAAGGGCGATGCAGATTATTTGAACTGCCCCTTTGAAACCAAGGAAGAGTACCTTGCCTTCTGGGAAGCATTGAAAACCGCAGAGCTTGCTCCTGTTAAGGAGTTTGAAAAGGAAGTTTTCTTTGAAGCCTGCATGCCTATTGAAGAAATGGCAAGCAGGGGAGAGGACACCATGCGCTTTGGCCCCTTGAAGCCCGTTGGCTTGGTAGACCCTCGTACCGGCAAGGAAGCCTACGCCGTTGTACAGCTGCGCCAGGATAATGCAGCAGCTTCCCTATATAATATTGTAGGTTTCCAAACTCATTTGAAATGGCCGGAGCAAAAGCGTGTCTTTGGCATGATTCCCGGCTTGGAAAATGCGGAGTTCGTTCGTTACGGTGTCATGCACAAGAATACCTACATGAATTCACCCCAGCTTTTAAATAACAAGTTTAACCTGCGCAGTGATAGCCGCCTGTATTTTGCAGGGCAGATGACCGGCGTGGAAGGCTATGTGGAATCTGCAGCCAGTGGTCTGATGGCAGGCTTGCACGCTGCCCGCGCAGCCTTGGGCTTGCCGGAGGTAGAGTTCCCCTCTGAAACTGCTCATGGTGCTTTGGCGAACTACATCAGTAATCCGGAGGTTAAAGAGTTCCAGCCCATGAACATCAACTTCGGCTTGCTTCCTCCTTTAGCGCAGCGCATCCGCAAAAAACGCGAGAAGAACGCTCTCATTGCGGCGCGTGCCTTGGAACAGCTTGGTCTTGTGAAAAATAAATACGAGTTGTAAGAATAAATCTTTAATTAGTTCGTTTAAGTTTACAATTTAAAACTTTCAGAAAATCTTGACACTTAGTGCAAGGGTGCGTTATTATTAAAAGCGCACCCTTTTATTTTTTGTATGCACCTGTCTTTTGAACAAAGCTTTTAGTGGACAACTATCCTGCTGTCAATTGTACAGGTTAGTTCCGAACTTTACGAATTGTAAGAAAAGCATCTTGAAACTGTATGCTCATTGTGTTAGTATTAAGAACGTGAGGAGTTTTGTACACAATGAATAAGGCTCAGGAAAAATTATTGCAAAGATTTCTAACCTATCTTAGCGTAGAAAAAAGTAGTTCCCTTTTAACACTGAACAATTACGAAAGGGATATCCGTAGCTTTGGACAGTTCCTTGTGGAACGCTTTGGCGAGGACTTTGACTGGAAGCAGGTTGGTGCATTAGATATTAGGGCGTACCTTACGGATATGAACAAGAGGGAGTACGCACGCAAGACCATTGCCCGCAGAATATCTGCTCTGCGTTCCTTCTACAAGTTCATGGTGCGCGAAAACATTTTAGAAAGCAATCCCTTTGCCAGAATCAAATCACCTAAGCTGGAAAAGAAGCTGCCCGTTTTTTTGGAAGAGGTTGAAATTAACGAGCTGCTGGAGCTTCCGGAACGGGAAGGCTTGGGACTTAGGGACCAGGCAATTTTGGAATTGCTGTACGCTACAGGCTGTCGTGTTTCGGAGCTTGTAGGCTTAACCCTTACCAGAATAGATTTGGGCAACCAATATGTTCTGCTTTTAGGTAAAGGCGACAAGGAACGGATTGTTCCCTTGGGCAGCACCTGCTGCCGTGCGGTGAAGAACTATTACCCTGTTCGCCAGCATTTGATGGAGAAATATAATGTCCCTGCACATGGGTCTGTATTCGTTAATAATCGTGGAGGAGTATTGACGGACAGAAGTGTAAGGCGCATTGTAGATAAATATATTACACAACTTGCTGTAAGCAAAAAGGTAAGTCCCCATACCATTAGGCATACCTTTGCTACGCACCTCTTGGATCACGGGGCTGATTTAAGGGCGGTGCAGGAATTGTTGGGACACGCCAATTTGTCTACGACACAAATTTACACTCATGTGACCACGGAGCGCATTACTTCAGTTTATCGGAAGAATCATCCGCGTGCTTGATTAAAACGAAGGGAAGGGTCCATCAATGGAATTATTGAAAAAAACAAGACAGTTTAATAAATTGCTTCAAAAAGGCGAAAACGTAGAGCTGAGCGACATTGCCTGCCTGCTGCGTGACGTTATCAGCGCCAACACTTATATCGTTGGCCGTAAAGGCGAGTTAAGGGGCTACGCTTTGCTGGACAGCTTTGAATGTCCTCTTTTGAAAGAAAGAGTTTTGGATAAGGGCGTGTTCCCTGAATACTATGTTGATTTTGTTATGAGCATCAGCAGCACCATGTCCAATGCACTGCATACCGAAAAGGATTGCTTCTTTGGAGATGATGTTGCCTGCCTGTTTGAAAACAAAAAAACTACCATCGTTCCCATTTACGGTAATGGAGACCGCCTTGGCACCCTGGTTGTTGCTAAAGCCCAAGACGATTTCACCGACGAAGACCTGCTCCTGGCAGAATACGCTGCTACCGTTTTGGGTGTAGAGATTCTGCACGAACGCCAAGCAGAAATTCAGGAGGAAACCCGCAGAAAAGTAATGGTACAAATTGCTTTCTCCACCTTGTCCTATTCTGAATTGGAAGCAATCGTAAATATTTTGGCTGAACTTAACGGTAAAGAAGGCCTCCTCATCGCCTCCAAGATTGCGGATAGAGTAGGCATTACCCGTTCCGTAATTGTAAATGCCCTGCGCAAATTTGAAAGCGCCGATTTAATTGAAACTAAATCCTTGGGCATGAAGGGTACTTACATCAGAGTTAAGAACGAATATCTCTTTGAAGAGCTTAAAAAGAATAGATAAACAAATTAAAGGAGTGTGTTACACATGGAAAACGCTGTATTGTATGCTGTGGAAAACAATATCGCTACTATCACCTTGAACCGTCCTTCCAGCTTGAACTCCATGAACGATGCTTTAATTGATGGTATTCATGAAGCATTGGACAAGGTGCAGGCTGACCCGGAGGTTAAATGCGTTGTTTTGACCGGTAATGGTAAGGCCTTCTGCGCTGGCGGTGACCTTCCTTTTTTGGAAACCATTGACAATGTTGCAGACAAAAAAGCTTTTATCGCTAAGGTAGGCGACGTTGCCAAACGCATCACCACCATTGAAAAACCTTTCATTTGCATGATTAACGGCGTAACCGCAGGCGCAGGCGTAAACCTGATGCTTTCCTGCGATTTGATTTACGCAACTGCTAAAGCTAAATTTGCTCAAAGCTTTGCTAAGGTTGGTTTGATTCCTGACTGCGGCGGCTTGTACTTCCTGCCCAAGGCTTGTGGCGTACACAAGGCTAAGGAATTGATGTTCACTGCCGATTTGATTGATGCTCCCACTGCAGAAAAGCTTGGTATGCTGAACCACGTTTGTGATGAAGCAGAACTGCATGACGCAGTTTACGCAATGGCAACCCGTTTGGCAAATAGCGCTCCGCTTTCCATTGGTCTTATCAAAAAATATTTGAACAACACCGCTTTGACCTTGGACGAAGTGCTTGCTATCGAAGAAACCACCCAGCCCCTGCTCATGGGCAGTGAGGACTGCAAGGAAGGCATTACTGCTTTCAAAGAAAAACGTAACCCTGTTTTCAGCGGTAAATAATCTAAAAGACAAAATGTTTCACGTGAAACATTTTAGTAAGCTAAAAAGCCAGCTTCCGTTTTGGAGGCTGGCTTCCTAATTTTATATAACACTTAAATTTTGGCAGCGGTTCAAATTTTACTGCTGCTTGCGCACTTGCAAAAAGATTTTGTTAATGTACCTGGTTGGGTCGTTGTGGAGCAAATGGTTTTCGATTGGCAGCACATAAACCTCGCCAACGGGGAGCAGGCTGTTGATTTTCAAAAACTCTTCAATGTTCTTGGAAACAATGGCAGCGTTTTCGTAGAAGGTTCCCTTAAAATAAACCTCTACGTATAAACTCATGGGCAGGGTTCTAATTTCAGAGCCTTCTTCAATTTCGCAGCACTCCTCGTATTTGCTGGGAGCGTAAGAAAAAAAGGCAATGGTATTACGCACGGGCTTGTGGCTTAAAAAAGCTTCTCTGTCAATTATCCAGCCAACTGTTTTATCCAGAACATTGTTATCCCTAAAGGTTTGCTCTGAATGGCGGGTGAAGAGCATAACCCTGTCCTTGGCGTTGAAGGCATCCGTAGTAAAGGTTGCGCACAGCTTGCGCTCCTCGCGCCAGGTAAGCAGGGGCTGGTTAAAGGGAGTTTGCTTTTCCACGCTAATGTTTCCGGAAAAGGAATTGACTATTTTTAAAATCTCTTGGTTTTCGCGAATAATTTCTTCGCTTTCCTTGCGCTTGCTTTCTAAAATGGTTACGAAATCTTCCTTGCTGCGGTTGCCAAGGTACTGCTTAATCAAAGCAATGCTAATATTCAAGGCGCGCAGTCTTAAAATAACTTCCAAATCCATGTACTGATGCATGGAATAATGCCTGTAACCATTATCGCTGATAAAAGCAGGAGAAAACAAACCCATTCTGTCGTAATACAAAAGAGTCTGCTTGGATATACCAAATATATTGGCAAGCTCGCCTGCTGTAAAGTAACTTTGCTTCTCTTCGTTCGTCATCTTATCCTCGTGAGTACAACTATATGATAGGTATATAGTTCAATGTCTAAAAAATTTTATGTAGTACATTATATCATATTCTTCTACATCTTGTTACATATATTTTTTAAAATTGCTTTGGAAAAATAAGCCTTGCCGTCCTTTAGAGCCCAAGGCAATGTTAAAAATTGCCTTCCTATTTTAATGTGCAGAATATTTACAACTTAAAAATTTGCAGCGCAAAAATAATATTGTGAAAAATTATACCAAAGCTGCTCCTTACCTCATTGACTATATAGTAAGTATATAGTTTACAGTTAGGATAGAAACCAATGTGCAGGTTTTGAAAAGAAGCCTGCACTTTATGAAGGAGTGTGTGTTATGAAAAAGATGAGTAAGGGAATGTTAATGGCTGCATTGATTTGTGGCGTTGTACAATGGGGGGGCACACCGGTAAACGCAAGCGAGCTGCAAGAGTTCGCTCTTGACGAATACGTTGTTACCGCAGCAAGAACCGAAACCAAATTGGTAGACACCTCTGCCAATATTAGCGTTGTAGATGCGCAAACCATCGAAGAACGTCATTACCAAGATGTTAGTGAAGTTTTGAAAGACGTTCCAGGTGCGAATGTGATGGATACGGGTCATGGTGCTAGTGAAAAAGTTATAAAACTGAATGGTGATGAACGTGTTTTGGTTTTAGTTGACGGTCGCAAAGCCAACCTTCAGATTGGTTCTACTTCAGGCGGTAGAGCGAATTTTGATATGAATCAACTTCCTGATGTTGGTTTAATTGAACGTATAGAGGTACTTAAGGGTGCTGGTGGTGCACTTTATGGTTCAGATGCTGTTGGCGGTGTAGTTAACATCATTACAAAAAAAGCCGATAGAAACTATGGTAAAGTGTCTTTGGGGGTTGGGTCCTTTGGTGAGAAGGATATGAGTGCTATGTATTCCATCAAGGAAGGTAAAACTGGTGTTAATGTAGCAGTTAGTAGAAACGAGAAGGATTATTATAAGTACAGAGACGTAAAATCCGATACAACTAAAAGATGGCCCGGTAAGTCAGATTATAAAAATGAAAAAGTTTCTCTGAAACTCGAACAGGAACTTAATACTAACAGTAATTTACTTATTGGATATGATTACAGTAAATTTGAGGGAAACAGCCCAACTAATATTGTTGAAAACTGGAATCCGAATACTGATCAAGCATATCTAGATAAAAAATCACAAAGTATATATGCTAAATATGATTGGTTTGTTAATGAAAATGATGCTGGCTATTTGCAGGTTTATCACAATGAATTAGAGTATAGCAACGCGGGATTTATGGAAGAAAAAACTAATGGAATTGATGCACAACAAGAATTTTCTTTATCAAATAGCAATAAGCTTGTTATTGGCGCATCCTGGAGTAAGTCTGATGTTAAAACCGTGGCTGAATATGTAGGCATGGGTAATCAATATGATGAAAGTGTTGAAAATTTGGCATTTTTCATCAATGATAATTGGGAATTTATTCCTACTTGGACTTTGAATGCAGGTATTCGCTACGATGACCATAGTGTATCTGGAGATGAAACTACTTTAAGCGCAGGATTAAACAAAAAGTTTAATGATTATAGCCATGCTTATTTTAATTGGGGTCAAGTTTTTAAAGCTCCTACTACTGATGATTTGTATTATAATATTCCTGGTGGAGAAAAATGGGGTGGTATGTACGGCGACGAAAATCTTAAACCCGAAACTGGTGACACTTGGACTTTAGGATACCAAACAAAGATTAATAATACCGATGTTGGTATTAATTATTTTGAAAGTGATTTGGATGATGCTATAGCCTGGGATTGGGGCAATGGCATGGAGGATAGTCGCGTAAGAAATGTGAACAAACAAAAGAAACGCGGTATGGAATTAACCTTGAACCATGAATTAAATGGTAATGTTGATATAATAGCTTCGTACACTTATTTAAAAGTAGAAAATGATGAAGGCATTGGATATGTAAGAGATTGGAACTATATGCCTAATACTTATCGTATGGGTGTACATTATAACGATGGTAAATGGGATTCCAATATCTGGTTGAGAGCTGGTAGCGGTGGCGCAACACACGTATATAATTATAGTCAATCTTATGTTGATAGTAGCTATTGGACAGTTGATATGGCGATTACATACAAAGCAACTAAAGACTTAAGTTTCTACGCAAAAGGATACAATCTCTTTAATGAAGCTTATGCTGATTATGCAGGAGTAAATTCAAGTGGTTCCTACAAATACCCCGCACAATCCAGACGTTTCATTGTTGGTGCTGAGTACAAATTCTAATCAGCCTTCTGAATTTTATGAAGTCTATGGTTTAGTTGCTTAGTGTTTTGACAAACTGAAAATCCTAATAATGAAGCGGAGCGTTTGCTTCGCTTCATTTATATCTAAGGTGCGCTCTTGTTTCTGTAGCTAATGAGGATGCGGTTACGGAATGAGAAGGCTCGTTGTTCTTGGGGGTATAGTTACTACATCTTTTCCCTTGTTGGCTTTTGTGATAGAATGCTCTCAAATGGGGAGCTGTTGGTGAAAATGGTAGGCTTGCCAAGAAAAGGTGTTGCTTGGATTTTGAAAGCAGCCTTGGAAATTGGAAAGCCGCTGTGTAATTTGAGGATGGTCTTATGAAATTGAAATCTTTAAAAATAAAAAGCCTTCTACTTTTGGGAATGTTGCTGTTAATTTTGGGCAGCTCTTCCTGTTTTGCGACGGAGCTTTCCAAAACGGAAGGGAGTGTTCCGAACCAGAAGGTTGCTTCTGAAATTGGAAAGGAGCTTTCTAAAACGGGAGGAAGCGTTCTAAATCAGAAGGAGCTTTCCAAAACGGAAGGGAGCGTTCTAAATCAGAAGGTGGCTTCTGAAAACGAGAGGGAGCTTGTGAAAGGGAAAGGTAGTAATGTTATGAAGATTGCCCTGTGTCATTTGGATGTAAGCTGCGGACCGCAGGAAAAGAACCTTGAAAAAATTAGCAGAGCCTTGCAGATTGCAGGTGAGGGTGGCGCGCGCCTTGTGGTTACGCCGGAAACTGCGGTGCAGGGCTACTACTTCCACCGTATTGACGAGGAGCGCAAGCTGGAGGTACAGCCTGCTCCTTACTTAGATGGCTTGCGCAATTTGGTGAAGCAGTACGGCGTGTACCTTTTCCTTGGCTGCGGTGAATATGCTGAGGAAACCGGCTTGCACCATAATACCTGCTTTGTGTTTGCGCCGGACGGAAGCCTGCAAAGCCGTCACCGTAAAATTTACGGGGAGAAGCTGGGTGCAGAAAAGTGGGCGAGCCCCGGAGCGGGTATGAGCACAACCAACTGCGACGGTGTGGATATTGGGGTGCTTGTGTGTGCGGACAGCTGGTTTGATGAAAGACCTTTAAGCCTTAAAGAGCAGGGAGCAGATTTGCTTATAGATATTGCTGCCTGGCCGGAGACTCCGGAAACGGGGAACCCCCTGCCGTCTTGGAAGAAGGTTACCAAAATTACAGGCTTGCCATTTATCTTGTGCAACCAGACGGGCAAGCCTAAATGGATGGATATGAGCATTGGGGAGAGCGTTGCCATTGAAAACGAGCTTGTAAAATGCAAGTACAGCGGTGCGGAAGCAGTACTCTTCCTTGAATTTGATACTGCTGCTAAAAAAATACTGTCCTCTGAATTTGAAGTGGTGCCTTTTAAATAGGGCGTTGGCAAATTAAAGGATGTTTTGCAGATTGGGAGCTGGCGTAAAAAACCGGCTCTTTATTTTTTTGAGAAGTGCCTTTGTAAATTGACAAAGCCTGCCGCTATTGTTAAGATTTATTTAATTACAATAGGAGGATGGGTATGGATACCATTGTCATAAAAATAAAAGGGCTGCGCAGTGCCGCCTGTGTTAGCAGTATTGAGTACAAGCTGCAGCAGCTGCCCCATATGGAAGCGGTGCAGGTGGACTTCGTCAGTAGCGAGGCACTGCTGCGCTCTTTCGAGAAGATAAATTTGCAAGAGGTTCAAGCCATTATTGAAGCCAATGGTTTTAGCATGGAGCTGCCCCAAAAGGAAGGCGCACCTAAAAGACAGAAGCCTGCGAAAAATAACAGCTTGCTTTATAGCGGAATGTTGTTCTTTATTTTGCTGGCTGTGGAAATTGTAATTTACTTTTATAAATACCAGCTTGCCCTTGAATTGGTGCAGACTGCTGCCGCAATGGAGCTGGTGCTGGTAAGCGGAGCGCTTCTGCTGGCGGGCAAGTACCTTGCCTTTGGTTTGAAGCAGCTTGCTTCTGACGTGCCCCACATGGATTCCTTGCTGGCGGTAAGCAGTTTGCTGGCAGTGGGCTACAGCTTTTATCAGGGCGTGGGAGTTTTCCAAGGTTACGCCAGTGAATACGATATGTACTGCGCGGCGGTGGCAGGAGCAATTTTCTTTACCTTATATGGCAAGCAGAACGCTGCAGCTGCGGAGCGCGCCTTTAGTAATTTTCAGGCAGGAGGCTTTAAGCTGCCTAAGGCAGTGCTGCTCTTGAACGATGAGGAGGAAGTCATTTCAGGCAATCACCTTTTGCCGGGGGATACTATCCTTGTGCGGGAGGGGAGCGTTGTTCCTGCGGACGGTATTGTTATTGACGGTCAGGCAGAGCTGTGCGAGGCGGAGATTACCGGCTCGACCGAAGTGATTGCTAAGGAAAAGGGCGCAGAGGTTTTTGCCGAAACCGTAGTGCAAAGCGGTTGGCTTAAAGTGAAGGCTACTGCAACGGGCAAGAACGTAAAGGCAGTGCAGCTGTGGCGCTTGGCGAAGAAATTTGCCGCAGAGCCTAAGAGCATGCAGAAGCTAAGACGTACCGACAAGCTTGCCGCAATTTTTTTACCCATTGTTGCCAGCATTAGCGTGGTAACTGCTTTAAGCTGGTATTTTTACACCGGCGAAGCAGGCTTGGGATGGAAGGTGCTGGTTTCCATAATGCTGGGGGCTTACCCCTGCGCTTTAGGCTATGCCCATAGCAGCTCCTTGCTGGCGGTGGTGCAGCTTGCCAAAAGCCAAGGCATTGTTTTTAAGAACCCTGCTGTTTTGGAGCAGCTGCATAAGATTACCTTGGCAGTGTTTTCTCGTCGTGAAGGTAGCGTTGCCAACAGTATGGAGCTGGTGCAGCTTACTGCTCTTAATTTATATGTGGAGCAAAGCCTGCCGGAATTTTTACCCGACGGCAGAGTGCGCACCGTTGTAGAACTGCAGCCCAAGGAAAAGGCAGAGCTTATCCGCAGCCTGCGTTGGGGCGGGGAGCGTACTCTTGTTTATGGCAACAGGATAAGCGATATGCCCCTGCTTGCCAGCGGTGACGTGGGGGTAGCAGTGCAGAACAGCGCTACGGAGCAGTTTGCTCACATTGTTCTGCCCCAGGACGAACCCAAGCTGATTTTGAAAAGCTTGGAGCTGGCAGGAACCCTTAGTAAAATTTACAAGCGCAATTCTGTTTTGGCGTTGTGCTTTAATATTTGCTGCTTGCCTGTGGCGATGGGCTTGTGGTACGCCTTGGGCGGTCTTTTGCTGGAGCCCTTGCTTTTGGCTTTGGTTATGCTCCTTTCCGGAACAAGCGTTATTTTTAGCAGTAAAGCTTTTTAAAATTCACTCTCACCTTTTCAAAAAGGTGGGAGTATTTTCATTAGCGGGAAATATATTGGAAGGAAGTTGCTAAACTTAGGATTTTTTCACAAAAATAAGTGCTGCTGCATTTGCTAGACAACAGCTCATAGTGTATAATATATCCTAGAGTAATTGTGCGGACTCGTAGTTAAATCTTATGTATAAATTTTGTACGGAAATAAAAGAAATTCGGAGGTGTATTTTTTTTGGGAAAAATTCAAAATAAAGTACAGATTATTCCCTTAGGAGGCTTAGGGGAAATTGGTAAAAACATGACTGTTTTTCGTTATGGAGACGACATAATTCTTATAGATGCAGGCTTGATGTTCCCGGAAGACGATATGCTGGGCATTGACCTTGTTATTCCCGATATTACCTATTTGCTGGAAAACAGGGATAAGGTTAAGGCAATCTTCCTTACTCATGGTCACGAGGACCACATTGGCGCCTTGCCCTACGTTCTAAAGCAAATTGACGTGCCTGTTTACGGCACCGCACTTACTCTGGGAATTTTGCAAGGACGTTTGCGCGAGAACGGTGTCAGCGACGAGAACCTGATTACGATTAAACCCGGTGATAAAGTTGGTGTGGGTGCTTTCAATTTGGAATTTATCCGCGTTAACCACAGTATTCCCGACGCAGTAGCCATTGTGATTAAAACTCCCATTGGCACCATCATTCACACCGGTGACTTTAAATTTGACCAGACCCCTGTTGATGGACAGGTTACCCAATTTAACAAGTTTGCTGAGTTTGGCGACGCAGGAGTGCTTGCCCTGCTGGCAGATAGCACCAACGCAGAACGCCCCGGCTTTACCCAAAGCGAGAAAATGGTAGGGCAAACCTTTGATGATGAGTTCCGCTACGCGCGCAACCGCATTATCGTGGCTACCTTTTCTTCCAATGTACACCGCATTCAGCAGGTGGTGGACAGCGCCGTAAAATATAAACGCAAGGTGGCTGTTATTGGCCGCAGCATGATTAACGTAGTGAACATTGCCATGGAGCTTGGTTACCTGCGTATTCCCGAAGGCGTTTTGATTGATATTGACGAAACCAACAACTACACTGCAGAGCAGATTGTAATCATCACCACCGGCAGCCAGGGCGAGCCCATGAGTGCCTTGACCAGAATGGCAATGAATGACCACAAAAAGGTGGACATCATGCCGGGGGACACTGTAATAATTTCTGCTACGCCCATTCCCGGTAACGAAAAGCTTGTTGCCCGCACTATTGACCATTTATACAAGCTGGGTGCAGATGTAATTTACGAAAAATCCAATGGCGTGCATGTTTCCGGACACGCCAGCCAAGAAGAAATTAAACTGATGCACAATCTGGTGCGTCCTAAATATTTTATTCCTGTTCACGGCGAATACCGTCACCTGATTAAGCACGCTAATATCGCTAAGGATTTGGGCATGCCCAGAGAAAACATTGTCATTGCAGAAAACGGCAGTGTAATTGAGCTGACTAAAAACGGTATCGGCATCAACGGCAAGATACCTTCCGGCAAGGTGCTGGTTGACGGCTTGGGCGTGGGGGACGTTGGCAATATTGTGTTGCGCGATCGTCGTCAGCTTTCCCAAGACGGCATTATGATTGTGGTGGTTACCCTTGACCACGAAAGCTGCACCGTCGTTAGCGGTCCGGATATTGTTTCCAGAGGCTTTGTGTATGTGCGCGAGGCAGAGGATTTAATGGACGAAGCAAGGGAGAAAGTGCAGAGCGCTTTGGATAGATGCGAAGCCGGCGGTGTATCTGAATGGAGCAGCATCAAATCCGCAATCCGCGATTCTCTGGGACGCTTCTTATATGAAAGAACCCGTCGCCGCCCCATGATTTTACCCATCATTATGGAAATCTGATAAATTGAAATTTACTAATTGGAAGTGCTGAATTTTGCAGAAGAAAGCTAAACAAACTGGGCAAAAGAATAATGGTTTGAAGCGCCTGCTTGGGTTTGGGCTGATACTCTTTGCCGGAGTGGCAGCCTTTGCCTGTCTAAGTAAGCCTGTAGAGGGTATGCTTGGCTTATTGGCAGAGCTTTTGGCTCATTACTTAGGCGAGTACGCCATTGTACTGCCTGTAATCTGCTTTGCCTTGGGCTGTAAGATTTTCTTTACCGCACGCATAAACGCTTCCAAAAATATGCAGGCTGCTTCCAGTCAGGAGCAAGCTGCCCCGCAGGAAACAAAGGTAAAATATATTTACGTTCCTGAAATCAAGGCAGAGCCGAAAAAAGAGAGCAAGCCTGAAAAGGTTGTACGCAGCGTGTACGACCAGGAGGAGTTTGAAGAATTTACGGAGGGCATTAAAAAGCCAAGTACCTTCCGCAGAATTTTAAATTATAATTCCGCAAGTACCTATGCTGACCAGCAGACTAAGGAGGAGCTGGAGCAGGACCCGGTACAGGTTCCCGAATGGCAGGAGGATAAGCAGTCTGTAATTTTACGTCCCATCATCAATTACGATGAAGCGCCGGAAAAATTAGTACAGAATGGCTTCCCCGCTGAAAGCTTTAACGAGCCTGCGGCAAGGGAGGAAGCGCCCCGCCGCTCCATTATCTTCAATAATTATGCTAAGCAGGAGCCCCAAGAGGAAGCCAGGCCGGAAACCAAAACCATCATTAAAGAGTTTCTCCGGAAAAAGATGGCGAATAGCTCTGCGCCGGAGATTACCATTATCGACAGCGCGGATAACATTCCCCCAAAAGCAGATAAGGCTTCCCAAGGCAGGCTGTTCAGCGAAGAAGCTATAAAAAAATCTTCCTATAAATTACCTCCCTTGGAGATTTTAGATAAACCCATCCTTACCGACCCTGTTTCCTACAAGGCAGATATTATGCGCCAGTGTTCCGTCTTGGAGCAGACCTTGGCAGATTTCAAGGTGCGGGCTAAGGTTGTAGCCGTTACCCGTGGCCCTTCCGTTACCCGTTTTGAGCTGGAGCCTGCTGCGGGAGTAAAGGTTAGCTCTGTAGTTAATCTTGCTGATGACATTGCCTTGAAGCTGGCTGCTCCTGGTGTGCGCATTGAAGCGCCCATTCCCGGCAAGGCGGCAATCGGTATCGAAGTACCCAATATTAAAAATGACCCTGTCAATTTCCGCGAGGTAGTGGATAACGACATTGTTCGTAAGCAGGAATCCAAGCTGTGTATCGGCTTGGGTAAGGATATCAGCGGCAATATTATTCCGGCTGATTTATCCAAGATGCCCCACCTTTTGGTGGCAGGCTCTACAGGCTCCGGCAAATCCGTGTGCATTAACACTATTATCGCAGGTATTTTATACAAGGCTCATCCGGATGAGGTAAAGCTTATCCTGGTTGACCCAAAGGTTGTAGAATTATCCAATTACAATGGTATTCCTCACTTGCTTGTTCCCGTAGTAACTGATGCCAAAAAGGCAGCTTCTGCCCTGCATTGGGCTGTAGCTGAAATGGAAAGACGTTACAAGGCTTTTGCAGATAATCATGTACGCGAGATTAAAAGCTATAACGAGCAGGCAGTGGAGAAAATGCCCTACATTGTCATCATCATTGACGAGCTTTCTGATTTGATGATGGTGGCTAAGGTTGATGTAGAAGATGCTATTTTACGCCTTGCCCAAAAGGCACGTGCTGCCGGCATCCACTTAATTTTGGCAACCCAAAGACCTTCCGTTGATGTTATTACCGGCATTGTCAAGGCAAACATTCCTTCCCGCATTGCCTTTGCCGTTTCCTCACAGACGGATTCCCGCACCATTCTTGATATGGGCGGCGCCGAAAAGCTTTTGGGTAAGGGCGATATGCTCTTTTATCCCATTGGCTACAATAAACCGGTGCGCGTGCAAGGCGCCTTCGTCAGTGACGCAGAGCTTAACAGGGTAGTGGATTTTATTGTGAAGCAATCCATCCCTGTTGAATATAAGGAAGAGGTTACTACCCAAGTCTTGGAATGTGATGCCAAGGATGGAGCTGCGCCGGAGGATGGCAGTAACCAGATGGTGGAGGACGAGCTGTTTGAAGATGCCCTGCGTTTAGTAATGGATATGGGGCAGGCATCCTCTTCCATGCTGCAGCGTCGCTTCCGTATAGGCTATACCCGTGCCGCACGTTTGGTAGATACTATGGAAGAATTAGGTATCGTCGGACAATCCGTTGGCAGTAAACCTCGTGAAGTTATCCTTTCACGTCAAGAAATAGAAGAACGATTTTTAACAAATGATTAGGGGGATAATCAAATGGATAGTGTTGGTAAAATATTATATGAAGCAAGAGTAGCTAAAGGTTTGACCCTTCTTGACGCAGAAAATGCTACCAGTATTCGTGGCTACTATCTGGACGCTTTGGAGCAGGACGATTACTCCAAATTGCCGGAAGAGGTTTTCATCAAGGGGATTATCCGCAATTATGGCAACTACCTGGGCTTGAACGGTCCTGAGCTGGTAAATATGTACAAGGCTGCTAAGGCAGGCATCAACGTTGAAGATGTTAAGAGTCAAGGCATTCGCGAGGTAGATACTGTGAAGCTGAACATTTCCCTTAAACAGCACCGCAGTGCCGGCAGCGGCGTGGATGCTTACCAAGGGCCTGCTCCCAAGAAAAGCATTGCCAAGCAGATTTTTGCCGGAGCTTTGGGCGTAGTTGTTTTGGTAAGCGGTTACTTCCTGATGCCGAAGGCAATGGAATGGTTACATTCTAACGATACACCGGAAGCACCTGTGGTAGCAGTAGTGCCTTCTCCCGCAGAAACTGCCAAGGTTGAAGAGGTTGCTCCCGTTGTGGAAAAGGTTGTTGTGGAAATGACTGCTCACGGCGATTGCTGGCTGGAAGTAAATGCAGATGGCAAGAGCGTTTACGAGGGAATGCTGCGTGCCAAAGACGTGCGCACCTTTGATGCAGGCGAAAAGCTTGTAATTAAGTACGGCAACGTGGGCGTAATGGAAGTTAAAGTAAATGGCGAGCCTGTTAGCATGCAGGGCGAGCAGGGCGTTGCCATTAAGACCTATACAAAATAATTTCGGAGAAATACGATGCATAAGTTTTTACCGATTTCTAAAGAAGAAATTGCAGAACGTGGTTGGGAGCAGATAGATTTTTTGTTCATCAGAGGCGATGCCTATGTTGACCATCCTTCCTTTGGCCCTGCTGTAATTTGCAGGGTACTGGAGGCGCAGGGCTACAGGGTTGCTTTGCTGTGCCAGCCTGCGTGGGACAAGCCCAATTATTTTGCTGCCTTGGGCAAGCCTCGCTTGGGGGTAATGATTTCCGGCGGTAATCTTGATTCCATGCTGTGCCATTATACTGCTGCCAAGAAGCCGCGTACTAATGATAAATATACTCCCGGTGGCGAAATGGGTAAGCGCCCTGACCATGCAACCATGGTTTACGCACAGCAGGTTAAGAAGCTGTGGCCTGAGCTGCCTGTAATTATTGGCGGTATCGAGGCGAGCCTGCGCCGCTTCGTTCATTTTGATTACTGGGAAAACAAACTGCTTCCTTCCATTTTAGAAAGCAGCGGTGCAGATTTGCTTGTGTACGGCATGGGTGAGAAGCAGGTTGTAGAAATTGCGGATTACCTTGCCGGCGGTGCTTCTCTCGAAGATATGCATTACATTCGTGGCACTGCCTACATTAGTAACAGCAAACCGGAGCTGGAAGAAAAAGAATATGTTGAGCTGCCTTCCCTGGCAGAGATTAAAAATGATAAAGCCCTTTTTGCCAAAGCTTATAAGCTGCAGAGCAGGGAGCAGGATCCCTTTTACGGCAAGACCGTTATTCAAAAGGGTGTGAAGAAATACATCATCCAAAATCCCTCTACCTATCCTTTGGAGCAGGCAGAGATGGATGCCATCTATGATTTGGATTATATGCGCGACTGCCATCCTTCCTATAAGGCATTTGGCGGCGTTGCTGCCCTGGAAGAAGTGCAGTTTAGTATTGTAAGCTGTCGTGGCTGCTTTGGCAGCTGTTCCTTCTGTGCTATTCATGCACATCAAGGACGCATCATTCAGGCTCGCAGTCATGAATCCATCCTGCGCGAAGCGAAGATAATTTCTCAGCTGCCCGGCTTTAAGGGTTATATTCATGATGTTGGCGGTCCCACTGCCAATTTCCGTCATCCATCCTGCGCGAAGCAGTTGAAGGTGGGCGTATGCAAGGACAGGCAGTGTCTGTTCCCCAATCCCTGCCCCAATATTAACGCAGACCACAGCGATTACATTGCTTTGCTGCGAAAGGTGCGTGCTCTTCCGGGCATAAAAAAAGTTTTTATCCGCAGTGGTATTCGTTTTGACTACCTTTTAGCAGATAAAAACCTGAACTTCTTGGACGAGCTGTGCCGTTTTCACGTTAGCGGTCAGCTAAAGATTGCTCCCGAACATGTGGCGCCCCCGGTTTTAGACAAGATGGGCAAGCCGGGTAAGGAAGTTTACACCCGCTTTATGCGCCTGTTCGATAAAAAGAATAAAGAGATTGGCTTACCCCAGTACCTTGTACCTTATTTTATTTCCAGTCATCCCGGCTGCACCTTGAACAATGCAGTGGAGCTGGCAGAATTTTTGCGTGACATCAAGCACCATCCCCAACAGGTACAGGACTTTATCCCCACTCCCGGCAGTGCTTCTACTGCTATGTACTATTCCGGTATTGACCCGGAAACCGGCAAGAGTGTTTTCGTTGCCCGCAACCCTCACGATAAGGCAATGCAAAGAGCGCTGATGCAGTATCGTAATCCCAATAATCGTCAGCTGGTTTTAGAAGCCCTGCAAAAAGCCAATCGTATGGATTTGGTAGGCAGTGGTCCTAAATGCTTAATCTTTGTTGACGATAAAAAGGGGAGCAAGCGTTTTGGTAACAAGCCTAACGGTGCGAAACCCACTGGTGCTAAGACAGGCACCGGTAAAACAAATGGCAAACGAGTTGACAGAAAGCCTACTGCCAAACCTGCCGCTCGTAAACATAAATAATGGAGGAATAAATGCTTCGTAAAATTTTTGCAGTGTCCCTTGTGCTGCTTAGCCTTGTTATTGCAGCATGCGGTGATGCGCCTGAGAAAAAAGAACAGAAGAATTTAGTGCTTTACTCTCAGCTGGAGCAAGAATTTACAGAAGCACTTTTAAATTCCTACGCAGAAAAGAATACCGGGCTAAAGGTTACTGCCATTTACGAAATCAAGGCAGATTCCGCCAAGCCGGACCTTATCCTTGCGGAGCGCAACGTGCTGCTTGATTTACAAGGCAGTGGTTCGCTGCAGGCAATAGTCTCTGATGTGGGGGACATGCTGCCTGTAAAATTTAAGGATGACAGGGGCTTTTGGTACGGTGTCTTTTATGACCCCACAGTATTTTTAATTAACCAGCAGTACGCACGCACTGTTGGTCAGGAGCAGCTACTTAGCTGGTTTGATTTGGAGCATAGTGAAACGGGTATCCGTATCTCCATGGAAAACCTTTCCAGCAGCGATAGCTCCATCAATTTTTTGACAAGCTTGGCTTCCAGTATCGGTGAAGACAAAACTTTAAGCTACCTTTGGAATATTAACCGCTACATTGAGCAGTACGCTAAGTTCCCCTTTACTCCCATTCGTATGGCTGCTACTGGGGATGCGGATATTGCCATTACCAAGCAAAGCTTTGTTTCCAAATACTTGGAAAACAATTTTCCTGCCTACGTTATTTATCCTAAGGAAGGTACTCCCGTTAATTTATATGGCAGTGCCGTGTACAAGGAATGCAAGAACGTGCAGGATGCAACCAAGTTTATCAACTGGTTAATCGCTGACGAAGCAGTGAAGTTTGTATCTCAAACCATTGATACGGGGTACATGTTCCTTTTGCCCCAGGGCATTAAGGGCTCTGCTGCCAATCCGGAGATTTTATGGTTGAATACTAATTACCTGAAAAAAGAAAAACAAGAAGCTTTAATTTCCAATTGGTTGGAAAAGGTTAGATTTAATAAGAATACTTAGGAGGAAAGCAATGAAATTAGGAATGGTAAGCCTTGGATGTCCTAAAAACTTAGTGGATTCTGAGGTTATGCTTGGCATTATTCGCGAAAAAGAGTTGGAAATTACCAATGACCCTTCCGAAGCAGATATTATTATTGTTAATACCTGTGGCTTTATCGAAAGCGCAAAGGAAGAATCTATTAACACTATTTTGCAAATGGCAGAATACAAGGCGGAAGGCAACTGCAAATATCTGCTGATGACTGGCTGCCTTGGTCAACGCTATGCTGATGAGCTGTTTGAAAGCATGCCGGAAGTAGATGCCATTGTTGGCAAGGAAAGCTTTACCGATATCGGTTGGGTGCTGGACGAGGTTATGTCCGGCAAACGTCTGCTGCATTTGGAAAAGAACTCTACTTTGACAAACCAACCGCGAATGTTGACTACTCCTAATTACATGGCGTACCTTAAAATTGCAGAAGGCTGCGACAACTGCTGTTCCTACTGTGCTATCCCGCAGATTTGCGGTCCTTACACCAGCCGTCCTTACGAAGAGGTTATGGCAGAAGCCAAAGAGCTGGCTGCTACCGGCATTAAGGAGATTATCGTTGTAGCTCAGGACACTACCCGTTACGGTGAAGACCTGTACGGTAAGCTGATGCTGCCCCAATTATTGAAAGACTTAAACGCACTTGAAGGGGTAGAGTGGATTCGTGTAATGTACCTTTATCCTAACAACTTTACTGATGAACTTATTGAAGCCTTTGCAACCTTGGACAAGGTGTGCAAATATATTGATATTCCCTTGCAGCACGCAAGCGATACCCTGCTGAGCAGCATGAACCGCTATGATACCAGAGCGGATGTTGAAGCTTTGCTGGGCAAGCTGAGAGCACGCATTCCCAATATTGTAATAAGAACAACCTTTATTGTAGGCTTCCCCGGTGAAACAGACGAGGACTTTGAAATTCTTAAAGACTTTGTTGTGGCACAACGCTTTGAAAATGCGGGCGTGTTCCAATATTCACAGGAGGATGGTACGGTTGCAGGGGCAATGCCCAACCAAATTCCGGAAGAAATTAAAGAAAACCGTTATCACGAGCTGATGGCTTTACAAGCGGAAATTTCTGAGGAGCTGCACAGAGATATGGAAGAGCAGGAGCTTACCGTAGTTATTGAAGGCTTTGACGAAGAGAACCCGGAATTGGCAGCTGCCCGTTCCTACCATGAAGCGCCTGAAATTGACGGCAGCATTTTCGTTGAAAACGCAGGTGACCTCAACATTGGCAACTTTGTCAAGGTGCGCATCCTGCAAGGCTTTACTTACGAAATGGTGGCTGAAAGAATATGAGCGCTGTAACACCGGACGCCTTGGCAGTTGCTTTAGGCGAAGAATTATTAGCACAGCAGAAGACCATTGCTTTTGCGGAATCCTGCACCGGAGGGCTGGCAAGCAGCTTGGTGACGGATGTTGCCGGAAGCTCTGCCTATTTGATAGGCTCTGTAGTTACCTATACTAATGAAGCAAAGCATAAGCTTTTGCAGGTAAAGCAGCCTACTTTAGATGCCTATGGTGCTGTGAGCGAGCAGGTTGCTTGCCAAATGGCGCAGGGAGCACGCAAGCTTTTTGATAGTGACTACGGTGTAGGCATTACGGGTAACGCAGGTCCTGGAGGAAGCGAGGACAAGCCTGTTGGTTTAGTTTATATTGCTATTGCAACAGAAGATGATGTATACTGTAAGGAGCTTTTGTTTACAGCAAACCGAATGGAAAATAAACTGCGAATCGCACTCACGGCGATTTCTATGGTTATTGATATATTAAGAGAAAAGAAGTTGGAGGAAAATATTTAATGACAAATACTCAAAAAGAAATGTTTGGTGAACTTTTACTGGATAAAAAGATTGTAACAGCCTTGACTGACATGGGCTTTGAAGAACCTTCTCCCATTCAGGCAGAGACCATTCCTCTGGTATTGGAAGGGCATGACGTAATTGGTCAGGCACAAACCGGTACCGGTAAAACTGCTGCTTTCGGTATTCCTCTGGTACAAAGCATCACTGATCATCGCCATATTCAAGCTTTGATCATGACCCCGACTCGCGAGCTTGCCATCCAAGTTGCGGAAGAGGTTAGCAAAATTGGTCGTACCTCTCGTATTAAGGCACTGCCTGTTTATGGTGGACAACCTATTGAGCGCCAAATCAAAGCTCTGAAAAATAATGTGCAAATTGTTATCGGTACTCCCGGTCGTTTGATTGACCATATTAACCGCAGAACCATTAAGCTTGACCATATCAAGTTCCTTGTTTTGGACGAAGCGGATGAAATGCTGGATATGGGTTTTGTGGACGACATGGAAGAGATTATGCGTAACCTTCCCGCAGAACGTCAAACCCTTCTGTTTTCTGCAACCATGCCTCGTCCCATCTTGAGCCTTACTAAAAAATATATGAAGGCTCCTAAAAACGTAGCGGTTAGCAAGGAAGACCTTACCGTTCCTCTGATTGAACAATATTATTACGAAACTAAGGATAAGATTGAAGGCTTGTGCCGCCTGCTGGATGCAGAGATTGACGGCAAGCTTATTATCTTCTGTCGCACTAAAAAGGGTGTTGATGACCTTGCCATTGCTTTGTCCAGCCGTGGTTACCTGGTTGAAGGCTTGCATGGCGATTTAAGCCAAACCCAACGTGACCGTGTAATGAAGAAATTCCGTGAAGGCTCTGCTGAGGTGCTTATCGCTACTGACGTTGCAGCCCGTGGTATTGATATTGACAACATCACCCACGTAATTAACTTTGACATTCCTCAAGACCCCGAAAGCTATGTACACCGCATTGGTCGTACTGGTCGCGCAGGTAACACCGGTGTGGCGATGACCTTCATCACTCCCCGCGAGTTCCGTCAGCTGAAACTGATTGAACGTATTATTCATACCAAAATTCAACGACGCCAGCTGCCCACCGCTGCTAACGTAATCGAACGTCAACGCGAGCAAATCATTAGCAAAATGCAAACCGTTCTGGAAATGAACCACTTCCACGATTACATGAGCATTGCTGAAAGCTTATTGAACGATTACTCCGCAGAAGACGTAGCTGCTGCTGCAATCAAGTTGATGCAAGAAGGCAATAAAGCCTTGGAAGCTCCGCAGGAAGACATCATCGCTGCTGATTTGCAAAATACTGGCGGTCGCCCCGGAATGGTGCGTTTGTTTATCAATGTTGGACGCGCGCAACGTATTAGCGTTAAAGACATCATCAGCACCATTGCCATCGAATCCGACATTCCTGCCCGTGACATTGGCAAGATTGACATCTACGATAAATTTACCTTTGTAGAAGTTCCTGACGACGTTGCCGAAAAGGTATTGGGTGCAATGCACAAGAATACCATTCGTGGTTATAAGATTAATGTAGAACCTGCTCGTGTACGCAAATAAAATTTACGACATTGTAGAGGCGAAATATAATGAGTGAAATTTTAGGAAACCTTAAAGGTATTCGTAACTCTGTAATTGAAGAACTTAAAACGCTCTATGATATGAAGCTGTCTTCCGGACAGCTTCTTTCTGCGGAATTGGCTTTGAAGCTGGCAGATATTACTGAATTTATCAATCGCGAAGTATCTGTTTATATTACTCGTAGCGGTCAGATTATCAGAGTATCTGTCGGAAGCAACGAAACCGTAGAGCTGCCCGCCGTAGAGGGTAGGCGAGGGAGCAGTCGTTTGAGTGGTATCCGTTGCGTGCATACTCATCCCAATGGAACACCTGCTCTTAGCGGCGTGGATATCTCTGCTTTAAAGGCTAACCGTTTTGACTGTATGATTGCCATTGGCGTTACTGCACCTGATTTCACCCAATCCACCTTAGGGTTCGGGATGATTGTAGGTATGGATGAAAATGAACAGTTTATTGTAGAAAACTATGGTCCTTTGTCCATGGCAGAGGCGGAAACAATTTACTTTCCCAACCTTGTTACTACCGTTGAACGCATTTTAGATAAGCAGACCAACAGCACTTCCTTGGCGCAGGCACAAGAGAGGGCAGTGCTGGTAGGCATGGAATATAATGGTATGCTCAATACCTTGGGCTGGACCATTGAAGATTCCGTAGAAGAATTAAAGCAGCTGGCAGATACAGCAGGGGCACAGGTTGTTGCCCGTTTTCTGCAAAAGCGTCCTAAGCCGGACCCTGCTTTCTTCATTGGCAAGGGTAAGGTGCAGGAGCTTGCTCTGTTCGTACAACAGGAAAATATAGATTTGTGCATCTTCGACGATGAGCTTTCTCCTGCTCAACAACGTAACATTGAACAGGCAATGGGCATTAGGGTTTTAGACCGCACTGCTTTAATTCTGGATATCTTTGCTCAGCGAGCACGTACCAACGAAGGCAAGCTGCAGGTAGAATTGGCGCAGCTGCAATATAATTTACCCCGCATTATGGGTAAAGGCTTGAGCTTATCCCGTCTTGGCGGTGGTATTGGTACTCGCGGACCAGGCGAAACCAAGCTTGAGGTTGACCGCAGGCGTATTCGTGACCGTATTGCCTACATTAAAGAATGTATTGGTAAGGTAAAGAGTGTGCGCAATTTGCATAGGGCAGGGCGTAACAAGGCTTCTGTCCCCACAGTTAGCTTAGTAGGCTACACCAACGCGGGCAAATCTACTCTGCTTAACACTCTAACCAATTCTGATATTTACGCTAAAGACCAGCTCTTTGCTACCCTTGACCCTACAACTCGTCAGCTTGATTTGCCAGACAAGCAACAGGCTATTTTGACAGATACTGTTGGCTTTATCCAACGATTACCTCACCAATTGGTTGCTGCCTTCCAATCTACTTTGGAAGAAGTTGTAGAAGCGGACATTCTTTTACACGTAATTGACGTAAGCCATGAGCTGTACAAGGAACAGAGCAATGCTGTTTATCATGTTTTAGAGCAGATTGGCGCTAAAGACAAGACCATAATTACTGTTTATAATAAAATCGATAAGCTTCCTGCCGATTTTGCACTGCCTGCACGTTTAGCGCAAGAGGAAAACAGCATTTGCATTAGTGCTAAAGCTAACATTAATCTTGACAAGCTGCTTGAGTTGATTGTAGAAAACCTGAAACTAAAGGCGGTAGAGGAGTACTTCCTTGTTCCGTACAGTGATTCCGGGGCGGCTGCTCGTTTGCATAGCGTTGGCACTGTCTTGGAGCAGGAGTATCTGGCAGAGGGTACAAAATTAAAAGTACGCTTGGCTGCAGAGCAGTTAGGTGAATTTGAAAAATATCTTAGCAAAGGTGAATGAAATTGATAGATTTTAAAACTATAGAAGCGAATGCTTTAGCTGACGTTGCCGCTCACAGTGCGGAATTAGAGGAAGCTGCGCTTTTTAATACGAACAAAGTAATCAACGCCTTCCGTAATAATATGGTTTCAGACTTTTATTTGAAGCCAACCACTGGTTATGCTTACTCTGATGTAGGTCGCGAAAAATTAGACCTCATTTACGCAGAGCTTTTCAAAACGGAAGCTGCTCTCGTACGTTCCCAGTTTGTTTCCGGAACTCATGCCCTGGCTGTTGCTTTGTTAGGTAACCTCAAAGCAGGGGACGAGCTCATCGCAGTAACCGGTGCACCCTACGATACAATGCAAACCATTATTGGTTATCCTGTTAAAATGGAAGGCTCCTTAGTAGATATTGGTGTAAGCTACAAGGAAATACCTATGAGTGGCGACCATGTAGACCTTGAAGCAATCAAGGCTGCAGTAACAAGTAAGACCACAATGATTCATATCCAACGCTCCTGCGGTTATAGCGCAGTACGCAAAACTATTACTATTGAAGAAATTGGTAGAATATGCAAGGCTGCCAAGGAGGCTAACCCCAATGTAATCTGCTTCGTTGATAATTGCTATGGTGAATTTATCGAAAAGCAGGAGCCTACCGAAGTTGGTGCTGACCTTGTTGCAGGTTCTTTGATTAAAAATTTAGGTGGCGGTTTGGCTCCGACAGGTGGTTACATTGTAGGACGTGAAGACTTAGTAGAAAAGGCAGCTTATCGTTTAACTGCTCCAGGTTTGGGGGGCGAGATGGGGGCTACCCTTGGTGATACCGCTCGTGAATTTTATCAAGGTCTCTTTATGGCTCCGCACATTGTTTTGCAAGCTGTAAAGACGGCTATTTTTGCAGCTTCCGTTTTTAAACAGTTAGGCTACGAAGTAAAGCCTTTACCTGAAGAAAAACGTAGCGATATTATTCAGGCTATCACCTTAGAAAGCAGAGAACGTCTGTGCAACTTCTGTGTTGCTATTCAAAGCAATTCTCCTGTTGATGCTCATGTTGAGCCCGTACCTTCGCCATTGCCTGGTTATCAGGACGAAATTATTATGGCAGCGGGTACCTTTGTGCAAGGTGCATCCATTGAACTCAGTGCTGACGGTCCTTGTCGCGAACCTTTCAATGTATTCTTCCAAGGTGGTTTAACCTTTGAACATGGCCGCTTGGCAATTATGGCTGCAGCTGAAAGAGTAGGCGCAAAATAATTAAAACCTTTCTATTAAAAACCAGAACCTCCTATTGCAAAGGCAGTAGGAGGTTTTTTTAGGATTGTTTTTGCCAATATGACATCATTTTAATTTTAGATTTAAATCAAAAACAGAGAATATATCAAAAATTTTAAAAGTAACACATAAAAAAGGGAAGCTCCTAAAAAGAGCTTCCCTTTTATTTTTCTTAAAGCATTCTAATTACAGAAATAACCTTGCCAATAACTTGGATGTTATCAGTGCCTAAGATAGGTTCATATTTATCGTTTTCAGGTTGCAGACGGATGCGGCGCAGTTCGCGGAAGTAACGCTTAACTGTAGTTTCTTCGCCGTCAATAAGTGCAACGACGATATCACCATTGCTTGCAGAGTTTTGTTTACGTGCAATAATGTAGTCGTGATCCAAGATACCTGCGTTAATCATACTGTCACCGGTAACGGAAAGCATGAACACATCTTCATCACATCCAAGAAAGTCCAAAGGAATAGGATAGGTTTCTTCAACATTTTCTACAGCAAGAATGGGGCAGCCAGCGGTAACCTTGCCAACAAGGGGAACAGGTACCACAGTTTTATTACGCCATTCTTCGTTTTGGTTAAGAAGTTCCAAAGCACGAGGTTTAGCTGCATCACGCATCAGGAAACCAAATTTTTCCAAGGTCTTTAAATGATTATGAACACTTGCGCTAGAAGAAAGACCAACCGCTTGGCCAATCTCACGGACAGCAGGCGGATAACCTTTTTTGGCAGTAAACTCGCGGACAAAATCCAGAACAGCTTTTTGACGTTCGGACAACAAGTCTTCCGTATATTTACCATTAACAGGGGGCAAAGCTCTACGTCTTCCCATAAAATCTCCTCCAATCGTTTGTTCGTGCAGTTTGCTTTAATTCATTGTACCAAATTAAAGCGAAAGTGTCAAACGATTGTTTTGAATGACGGAGAAGAAGGCTCTAAAATAATTTATTGTGTCCGATAATATATATTATGACTTATTTTTGAAGCTTCTAACGAATTTTAAATGCTCGTTCCATATTTTGATACGCACTTCTTCGTTAAGCTCGGCAGGAGCCAAATTTGAGAGTTTGGCTGCTTCTTCGTCTTGCATACGTTTTATGATGGCAGGAATTTCTGGAGATTGGTCATCTTTTTTGGCAGAAAACACCTCATCATCTGTAGAAACGGTTGTTAATGCGTAAAGTTGGTCCTTTGCAGAAAGAAGACTGGTATTTATGGCATGTAGCTTTCTATTTTGCTTGTACAGGTGTGAAATTGTGATGACCTTATATTTGCCAAGCTTTTCCACGCCAAGGAAGGACTTTATTTCTTTTTTAGTTGCTTCCTCTAATTTTGTATAGGGAAGCTCTACGTTGTGGTCTTCGTATCTATCTAAATCCCAAATTTTAAGTGGAACTGTCTTTAAACTAAGCTCACAGCGCTTTAAAAGAGCAAGTTTTTCGTATTGTTCATTGAAGAAGCTTGTGGAAAATTGTTCTCCGCAAATTTGGGTAGCAGTTTCAGTGCTGATGTGGCTTACTGTATGGGTATGTTCAACGCTATCATCACTTGTCTGTGCCCAAGCGGAACCTGCCAAACCTAATAATAAGGCACATATTACTGCTGTTTTCTTCATATAAATACCTTCTTCCAAAATCAAAAGCCTTCTTTTATTACCAATAAAGTGCTAAATACAGGGTGCATCTAAAATAAATGTAGAAATTATTTGTTGAATACCACGTCAACCATCATATCGCTGTCCAAATTGCAAGCGTTGGCTTCGTCCGTATCAATATGTACTTCGTCGGCGTGTGCCTCCCCTGCTCTAATCAATACATTGTGTAAGGTGATGGAGCGTTCTCCTTGAGTTACCAAGTCTACGATATCGCCATCCTTCAAGCCGTATTTAGCAGCAGTTTCAGGATACAGATGTACGTGGCGTGCAGCAACGATAATGCCTTCGGGGATTTCTACTTCACCTGCAGGGCCTACCAGCTTGCCGCCTGCAGAGCCGGCAATTTTGCCACTGTGGCGGATAGGAGCGTTCAAGCCAAGCTTGCGCGCATCAGTAAGAGCCAGTTCGATTTGAGTTTCAGGGCGCAAGGGACCGATAATGCGCAGCTTCATTTCACCTTTGGGAGTAACCAAGGTGATTTGTTCTTCAGAAGCGTATTGACCGGGTTGACCGATTTTCTTTTTAACGTGCAGTTCACTGCCAGCACCAAATAAAATATCCATGTGTTCACGGCAAAGATGGGCGTGACGAGCGGAAACACCTAATACTAACGGAAATTGCATATATTTTCACCTCATAAAAAATTTTGGGGTACCGGGTATCATTATACCATAAGTTGTGGTAAACTGCCACATATGCCACATTGTTCAACTATATATAATGAACAAGAATGTAGTTTATTTGTAAATTGGTGGTTAATTTTAGATATAGTAGTAAGAAACCGTCTGTCTTAGAGAAAACAGACGGTTCATTTTATAAATTATAGCTTGCTTAAATATTCGTCAATAGCTTGCGCCGCACGCTTTCCTGCTCCCATGGCAGAGATAACAGTTGCAGCGCCGGTAACAATGTCGCCACCGGCAAAGACACCGGGAATAGAAGTAGCACCAACTTCATTAGCAACGATGTTGCCACGTTTATTTACTTCCAGTTCAGGAGTAGTCTGCTTGATGAGAGGGTTGGGACCCTGACCGATTGCCATGACCACCATATCTACGTCAAGCACGTACTCGCTGCCCTTAACTTCTACTGGACTGCGACGACCGCTGGCATCAGGCTCGCCTAATTCCATCTTCACACATTCCAAGCCATTTACCCAACCTTTATCATCACCGAGGATGCGTACAGGATTGTTCAAGAGGCGTAGTTCAATGCCTTCTTCTTTAGCGTGATGGATTTCTTCCTTGCGAGCAGGCATTTCATCTTCGCCACGACGATAAACAATATACACATGTTCAGCTCCAAGACGTTTGGCAGTACGAGCTGCGTCCATTGCTACGTTGCCTGCACCTACGATTGCAGCTTTCTTGCCAACATAAACAGGAGTAGCCACCTCCGGGAATCGATAAGCCTTCATCAGGTTTACACGGGTCAGGAACTCGTTGGCAGAATAGACACCATTTAGATTTTCGCCGTCAATTTGCATAAAGTATGGCAAACCAGCGCCAGTGCCAACGTAAACTGCATCGAAGCCTTCTTCCTCCATCAGCTCTTTAATGGTAAATGTGCGACCAATTACTGCGTTGACAACAATTTTAACTCCTAAATCTTTTAGAGCTTTAATTTCGTGTTGGACAATTTCCTTAGGCAGACGGAATTGGGGAATACCGTACATCAATACGCCACCTGCATCGTGGAGCGCTTCATATAATGTAACTTCGTAGCCAAGCTTTGCCAAATCGCCGGCAACAGTTAAGCCTGAAGGACCGCTTCCCACAATGGCAACCTTCTTCCCTTTGGAGGCAATGTCCCCTGCTTCTACAGCATCCAAGCCATTTTCACGAGCGTAGTCCGCAACGAAACGCTCTAAGCGACCAATAGCAACAGGTTCACCCTTGATGCCAAGCACGCATCTGCTTTCGCACTGGTTTTCTTGGGGGCATACGCGACCGCAAACTGCGGGCAGGCTGTTCTTGCGTTTTAAAATCTTAATTGCTTCTGAGAAGTTTTCTTCTGCAACTGCCTTGATGAATTTAGGAATCTCCACGTTAACGGGGCAGCCCTCTACGCAACGAGGCTTAGGGCAGTTCAAGCAGCGCTGCGCTTCGTCTACAGCCATCTCTTTGGTATAACCTAAAGCTACCTCTTCAAAATTTTTATTGCGAATCTCAGCCGGTTGTTCCGGCATAGCATTTCTCATTCCTCCACGCATCTGCAATGACCTCCACAGCTATATTCCAAAACCTCTTGGTTCTTGTACATTTGCTGGCGCATTACAAGGTTGGCAAAATCAACTTGGTGCGCGTCAAATTCCGGACCATCCACACAAGCAAATTTATTTTCACCGCCAACCATTACACGGCAGCCACCACACATACCGGTACCGTCAACCATTATAGTGTTCAGGCTTGCAGTAGTGGGTACGGCAAAGGGTTTGGTAGTTGCAGCAACGTTCTTCATCATAATAACTGGACCAATAGCAAGAACCAGGTCAACCTTCGTGCCTGCTTCCAGCATTTCACGTAAGGGGTCAGTTACGAAGCCCTTACGTCCTGCACTGCCATCATCAGTTGTAATAATCAGTTCGTCGCTGATTTCAGCCATCTTCTCTTTCCAAATCACCAAGTCTTTATTGCGAGCACCGATAATGGAAATTACCTTGTTGCCTAGCTCATGATATGCGCGAGCAATGGGATACACGGGAGCAACACCAATACCACCGCCAACTACAACGACGGTACCAAAATTTTTCATATGGGAAGGTTGCCCTAAAGGACCTGCAATATCTAAAATATTGTCGCCTTCCTTAAAGGTTTCGCACAAGTGCTTGGTAGTGTTGCCAACAGCTTGCACGATTAAGGTTATGGTCCCCTTCTTACGGTCAAAATCAGCAATGGTCAGCGGAATACGCTCGCTGTATTCGTCAGTGCGTACCATAACGAATTGACCGGGCTGGCATTTATGAGCAACCAAAGGAGCATCTACGATAAATTCATAAATACCATTAGCTAAATTTTGCATAAAAAGGATTTTAGCCAAAATTTTTCACCTCACTAATTTATTTTTTTAAAAGCTCATCAACGCAGGCACAAGCCTCTGCGTAAATTTTCTCTTCATCAAATTGGGTAAGCTTACCATTTTGCAGTACAATCTTACCGGCAACAAGCACCGTGTCAGCATCATTTGCATTAGCAGCATAAACCAAAAGGGAAAGCTTGTTATGACGCGGGTACCAATAAGGTTTGTGCATATCCCACAGTACGATATCTGCCAGGTAACCAGCTTCTAATTTACCCAAGTTTTCAAAACCAAGTACCTTGGCTCCGTTAACAGTTGCCATATCCCAAGCTTGTTCAGCAGGGACGGCCAAGGGATTAAAGGTAGTTGCTTTGTGGAGCATGGCAGCTAAGCGGCATTCTTCCAGCATATCCAAATTATTGTTACTGGAAGTACCGTCAGTACCGAGACCAACGCAAATACCTTTTTCCAACATTTTATCTACAGGGGCAATACCGCTTGCCAGCTTCAGATTACTTTGGGGGTTGTGAGCAACGCGCACCTTTTTAGCCGCCATAATATCCATATCTTCATCAGTCAGATGTACAGCGTGAGCAGCGATAGTGCCAAGGTCAAACATTCCCAATTTATCCATCATCACAATGGGAGTAACACCATGTTCTTTAACGTAGTCCTCCACTTCACCCTTAGTTTCGCACAGATGCATCTGAATTTCTACATTATTTTCTTTAGCAGTAGCAATAACTTTTTCCAGATATTCAATAGGACAGGTGTAAGGAGCGTGAGGACCAAAGGTTACGCGGATGCGTCCGTTATCATAGCCATTCCAGTCCTTGGCAAATTTGATATTTTCTGCCAGCTTTTCGTCTTTATCCGGGGTAACGCCAATCAAGCCACGGCAAAGGTTAGCACGAATACCGGTTTCTGCACAGGCTTTGGCAACCTCGTCCATAAAGTAGTACATATCTGCGAAGCAGGTAGTGCCACCTTTCAGCATCTCTGCGATACCCAGCATTGCTCCCCAGTAAATATCCTTCGCCCCCATTTTAGCTTCAAAGGGCCAGATTTTATTTTGCAGCCAGTCCATCAGCGCCATATCATCAGCGTAGCTACGGAGCAAGGTCATAGAAACGTGGCCATGAGTATTGACCATACCTGCGGTAGCAAGCTTGCCTGCCCCGTCGAGCACTTCTGCATCTGCGAAAGCAGCAGGAGCTTCCGTACCAACGTAAACAATCTTATCATCTTCGATAGCGATACAATTCATTTCCCCGTTGGGAGTATGTAATAGTTCAATATTTTTTATTAAGAGTTTGCTCATTTCATTCACCTCTTGTAAATTTTATAACCTATATAAGACAAATCATCTGGTTATTTACTTTTCTGTACCCATTTGACGTTTTGAGTAATGCTCTTCGTAAAAACTATGCATTATCTCTGCGTCCTTACTGGAAAGTTCTACCGCTCCCCCACAGCTCTGGCAGATAATGGCTATTTGGGCAGCCTTCTCTAAAATTTCTGCTACAATCAGTGCGTCTTCCAAGGATTTTCCCCAACACACCGCACCATGATTGGCGAGTAAAACTGCTTTACGTCCGTTCATTGCTGCTACTGCATTATCGGCAAGCTCCTGTGTTCCAGGCAAAGCATATTCTGCACAATGAACCCTACCGCCTATAATCTGTACTATATCCTCGATAATGGCAGGTACCGGTTTACGCATGGCAGCTAAGGCACTGGCATATATGCTATGAGTATGGATAATAGCTTGCGCTTCGGGGCAAGCTGCGTAAATTGCGGTGTGCAGTTTGCTTTCGGAAGAAGGCGTTAGCGCACCATCCAAGGTTTGGCAAGCAGAATCTATTATAACAATATCCTCCGGTTTTTGGTTGGCATAGCCCCGTCCGGAAGGCGTAACTGCGTAAACACCATCAGCAATCTTCACGCTGATATTACCCCAAGAGCCGGCAACAAGCTTACGTTCCATAAGCTCCTTCCCCATATTTACGACTGCTTCTCTGGCAGAGCGTATAGCTTCTACTAAAATTTTTTTATCATTTAGAAGAACAGCTTCTTGCATCCTGTTAACCTCCAAAATAATTTTACGCCTTTATTATAACATTTCCGATAAAGTTAATAAAGTAATAAAGAAAAAACAAAGGCTTCTCTAAATCAAAAAGCAGAGTGGATTTTCACATATGTAAAAATCTACTCTGCTTTAAAATTTATCTTCTTGCTTTGCATAAGGTAGCAAGTTCAAAACCACGGCAATCTATGTAATTGCAGGTTGCACCTTCAAAAATTACAGGAACTCTGCGTAAATCCTGGGGCTTGCTAACACCCAAGAGTAACAGGTAATTAGTAAGTTGCCTGCTTATATCCTCAAAATAGGTAACAGCTACTTTTACGCCACTGCTTTGAATAAGGCTTAACACTACGCCGGTAATACCAACAATATCTGCACCAAGGGCAAATGCCTTCGCTACTTGGGAAGCACTACGGATACCGCCGGAAGCTATGAGTAAATCCTCTTTTTTACAGCAAAGGCTTCCATCTAAAAGGCTCCATGCCGTGGGAATACCCCATGTCGCAAAATCATCAGTAAGCTCTAAGCCTTGACGGGCTGCTTCTATGGCAGGGAAGTTGGTTCCCCCAACACCTGCGCAGTCAAAACAGGTAATCCCTTCCGCTTTAAGACGTTCGTATTCTTCAAGGGCAATGCCACAGCCGGTCTCCTTGGCAATAACAGGAACGCTTACTCCGTCACGGATACGCAATAAATTGTCCAGTAAGCCTTTAAAATCCTTATCACCTTCGTGCATAAAAAGCTCTTGGGCAGGATTAAGGTGAACCTCCAAAGCATCTGCGTTCAGCATTGCTACGGCTTCTTGCGCTTGGGCGGGCGTAGCTAGTTCGCTAATATTGGCAAGGACAACACCATTGGGGTTATGCTTACGCACAACTTCATAGCTGGCATAACCTGTTTTGTCACGCACTGCACCATACTGAGAGCCAACTGCCATAGCGATACCTAAAGCGTTGGCAACTTGGGCAAGCTTGGCATTCACATCTGTGACAGAATCCGTTCCACCAGTAATTGCATCTATTAAAAAAGGCAAACGTAAATGTTTGCCAAATATCTCAACAGATAAATTAATGTCTGCCGGATTAATTTCCGGCAGACAATTATGTAAGAAACGAATATCCTCAAAATGCGTGCTCCCAGGTCCATCACCAAGCTCTAAAGCATATTTAATATGTTCAAGTTTGCGTTGAGCGCGCTCCATCAGTTATTCCTCTATTATTGAAGTTGTTCGGACAGGTCTTGGGTCAAGCCAGCAGAACCATTCAGGTAGGAGCTGTACTCAGCTTGTTCAGCAGCTTGTGCAGCTTTTACGATGCTCAAGCCAATTTTTTTGCTGTCCAAGTCCATTTTCAGAACTTGTGCTTTAACAACTTGACCAACTTCCAATACGTCGTCAGCTTTAGCGATACGTTCTTCAGCGATTTCAGAAATGTGAACCAAGCCTTCTACTTTGTCGCTAATTTTAACGATTGCACCGAAGGGCAGGAAGCGGAGAACTTGTACTTCAACGATATCGCCGATGTTCAATTTGCCAGCTTCAACTTTCCAAGGATCTTCTTGGGTAGCTTTAATGGAAAGAGCAACGCGTTTGTTTTCGCGGTCAATCTTTTTAATGTAAACTTCAACTTCGTCGCCAACTTGTGCAACGTCTTCAGCTTTAGCATTGCGGTTCCAAGAGAGTTCAGTGTTGTGAACCAAGCCTACAAGACCGGTGCCAACTTCTACGAACAGACCGAATTCAGCAATTTTAACTACTTTACCGGGAACGGTGGTGCCTTCTTCAACGGAAGCGTAAGCAGCTTCTTCAGCAGCGGCACGAGCTTCTTTAGCAGCAGCGATACGTGCTTCTTTAGCTTCTTTCCAAGCTTTAGCTTTAGCTTCTTTTTCAGCTTTCAACAAGTCGCGGCGAGAAACAACGATGCGTTTCTTTTCCAAGTCAACTTCAATGATTTCAGCTTCCAATTCTTGACCAACATAGCCGGTGAAATCTTCTACACGTTTCAGTTCAACGTGGGAAGCAGGCATGAAGCCTTCAACACCTTCAACTGCAACTGCCAAGCCAACGATGTTTTTAGCTTTATTTTTAATGATGCGGATAACTTTAACGGTAGCTGCGCGTTTTTCGCCTTCAGCCAATTCTGCAACGTTTTTCCAAGCAGCGTCGCGTTCTGCTTTAATTTTGGACATACGAACGAAGTCGTCTTTAGAAGTACCGGGGATAACTTTAACTTCTACTTTATCGCCAACTTTGATGGTTGCCATCAATTCTTCGGCAGTTTCAGTCAAAGACCATTCCGGATAGGTAACAATACCTTCGCGCATATAGCCAAAATCTACATAAACGCCATCTTTATCCAATTGAATAACGGTAGCTTCCACGATTTTACCGGGATATACGTTAACCTCCTCACTTTGTGCCAACAAACTTTCAAAATCCATGTTTTCCATTGCTGCAATAGCCTCCTTAATTAAACGGTCGGGAGTTGATGCTCCTGCCGTGATTCCAATTTTAATACAATCTCTGAACATATCCGGCTCTAATTCAGCCGCGGTCTCAATGTGATAAGCCTTGGAGCATTTAGTTGCCACCAGCTCGTATAAGTGACGAGTGTTGGCACTGTTGCGTCCACCTATCACGATAAAGGCATCAACCTCGCCTGCTAATTTCATGGCAGCGTTTTGGCGTTGCGATGTAGCTAAGCAAATTGTACGCTCTACCCTAAATTCACCCTTGCGCTCCTTTTGGATTGCTGCCAAGATTTCTTCAAACTTTTGCAGCTCAAAAGTGGTTTGGATGATGACCGCATACTTGTCTTTTTGCGGTATATCAGAAATATCTTTTATACATTCGACAACAATAGCGTTTTCTCCTGCCCATTTTTTAATACTTTTTACTTCCGGGTGATTTTTTTCTCCAACAATCACAGGATAGAAGCCATCTGCAGCTGCTTGAGCTGCTTTCTTTTGTGCCATACGCACGTTGGGACAGGTTGCGTCGATTATATTTAACTGCATTGCTTCTGCTTGGCTATAAATTTCAGGGCCAACACCATGGGAACGGAAGATAACCGTTTCTCCCGAAGTGAACTGCTGCAAACTTTCCTTGCAGGCGATGCCCTTGCCTTCCAGTTCAGCAATAAGCTGTGGGTTGTGAATCAAAGGTCCCAAGGTTCCTCCCTTTACCCTTGCTTCCGCAGCTTCTTCTGCCATTTTTACGGCACGCTTTACACCATAGCAAAAACCGCAGTATTCTGCAATCTTAATTTCCATTTCTAACACCAGCTTGTAACTCTGCAATGCGCGCCATCATCTCATCAGTCATTTCTTTTAAGACTTCTTTGGTGATGGGTTCATCCTTGGGGAAATAGATGGGCTTGCCAAAACGTACATACACCTTGGGCCACAGCTTGCCGCAGCGTTTCACATCAGTACCTACCACGCAAGCAGGTACAATGGGCGCAAGCGCCTTGCTTGCCATCATCAACGCACCGGGAGCAGCCTTGCCCAGCTCGCCGGTACGGCTACGGGTTCCTTCCGGAAAGATTGCCAAAACGCCACCGCTTTTCAAGAGGTCAATGCCGTATTTGATAGCAGCCTTATCATTGCCACCACGCTTTACCGGAAAGGCACCTAACAGCTTATACAAATCTCCTAAAATAGGTACGAACAGCTCTGCCTTAGCCATAAATTTAACCTTGCGGGTTGCTGCTGTTCCTAAAACAGGCGGGTCAAGCAAGCTAATATGGTTGCTTGCCAATACCAAGGGACCATTCAGGGGAATGTTCTCCTCGCCTTTAACATCCATACGCAGGAAGATGGTAAAGAGTACCCTCAATATAAATTTAACAGTAGCATGAAAAATATTATACAGCATTCTCTTTTTCACCTACCAAATTCAAAATGAAGGCAGTAACTTCTTCAATGCTCATATTAGAAGTATCTAAGTATATAGCGTCCTCTGCCTGACGCAGGGGGCTGATTTCTCTTTCCATGTCCTGCTTGTCGCGTTCCGCAATATCCTTTTGCAGCTGCTCCAAATCTACCTGTTCCCCTTTGGCAACAAGCTCTTTGTAGCGGCGCATAGCACGCTCTTCCACGGTAGCAGTTAAAAAGATTTTAACTTCCGCATTAGGGAATACAACTGTTCCGATATCGCGACCATCCATGAGTACGCCACCTGCTTCGCCCATACGGCGCTGCTGGTCAACCATTGCCTCGCGCACAGCTCCGATGGCAGCCACGCGGGAAACATTAGCGGTTACTTCCGCACTGCGGATGTCAGAAGTGACTTCGGTGCCATCAACAAAAACTCTGTTGACTTTGGCTTCCGGTTTAAATTCGATTACCATCTCTTGGGAAAGCTTGCTGATGAACTCTTCTTCAAAAGCTGCACCGGTTTGCAGGAACTTCCATGCCACGCTACGGTACATGGCACCGGTGTCAATATAGGCATAGCCTAATTTTTCTGCAGCAAGCTTGGCGATGGTGCTTTTACCTGCACCGGCAGGACCATCAATTGCTACAACTAATTTCTTCATCTTACATCTCACCTTTTTAACAGGACGCTGCTACCCCTGCGGCATAACCGCTGGAAAAAGCAGCTTGCAGGTTGAAGCCGCCGGTGTAACCGTCAACATCCATTACCTCACCTGCAAAATACAGTCCCTTAATAAGTTTGGATTCCATTGTTTTGGGATTTATCTCTTTAACAGAAACACCGCCTGCGGTAACAATAGCTTCCGCAATGGGACGAGTTCCTGTAATAGGCACAACAAAATGCTTTAAGGTTTCCAGTAGGCGCTTACGCTCTTCGCGGGAAATCTGGTTGATGAACTTTTCTTCATCTAAATATGCCATGTCGCATACCACCGGTATCAACCGCTGCGGAAGTAAGTCCTTTAAACCGTTAACCAGCTGCTTACGACTGTAGGCAGCAAAATCTCGTTGGATGCGAGCGTCCAGCTTTTCTTCGCTTAAAGCCGGTTTAAGGTCAATAGCAAGCTCCACTTCCATTCCCTTAGCCAAGGCTTCGGCAGCTACGTTGCTTAATGACAGGATGATGGGTCCGCTTACACCGAAGTGAGTAAAAAGCATTTCACCAAAATCATCCGTCAGCTTCTTACCATCACCGTACAGGGTTGCCCTTACGTTACGCAGGGAAAGTCCTTGTAAATCATCCACATAGGCATAATCACTGACAAGGGGTACCAGGGAAGGCTTTAAGGGAACGATACTGTGCCCCACCTTCGCCGCCAGCTTAGCACCGCCGCCGTCACTACCCGTTCCGGGGTAAGAAGCTCCACCAGCTGCTAAGATAATCCTATCTGCAGCAAAGTGACCATTGGTAGTTTTAACACCGGTGGCAGCACCATCCTTGCAGGTAATCTCCGTAACCTTGCAGTCTGTAATAATCCTGCCGCCATATTGGGTGTAAATCTTAACTAAAGTATCTACTACATCCTTTGCCTTATCGCTGACAGGGAACACTCTATTGCCACGTTCAACCTTTGTTTCCAAGCCGTTACATTCCAGCAGGCATACAATATCATCATTGCTGAACTGGCGCAAGGCACTGTAAAGGAAACGTCCATTGCCGGGAAGGTTCTTAATAATATCCTGCAGCTCGCCGGCGTTGGTAATATTGCAGCGCCCCTTACCCGTAATAAGCATTTTCTTACCGGGCTGACGCATCTTTTCAATAATAATTACCTCTGCACCATAGGTAGCAGCCGCAATACCGGCAAGCAGCCCTGCGGCACCACCACCGATTACAATTACCTTACTCATATGCGAGCCGCCTTCTTCAATTCAGAAAGCTCCTGCTCTGTCAGGTCACGGTATCTACCCCTGCCCAAGCCGTTGATGGTCAGATTAGCCATCTTGGTTCGTTTCAGCTCACGCACAGGGAAACCAATGAAGTCGCACATACGGCGCACTTGACGGTTTCTGCCTTCGTGAATGGTAATATTAAATAATGTAGAGTTTTTCTCGTGGTCATAAGCTATTAAATTAACAATGGCAGGAGCAGTCATACCGTCCTCTAATTTAACGCCCATGCGCAGTAAATCGAGTTTTTCCTGGGGCACAATGCCAGGCACCTTAACAACATAGGTTTTATTAACTTCGTGACTTGGATGCATCAGCTTTTGCGCCAATTCACCATCATTAGTCATTAGCAGCAAGCCTTCTGTATTGTAATCCAAACGACCAACAGGGAACACACGCTCCTGGCTATCCTGCATATAATCTGCGACAGTACGTCTGCCTTGTGGGTCGCTCATAGTAGTAACAACTCCACGGGGTTTATGGAACAGGTAATAAACCTTGTTTTCCAATTTAATTGCCTTGCCGTCAACAGTAATGCGTGCCTTCTTAGGGTCAACCTTGGTTCCCAGTTCAGTAACTAGCTTGCCATTGACACGTACTCTGCCTGCTGTAATAACCTTTTCAGCTTCACGACGAGAGGCAACACCTGCTGCCGCTAATATTTTTTGTAAACGTTCTTCCATTAAATATAACTCCCTCAGCTTCACAGAAGCTATTTATTTTTAGGGTTAATTGCTTTAATCTTCCAAGGGTAAGGTCTGTTGTCCGTTTGCTTCCAGCTCTGCAAGAGAAGGTACAACCTCTTCCACCTCGTAATCGTCTATATTGGCAGTTTCCGGATTGGGTAAATCTGCCAAGGATTTTAAACCGAACACGGTCAAAAACTTATCAGTAGTTGCATATAAGATAGGATTGCCAATGGATTTCTTTCTGCCGGCTTCTGTAATGAGCCCTAATTCCAGCAGAGTGTTGATAACACCATCCACCTTTACGCCACGGATAGCTTCCATCTCTGCACGGGTTACAGGCTGCTTGAAGGCAACAATGGCGAGGGTTTCCATACCTGCATTGGTAAGCTTTACTTCTTTATTGGTTTCCAGTTGAGCAAGCAAGTTATAATACTGCGGTTTGGTAACCAGCTGATAACCACCGGCAATCTCCCGCACCATCAAACCACGGTTAGCTGCTTCGTACTCCTTGGAAAGATTACCCAAAAGCTCCCACACTTGGGGCTTTTCTAACTGCAAAAGCTCTGCCAGTTCCGCAATGGAAAGGGGCTCGCCGGCAGTAAAGAGTACAGCTTCCAAGGCTCCTAGTAAGTGCTCATAATACATCTTCTTGCTCTCCCTGTTTGGCAAAAATATAAATAGGTGCAAACTGCTCGCTTTGAGCAATCGTGATAGCTCCCATTTTTAAAAGCTCCAGCACGCCTAAAAAGGCTGCTACTTTCTCTCCCCTACTACCCACAGAAAACAAATCACTCAATCTAAAGCCTGTGGTTGCACCACGCAAACGCTCCATGATTTCTGTAATCTTTTCCTGCACACTAAAGGCTTGAGGTTCTATGTAAGCAGTAGGTTTATTTTCGTCGTTGACAATGCCTGCCAGGGCAAGCAAAAGGTCACGCACGTGGTAGTTTGGCAAATGAAGCTGCACGCTGTCAGCAAAATAAGGCTTGCGGGCAAACACCTGTCCTGCAACAGCCTTCAGCTCTAAAAGGGCAGCAGCTCTTCTTTTTATCTTACGATATTCCACCAACATTTCCACTAACATTTGACGTGGATCAGCTTCTTCCTCCTCGCTTGCCGCTACCTCCTTAGGCAACAGCATACGCGATTTAATTTGCAGAAGTGTTGCCGCCATTACCAGAAACTCGCTGGCAACCTCCATATCAAATTCACTCATATCCTTCAAATAGCTAATGTACTGCTCCGTAATGGATACGATGGGTATATCATAGATATCAATCTTATCTCTTTCAATTAAGTGCATCAAAAGGTCTAAAGGCCCTTCAAAATCACTTACCTTAATAGATAAATTAGCCATACATTACCAAATATTCATTGCTGCTTTGATTTCAGCCATATTCTTTTCAGCTTCAACGCGTGCACGCTTGCCGCCGTATTCCAATACTTCCTTAATATATTCCGGTTTTTTAGAAAGCTCTTCGCGTTTAATGTGGATGTCTGCCAGCATGCAGTTCATTTTTTCAGCTAAGCATTTCTTACATTGTACGCAGCCAATCTCGCCAGCACGACATTTTGCAGCAACATCATTTGCTTCCTCAGTGTTGAACACCTTTTGGAATTGGTAAACAATACATACCTCCGGGTCACCGGGGTCAGTCTTTTTAATACGTTTCGGGTCGGTGGTCATCATACGCACTTGTTGCCACAGCTCTTCGGGAGAAGCACCAAAGGGAATGGTGTTGCCGTAGGACTTGGACATTTTACGACCGTCAATACCGGGCAGAACCTTTGCCTTGGAATACACTGCCTGCGGTTCGGGGAACACTTCTTTTTTGTACATATAGTTGAAGCGGCGCACGATTTCGCGGGTCAATTCCAAATGTGCAGATTGGTCTTCGCCTACAGGTACGCAGGTTGCCTTGTACAGCATGATATCTGCTGCCATTAAAACAGGATAGCCCAAGAAGCCATAGGTGTGTAAATCTTTATTGGTGCCTTCCAAATCGCGAATCTTATCCTTGTAGGTAGGAACGCGCTCCAACCAGCCAAGGGGAGTGCTCATACCAAGAAGCAGTGCCAGCTCTGCGTGCTCCTTAACGTGGGACTGTACAAAAATAACATTCTTTTCCGGGTCAAGTCCTGCGCTTAACCAATCAATAGCCATTTCCATAACATTCTCCTGCAGCTTGGAGGTATCTGCATAAGAGGAAGTCAAAGCGTGCAGGTCAACAATGGAAAAGAAACATTCATATTCATGTTGCAAGCGTACCCAGTTTTCCAGCGCACCCATGTAGTTACCCAAATGGAAGCGACCGGAAGGCTGCATACCGCTAAAAATTCTACCTTTGTTCATCATAAAAACCCCTTTACAAATTTATTCTAAAATACTATTGCTAATATTGAATTTACAATAACCATGTACAAGCGTGCCAAAGGATTGATAATCCAACCCATTGCACCGGTCAAAACCAAACCGAAGAGTATGTACATACCATATTGACCAACAAAATTGTCAAACTTCCACGCAGTAGCGGGGGGCAACATTTCGGAAATTAGCTTGCTGCCATCCAAGGGAGGAATGGGAAGCAGGTTGAAGAAAGCAAACCATACGTTATAAAGCTGCATCCACAAAAGGAACTTGTACATCCCCTCGCCCATCATTCCAAACTTGTTCAGCACAGCTGCCATCAACGCAGCTAAAAAGCAAGCGAACAGATTGGAAGCGGGGCCTGCAAGAGAAACTTTAATAATACCTTCCTTGCGGTTGTGAAAATTATTTTGATTGATGGCAACAGGCTTTGCCCAGCCAAAACCAACCAGTACAAGAAGCAGTGCGCCCATAATATCCAGGTGCGCCAGGGGATTAAAGGTAAGTCTACCCATGTGTCGCGGTGTAGGGTCACCCATACTATCAGCACATTGGGCATGAGCGTATTCATGAATGGTGATAGCAAACAACAACGCGGGTATGCGATATATCATTGTGCTAAAATCTAACATAATAACCTCCAGTATTCTAATAGAACAATTATACCAAAAATTTTCTAAAAAATAAACGCAACCCGGTAAAAAAGCTGTAACGAAAAGAAGCTTCCCCCATTTTTGCGAGGGAAGCCTTGCTTAACTACATAAAGAGCTTCAAGAAGAAAACTACCACTGCACCGATGGCAGCGAAGATGATGAAAGTAGGCAGCAGGAAGAAAAACAGTGCCAGAATACCGCCCAAAATAAGAAGGGTCATCAAAATACCGCTGCTGCAGCCCATGGTATGTACCTTGAACTGCGGGTTCACAGTAGTACGTTGCTGTTGCTTCGCCTTGTCGTAGCGAGTATACTCTTCTTTGGTTTGGTACTGGTATTTAGTTTTAGCACCTTCCCCATTGGTGCTACCATCTTCTTCAATAGTTACACCTTCAAAGGAATCGCGCTCGTTAGGATTAAGCACCTGTGCCTCACGCTTAAATTGGTAATGGCAGTAGGGGCATTCGATAACAGTATTTTCAACTTCACGTCCACAAAATTCACATTTCATCTGCAAACTCCTTTATAACTTAGGAAAGCAGCATCAGCAGCAATCCTTCTTCATTAACATAACGGGGGTCGTGCTCTTCAATCCCTAAAGTCTTTTGGATTTGGTCAGCACAATTTTTAATGACGGATGTAGGTATATTATGGCACATCTCTGCAATCTTAGGCAAATCATAATTGTAGATATTATTAGCTTCAATAAAATTCTTAACGGCGCCTGCCGCCCACACATCAGGTAAGCGTGGTTCAAAATTATTATAGTGGGCTTTGTAGTCGCTCCAAATTCTTTGAGTAAGCATAATATCATAAGCGGCAAAGGCATATGGCTGCATTATATTCTTGATACATTGTGCAACCTTGTCTTCCGGGTCAATGGGCATGGGCAAATAGTCTTGCACCTGAGTAGTGTAATTGAAGCCGTCCATTCGTACATAGGCAGAAAAAATCAAAGTAACGTGACGCATGAACATAGCATTGCGGCTGACGAATTCTTCCCAACTCATTTCGCCACCAGTACGAACACCGAACCAGTCCTTAGCACCCTGCAGTACCTCAAGTAATTTTTTACGAGCGCGTTTGGGAACGGTCATACCGCGTAAAAAATTCATTACCATGGTTTCGTTATAGAAGATATGTCCCAAGAACAGATAGTCGTCTGTTTTGGTCTCAGGTTCAATTGGCAGCATAAGGCTATAGGTTTGCCCCGTCATGAAGTCACGGCAAACATAACCGCCTTCCTCGCTGATGCCCTGCACGGAAAATAATACCAAGCGCGCTTTCAGAAGCTCTTCCAGCACATCCCTGCTAACCATGCCCTCTTCGCTGAACATACGCTCCTTGCACACATAATCATAAAAATATTGTATGGGATGCACGTCGTAGTCAACCATGTAATGGTCAAAGAGGAAGTAATCCCAAAAGCATTGGGCGTATTCATCAGTTCCTGGCTTCTCCTGCACAGCGCCCGTAAGCAGAATACCGCTATACATAAAAGCAGCACGCTCTACGTCACGCATAAAACGCTCTTGACTAAAGAAGCGGCGCAAGGCTTCTACTAAATCATTCAATCTATCGCCAATGTTCAGGAAAATTTTAGCAGGCAAATCCGCAGTGGAATACAGGTTAAATTTATTGCACTCCGGTAAAAAGTTGCCGTCGTAATCAATCATGGCAAGCTTGCCTTCCGGCAACAGCTTAGCCTTCGCTTCTTCAGGAGCACCACAGCTCATAATTAGTTTTTTGCTGTAAAGGTGGTTGTAAAGCTCCGTCATAATGTCTAAAAACTTCGCAACTCTATTATCAGTAAGTTTAAAATCTGCTACGTTACGACCACACCAGGCAACGCAGTCAATAAAATCATCACGGCTCATATCGCCTAAGAAGTTTTCGGAGTTTCCCAAATACAGGCACAACAAGGTAATATGATCCCACATCTCGGTAAGCTCTTTATCATCTGCTCCCTGCCAGGACTTAGCTCGTAAAAAATTCTCTACATAGCTTTGACGTAATACTGTATTCCATTCTTCATCTTGATTATAAAAATCAGCAACTAAGTCAAAAACGTTGTTCATTCTTTCTCCATAAGGTATTTATTCAACTAACCCACATGCATATAAGGCGCACAAGGTTTTAGCATCGTAAAGCTCTCCGTTTAGAATCATTGCCTTAATCTGCGCAGGAGTAAATGCCTGTACCCCGATGAATTCATCTTCATCAGTGTGCTGGCTGTGAGCTGTTAAGCCCCACGCCCTGTACAAATGGATGATTTCGTCAGAAAAACCGGGAGTAGTAGCAATGGAAATAAGCTTTTGCCAATGCACTGCATCATAGCCTGTTTCCTCGCTTAACTCACGCTTAGCACATTCCAAAGGGTCTTCATCTGCGCCATGGTCAAGCTTGCCTGCGGGAATTTCCCACATCACTGTTCCCAAAGGATAGCGGCATTGCTTCACCAGGACAATGCTTCCATCTTCAAGCACAGGCACAATGGCAACTGCACCCGGATGGCGTATGTATTCCCTTGTACTTTCAGAGCCGTTGGGTAATTTTACATGGTCTAATTCAACTTTCAGCAACCGTCCGGAAAATACCCTTTCGTTGCTCAAATAATGTTCATCTAATTCAGGTTCGTGAAATTTTTTAATCATTCTTACACAACCTCGTATATTTAATTGCTTCTGCAGCTGTCAAAAGCTCGCGAGCATTTTCGTAGGCAGCATGGGTTTCGCTGGAACCTGCCGTCATGCGCATCAGCTCGCGGATACGAGCCTCCTCGTCTAAAACTGCAAGCACAGTAGCAGTACGTCCCTCACTGCTCTGCTTTTCAATAAAGATATGTCTATCAGCAAAGGCTGCTATTTGCGGCAAGTGGGTAATGCACAGTACTTGTCCTGTTTTGGAGATGACAGCGATTTTTTCAGCCATTTTCTGGGCAGTGACACCGCCAACGCCAGTATCAATCTCGTCAAACACCATAGTGGGCACGTCGCCGGTATTCATCATTACTGTTTTGATAGCCAGTGCGATGCGGGAAAGCTCACCACCGGAAGCCACCTTTTCTAGTTCGTTGACAGGTTCACCCATATTGGCACTGAACATAAATCTCATATCATCACGTCCGTGAGCGGTAAACCTTTCTAATTTTTCAAAGGCTACTGCAAACACCCCATTGGGCATTGCCAAATCATGAATGTGGTTAGTCACAAGCTGACACAAGCGTTCAGCCTGCAGCTTACGTTCTGCAGTCAAAGCATCTGCCGCAGTGGTAAGCTCCTTAGTTAATTTTGCCAGCTCCTTTTCAATCTTGGCAATGGTATCTGCCAAATCTAAGAGCTCATTATATTTAATCTTAGTGGCTTCCAAATACTCAAGCACTGCTTCCGTACTGCCACCATATTTTTTATGTAAACGATAAATTGTATCTAAACGCTGCTGCACCTCTACCGCACGTTCGCTGTTAAAATCACTGCGGGAAAGATATTCACTTAATTCCTGACGGCAATCGTCAAGAGTAATCCAGGCACTGTCCACGTTGTCCAGCAGAATGCTCAGCCTGCTATCGTAGCGCACTGCGTTTTGTAAACTGCTTTTTGCTTTCGCCAACAGGGAAAGCACTGCCTTTTCTTCATCTAATAAGCCATAGGCAGTATTCACGGCGCTGATAATCTTTTCGCTGTTTTGCAGAACTCTGCCTTCCTCTTCCAAGGAAACTTCCTCGCCTATGCGCAGCTTAGCAGCTTCAATTTCCTTTACTTCCCAATCGTAACGGTCAAGAAGCAAATCCTGCTGTTCACTATCTGCCTTCAATGCCTGCAGCTTTTCTTTTAAGGCAACATATTCTGCGTAAAGCCTACTGTAATTAGCAAAGCAGTCAGCAATACCCGCACCGCCAAAGCCATCTACCAAAAGGCGAGGAGCATCTGCCTTTAATAGGGCTTGGTTTTCGTGCTGACCGTGAATATCTACAAGCATGGTGCTGATGGTTTTAAGTACGTTTAAAGGAACTTGTACCCCATTAACGCTTGCCTTGCTTTTTCCGGCACTGGTTACCTGACGTTTCAAAAACACTTCGTCCTCAACCTCTATGCCCTGTTCTTCCAGATAGGCTTGCAGCTGGCTTTGGGTACTGATGTCGAACACTGCCTGCACCCAAAAGCTATCTGCACCTGTACGCACATAGTCCGCAGAAGCGCGATTGCCCAAGACAACACCAAAGGCATCTACCAATATGGATTTACCAGCACCGGTTTCGCCAGTGAAAACATTAAAACCAGGTACAAATTCTACTTTTGCATCTTCTAACAACGCAAAATTATGAACGTGCAAGGATTGCAGCATAAACATTACCTCAAATTACAGATGGTCTTTAAAACGATGCAGCAGGGTTGCCACACCTTCTTTATCTTCCAAAGCGACAAACACAGTGTCATCTCCGGCAATAGTACCTAAAATTTCGGGCCACTTCATATAATCAACTGCGTAAGCTACTGCTTGAGCAGTACCGGGCAGAGTGCGGATAACTACCAGGCATTGGGAAGCGCGCACGCTAATAATGGAATCCTGAAAGGTACGTTCCAAACGCCCCGGAGTAAGAAGCATATTATGTTCTTTCGGATAAGCATAGTGGTAATGTCCGTCGGCATCAGGAACCTTTACCAGCATCAGCTCTTTAATATCACGGGACACAGTAGCCTGGGTTACCTCAATGCCTTCATTGCGCAGAGCAGCTGCTAAGTCCTCTTGGGTTTCTACTTTATGCTTATCAATGATTTCTTTAATTTTTGCGTGTCTGGTCATTTTCATGATTGATCACCTCATTTATTCAAAATAACCTTGTGGTTATATGTTACGCATCAATTTCTGCTGCCAGGTCTGGTAATAGTCCCTGCTCGTCAGCCTGATGAATTGCATTTTATAAGGACTCTTGGCAATGCGTACATGAGTAGCTTCTGTTACGGGAGCTACATTCTCCCCGTCAGCAGCAAGCATCATTTCTTCACTGCCAACCATTGGTTTTAAATCTATTACCTCAGACATGGGGATGATAAGCGCGCGAGCCGTAAGAGAATGTGCGCACACAGGAGTAATAACGCTAACTTCAAGCTCCGGCTGAACCAAAGGTCCACCTGCTGAAAGAGAGTAAGCAGTAGAGCCGGTGGCAGTTGCTACGATGAGACCGTCTGCTGCGTAGCTGCCGGAGGGCTTACCATTGATACTCATGTGCATATGCGCCATTTTGCTGAACGCACCCTTCGCCAGTACCAAATCGTTAAGCGCGTGAGTCGTTGCCACGCACTCTTCCCCTTGAATAACCTGAGCCTGCAGCAAGGCACGGCTTTCAATAATATAATCTCCACGTCCCAGCTTCATTACTGCTTTACGGATACGCGGGTACTCTATTTCAGCCAAGAAGCCTAATTTACCAAAGTTCACACCAAAAGCAGGGATTCCATAGGGTGCAAGATAGCCTGCCATTTTCAGCAGAGTACCATCACCGCCCAAGGAAACTGCAAAGTCAAGGCTTTGCAACGCATCCGCATTCTGCAAATCGTAGCCTTCACATTGATATTCATCACAAATATCCTTGGGTAACAAGGGCACTAAGCCCTGCTCCCTGCACAGCTCAACAAATTTCTGCAGCTCTGCACAAACTTTTTCCTTTGTCATATTGGGAAAAATTCCCAAACGTTTTGCCTTCATTAAAGCTCCTATTATTCGGCAGTAGCCTTTTTATCTAAATCGCCATGACTTCGGCTAACCAGTTCATTAACATAAGCCTCGCTTACAGCGTCGTCATCACTCTTAGTCAAATGCATCAGGTATTCAATATTTCCTTCCGGTCCTTTGATGGGAGAAAAATCTAAGCCTGCAATGCCAAAGCCTTCACTTTTAGCAAAGGCAATAACATTTTTGATAACGTCCTCGTGTACCTTGGCGTCACGCACAACGCCCTTCTTGCCCACATTTTCCTTTCCGGCTTCAAACTGGGGCTTAATCAAAGCCACCACAAAGCCTTCCGGTTTTAAGATTTTATATACAGCAGGCAACACCTTATCCAAAGAGATAAAGGCAACGTCAATAGTAACAGCATCAACTAATTCGCCAAGGCTATCGCTTTCAAGATAACGCACATTGGTGCGCTCCATATTGATTACTCTTTCATCATTGCGCAGCTTCCAGGCAAGTTGTCCATAGCCTACATCAACGGCGTAAACCTTTGCTGCACCATTTTGTAAGGCGCAATCGGTAAAGCCACCGGTAGAAGCGCCGATATCTGCAACTACCTTGCCCTCCACGCTAATGGGGAAAATCTGTAATGCCTTTTCCAGCTTCAAGCCGCCACGGCTAACATAGCGCAGCTTGTCACCTAAAAGACGAATGGTAACATCAGGAGTAACCTGCGTTCCCGGTTTATCTATTTTTTGTTCGTTAACAAGCACCTGTCCTGCCATAACCGCAGCTTGGGCTTTTGCCCTGCTTTCAAACAAGCCACGATTCATCAGCAGTGCGTCTAAACGTTCTTTCTTCAATATTATTCACCCTTTACAAAGGCTGTAGTCTTAACAACCATTGTCTCTACGTCCAGTCCGATATCCTGGAACAATCTCTGCTTGTCACCATGCAGGATAAACTCGTCAGGAATTGCGAAATTCAGTACCTCACACTCTCCTAACAGCTTTGCCTCGTTCAATGCTTCCAGTACAGCGCTACCAACGCCGCCCTGCAGTACTCCCTCTTCCATGGTAACAAGCTTTTTATATTTTGCAGCGTGTTCAAGGAGCAAGGCCTTGTCCAAAGGTTTAGCAAAGCGCATATTAACTACGCCAGCGCTGATACCTTCTTGAAGCAGCTTATCTGCCACAAGAAGGGCACTTTCTACCATAGTACCAATCGCCCACAAGCACACGTCGCTACCTTCGCGGAGAACCTCTGCCTTGCCAATGGGCAGTACAATTTTTTCACCGCTAATATCTACACCAACACCACTGCCACGCGGATAACGTACTGCCACAGGACTGTTCATTGCTACCGCAGTTTTAAGCATATGGCGCAATTCGTCTTCGTCCTTAGGAGCCATAACCGTCATATTGGGCATGCTGCGCAGGTAGGCATAATCAAATACACCGTGATGGGTAAAGCCATCGTCCCCTACAAGGCCTGCTCTGTCAAGGCACAAATTAACATGCAGGTTTTGCATGCAGATATCATGAAGCACGCTATCGTAAGCACGTTGTAAAAAAGTAGAGTAAACTGCTACAACAGGATTCAAGCCTGCTGCTGCCATGCCTGCCGCCGCAGTGACAGCGTGCTGTTCTGCAATGCCAACATCAAAGAAGCGGTTGGGAAACTCCTTGCTAAAAGGTGTCAGCCCCGTACCGTCAGGCATTGCCGCAGTAATAGCAACAAGGTTTTCGTTCTCCTTAGCAAGCTCTATGATAGTCTTGCCAAAAACTTCCGTATAGGTAATGGGAGCATTGGGATTAGTAATCTTCGCGCCGGTCGCCACCTCATAAGGGCCGGTACCGTGAAATTTATTGGGACTTTCTTCTGCAGGAGCATAGCCCTTGCCCTTTTTAGTTATTACGTGAACTAAAACAGGTTCGTTAATATGCTTGGCTGCTTCCAAAACTTCAATCAAGCTATGTACATCATGACCATCAATGGGACCCAAGTAGGTAAAGCCCAGCTCTTCAAAAATGCAGGTGGGCAGCATTAAATTTTTAACGCTTCCCTTAATGCGACGGATAACCTTTAAAACATCTCCGCCAAATTCTACATTACTTAACCAGCTTTCCAGGTCATGCTTAATTTTATTATAGGTTTCACCTGTACGCAGGTGGTACAGATATTCGGACATAGCGCCAACGTTCTTAGAGATGGACATTTCATTGTCGTTTAGCACAACAATCATCTTCTTACGTAAATCACCGGCATTGTTCAGCGCTTCAAAAGCCAAACCGCCAGTCATGGAACCATCACCAATAACTGCTACTACGTTGTAGTCCTCGCCCTTTACATCACGGGCAACCGCCATGCCAAGAGCCGCGGAGATAGACGTGCTGGAGTGACCAACGCCAAAAGCATCGTGTTCGCTTTCGCTACGCTTGGGAAAGCCGGAAAGCCCTCCATATTGGCGCAAGGTATGAAACTGCTCACGTCTACCGGTAACAATTTTATGTATGTAGGCTTGGTGGCCTACATCAAAAATAATCTTATCCTCAGGAGTGGAGAATACTTTATGTAAAGCAAGAGTAAGCTCTACCACACCAAGGTTAGGCGCCAAGTGCCCACCGTTTTTGGCAATTACATTTATCAAAAGCTGGCGGATTTCCGCAGCCAGCTGTACCAACTGTTCGCCAGTTAATTTTTTAACATCAACCGGAGAGTTTATGGTATCAAGAAGTTTAGTTTCACTCATTGTGAGTTTTACCTCGTTCATCAATTTTTACGATTACACATCAGCTTGGTAATTTCGCGCAGGGCATCCGCCTTGTCGCCAAACATTTCCAAGCATTGCAAAGCTTCGCTTACAGTTTTTTCTGCCAGCGCCTTTGCCCCTTCTAAAGAATACAGGCTTACATAAGTGGACTTCTGATTTTTAGCATCACTGCCAACAGGTTTACCCATTGCCTCAGCGTCGCCTTCCACATCTAAAATATCATCTGTAATTTGGAAGGCAAGACCTAACAAATCAGCAAATTTAGTCAGAGCCAACAGCTCTTCATCGGTAGCACCTGCTAAGTGTGCGCCGCCACGCACCGCGCCAATGAACAAGGCACCGGTTTTGCCGGCGTGCAGCTTGCGCAGTTCTTCCGCACTAATTTCCTTGCCTTCGGCTTCTAAATCCAGGCCTTGACCGCCAACCATACCAAAGTTACCTGCGCACATTGCCATCTCGCGTACAACCTCTACCAAAGCAGCAGGGTCTACATTCTTTTGTTCCAGCATAACTTCAAATGCCAAGGTAAGCAAGCCGTCACCGGCAAGCACAGCCATCGCCTCGCCATAAACCTTATGGTTAGTCAGACGGCCACGACGATAATCATCATCGTCCATGCAGGGCAAATCGTCATGGATGAGGGAATAGGTGTGAATCATTTCCAAACCGCAAGCAACAGGCAAATAATTGTATCCCTTTTTGCCCAAAGCTTCTGCCGTAGCCATCAACAGCACGGGACGAATACGCTTGCCCCCCGCCAAAAGGCTGTAAGCCATGGCATCATCCACCTTGCTAATGCCCTTTTCAGCCATACGGGTCTCTAAAAAGTTTTCGATTAATTTTCTTTGATTATCGTAGTAAACTGCAAAATCCATCTTATGCCTCCAAATCATGGAATGTTTCTAATTTATATTCATCGTCATTTACGGCAACGATTTTTTCTACTTCCTGCTTAACGGTATCCAGCTTGCTCATACAAATCTTGCTTAGCTCGATACCATATTTAAAAACATCAAGGGATTGCTCCAAGGACAGCTCGCCGCTTTCAAGCAGTCGTACCTGTTCTTCCAGCTCCGTCAATGCTTCTTCAAATTTTATATTCTTAGCAATTTTCTTCGCCATTAACCTTCCTCCACGCTTTGCACTACAGAAACTATCTTGCCATCTGCTACAGTAGTAACCAGCTCTTCTCCCCAACGCACTTGCTCAACGGAAGTAACAACTCGGTAATCTTCCTTCTGGGTAACAGAATAACCACGCGCCAACACCGCCAAGGGACTTAAATTATCAAGACGGGCAGCCTGCAATTCAAATTTATGGCTACATTGCCTAAGTAAGCCTTCCATATGATTTACAAGCTTGTTATAGGCTGCATCAGTACGCAAAGCCCTGTCAGCAAAAAGCCTTTCAGGATCCTTCAACACCCAGGAATTACTCAATCTGTCTAATCTATATTCTTCCTGCTCAAACCTTGTCTGCATCAAATGACGACAACGTCTTTGCAAGTTCTCTATTTGTAAAATGTAGCCTTCCGCATCTGCCACAGCAAGCTCTGCAGCTTGGGAAGGAGTCGCTGCCCTCTTATCTGCAGCGAAGTCACATAATGTAAAATCTGTTTCGTGACCAACAGCGCTGATGATTGGTATAACAGAAGCAGCTACTGCACGAACTGTCTGCTCTTCGTTGAAAGCCCACAGCTCTTCAATGGAACCACCACCACGACCAACAATAAGCACGTCTGCCAAATTATGCTTGTTAAAAAATTGAATGGCGCGGGCAATTTCACTTGCAGCTCCTTCGCCCTGCACCTTTACAGGATAGAGCAACAACTTTATTCCCTTGTTACGCCTTCTTGACACAGTGATGATATCACGCACCGCTGCTCCCACCGGAGAAGTAATGATGCCAACAGTCTTGGGATTTACAGGAAGCAGCTGCTTTCTTTCTGTAGCAAACAAGCCTTCTGCTTCCAGCTTTGCCTTTAGCTTTTCGTAAGCCACCATTAAATCGCCAACACCCTGGGGCAAAAGCATATCAGTGTAAAGCTGATAAACACCATCACGCTCATACACGGTAATGCGTCCAAAGGCAATAACCGTATCACCATTTTGAGGCTCAAAGCGCATGCTCATAGCCTTGCCACGGAACATAACGCATTTCAAAACAGCACCGCCATCCTTTAAAGTAAAGTAGCAGTGACCGGAAGGATAACGTTTAAAATTGGATATTTCGCCTACAATCTGCACATTGCGCAGGTTTATCTCATTATCCAAAAGGGACTTTATATAATTGTTGATTTCAGATACTGTGAAAGTATTGTCAGTCAAATCTTCTATACCTTGTCAATCTTCGGAAAATATTATTTACTCATTCGCCAGGCAAAGGCTGCACAACCGGTAGCATTATCACAGCTAAAGCGAGCTTCTGGAACCCATACGCTTACGCGGCGCTTAGCAAGCTTTTCTGTAACGTGGTTGCGAATGTAAGTGTTAGAAGCCACGCCACCAACTAACAGTACAGCATGGACATTGTATTCCGCTGCCCCGTTTCGCAGCATACGGGTGAAGGTTTCTGCCAAAGCGTATTGCACGCCTAAAGCCAAGGCAGCACCATCTGCTCCTGCCTCCAGCTTACGCAGAGCTGCAGTGGCAGGACCGCTAAGGCTTGCGTTCAGCTTTCTTACGGAAACAGGCAGTTCCACCATTTGTTCAGCAGTTGCCGCAAGCTTTTCCAATTCTGGACCCGTAGGAAACTTTAACCCCAAGGCCACGCCAACTCTATCAATAAACTGTCCGGCGTGAAGGTCAATGCTGCCACCAACCTCCGTCAGGTTAAATCTGCCATTTGCCTGTCGTTCCGCAAGCAGTAAATCCGTTGTGCCACCGGAAGCGTGCAACAACAAAAAGCGCTCCGCATCCGGACCACCTGCGCTCCACACACCAGCCTCCAGGTGATTTTCCTGATGACTGATAATATGAAGCTTTGCTCCGGTAGCAGCTGCTAAAGTGCGAGCCACTCCGCTTCCTGCCAAAAACGCAGGCATATAAGAATTTTCTATAGGTCTGGGATAGCCGCTAACACCAATTGCCACAAGCTCATAATCCTTGTCCTGTAAAATTCCTTCCAATATATATGGTAGGTTACGTGTGTGCTGGAACACCATCTCGGATTGCTGCAAACCGCAACGACCGGGCTTGACATCTAAAATCTTACGCCCTTCCCCTATCAGCTTACCAGCTTCATCCAAAACTGCAGCAGATGTAGTATAGCAACTGGTATCAATCCCCAGATATACTCTTTGTTTCATTTTATCTAACCATTTTACCTAAAACACCATTGACAAAGCGCGGTGCTTCCTCGCTGCCATAAAGCTTCGCAATCTCTACTGCTTCATTGATGGCAACTCCAGGTGCAATCTTCTCGTTTGCAAAAAGCATTTCATACACAGCAATTCGTAAAATATTTCTATCTGCGGCAGGCATTCTGTCCACAGTCCAGTCCACCGCGTATTGAGCAAGCTTGGCATCAATGGCTTCCAAGTTCGCCAGTACACCCTGCAGTACTCCAGCTGCGTAATCTTTGGCTTTTACATAAGCTGCCTTCTTAGCCTGCAGCTCTTCGCTTGCATCATCAGTTTCATTCAAATAAATAAACTCGTCATGCTCTGCAATAGAGCTGTTCAGTGCTTGCTCTGCTTCGCAGGCGGTAAAATCTATTTGAAACAAACTTTGCATTACTACTTCTCTTGCTAATCTACGACTCATAAAAAACTTCCCCCAATATTTTATCTGTGATAGCCAGGCGGCAGAAGCCTATCCAGCCATTCAATCAAATCATCTTTCTTATCAATTTTGTTGCCCAAGAAGAAACCACTGCTTAGACAAATTATCAAGAACATTGTCTTGAAAAAACCTAACCATAAAAATGTTACCCCAATACCCAAGCCAATTAGGGAGCAGAGCAAACGTCCACGGTAATTATTCCAAATATCTGCAAGAATTTCACCGAACATCACTACCCCTCCTATTCTTCTTTAGCCTTGATTTGTTTGAAGTAAACTTCTATGCCCCTAACCTCAATGCCAGTCATCTTCTTAATGCTTTCTTTAACATTATTTTTGACCTCACCAGTGGTTTCAGGAATATTTATCCCCGGCTCAATGGATGCGTTAATGCGAACATTAATACCCTCATCCTCAAGCTTGGCGATAACCTTAACATTGTAAATGCCATAAATTTCTTGGGACAAAACAGCAATGTAATCTTCAATCGCTCTCTTCCCAATGTGTATTTTACCGGAAGGGCCATCGCTTAACTCCATAGAGTTACCGCTTGTAATACCAAGGCCTGCAACCAACAGGCGAATACTTACAAGCAACATAATTACTCCGCCCACTGCATAAATCCAGTTACCGGGAATACTTCCAATAAAATCTGTAATCACCCTTTGCGGGAACACGTCCAAGCTGCACAGAGTAACAAGCACTGCAACAACTGCCATCAGGAAAGTATATAAAGTTAAAATTATTCTGTCGGGGATTCCCATAATCTTTAATCCTCCTCAAAAAATTGTTTATGTCTTGCTTCTGCCTCTGCCTCATCATAAAGAGGTGGCAACTCTTTAAACAAGCCGGCTTCCGCAATCGCCTCTGCTTCCAGTTCCAAAGCAGATTTCTCACGCTTGGCAACGCCTTGAACATGCACATCTATAAACTGCACTTCGTAGCCAGTCATGTTCTCGATGGCTTCCTTAACCTTTTCTTGAATTTCTAAGGCAACCTCCGGAATACAACTGCCATATTCAATAATGACGTACACATTACAGGTAACAGTCTTGCCTTCAAAGCTTACGCGCACACCTTTAGAAACAGATTCCTTACCTAAAAATTCGTTAATGCCATCAATCCTGCGGCCGCTCATCCTTAAAACACCGGGAACCTCCTGCGCCGCAAGACTGGCAACAATGGAAAGCACTTCCGTCGCCACACGGATATCACCGTATTCCTCAGGCTTTTCTTCCTCTTGGCTCACAGTAGCATTTTTATTCAGCAATTCTTTTTCATCATCCATTACAGCACCTCCCGTGCGTTTAATGAAAACAGAACCTAATCATCCATTCTTTATCAGTATATCATTATAACATAAATTAATGAGTACTGCCACGCTTCTATACACATCACTGTATATTTATTGCATAAATTTTTCAAAAACGACACTTCTTTAAAATTACTAAAGCATCATAGCAAAAAGACACCGGATTTCTCCGATGCCTATTACACTAAGCTTTCCGCAAAATTAAATTCAACCACTTCTCGTCGCCTCTTCCGGGTCTGACATCACCAGTCACCCAAAATTCTTCAACCTTAATATCTTGGAACTGCTCTAAAAATTTATTGAACTTCTCTTCGTTCATGTCCGTAAAATATCTACCATTGCGCTCGCCCTCAAAAGTTCCGTACTTAAACGAGGTGTAAATAATCCCCTTATATTTCAGAGCCACAACCATTTTTAGAAAAACATCTTGCAATTCGTCATATGGTAAATGCAAAATGGAAGAACAAGCCCAAATGCCATCGTAAGCTTCAATTTCAGAAAGCTCTTGGAAAAACATCCGCTTTACTTTAATACCAGTAAACTCACTGGCAAATTTACACAGCTCCACAGACGCATCAATTGCCGTAACTTGAAAACCTTGGTCAAGAAAATACTTTGTATCTCTTCCACTACCGCAACCAAAATCCAAAATGTGAGAACCACTTTCCAGTCTATTTATAAATTTGTTTTGAGTACCTGTAAAATCCACGTTAAGAGTGTCTTCTACAAAACCCTTAAATTGTTCATCATAATATTCCAAGGTTCTATCGTTCATTGTCATTGAGTTCTTCCTTCAATTTAAGGTATGCTTCGTAAGTCCAACCCTTTTCCAGCATTTTTACAAGAACTTTGCCAGTGTTGTACGCGTCATCAAAAGCGGTATGGGCAAGTCCGTCAGCAGAAACCCCCATTTCTACAATAGCTGTTTTCAAACCAGGAGTATTCTCCTCACCTCGCCACAATTTGTACGCTTCTGCAAGGTCAAGATAATCTTCCAAGCGAATAGGGTTCTCCAACTTATGCCTATTACACCCTTCCTCTAAAACCTTGTAGTCCGCATCGCCCCAAGCGACAAAAAGAGTGTTGCCTGCTTCGTACATTGCAGTAAGCTTCTCGAGCATTGCAGAAAACTCAATCCCCTTCTTCATGTCTTTATCGGTAATCATGCAAAAATCCATAGCGTCCTTCGCATGCTTGGGAAAGAAATGAGGCTTAACAAAGTTTTGCAGCTTGGCAGCTTCTTGTAAATTTTCACCCACAAGTTTTACCGCACCAACTTCAATGATTTCAGGAAAGAAGGCACGCGGACGACCAACGGGACGTTTATAAAAAGTAAATTCAAAATCCACTACTAAGTAATTCATTTTAAGCTTCCTTTTTGTCAATATAAATCAATAATTGTTTTGGCACGTTCCTGAATAAATTGGACATAACCATTAAGGTTTCATCACTAATCTTAATCCCTCCTTCTTCTAAATTTTATAGGTTTATTATAACATAAATGCATTAAAAGCAGATTTTTAATAAGCAATTCTAAAATAATCTAAATACGCTTTGTATTTATCTTGTGCTGTGAGGCAAGTATCAATTAAATAGCCTCTTTCATTATTCCATTCTTTCAATCCACGATAATAGTACAGCTTTAGATTGTCTTCGATAATAAACGGAACAATATTATACCTCAAGCACTCTTTAAACATAATTAATCTGCCTACACGACCGTTACCATCTTGAAACGGATGAATTCTTTCAAACTTTACATGGAAATCCAAAACATCTTCCAATGTCCTTTTTTCTTTACCATTATACTCGTTCAACAAAGCTTTCATCTTGTCAGCTACTTCTTCCGGAAGCGCTGTATCAATTCCACCAACTTCATTAGGCAACTTTTTGTAATCACCAACAGCGAACCAGTCTTTTCTTGAATCACTAGTGCCATTCTTTAGACTTAAATGAAGTTCTTTAATAAACTTCTCAGATAGATTTACCCTTGCATTGTCAATAATCATATCAATACAACGAAAGTGATTTACCGTTTCAATGACATCGTCTACATTTAACACTTCTTTTTCAACACCGATAGTATTGGTTTCAAAAATGTATCTAGTCTGTTCATGAGTAAGACGACTTCCTTCGATGTGATTAGAGTTATATGTTAAATCAATCTGTGTCTTATGATAAATACCACCAGAACTTTTACTTGCCTTTTGTTCCTGTAAAATGTCAAGTAATGTAATCAGCGGTTTCTTCTTTTTGTTGGTACGTTCTGGCTTCTCTGCATTTTCAGGAATATTCCAAGTCTTACCAGTAAGAAATGCACCGTTTACTCTACCCTGAGCACAATAATTTCTAACACTGCGTTCCGACATATTCCATTTCTTTGCTGTTTCGGTAACTGAAATATATCGCATTTGTATTCCTCCATTGTAATTTAAATTTGCCTTTATATTTTATATTATACCATATTATCGGCAATATTTAAATTCTCGTCACCACATAATATCACTGCATTTTTGCCGTTATCGGTAAGCTATTTGACACTTATAGTAACAAGCTTTATAACAATAATTGAGGAAGCCTATCGAGTGAGACCGCCGAGCTTTCCTCAGGTATTTTGAGTACAGAAAAGCCGGCTATTTATATCTTAAAACAAATTTTCTTTTTAACTATTTACATTCGTACAAGATACTAAAAAGCTCACTTCACTTGCAATCACAAGTGGTGAGCTTTTCTTCTTTGTGGGTTATAACCCACAACCAAAAAGACACCGGATTTTTCCGATGTCTTTCAAAATTTCATAAAATGTTTTCAAAAGGGATGTCCCTCTCCTGAAAATGTTTCACGTGAAACATTGCTGATTTTAATTAACCATTAACGTGTTCAGAAATGATGGTGTCCAACGCGCCGACGATTGCTTTGGGGTCAGCCTCGCATTTTTCTGCCATTTTCAAAACCAAGCTTGCCATCAGGTGCATAACGTGTTGGTCAGTTACTTCGTGAAAAGAGAAAATGGTAGAACCATCTCTATCTACAAAATAGCCAATGGAGCTGTCAATATCATGTGCTTCACTAAAGGTTTTAAAACCAGCGTTAATTAATTCTACTCTTTTTTCATCCATTATATAAACCTCCGCTTGTTTCCTACAATTTATTATTCAGCTTCTAAATAAGCCTTTTGTTCTTCGGTTAATACGTCAATGCCTGCACCCATAGCTTGCAGTTTCAGTGCTGCAATTTCAGTGTTCAGTTCTTCCGGCAAAACGTACAGTTCGTTTTGCATTTCTCCCCTGTGTTCCAGCAAATATTTCATTGCCAGGAACTGCATTGCAAAGGAAAGATCCATCACCTCGATGGGATGACCATCGCCGCAAGCGAGGTTTACCAATCTGCCTTCGCCCAAGAGGTTCAGCTTGCGACCATCTGCCATGGTATAGGTCATGATGTTCTTGCGCACTTCATAAGGAGCAACTACGGAAAGCTCTTCCAAATGATTTTTGTTTACTTCTACGTCGAAGTGTCCTGCGTTGGAAAGAACTGCGCCGTCCTTCATCACTGCCATATGCTCTTTGGTGATTACGTCCTTGCAGCCGGTTACGGTTACAAAGATATCGCCGTATTTAGCAGCTTCAAGCATGGGCATCACGCGGAAGCCGTCAAATACAGCTTCAATGCCTTTAATGGGGTCAATTTCGGTAACGATAACATTGGCGCCCATTCCCTTTGCGCGCATGGCAACACCTTTACCACACCAGCCATAGCCTGCAACAACAACAGTTTTGCCTGCCACGGAAAGATTGGTAGTGCGCATGATACCGTCCCAAGAAGATTGACCGGTACCATAGCGGTTATCAAAAAGATATTTACAGTAAGCATCGTTAACAGCAATCATTGGGAATGCCAAGTGGCCAGCCTTGGACAAGGCTTTCAAGCGATGTACGCCGGTAGTTGTTTCTTCGCTGCCGCCAATCAGCTTGCCAATCAAATCTTTACGTTCGCCATGAAGCATATTTACTAAGTCACCACCGTCGTCGATGATGAGATCCGGTTCAACCTTCAAAGCTTCGCGCAGGTACAGGTCATATTCTTCAGTAGTGCAGCCATGAGTTGCGAAAACAGTTATGCCGCTATCTACGAGAGCAGCAGCAACGTCATCTTGAGTGGACAACGGGTTACTACCGGTTACAACAACATTAGCGCCTGCGTTCTTCAACACTTGCGCCAAATAAGCAGTCTTAGCTTCCAAGTGAATGGTAACAACCATATTCAAACCTTTAAAGATTTGCTCTTTACTATATTTTTCGTTCAAGATATTGAGCAAGGGCATGTATTCTTTTACCCAAGCAATTTTTTGTTTACCGGACGGAGCCAGGTTAATGTCTTTAATCATGCTTTCCAAGGCTTAAAGTTCCTCCTTAATCTGAGCTTGCAATAATTTTATGTTTTCTTTGTAAGGAGCGGTCACCACTCCGTATTCAGTGATAATGCCTGCGATAAGTTCTGCAGGAGTCACGTCAAATGACGGGTTAAAGGTTAAAGCTTTGGTAGGAGCAGTCACCTCGCTACGAAAAGCCTTAACTTCGTCAGCACTGCGTTCTTCAATGGGAATCTGCTCACCGCTTGCAAGGGTAAAGTCAAAGGTGCTGGTTGGTGCCGCAATGTAAAAGGGTACGCCGTGTGCTTTTGCAGCCAGCGCCACACCGTAGGTACCAATTTTATTAGCAGTATCCCCGTTGGCAGCAATTCTATCTGCACCAACAACTACTGCGTTGATGCCCTTGGTTTTCATTGTCCACGCCGCCATGCCGTCAGTGATGACAGTTACGGGAATATTATCTTCCACAAGCTCGTAAGCAGTTAGGCGTGCGCCTTGCAGTAAGGGACGGGTTTCATCTGCGTAGACCATTTTCAGCTTGCCTTGTTTGTGAGCTTCGCGCACTACGCCCAAAGCAGTGCCCCAACCGCAGGTTGCCAACGCTCCGGCATTGCAATGAGTCAAGAGCACGGTTTCCTGCGGCAAAACTTCCGCTCCGTACTCACCCATCTTCTTGTTTACGGCAATGTCGTCGTTATAAATCTTTACTGCCAATTTTTCCAGCTCTGCTATTATTTTGAAAGGTGCCAAGCCTTCTTCATTAAGCTTCACCGCAAGGGCATAAACCTTTTTCGCAGCCCATTCCAAATTTACAGCGGTTGGTCTGGCACTAATCAAGTCCTCTTTGATTTTATTAAGAGTTCCTAAAAAGTCAGGTCGCTTAGCAGCTTCCAGTGCGCCAAGCACCATTCCGAAGCCTGCTGCCGCGCCAATGGCAGGCGCCCCCCTAACTTCAAGTCTTTTAATGGCAAGCTTCACGCGTTTATAATCTTCGCAGGTAATCAGCTCCGTTAATTGCGGCAGTTTCGTTTGGTCAAGGAGAATCAGCTTGCCCTTCTCCCAACGCATGGTATCAATCATCTTTGCACTTCCTTACAGTTTAAAACCGCCTACTTCTGCCATAGCGTGAGGGCAGTTGCAGGTTGCATCAACATCTTCATTATAAGCAATGAATGCAGAAATAAGTTTTTCCATATTTTGAATACTCTTACCCATTTCCTCTACAACCTCGCTGTGAGTAAGGGGTGTGGGAGAAATGCCCGCAGCCATATTGGTAACGATGGAGCAATTTGTATAGCAAATCTCTGCTTCGCGAGCCAGGATGGATTCCGGAATATTGGTCATTCCAACAAGGTCTCCGCCCAGCATAGCGAACATTTTGATTTCCGCAGCAGTTTCAAAACGCGGGCCTTCGGTGCAAACGTAGGTGCCGGTTGCGCGGAAGGGAATATCCGTCTTTTTGAGAATGTTAATTACCTTTTCGCGCAGTACAGGGCAATAAGGACTGGTTACATCCACATGAGCAACACCGCGATATTCATCATCATAGAAAGTGTTGATACGGCTCTTGGTAAAATCTAAAGCGTTGTCGCACACAACAAAGTGTCCTGCCTTCATCTCCGGGTTCAAGGACCCAACGGCAGTTGTTGCAAAAATTTCTTCAACGCCTAAGCTTTTAAGTGCCCAAATGTTGGCACGATAATTTACTTTATGAGGCGGGGTCTTATGCCCTACGCCGTGACGAGTAATGAACACTACCATATTGCCGTGCATCTCGCCAATATTGCACAACGCTTGGCCATAGGGTGTTTCAATAATTTTGCTTTCAAATCCGCTTAAAGCTTCAGGATTATAAATACCGGTTCCGCCAATAATTGCAATCTTACGCATTATAGCTTCCTCCTTCAAAATAAATTTATCTCTTTGATAAAATGCTTACCACTCATAAATTTTCTAATATATCATACCATATTTGCTTGTCAAAATAAAGAAAGACCGATTAACCAAAGGCAATCGGTCAAGCAAGCTATGAATTTATTTGCCAAGCGCCAAAGCGTAGATGAAATTGATTACGCCGGCGATAGTGTAGGTGAACATGGCGATAAAGGGCCAAGCGCTAGGAGTCTGGTAAAGCATATACACACCGATAGCCAGCGCCACGACGCAAGGGGCAAGGAACATCGGGTTACCCTTGCCTTTGAAATCGGGGTACTTAACTTCGCTGTACATAATCACAGCAACACCAAAGGTCAGCGCAGCCACATACCAGGCAGAAGCCTGATAGCCGGAAAGAACATAGGTCGCCAGGCAGCACGCACCTGCGGGGATGGGCATACCTTGGAAGTAACCCTTAACATCATCCACATTGCAGTTGAAGCGCGCCAAACGCAAAGCACCACCAATGGTGAAGAAGGAAGCAATAACCATACCGGTCATTCCTAAATCCTGCATGCCATATTGATAAATCATAATTGCGGGCGCAACACCAAAGGAAGCAAGGTCGCACAAGGAATCCATCTCGATACCGAAGCGTCCTCCTGCTACGCCTAAAAAACGCGCCGCACGTCCATCCATGGAATCAGCAAGCATTGCCAAAACGATGAATAAGGCAGCATGGAAAAAGTCCTTTTCAATGGACATGAATATGGATAAAACGCCTAATACAAGGCTCAGTGAACTGATGCCGTTAGGAACCAGTCTACGAAGCTTATAATTCATTAGTCTTTAATCCTCCCAACGATGGTAACACCACCTGTAACCTTTTGATATTTCTTAACGGTGATTTCTACATTCTTAGGAACAACCAGCTCTGTGCTGGAACCAAACTTAATCATACCATAGCACTCACCCTGCTCCACCTTGTTGCCCAAGGTTACCCAAGAAACAATGCGGCGAGCCAAAAGCCCTGCCACCTGACTAACCAAGATGCGAATTCTACCATTATCCAAACCAATGGCGTGACGTTCGTTCTCGAAGGAAGCAGATTTCTTATACGCAGGCACGAACTGACCGCAGGTGTAGCGCTGGTACTTAATCTCTCCGTCAATGGGACTACGATTAACGTGTACGTCAAAAACGGAAAGGAAGATTGTTACCTTGGTAGCAGGCTCGTTAAGATATTCATCATCATAAATATCTTCAATAGCCATTACGGTACCATGTGCCGGAGAATACAACACCTTAGGGTCATAAGGAGTTTTATAGGTGGGATTACGGAAAAAGTAAACAAAGAACAAAAGTAAAACAGCGGGAACAACAGCCCACACAGGACCGCAGAAGAAATATGTAATAAGCGTAATTACAAACACGCCAAATATAATCGGGTAACCATCTTTAACGATAACCATAAACAAAGCCTCTCTTCCAAGGTAAAAATAATGTGATGGAACAACCTATTCCATCACATTATTATAATACAGTCTTGCCTATTTGTCTATTTATAGTTGCCTACACAACTAAAACTACGGCTAAAACGTATGCTTTTAGGCTTTTTTGCCATCAAACAACACCTTTATAACAAATTTTGGCAAAGCCATCATCCGCATAAAACGACTGGGTTGTTTGTAAAGACGGAACGCCCATTCTAAAGAAGCATCTTGCATCCATTTGGGTGCACGCTCCATTTTTCCGGCAAGTACATCAAAGCTGCCACCAATCCCCATTAAAATTTTGGGCTTCAACTGGTCGCGATAACGCACCAACCATTTTTCCTGCTTGGGAGCACCCAAAGCCGCAAAGAGCATATCTGCACCGGAAGAATTAATCTCTTCGATAATGCCTTGGCTTTCTTCTTCATTAAAGTAGCCATTGCGACAACCTACAATCTTAACCCCTGGGTAGAGCTCTTCGGACTTTGCCTTGGCAGCTTCCGCAATACCGGGAGAACCGCCAAAGAAAAAAGCCTTATAACCTTTTTTAGCTGCTTCACTAAGCAACTGGCAATACAGGTCGAACCCGGCAACACGTTCAGGGATATTATACCCCAAGTGCCTGCCAGCCCACACTGCCCCTGCGCCGTCCGGTAAAACCAGCTGCGCATCCTGAGAGACAATTTTTTTATAGTCAGCATCCTGCTGACACATCATAATTATTTCAGCGTTAGCAGTAACAACAAATGCTTGCTTGCCGTTTTCTATACTATCTTCCAATGTGGAAACAGCTTCCTCCATTGTTAAAGGATGTACTGGTACATCCAGTATCTTTACCGGCTTTTTAATTTGCATTCTTAACCTCTTATACGCAAAGCTTATTGGATGTAAACGTTCAGTAAATCGCTTTGCTTATCAACACACAAATACTTGTAAACAGGGCGGCCAACAGAGCCTCTGTGCAAATCCAGTTTCAACAGGCGCAAGGTTTTCAGGAATTCCAGATACTTGCGGATGGAAACGCGGGAGATACCAACCTTTGCAGATACCTCTTCAGTAGTAAACATACCGTCAAAGGTAAGGATGCATTTCCAAACTACAGCCAAGGTGTTCTTATCCAAGCCTTTCGGAAGTGCAACAACAGGTTCTTTCTCGTTGCGGATAATAGTTTTATCCAATTCGGATTGTTCAATAATCTCTTGGTCTTCAACAATGTGATAACGTTTCAAATAATTGTTGAGCGCCAAATTAAAGCGTTCAAATTCGAAGGGTTTAATAATGTAGTCAACTGCGCCCAAACGCAATGCCTGCTTAATCTTGTCTTTATCATTTGCAGCAGACACGATGATGACATCCACATCAAAACCATTTTCACGAATTTTTGCAAGCAATTGTAAGCCATCCATGGAAGGCATGAACACGTCAAGAATGAGCAAATCGTAATCTTTGATTTGCATCAATCTCAAAGCTTCGTCACCGCTACGAGCCATGTCGCACAGCTGGAAGCCTTTAATTTGACTTAAATAATGTTCATGAAGTTGCGCTACCATCGGATCGTCTTCTACAACTAACACGTTAATCATTTAATCCACCATCCCTTTTTATGGGTAATCTAACAGTAAAGATAGTACCTTCGCCTTCAGAAGATTCTACATCAATAGTACCTTCTAAATTATTGATACTTTGTTTAACAAGGTACAAGCCATAGCCATGACCTTGTCCCTTACTGGAAAAACCACGTTTAAAAATATTTTTTATAGTTTCCTCGTCCATGCCTGGACCGGAATCTTCAACAGTGATAACGATTTCTTTATCAAAATCCAGAATACTTAGGCTTACAATGCGTTCGCCATCGAAATTTTCTAAGGCGTCAAAAGCATTCTCAACTATATTACCTGCAATGAGCACAATGTCGTGAACAGAAGGTACTTCCAAATCATTGTGCAATTCGCTTTCTTCGGACAAAGAGAAATCAATGTCCAGCTCACGACTGCGGCTAATCTTGCCAAGTACGAAGCCTGCCAGAGTAATGTCACGCAGACGGGTAACAACATAGTTAACCTCTGATTGACGGTTGTAGGCAACTTCCTTGGTAAAGGTTTTCAGCTCGTCATAAGCTTTCATTTCTATAAGACCCATAATTACATGCATCTTGTTCATGAACTCATGGGTTTGCGCTCTTAAAGCGGTAGAATAATTTTTAAAGCCTGTCAACTGATTAGCAAGCTCTTCTACCACAGATTTTTTACGGAAGGTAAAGACAGCACCGATAATCTTATCGCTAAGCATTAAAGGTACGGAAGTGGTGATGAACAGGGTGTCGCCAATCTTGATGGTAACATTGGTAACAATCTTGCCTTCATCAAGAATACTGTCAACAGCTATATTCTTGATAACATCTTTAATGTTCTTGCCTACCAATTCGTTAGCGCCAAAAATCTTTGCGTCGTTCAGCAAGCTTTCGGCTTCGATATTTACCAGGGTGATAATACCCTTATCGTCAATGGTGATAACGCCTTCACGAACGGAGTCAAGAATGATGTTACGTTCCTGTAGCATGGCAGCAATCGCTTCCGGTTCTAAGCCAAAAAGAATTTTCTTAACGCGGCCAGCCAGATAAATTGCACCAAAAATGCCTACGCTCAAACCAAAGGCTGTCATAAGCAAAAGGAACATGATGGAGTCAATGGCGGAGTTGTTCAGAATATCATCAGAATAACCTGTAACAACATAGCCTACCACTTCGCCTACGTCATTTTTTACATAGCCAAAGGCTTTGTTGGGAATATCATAATTCTCGCGCCAGCTAATCTTGTCCTTAAAAGAATAATTGTGAACAAGATCCAAGGAGGTGCGTTTGAAATCCTTCAGCTTTCCGGGGTTGTAAAAGACACGTTCCTTAAAATCTCTGTCGAAAATTGCAACGCCAGCTTCGTCAGAATTATCAACCTCGTTAACGTAATCCGCCATGGCTTCATCAATGGCTCCGGGAGGTTTCCCTAAACCATCAATGATAATATCGGAATGACACAAAATATTATTGATACTTACGGCGTTGATGCTGACACGGTCATAAATAACCTGCGCCACACGCTGCGTCGTGAACAACGCAGAAGGCAGCAACGCAATGAATACCACCATGGAAATCAAAATTACAATCTTCTGAGAGAGTGTAAAGAATTTCTTATTATTTCTATATCTATTTATGTTTCTAACTTGTGATTCTCTATTTGCTTCTTTAGATATTTTCAGCATCAGCCGGTACCGTTAAGAATTGAATGCCGGGATTACGCTCCAAAATCCAATTCAAAGACCATTCGTTATTTACCAAGATAACAGGACGTTCTTTCTTATCATATACAAGCATACCATTGTCCAAGCCCTTGATGTTATCAAGCAGCTTCTTGTCTTCCGCATATACCCAACGGGCTACGGAATAAGGCAACTGGTTCATCAGAAGATGAGCGCTGTATTCGTTGTTCAGACGATATTCCAAAACTTCCAGCTGCAACACGCCAACAACGCCAACGATGAAGCTTTCCAAGCCAACGCCCTTTTGCTCGAACACCTGAATAGCGCCCTCTTGGGAAAGCTGCAGGATACCTTTTTCAAACTGCTTACGCTTTAAGGAATCCTTAGGCTGTACACGGGCAAAGATTTCCGGCGGGAACACGGGGAAATCTTCAAACTGCAGCTTCAATTTGTTGTCGCTCAGGGAATCGCCAATACCGAAGATACCAGGGTCAAACACACCGATAATATCACCGGGGTAAGCCTTTTCGACGATAGTTCTTTCCTGAGCCAGGAATTGCTGCGGTTGAGCAAGCTTAATAACTTTGTTGGATTGCTTGTGATAAACGCTCATACCCTTGTCAAAAACACCGGAACAAATACGCATGAAAGAGATTCTGTCGCGGTGGGCAGGGTTCATGTTAGCTTGAATTTTAAAAATAAAAGCAGAGAACTCCTCATTCTCCGGTAACAACATTGTACCATCTTGTAATTTACGCGGTTGTGGTTTAGGTGACAATTCCAAGAATTTTTCCAAAAATGCTTGCACACCAAAGTTTGTCATGGCACTACCAAAGAACATGGGGGTCAGTTCACCACTATTTACCTTTTCCATATCGAACTCGTCCCCCGCCATATCCAGCAGCTCAATGTCGTTGCAAAGATTTTCGTACAGCTCTTCGCCTAACATTTCCTGAATTTGCGGGTCATCCAAGGAACCGGTGGTGGATTTTAATTTTTTAGCACCATGGCTGCCGTCTTCCTCGAAAAGCTCAATGCTGTTTTCCAAACGATTGTAAACGCCCTTGTAGTGACCATCAATACCAATGGGCCAGTTAATAGGATAGGCACGGATATTGAGCACCTTTTCCAGCTCATCCATCAAATCGAAGGGGTTACGTCCGTAGCGGTCAAGCTTGTTTACAAAGGTAAAGATGGGCAAATGGCGGCGGTGGCAAACCCAGAACAATTTTTTAGTTTGAGGTTCTACACCTTTCGCAGCGTCAATAAGCATTACAGCGCTATCTGCTGCCATCAGGGTACGGTAGGTATCTTCGGAAAAGTCTTGGTGACCGGGGGTATCCAAAATATTTACGCGATAACCGTCGTAATCAAATTGCAATACAGAGGATGTAACGGAAATACCACGCTGCTTTTCGATTTCCATCCAGTCGGATACAGCGTGCTTATTGCTTTTTCTTGCTTTAACAGAGCCTGCCAAGTGGATTGCTCCGCCGTACAGCAAAAGTTTTTCAGTTAAAGTAGTTTTACCTGCGTCAGGGTGAGAGATAATCGCAAAGGTGCGGCGCTTCTCAATCTTTTCCAACAATTCTTTCATTAGTTCTCCCTCTTAATCCATCATATTTTGAGCTTCATATAATCTATAGGCTTCAATGATTTGTTCCTTCACATACTCCGGAATGGGACGTTCTGTTTCCAGCTCGCCCTTCATATTGAAACGGAAGGCAAGGTTTTCAAACCTTTCGCCTGCATAGGTTTCGCAAGTAACGGTGGTACGCATAAACTCATCATTAAAGATGCAGTCCTTCAAAAGCTTAGCCTTACGCTCCCTATCCCAAGCCTGATAAATCTGGTACAGCTTTTGCTGGGCTTCCACGGGAATATCCTCACCGGTTACTACGGTTTCGGTTTCATCAATGGGAGTGCAGTCCATATTGCTGTACACAGTTCCGTCTTCCAACTCGATGGTAACGGTAAGAACGTAGTCCTCTTCAAAATAAACGGCATCTTTTACTTTCCATTTATCACGCCATTCTTTAATGCAGACAGGACAAATGAATTTTGTATCTCGAATATTAGTGCTAATGTAGTTATCGCGATAATAAAGCTCGCCTTCCGGCAAAAAGCCATTACCACATTCGCTGCAAACAAGCTGCAAGGTACGAATCATTACTGTTACCTCCAAGATTTGATTTAGACATACAAAAAAAGCCTTTACGGTGGAACCCGTAAAGGCAATCGATCCGAAATGGTCGGAGCGGCGGGATTCGAACCCACGACCTCTTCCACCCCAAGGAAGCGCTCTACCAAGCTGAGCCACGCCCCGAATCACAAAAACTATTATACAGATAATGTACAAAGTTGTCAACGGTTATTTCAGAAATATTTTAAATTTCTTTTACACCGTCCAAGTCCAAATCAAGAATGTGGTAAGCGCAAGGCTCACCATGTTTTAAAAATGCCTCTTGCATGGCACGCGCTATGCCCTCATGATCTGAATCAATAGCTGCGTAAGCCATAACCGTAGAACCTGCACCGCTAATAATAGCGTTGTAGGCACCTGCTTCCCTTGCCGCTGCAAAGACATCCTTCAAGCCGGGGATGAGATGTGCGCGGTAAGGCTGATGCAGCCTGTCATCCAAGCCTGCGGCAAGATACTGGTAGTTGCCGCTTAAAAGAGCACCCACCAAAAGAGAAGCCCTCGAAGTATTATAAACAGCATCACAATGGGGAATGCTTTGTGGAATAGCCTGGCGTGCAAGAGTCGTTGGCAAGCGACGCTCCGGAACAACGGCGATAAATTTTAAAGGCTTCACAGGCTCTACCCGTAGGGAGTGCGCCTGCCTGCCATCCATATAGCTAATGGTAAAACCACCCAAAAGGGCGGGCGCTACATTATCGGGATGGCCTTCTATTTCTGTAGCGATGTCTAAAAGCTCACTGGTCGTAAACTTGTTACCGCTTAACACATTACCGGCGAAGATACCTGCCACAATGGCGCTGGAGCTGCTGCCCAAGCCACGGGACATAGGTATGCGGTTGTGCATAGTAATTTTTAAACCAATGCGCTCACGTTTGGTTACTTCGTTCCAAACTCTAAGGAAGCTTGCGAAAGCAAGGTTTCTTCCGCAGGGCTTCAAGTATTCTGCTCCCTCCCCCGTAACCTCCAGCTGAAAGCCACGGGTGGGAGTAATTTCAAAGGTAAGCTCGTTATACAAGGTGCAGGCTAAACCTAAAGCGTCAAAGCCGGGACCGCAGTTGGCAGAGGTCGCAGGAACTCTAATACTAACTTTATTCATAGCAGCCACCAGCTTAGCTCAAGCCATTGTCTTCAACACGGATGATGCTGCAAACTTCTTTGACAACGGGCAACACTTTCAAGATTTGCAAAGCCATCTGCAGGCTGTATTCAGATACGCTATGGGTAATCACAACTATTTCTGCAAGCCCATCCACAGTACGGTTTTGCACAACGCTTCTCAGGCTGACATTTTGCGCACCAAAGGCAGCGGCAATAGCAGCCAAAGCACCGGGCTGGTCATTAACCTGCATACGGATATAGCAGGGAGCGCACATATTCTCGCTGGAACACAGGTGCTTTTCTTCATAGCAGGTACAGGTAATTCTGCCCCTGTTATTATGCAGAATGTTACGAGCTGCCTCGATAATATCAGCGCAAACAGCGCTTGCAGTGGGATATCTGCCAGCGCCCAAGCCCATGAACATCGCTTCGCCAATAGCATCACCGGTTACGAAGATAGCATTATAAGCATCATTAACATTTGCCAGAGGATGGCTTTCGGGAATCATGGTAGGATGCACGCATACACTAATGCCATATTCAGGGTCGTTCTTAGCGATACCCAAAAGCTTAACGGCATAACCAAGCTCTTTTGCGTAATTGATATCTACCAAGTCAATTTTTTCGATACCTTCGATACGCACATCGTCCATGCTCACACGGGTATTAAAGGCGATGGAAGCCAAAATAGCTACCTTACGGGCAGCATCAAAGCCGCCAACATCAGCAGTGGGGTCAGATTCAGCGTAACCCTTATCCTGAGCTTCCTTCAAAACCTCTGCGTAACCCATATGCTCCTTGGACATTTTGCTTAACATATAGTTGGTAGTACCATTCATAATACCCATTACGGAGCTAATCTTGTTAGCCGCAAGGGATGAATTCATAGCCTGAATGATGGGGATACCACCGGCAACACTGCCCTCGAACATAAAATCACAGCCATGTTCTTGGGCAAGGGCAAACAGCTCCTTGCCATATTTAGCTACAACATCCTTGTTGGCAGTAACAACACTCTTGCCATTAGCCAACGCCTGAGCCATAAATTCTTTGGCAGGGTGTTCCCTACCCATCAGCTCTACCACTATATCAATTTCAGGGTCGTTTAAAATATCGTCAGCATTGGCGGTGTAAAAATAACCATCGCCATATACTTCCTGCAGGTTTTCAGATGCACGTCCAAAAACCTTGGTAATCTTAATATTCTTACCAACTTTTTTTGCAATATCTGCACTGTTTCTTTCTAATACGTGCAATACGCCGCCACCAACAGTTCCGGCGCCTAATAATCCAACATTAACAAAATCCTTCAATTCGGACCCCTCCAGTATTTCTAAATTTTTCAGATTATACCTGTCCTAAAACTTCCAGGCGTTTTACGCCATCAATCATACGCAGCTTGTCCAGCAAAGCTTCCAAGTCAATAGTAAGATTTTTGGTTTCAATAGAAATAGTAGTATTCGCAACGCCTTGCAGGGGAATACCTTGGTTAATAGTCATAATGCTGCCGCTGTCATCTGCAACGGTGTTCAGCACCTTGGAAAGCACGCCGGATTTATGTTCAAGCAATAAGGAAAGAGTGATAATCTTTTCCTTGCTTGCTTCATAGAACGGGAAAACATAATCTTTATATTTATAGTAAGCACTGCGACTCAAGCCCATCTTCTCAACAGCTTCGTTGATGGTTTTGATCTCGCCTCTTTTCAGGATTTCCTTAACCTTGATAGTTTTCTTGATTGCTTCGGGAAGAATTTCCTCACGCACTAAATAAAAGGTAGATTTTTCAGCCATACTGTTTCCTCCTTAAATTTACTTGTAATAAATTTTTACTACGGTTATTATAGCACTGTTCTTTTGAAATGTACATATGCTGTGTTGATAAAAACAAGAAACTTCCTCAAAAAATTCAGTATAATTAAAAAACAAGTCCCCGTCTTGCTTTAGGGACTTGTTAAAAAATTTACACAACTGTAAAAAGGCACTCTTTATTTTTTCAGATCCTCTGCCTTGCCAGCTTTAATCTTGCTTTCCGTACCGTTCAGCAAACGCTTGATGTTTTCCGCATGACGGATAACAATGAAGAAAGCAGAAAGCACTGCCAGGCACACATAGGACATAGGATAACCAAAATACCACGCTAAAACAGGAGTAGTGCAGGCTGCCACCATGGAGCCCAAGGAAACATAACGGGTTGCCAAGACAATGACGAACCATACACCAAAGCTTATCAAGGAAGCTTCCGGCATCATGTAAAGCAAAAGGCCTAAGCCTGTCGCTACACCCTTGCCCCCCTTCAAACCCAGGAACAGAGAATAGCTGTGCCCTAAGATAGCACCTAGGGCAGTCACTACATTAAGCATGTGGTCGTGAAAAAGATAATTTATAAGCGCAACAGCAGCAATGCCTTTAATCATATCCGCTGCCATAACCAAGGCTGCAGTTTTACCGCCAACAGTGCGGTACACATTGGTAGTGCCAATGTTCTTACTGCCATATTCACGAATGTCAATACCGTGGAAGGCTTGTACAATCCACAAGCCGCAGGGAATGGAGCCAAAGAGATGTCCCAGGGCGTAGCCTAAGACATAGTGAAGCACTCCTACTTCGTTACCTAACATTTTCTATCCCATCTCCAATCTTACTCATCTTCATTTTTACCGCGAATAATCATCTTGATGGGAGTTCCCTCGAAGCCGAAGGCTTCACGCAGTTTGTTTTCCAAATAGCGCTGATAAGAGAAGTGCATGATTTCCGGTTCGTTAACAAAAATAACAAAGGTAGGCGGTTTAATCTTAACTTGAGTTGCGTACAAAATCTTTAAGCGCTTGCCGTGTTCAGTAGGAGTGGGATTGATTGCCACTGCATCTTCAATAACCTGATTCAGCACGCTGGTAGAAATACGCATTGCGTTCTGCTCTGCGGCGTAGGCGATAACCTCAGGCAAACGGTGGATACGCTGCTTGGTTACTGCAGAAACGTACACAACAGGTGCATACTGCAGGAACACTAACTCCTTGCGCAGCATTTCGGTATAACGCAGGGTGGAAGAATTATCTTTTTCGTACAAATCCCACTTGTTGACTACAAGGATTACGCCCTTGCCGGCTTCATGAGCATAGCCAACAATCTTTTTATCCTGTTCAGTTACGCCTTCCACTGCATCAAAAACCATCAGGACAACGTCGCAACGGTCAACAGCGCGCAGGGAACGCATAATGCTGTATTTTTCAATGGGTTCATCAACTTTTGCCTTACGACGCATGCCCGCAGTATCAATGAACAAATAGCGTTGGCCGTCACGCACTACAGGAGTATCAATGGCGTCACGGGTAGTGCCCGCCACGTTACTTACAATAGAACGCTCCTCGCCCACCAAAGCGTTAAAGATGGAAGATTTGCCAACGTTAGGACGTCCGATAAGGGCAACCTTAATTTCGTCCTCGTCTTCCGGCTCGCCAAATGTGTTCTTGTCGCCAAACTTAGCTACAACTGCGTCCAGCAAATCACCCAAGCCTAAATGGTTGGCTGCGGAAACAGGGATGGGTTCACCAATACCCAGGTTGTAGAACTCGTACACATTAAGCTCCTGTTTGGGAGAATCCGCCTTATTGACTGCCAATACAATGGGCTTTTTAGACTGGCGTAAAATTTTCGCCACGTCTGCGTCCTCGGTGCTGATGCCGGAACGGGCATCACAAACAAACAGAATAACATCTGCCTCGCGGATGGCGATTTGCGCCTGCTGACGGATGGAAACGGCAATGGCATCCGCGTTCATAATTTCGATACCACCGGTATCAACCATCATAAATTCATGGTCAAGCCATTCAGCGGTTGCGTATAATCTATCGCGGGTTACACCGGGAGTATCCTCAACGATGGAAATTCTGCTGTTTGCAAAAATGTTAAATAATGTAGATTTACCTACATTAGGTCTGCCAACAATGGCAACTATTGGTTCTCCCATTCTACTCTCTCCTTAATTTTAGTGGTCGATACCATTACGGGAGGTAACGCTCTTGGAAAAATAATGCTTAACCTCTTTCATATCGGTCACTAAATCTGCTATATTCATAATTTGCACAGGAGCACCACGCCCTGTCAAAATAATTTCAACATCATTCTTGTGCTGCAGCAAAAACTCTGCCACCTCTTCTGTAGACAGCATATTGGTTGCCAACACAATGTTCAGCTCATCTAAAATAAAGATGTCTGCCTCGCGGTTGGTAATTGCTTTCTTGGCAAGCTCCCATCCGTCGCGCACCATTTGTAAATCAATGGGGTCCGGGTCGTAAAAATTAACGAACTCATCACGCCCAACCTGCTTTAGCACAAAGCCCGGCAAAACACCTGCCGCTTTTGCCTCGCCATAGCTGGGGTCATCCTTCAAAAAAGAAAACATCATGGTTTTCAGCTCGTAGCCTGCCGCACGAAAGGCAACGCCCAAAGCAGCAGTGGTCTTTCCTTTACCTGTTCCGGTATAAACCTGCAGCATAATCAGCCCTCCTTCGGAACCGTAAGCAAATGCAGCAATTCCTTCGCACCAACGGCAAGCTCTACGCTACCGCCGTAACGTGCCTTAAATTGCTCAAAGGACATATCATCAAGGAACAAACTATCCTTATTCAAAACAACAGCAGGCAAAATAACCCGGTCACTGGAAGAAACAGCGCCTAAAATATCGCCGCCTACCAAAAGTCCGGTAACATTTACCTTGCCGCCGAAAAATTCATTCTTAACTGCAATCAGCCTGTGCTGTGCCTTGTACCTTTCATTAAAAGCATCCAGCAAGGGCTTCAACACCTTGTAAGCACTTTCCCCCACGGGTATTACAGCAGGGGCAGCAGCCTGAGCCTGGCTCAGCAGCTTTAAGGTTTCCTCCCACTCAATCAGGAAGCTGCTGGTAAGTCCAATGCCGTTTTCCAGTTGAGGAAAGCCATCATACCAGGCAGCAGGAGGAAGCTCCTTTTCCGCCAGCAGGTAAAATTCATCACCCAAATACACAAAGCTCTTGCCTGTTTCCTTACGGCAGCGTTCCTGCCACGGGGTAACCATATCCACAATGGCAGCAGCCTCTTCCTTGGTAAAGGTGCGTAAGGGATGCAGGTGCTCCCTGTTTTTTGTTAAGCCAACAGGAACTATCGCCATAGTCAGCACGCCGGGATGCAGAGCGTATAAATCAGCAAAGGATTTTGCCAAAACCTCGCCATCGTTATAACCAGGACAGCACACAATTTGGGTATGCACCTGAATACCTGCATCCAACAAGCGGCGCAGCTTATCCATCAATTCGCCGGCGAAACGGTTGTGCATCATTTGGCAGCGCACCTCCGGATTCGTAGCATGTACGGAAACATACAGGGGTGACATATGGGTGCTGATGATGCGTTCAAAATCACTTTCCTTCATATTAGTAAGGGTAATGAAATTACCGTACAGGAAGGAAAGCCTGTAATCGTCATCACGCACATAAAGACCGGGGCGCATGCCCGGAATCATCTGGTCTACAAAACAGAAGATGCAGTTATTGTAGCAGGTACTAACCTTATCAAAAACAGCGGACTCGAACTCCAATCCCAAGTCCTCGTCAGGATGCTTGGCAATGGTTACAAGGCGCTTTACACCTGCTGCATCTTCAATTTCCAGCTCCACCTCGTAATCAGAAGCGTAAAAGCTAAGTTCAATTATATCTTTTACCTGAGTACCACAAACGCTTAACAGCTTTTCGCCGGCTTTAATGCCTGCCTGTTCTGCCAAACTATGCTTGCGTACACCGCTAATATTGCCTAACATTGCTGTCTCCTTCAAAATGAACATTTTTATTCGGCTAATTATATCATATCAAATACAACAAAACAACTCCCACAGCACCACTGCTCCAGTTAAGAAGCCAGTGGCAGCTATTCCGTGGGAGTTTGCATTTAAATTAAACCTTTCTCTAATAAAAGCTTGCGGTGTTCTGCCTTGGTAAGCATACCCTGCTGCCTTCCGGTTTGCAGGTAGCTGGTAATCTGGTGAGTACGCCCTTCCCGAAGCAGGCTGCGTAACGCCGGCGTAAGGATGAGCACCTCAAAATTTGCCACCCTGCCGCTGCCGTCAGCCCTCAGTAAAAGCTCCTGACACACAATTCCCTGCAAAACCTCTGCCAGCTGGCTTCGGATAAGCTGCCTGCCCTCGTCAAAAAGGTCTAAAACTCTATTCACAGCACCCGTCGCGTCATTAGTATGTAGCGTAGCGAAAACCAAATGCCCTGTTTCCGCAGCAGTAAGGGCGGCGGCGGTGGTCTCCCTGTCCCGCAGCTCTCCTACTAAAATCACATCCGGGTCCTGGCGCAAGGCACTGCGCAAGCCACTGGCAAAGCTTGCCGTATCCCTGCCCACCTCGCGCTGGTGAATGAGTGCCTTTTTATTTACATATTTATATTCAATGGGGTCCTCCAGGGTAATGATGTGTACCCTGCGCTCACAATTTATTTTTTCTATTAGCGCTGCCAAGGTTGTGCTCTTGCCACAGCCCGTAGCACCGCACACAAGCACCAAGCCCTGCTGCAATCCGGTAAAGCTCTGCACTGCTTCCGGTAGCAGCAGCTCCTCGCAGGTAGGCACCTCCTTACGGATAATGCGCACTACAATTACATAACGCCCCTCGCTTTTAGAAAGGTTCACTCTGTAGGGCATGCCTGCACCATCTACATAGGCGCAGTCTGCTTCGCCCTGCTCTAATAATATTTTTTGCAGGCTGCTATTTAAAAGCGCCTGGCTCATTAAAAGCACCTGCTCTGCCGTAAGCAGGAACTTCGTTTTGCAAAGCCTGCCGTTAATGCGCAGGGTAACATATTCGTTGGCGGTAACATGCATATCAGAAGCGTTAAGCTTCCGTGCTTCCATCAGTAAAGCCTGTAAAAGTTCCATACCGCACCGCCTTAGCAATAGGCAACTCGCAGCAGCTCCTGCAGGGTAGTATGCCCTGCCAAAACCTTCGCCACGCCATCATCTTTAATTGTAGTAAAACCATTCTTCACAGCTTGGGCAAGTAGGGCTTGCTCTTCTGCACCTTTAGCTATTAGGTTCTGCAGCTCTTCCGTCAGGGGTAAAACCTCCTGCACTGCCAACCGCCCTTGGTAACCGGTGTAATTACACTGCTCACACCCGCTTCCCCTGTATAAAGTAAGCCTTGTGCCAGCCTCACGCCTTAAAATTGCAAGCTCTGCCTCGCTGGCAGGGTACTGCTCCCTGCAATGGGGGCATATCCTCCGCACCAAACGCTGGGCAACCACACCACGCAGGGCAGCGGCAACAAGAAAGGGCTCAATGCCAATATCCAGCAGACGGGTAATGGCACCAATGGCATTATTAGTATGCAGGGTGCTGAAAACCAAATGCCCCGTCAAGGCAGCCTGTATCCCAATGCGGGCAGTTTCCTTATCACGGATTTCCCCAACCATAATAATATTAGGATCCTGCCTGACAATGGAACGCAAGCCTGTAGCAAAGGTAAGTCCAGCCTTATTGTTGACTGCTATCTGCTGAACTCCCTCCAAGGTACGCTCCACCGGGTCTTCAATAGTAATAATGTTCTTTGTTTCATCGTTGAGCTGTGCCAGGGTAGCGTATAAAGTGGTTGATTTGCCGCTACCGGTTGGCCCAGTAAGTAAAATCATTCCGTGGGGTGCGCTGATAATCTTCCTGTACGCACTAAGATTGGCTTCTGCAAACTCCAAGCCCTGCAAATTAAGCAAGCCCTGAGCCTTATCCAAAATACGGATAACAACCCTTTCCCCATGAATAACCGGCAAGGTAGAAATTCTTAAATCCACCTTGCGCCCACCTATTTCTAAATCCACACGCCCGTCCTGGGGCAAACGCCTTTCCGCAATATCAAGACTGCTAATAATTTTAATGCGGGAAACAATGGCATTGTGGTTACTGCCTGCCACCTCTAAGGCTGTGTACAAAAAGCCATCTATGCGCAGGCGCACCCTCGTTACCTTTTCTAAAGGCTCAATGTGAATATCGCTAGCACCCTGCATCAGGGCAAGCTCCAGCAAATTGTTGACGAACTTAATTATCTGTACTTCTCCTGTTAGTTGACTGCTAAAAACATTTTGCACTGCTAATCTGCTTAGCTTCACAGGATTTCATACCTCCTATCTAATTAAGTTATGTCCATTTTATCATAGATTCCCCCAATAACAAGAAATTAACTATAATTTTTCCTCTTTTCTTAAAATTCTTGCGTAGTCTTAGAAAATGCTTTACAATATTGTAGTAGTTTAATTTTTAGAAAAGAGGTAAGCCTTCATGCAGAACGCTATTTACCGCAACAAAACTTCTCAAAAATTAAACAGTACACTTCTTGCCTGCGTTTTAATTTGCAGCTGTGCCTTCTCAACCGCACAAGCTCAAACGCAGCCAAAAGATTCTCTCACAGCAGGAACAACTCAAAAAATAGAGCGTAACCCCTTTATCGCTCCCCAAAATCCAGAAACCTACACCCAAAATGACATCACCCTAATACCAGAACAACAGAACTCAACCAAAAGCAAGAAGGATATTCTGGTAGTGAAGCTTAATTACGCACGAGCCCAAGATGTTTCCAAATCCCTGCAGAACATTTTTGGCGGCGATAAATTAGCGGTAGATGCCATCACTAACGCTATCATCTTCAAAGGTAACCAGCCCGAAGGACAAAGACTGCTCCAAGCTGTTAGGACGCTTGACATTGCCACCAAGCAGGTAACCTTAGAAGCCAAGGTCATTGCCCTCAACAAAGAAGACAGTAAAAACTTAGGCGTAAGCTGGAATTGGGATAAAATTCCCCAAAACGAAGACTATCAAAATAATAATGACTATGATTCTGAGGACACCAATAATTACGGAGGCAACTTTAAATTTTGGCGAGGCTACTCCTTTAAATTTAACGCCACCTTAAATGCCCTCTTCGCCAAAGGTAAAGCCAAGCTATTGGCAACACCAAGCATCATAACCATTCCGGGACGTGAAGCCAGCATCTTCATTGGTGACCACATCCCCGTCCAAACTGAAAAGCATAACAGTACGGGCAGCTACACCACCACAGAATATTTGGACGCAGGCATTAAGCTAACCTATACCCCCATTGTCAGCAGTGATGGGAAAATGGTTACTGCCACCGTCCATACAGAAGTAAGTACCCCCACGTTGGTAAGTGAAATGAAAAACTACCGCATTACCAGTCGTACCGCAGATACCAACGTGCGCATGCTAAATGGCGAAACCCTAATCATTGGTGGCTTGCTTAGCGAAGAAGAGCAGCGCAGCATCCAAAAGGTTCCCCTGCTCTCTAACATTCCCATTTTTGGCGAGCTGTTCAAAAACCGTAGCAAACGTAAGGCTAAAACAGAAGTAATCATGCTTCTTACACCCCACATTACGGAAGCAGGCAAGTCGCCGGCAATTTATTCACACTCCCTAAAAGATTGAATTCATCCCCTTACAACATCTAACTAAAATACAAAAATTAAACTACAAAATCCCTCGCTCAATTTCCGAACGAGGGATTTACCTTTTTAAAATACCGCTTTGTAATACAGCACTTGTAAAAAATTAATAATATGTTATAATATAACAAGAGAGATTCCTGATATTTGGTGCGTCAGCTCTCTCCTCATTGTTTAGTAATTGAAAGAAAGGCTGTTCACAACCGTTGTGGACGGTCTTATTTCATTTATAAGCTAATTTACTTACATACAGAAATAATAGTAGCAACGAGAATACCGAAACCAATCATTAAAGACAGCGCTTCGTAGGTAGTCATTGCCATCACCTCCCGCCAAGGAGGAACCGACTATCAGGAATCTCTACATCACTATTCAACAAAAACTGTAAAACACCCCTATTTTTTTAGGATAGTTGTGAAATCCACGTGAATTTTCGTCTGAACAACAAAAAAGGCTCCGCGTTGCGGAGTCTTTTTTGTTCATGTATTTTATGAAATTAGAAACTGTATCTTACGCCCAAGTTCCATTGCCAGTTGGTGTCTACCTCGCCACCAAAGGTCTTTTCAACATCAGCATAGATGTAGGTTGCTTTGGACAGGTTAATGTTAGCGCCTACGCCAACTTCCCACCAGCCGCCACCGAGGTCATCGTTGATATTTCTTACGTTACCGATTGCATCAGTATAAGAAGCTTCAGTTTCTCCTTCAAAATCATACAGATAAGAAGCACGAGCATACACATTGCCCTGTTTAATATCTTTACCAAGGCTAAAACCAACACGACCAACTAAGCTTTCCATACCTTCGTGAGTGACAGCTCTATTTTTACCAATCATATAATCAGCGCTGCCAACTTTACCATAGGTTAATTCAACTTGCGGTTCAACCCACAAACCATTACCTTGTTGGAAACGTTTGCCATATTCCGCACTTACACTGTAACCATTTGCTTCATAATCGCCTTTTTCAGTTCCAACTTCTACATCATGGTCTAAACGTGCATATTTAGCAATCAAATCAATAAAGCTACCATCATCATTCAGCTTGCTACCATAAATTGCTAAACCTTTATGCTTGTTTTCACCATTGCCACCATTAAAGCTGCTTTCACCATCAGTATAAGTTAATGCCATACCAACAGTCCAAGATTTATCAACACTTAATTTTTCATCATAGCCTAATTGGTAAGTGTTATATTGATTTTTAACGCTGTTGTATTCGCTTTCGCCGCGAACCATACGGACCCAAACCCCATGCTCTCCGTTAGAATTGCGCAACTCGCCAAGGCGCTTGTTCATATCGTTGTTTTCTGCACGCCAAGCCATAAGACCAAGAGCGGCAACATCACTAATATTAGAGTTGGTTACATTAGTGCGTTCAGTGATTTTCCACACACCATTTTCTTGGTAAGCTTCAATAGCACCTAATGCAGCACCTTCTTCAAATTCGTAGCTTGCAAAATTAATACCACTTACAGTTTTAGCAAGATTATCTAATTCTCCAGCAAGATCATCGCCATTTAAACTTGCAGAAGCTTCTTTGCTACCCATAAGAGTAAAGTTTTTTGCATCCTGACCATTGGTTACTTCAACCAAAACATTTCCTGTTTCATCAACTTTAAGGATACCTTGATTGCCAGCTACTTTATTAATGTTACTTTCACCAGTAACTTCCCAAATAGTACCAGGATTCATGTTAAGGGTCGCTTTACCATTGTTGTCGGTAACCGCTCCCTTCAAAAAAGAACCTTCTTTACCCAGAGTAATATTTACTCCGGTCATTGGTTTATTATTAGTACTAGTAGTATTTATATTGCCATTAATGCGTACTAAACCATCCTCAAAATCTTTGTTTATATTAACAGTATATAATTTTTCTTCAGTCCCTATCTGATATTCATACGTAGTAATATCACCATTTATAGTAAGATTTTTACTTTTAATATTAATATCATCGTTAGTTAAATGAATTGCAGTTCCACCAGCTTTATTTTCTATTAAAACTTCATCGCCAAAAATAGAAATGGGACCAGCAAAGGACGTAACCGTATAATTCCCAGAATTATTATTAAGAAGGCTAATTTTTTCAATAGGTTTTAATTCAGAACCTAAAAAAATCCCTTCACCGCTTCTATACGTTTTTATTGCACCAGATCCACTTTCAATATATAATTCTTTGGCAAAAACATCAATCCTACTAATATCTTGCCTCCCTCCGCTATACAAACCATATCCATTAGGTGTTTCAATAAAAATTTTAGAAATAGGATTATTTTCTTCTCCCAAACTTATAAAACTATTTTGAGAAAATGTCTTTCCTCCATCATTTAGACTTGCAGCTCTTATGCCATAAGTACCGTCTGCATAAACATTGAGATAATTAACTTTAACTGAAATTTTGGCTTCTGTATCTTCATCAACACTTCTCGCATAAATAGCAGTATTATCTCCACTAGTTATAGTCAAAGTATCTATATCTTCTATATTTATATTGCATTGATTTGCATAAATTCTGCCTTCTAAATTCACATCGTCTTGTCCATTAACTATATAAGCCTCTGCTTGCGTTGTTATTTCTGCCGCCATAGCACTACCAGTGATAACAAACGCCATCAACGCACCAAGTGCCAAGCTCCTTTTCAACATCTTTTTACTCATAGAAAAACACCTCTTTCAAAAATTAGAGTAATATATTTATTACAAAGCTTCCGCTTGCCGAGAAGCAATATAACCAAACTCCCTCAGTCACAACTTCGTTGCGCCAGCTCCCTCAAAAGGGAGCCTCATTTCTCATGTCCACCAAAGGTGAAGCCTTACCTATGAACAAAATTTACTTGCTTTCTAAGCAACGATTAGCAAAAAGCAGCGACACATATTCAAGAAAATATCGCGAAGCTCCGCATCCTGAGCTGTACTTTCTAAAAGCTTCTAGAAACTGCGAAGCGAATATGCGGACAGCGATATTTTTATTCTAAAAGGAGCGTTAAGCTGCCTTTAAATTACCACTAACAACCGAAGCTTTTTGCTTGTTGCGGGAAAGCAATAAATTTTGAATAGTAACTTTATAGACATTATGGCACAGTAGTCCCCCCCCGTAAAGACACTTCGTTTCAGTTGTCCTCTTCGAATTTAGTTACTACCCGAAGTGACTTACTATTGTTCGACGTAAGCCTAACTACGTTACTTGTCAGTGCTTAAAGCTTCGTTAACAATTTGTAAGCACTCTTGGTAAATACCTCACAGTAAGCTTTAGAGAAAAATTATTCACTTCTACACAAGCACATAACTAATACCGTATAACTTTAAGTTACTACATACTTTAGAACAAGGTGGCAAAGCTACGCTTTGCTTGAACATGGCAAAAGAAAAAACGAGAGGAACGAGAAGAAGAAAACCAACAAAAGAAGAAGAGCAAGGAGAGCAAAAAAGAAAATCTCACTATAAGAGTTTACTTCAGAAAGCTAAAACGGCA
>JAFUKD010000016.1 GCA_017467905.1 Phascolarctobacterium sp.
ATAATTATATAGAGTATTATAATAATAGGCGTATAAAGTTAAGATTAAACGGGATGTCTCCAGTTGAATATCGGGAGGCTTTCAAAAACATTATAGGTCTATAAAAGGGTTTTTATTGTCCAAAATTTGGGGTTCACCTCAGAGACGGTTAGCCCTTTAAATTCTTAGCAAAAAGTAATCGCCAAGTTTTTCGAGAGCTGAGGCGATTATTTTTTTGCTTTGTTACCGATGAGAAACCCTATTTGTAGAGCTGTAAGGACAATGCCTATAATAGCAATAACTTCTAAGATAGTCATGGGAATCACTCCCTTGCATAAAGCCAAGAGGGAAGCAAAACCCTCTTGCGAGGGCTAACCGCCTACCGTTGGTAGTGCCTGTAGATATTTTATCAAAATGATCAAAATAAATCAAACAAAAGTTTAAAACAAGAACGTCTATAATAAAGAAAATTTTACTCCTGTAAGTGCAAGCTTGCTAAACCAGACTTTGTGATGAAGGAGCATATTTCTTTTAAGTGGTTGCCTGTGGAAGAACTGTAAACTTTAGACTGGGCAGAAGCAGATAAACCGATAGTTGAGTGGTTGAAAGGGGAGAATAAAAGTAAAACTTCCATATGCTAATGGGCTCATGGAAGTTTTTTGTTGCTAGTATAGCAGGTTTTAAAATGTAGGATTCATTTACTTTTACAAGAAATATGATATAACATAAAGTTTTTCTGTTATATGAGAAAAGAGTTTGATATAATAAAATGGCGCAGTGAATAGTGTTGCAAAATTATAATTCTTTAATTGGTGCTACGATGCAAGCAATAGAACTTAACTTATTTGAAGGAATGGAATATGGTATGAAGTATAGAAGTATTGACCTCTTTGCTGGTATTGGTGGCATTCGCTTGGGGTTTGATAATGCGTTTGGAAATAATATAAAAACTGTTTTTGTTAGTGAATGGGATAGTTATGCACAAAAAACCTATAAAGCAAATTTTGAGGATGAATTTGATATAGCAGGAGATATTACCCAAATAGAAGCTGTTGATGTGCCGGAGTTTGATATCTGTCTGGCTGGTTTTCCTTGCCAAGCATTTAGTCTAGCTGGAGCAAGAAAAGGCTTTGAAGATGACTATAAAGGATTGTGCAGAGGAACATTGTTTTTAGATGTTGCTCGTATTTGTGAGAAACATAAACCTAAAGTTATTTTTTGTGAAAATGTTAAAGGATTGACTATTCATGATCGTGGTAGAACTTTCAAAATAATAACAAAAACTTTTGAGGATTTAGGCTATAATGTTTATCATAAAATCTTGAATAGTAAAGATTTTGGTGTTCCCCAAAATAGGGAAAGAATATATATTGTTGCTTTTCGTAATGATTTAGATTCTAGCAGTTTTGAGTTTCCGGAAGCAACTGACAGCACAAGAGTAATTGCTGATATTTTAGAGGAGGGAGAAGTAAGCGTAAAATATTATCTTAGTACAACATATATCAGTACACTACAACGTCACAAAGCAAGACATCTTGCAAAAGGAAATGGGTTTGGCTATGAAATAAGATCATTGGATGGAGTGGCAGGTGCTATTGTCTGTGGTGGTATGGGTAGAGAACGCAATTTAATCATTGATAAGAGGTTAACTGACTTTACTCCCGTTACGCATATCAAAGGAGAAGTAAATAGAGACGGTATTCGTAAGATGACACCGAGAGAGTGGGCACGTTTACAAGGCTTTCCCGATGATTTTAAATTACCTTTAGCTGATGTTCATTTATATAAGCAGTTCGGAAACAGTGTTACCGTACCGGTAATTACTGAAATAGCTAAAAAAGTTAAAGAGGTGCTAATAAAAAATGACAGATAAAGAAGTTAGTTTGAATAAAGGTGAATGGTCTGAAATATATGCTTTCATGAAATTGTTAAAAGATGGTCGTATTTATGCGGCGGATGAAAAATTAGAGCGATTAAGTGAGAGTATGTATTTACCTATAATCAAAATCAGACGTGAAGAGAAAGAGGATGGTATATACGATTACTATACTGCTGACGAAAAAGAATCTATAATTAAAATTTTTCATAATGGGCAATTTATAAAAGAAGTTAGCGTTGAAGAGTTTGATGTTAATGCAGTTTGTTTGTACCATACATTGACAAGTTCAAAAACCGGTAATATCAAATTAAACGAAGTAGGCAACCTCAAACTATTCTTTGAAGATATATACGTTAAGCAATTAAAGGCAAAAAACACTCAAAAAGCAGATATAATTTTAGAAATTATTGATGTGAATACGGGCTTTAGAGAAACTGATGGATTTTCAATAAAGAGTCAGTTAGGTGGTCCGTCCACATTACTAAATGCTTCTAAAGCAACTAATTGGACTTATGTTATTCATGGTATTGATGACGCTATTATGGATCAAGTTAATGCCATTGATACTAAGAATAAAATTAAGGACAGAATGAATTTATTAAGAGCTGTCAATGCTGAAATAAAGTTTTCTGAAATGAAAAATTTTGTTTTTAATGATAATCTGGAAATGATAGATAGCAGGATGCCTGAAATTATGAGTTATATACTGCTTTATCGTTATTTTGATAATATTACTAAGTCTGATGAATTGATAAATTGTATTTGCGAAAGAAATCCTGTGGGCTATCGTAATAATAAAATTTATAATTATAAATATAAAAAGTTATTATGTGCGGCAGCTTTGGGTATGTTGCCTTCAAAAGAATGGGATGGCATAGACGAAGCTAATGGAGGTTATATAATAGTCAAGGTTGATGGAGATATTTTGGCTTATTATCTTAGAAATCGCAATGCGTTTGAAGAGTATCTTCTGCGTACTACCAAGTTAGAAGCTGCGAGTACAGAACGTCATGATTATGCGAAGATTTATAAAGAGAACGGACAATATTATATGAATCTTAATCTACAGATTAGGTTTGATGCATAAATGGAAGAAGGTAATTCGTTTTGAATTACCTTCTTTTAGTTAGTATTGTATTTAAAATTTCACTAACGCATTTGTCCAAGTCTTTTTTTATTTCTGTGCCCCAGAATCTTAATACTGTCCAACCATTATCACGCAGTTCAATAGTATTTCTCAAATCTCGTTCAACATTTGTTCTAATTTTTTCGTTCCAAAATTTGGCATTATTTTTTACTGTATATTTATCGTTCCCATGCCAAAAATCACCATCACAAAAAATAGCAATCTTGTATTTTGTCAGCACAATATCCGGTTTACAGGAACACACCTTAAAATTTTTGCGATAGCGTATGCCCTTGTGCCAAAGTGCTTTACGTAAAATCACTTCAATTTTTGTGTCGTGGCTTTTTATTGCTTTCATATTTTTAGAACGTTGTTCAGAAGTCATGCAGTCCATCTTTATCACCTAAGTAAAGTTTAACATAAAGACCAGAAAATAGGAACGCGTTGCGAAATTACAACGCGTTCCTCATTGTTTCACGTGAAACATTTTCAGGACAGGGACATGCCTTTTTAAAATTTCACTTTAATTTCAAATTCTCACTTCTTCCTAAATTTACTCAATGCCACATCCGTAACCTTCTTGTTCATGGAACTATGCATTGCCTTGTGTAAAACATAACGCTCGTTGTTGGAAGCACCAACCTGCCAATCGTTAAAAGCTGCGGAACACAGCTCTGTCAGGCTGATTTCAAAGACACTACATAATTTTAACAGGGTAAGAGCATTAGGAAAACGTTTTTCCTGCTCAATATCAGATATTACGCTACGGCTTAATCCTGCTAATTTTGCCAAACGTGTTTGGCTAAGTCCGCACATTTCGCGCAATTCCTTGATAAGCTTTCCTAAGTTGTGCAGGTGCTTTTGGTTAATGGGGTTTTTCATTTTGTTTCCTCCTAAAAAATAAATTATATAAATATTTAAGCAAGATACCTGAATTTCCTTTAAACAGTAGAAATTTCAGTCAATTTCTTGCGAAATACCAAAATATAGTGGATAATGAGATTGTCTAACGTTGGATTCAGTACAGTACGGGCGCTCCGTCATAATATTGTAAAGTGAGGAGATTATTTTCAATAACGAACAAAGCAGTATCAATTGTAATGCTTTGAGTAGTTTTAAAAAGCATTCCGAGGACGATTTAAAAATTATCGTTCAAAATTATCAACAGGGTGATTCTTATGCGGCGGAGCAGTTGCGCCAACAATTTTGCCCACTTATCTACAAGCTCAGCCACCGTCATAGCATGAATTCTGTCTTTGGAGAGGATGCTGAAAATATTGTGTGGTTGCTGTTCTTTGAATTTATTTTCGATTACAAGGGTGAAGATTTTGCAAGGCTTCCAGGTCTTATAAGACGTTTTCTAATTTTCCGCTTATTGCGTCTGCTGAAGAAGCAGGGTGTCCGTTGGGACAATGAGAAGTTTTTGGAAAGTGAAACCGGTGCAAGCCAAGTTGAGGAATGTGAACCTTTGCAAAAGTTAATAAACAAATTGGCTTTAGAGCAAGAGATTCTATTTTTAAGAGATTGGGAATTGAATGTGGTTAAGGAGATTTATTATAAAAATAATACTTACTCTGAAAGCGCACGCAATCTGAACTGTACGCCCCGAAAGGTACGTTACTACAATGAGTCAGCTTTAAAGAGATTGAAAAAGGCCTTTAAAATTTAATATTTGATTTTTTAATGCACATCAGCTTTAGGTTGGTGTGCATTTTTTATTACTACATAACTCTAAGCTTTAAAGTATATATTTCCTAGAACAAGGAGCAAAACTTACAGTTTTGTTTGAAGGCATGGCAGAAGAAAAAAAGAAAAAGAAAAAAAGAAGATTCACTATTATAGTTGCCATCGAGATTGGAAAAGTGACGTTCTTGCAAGAAAAAATTTTAAAAAATTGCTGTCCAAAAATTTTTTTGCAAAAAAAGAAAAATTTACGTCACTTTTGCCTTGCTAATGTCAACTATAAGAGTGAAAGGAGGTGATACGCTTGCTGGTAACAAATCCGGTAACGATTACACACCAAGAGCTGCACATGCTTGGTTTAAGGGCAAAGGGCAAAATTAAGCATTTGTACCTGCACTGGACTGCAGGGTATTATGGCCAAGCCTACAATGATTACCACATCAACATTGACAAGGATGGAGAAATTTATCTTACCTGTCAGGAGCTGTACCAACAAAAATCCCATACTTTTATGCGGAACAAGGACGGCATCGGCATTGCCCTGTGTTGTGGAGTGGGAGCAAGCTTTTCCGGAAGGCTGCCCCAAGGTATTGATTTTGGCAAGTGCCCGCCAACTATGATGCAGATTGAAAAGGCAGCACAGGTGATTGCGATTCTGGCGGACGCGCTGGAATTGCCCATTGAATTTAGTGCTGTAGCTACCCACGCGGAGGTTGCCATTGTAGATGGTTATGGACCTTTAAGCGATGATGAGCAGAAGCGTTGGGATTTATGGTTTTTGCCAGGTACGCCAGGTAATGCTGATTTCAGATTGGGCGGCGTTACCTTGCGTAAGAAGGCGCTTTGGTACAAAGAATTATTTGACCGCAAGATTGCGGCTTGAAAGGAGATAGTTAAACATGGCAGTTGTTCAAGAACTTATTAGACGTAGTTTGGTAATTAATGTGGAGGATGGCTTCAACGCGGATGGCAGCGTAAAAACTAAAAGCCGTACCTACAGCGATATTAAGGAAACTGCGCCCATTGAAAATTTGTATGAAGCAGGCAACGCGCTTGCTGGCTTGATGGCGAATACTTTGTCCAGCATTATGCTCAGCGATAGAAGCGAGCTTGTGGAAGAATAAGGGTGTTAGTTATGTGGAATAAGTTTTGGCGCGCGGTAGCGCAGCTTTTATTGAAGCTCATTTATTGGGAACGTAGATAAACAAAAATACAAAAACGAAAGGTATGAAATATTATGGAACAAGTTTTAGAATTAGTATTTAAAAATGAAGATGGCGATACCAAGGTGGTAACAGTGGTTGATCCTCGCGAGGGTATTACTGCGGCAGAAGCTACGGAAGCAATGCAAATCATCATCAGCGCAGATGTTATCGAAACCAGCGGTGGCAAGCTGACCGAGATTGTGGAAGCGCGCCTACGTATTACCCAGGTTACTGTGCTGCAATAAGCAGTAGTTTCATTGCATAACCATTGAGTGTAGCGCGCTAGGGATTAAGCACTAAGAAAAATCCCCCAACCTTATTTTGGTAAGGCTGGGGGATTTGGTTTGTTTCACGTGAAACATTTGGATGGGTAGCTACATTTAAAAAGGGGATAGTTTTTGGCTATAGGCTTTTCAATATTTGTCATGTGGAGTATTTCTGATTTTTATCTCTACAATATTATTCTTTCTAAGAGAAATGTGGTAAAATTTAGGCATGACATTAAATGTTGTGCCTATTTTTATTTTAGCGGATGTTTCACATGAAACATTTATTGATGATGGGAATTTCTGAATGTGTTGTAAGAGGGGAGCTGTATTATGGAAGGAAAAATTTTACAAGCTATTAAGGCTTATGAAGCAGAGATTTTAGATTTTACAAAGGCAATGGTAAATATAGATAGCGGTGTGGACTGCCCCGAAGGTGTGCGCCAAATTGCAGAGCTGATTGCGGCAAAGCTCATTCCCCTTGGATTTAAGGTAGAGCTTATCGAAAGCGCAGGACCTGTGCAGCTTTTGGCAACTCGTCCCTGCGAGGGTGCAAAGAAAATTTTATTGAGCGGTCATACGGATACGGTGTTCTTCAAAGGAGAGGCGGCGAAGCGTCCCTTCCGCGTTGAGGATGGTATTGCCTATGGCCCCGGTGTTTTGGATATGAAGTCCGGTATCGCCGTACTTGTTTACGCTGTGAAGGCGCTTTTGGAAAATGGCTACGACAAAACTGATTTGACTATCTTTATCGTAGGCGACGAGGAGACCAATCACCCCACTACCAACGCTGTGGAAAATTTCAAGCGTGTTGCCCAAGGTAAGGATGCTTGTTTTAATTTTGAGCTTGGCCGTGCCAATGGTAGTGTTGTTATTGGACGTAAAGGACGTTGGGCACCGGAGCTGCATATTAAAGGCATTGCTGCCCACGCAGGCAACGAGCCGGAAAAAGGTGCCAGCGCTATTACCGAGCTTAGCAAAAAGATTAGCGATTTGGCAGAGGTCAACGATTACGCCAGTGGTACGAGCTGTAACGTAGGTGTAATCAGTGGGGGCACTCTTGCTAACGTAGTTGCTGAATACGCGGAAGCAAAGCTTGACATTCGTTATACAACTATGGCTGAGGCTGCCAAGGCTGTAGAAAAGGTAAAGGCAATTGTGGCGAAAAGCTATGACGAGCGAACTGTTACCGAGCTGGTGGAAGCAGGCAGTCACGTTTATACTCCGCCCATGGAAACTACCGAGGAAGTGCGCAGATTATATAGATTTGTGAAAGCACAGGCAGCGAAGCTTGGGAAGGCAGAGCTGGGGGCTATGATTGTAGGCGGTAGTGCTGATGCCAATTACATTTGTGCAGAAGGCGTGCCCACGATTTGCAGCATGGGGCCTGCAGGAGTTGGTCCTCATTCTAACAACGAGTATGTTTTCGTACCTTCCTTTGTGGAGCGTGCCCAGCTTACTGCAATGAGCATTATGCACTTGGATGAGCTGGAAAGTTTTTAAGAGCGGGGGATTGGCGTGCTTCGAGAAAGAGTTATTGATATAACTAAAGAATTGGTAAATATTTATAGCCCTACCAACACTGCAGAAGAGCAAAAGGTAGAAGCCTATCTGCTCCAGCTTTTGAAAGGCATGCCCTATTTTAAGGAGCATCCTGAAAATTGTGGTGCCTTTGCCGCGGCTGATGATTGCTTTGGGCGTAGCACTATTTATGGCCTAGTACAGGGCAAGAGCAAAAAAACCGTAGTCTTTATGGGACACCACGACGTTGTCAGTACGGAAGTGTACGGAGCTTTGGCGAATGTTGCGACTTGTCCCGAAGCTTTGGTAAAGGAATTGGAGAAGGTGGATCTCAGCCCGGAAGCTAAGGCAGATTTGGAAAGCGGAGCCTGGTTGTGGGGACGTGGTACCTGCGATATGAAGGGGGGCACCGCAGCACAACTTGCCTTTTTGGAAAGCTATTCCCAGAATCCGGAGGCAGGAAGTATTTTGTTCATCTCCGTTCCGGATGAAGAGGCCTTTTCTGTAGGGATGCGTAGCTGCCTGCCTTTACTGAAAGCTTTGCGCGAACGCTACGGCTTGGAATACCAAGTGGCGATTAACTGCGAGCCCAACAGTATTGAAGATGGCAAGCAGATTATTTACAGTGGAAGCGTTGGCAAAATGCTGCCCGTTGTTTTAGTGCAGGGGAAATCCGTACAAATTGGCAGCTACCCCCAAGGGGTGAACCCTGTTGCCGTTTTGGCAGAGATTATCTGCGCGACGGAAGCAGATTACAGTATTAGCGATAGCTTGGGAGAAGAAAGCACCGTGCCTCCCGTGTGGAATTTTGCCAGAGATTTGAAGCCTGGCTACGATTTTAGTTTGCCCAGACGTACTGCCGGTTACTGCAATGTTCTTACCTTTAGCAAAACTCCGGCGCAGATAATGGAATGGTTCGTTGCTGCGTGTAACAAAGGAGCGCAGGCTGCAATGACGAAGCAGGGCTGTGGCCATAGCCTTAAAGTTTTAACCTACGGCGAGCTTTTAGAAATCGCCAAAGAGCGGGCAGGCTTTGCGGATTTTTATCAGGGACTACAAGGACGGATGGCAAGAAAGCTACAGATTGAGCAGCTGGATTTTCCAAGCATTACCCTGTGGGCTATGGAAGAGGTGCTTGATTTTGTGGGAATGGATGTTCCCGTAGTGATTACCGCTTTCGCACCGCCTTATTACCCTGCGTTAAACAGTGGCAAGCTGGTGGGGACAGACTTCAAGAAAGTGGTGGAGCACGTCGGAACACTGCTGCCAGTAAAATGTAAGGAATACTTCATGGGAATTTCCGATTGTAGCTATTTGGGAATGGATGCCAAATTTGACAGCGCTGCTTTGGCGGCGAATATGCCTTGCTGGGGCAAGCTGTACAGCTATGATATGGAAGCCTTGGGAAAATTACAGATACCCTTCCTGCTTTTAGGACCATGGGGCAAAGACCTGCATCAACGGACGGAGCGGGTACACGTGGAAAGCTTGACTGTAGCTTTGCCGAAGGTATTGCAGGAGCTTTGCTCCTACATCTGGAAAAAATGATTTTTCCTGAGCGTAGTCATAATTTTATAGGTTTATATGTTTTAAACTATTAATATTATTTTCAACACAAAAACCCCCAACCTTACTGACTCCTGTAAGGTCGGGGGTTTCTGCTTGGGGGAATTTCAGAATGTTTGAAGCTTATATATCTGAAAGGATTTCTGGTTTTTCTTTTTTGTCATCGGGGATATATTCCTCTTCTGCTCCTTTGATGGCATAGCCTTCGAGAGTAGAAAAGATTTCTTCGCTGATTAAAGACGCACCGCTTTCAGAATGGTGCTTGTTCTTTTTTTCAAGCTTTTCTGTTTCTGAATGTTTGTCGCTAAACATTGGTGCCTTCCTCCTTTGGGAAGGAAGCGTTGCCTTTAGCGGGGATATTCTTCCGCTGCCAAAGCCTCTTCGTGTGCTTCCTTATAAACTTTTTCTGCTTCTTGGATTTCTTCTTTAACTTCTTCAATAATACTAGGTTTTTCTTTAGCAACGGGTGCGCCACATTCGTGACAGAACTTAGCGCTGGCTAAAATTTCCTTGTGGCAGGCAGGACAGGTAGTTTTGGGAATGTCACAGCCTGATTTACCCATTTTAATATCTGCGATTTTATTTTTCAGGTCGTTTACTTCTGCCATAGAAGCTGCTACAACTGCAAAGTTATCTACCAAATGTTCAGGCGCTTTACCAACCTCTACAAAGTGTTTATACATGTCTTCGCCAATTTTTTCGTAGTGTTCTCTCATGCGTGCTTCGTGCTTCTCAATAGCAGCGTTTAATTTTTGTACTTCCATAGTTGCCTCTGCTTTCTCGCCTACGGTCTTTGCCAAGGCTTCAGTTTTTTCGCTGGCGGATTTCGCCATATCTTTTATTTGTTCAAAAAATGCCATTTGTAAGTCCTCCTTTGTGGAACAACCAAGTTTTTGGTCTACCTTGATTATAGCAGGTACTCTTCTTTTTGTTGTTAAGGAAGGGTTACATTATGTTGACGTATTTGCGACGAAAGGCTATTGTATTTAGCAAGGCTTACTTCAATTTTACATTATAAGCTCTTTCCTAAAAATTCCTGTATCAAAAGTAACAAAGAGTTCACTTAAAGAGTGTTACAAAATCAGCAAAATATAGTATAATGTTTTTATAACAAAGAGTATTGACTTCCTTTATTCAGCGCTGAACATTTTTATGGAAGCAATGCCTTGACAATTTTGAAGAGATAGAAGTTAAAGAGGTATAAAATGTTTTTCGACACTTACGATACACCAGTATTTAGACCTCCCAGCGAAGCGCGCAGTTTTATTCTACGTGTAACCAGAGGATGTGCTCACAACAAATGCACGTATTGTAATATGTACCGCGGAGTGCCTTTCCAGATATTGAAGGATGAAGAAATTTCCCGTCAAATTGCTTTGGCAGCTTATTATGGCAAGGATAAGGTGCGCCGAGTGTTTCTGGCAGATGGCGACGCTTTGGTTTTGCCCACTGCCAAGCTTTTAAAAATTTTGCAAGCCTTGCGCGATACTTTCCCAAAGCTGCAAAGGGTTAGCTCTTACGCAGCGCCCAAGGATATTTTGCGTAAAAGCGAGGACGAGCTGCGCCAGTTGAAGGAAGCTGGCTTGCAGCTATTGTATTACGGAATGGAAACCGGTGACGATATCACCTTAAAGGCTGTTAACAAAGGTGTTAGCGGCGAAGAGGCTGTTGAAGCCGGCAGACGTGTTACTGCCAGCGGCATGAAGCTTTCCATTATGGTTATCTTGGGCTTGGCAGGCAAGGAAGGTTCTCATCGTCACGCAATAGAGACCGCCAAGGCAATCAACATCATTCAGCCCACAATGTGGAGCGCTCTGTGCCTGATGCTTTATCGTGGCAGCGAATTGTTAGAGCAGTTCGAGCGAGGAGAGTTTAATCCCCTTTCTCCCGGTGAGCTGATGGAAGAATTATATACAATTATGGAAAACGTAAATTTGCCGGAAGACAAGCATTGCTTGTTCCGTAGTAATCACGTTTCCAACTATGTTTCTCTTGCAGGAACCTTGCCCAAGGATAAGCAAAGACTGCTTGCAGAAATAGAATACAGTGCCCGCGAATTGGGTAAGCTGAAAAAATGGGATGTTTATAACAATACTGAGTATTGATGATGAGCCGCAAGGCTGACTATAGATCTTAGGAAGCATTAAGATTTTGAGGAGGGTTTACGTAATGATTCGTGAAAGACGTAATAAGGAAAAGCTTGCTTCTTATTATAAGAAATTTATGGAAGAGGGAATTATTGACCCTAACGTGCATCCGTGGGTTGCAGAAAGCTGGCAGCGTTGCCGCGCCTTAGGCTTACCCCATGACACTTTGCCCAGAATGAACAAGCTGAGCAAGAGTGAAATTGAAACGCACCAGCAAATTCATGAGTTCATTGTTAAATATGTGGATGGCTTGTACGAGCAAAGCAAGCAGCATTTTAATATTCACAACCTTAGTATGCTGCTGATTGATGAAAATGGTTATGTTATCAAAAATTATGCTTTGCCCTTCTTCCAACGTGTTATCGAAGATATCCAAGGTATGCGCGTTTTGGAAGAAGATGTTGGTACTTCCAGTATTAGCATTGCCCGCGAGCATAACGTACCCTTTTTAATGTTTGGTCCTGAAATGTGGATTAAAGACCAGCACAGTGGTGATGCCTGCAGTGCGCCTATCTGTGTAGATGGCAAGATTCGCTACATCATTTCTTTCTTTAGTCTGGATCAAACCGATCTTCCCTATGATTTACTGCTTAGCCTGCTTTTGACCATGAAATATTCCATCGAGCAGCACCTTTCCATGCTGGAGCGTTGGACTATTAACCAAATTATGATGGAGCAGCTGCCCGTATCCGTTTATTGGGTGGGCAAGGATGCAGAGATTAAATACTGCAACGACAACGCACGCAAGCGTTTGGAAGGCAAAAAGAAATTGGAAGATGTTTTCCTGAACTACGAGCACATTCCGGTGAAGAAGGCTTTGAAGGGTGTTCCCACTCACCGTCGCGAAATTACCTGGATTACCCAAGACCGTACCTATGAAGATATCACTACTGTTATGCCTATCAGGGTTGGCAGCGAGGTTGAAAGTGCTTTAGTGCTTTCCATGTCCATTGAAGATTTGAAAACTACTATTGCTCACGCAACCGGTTACAGCTCCCGCTACAGCTTGTATAGCATGGTTGGCGAAACCAGTGAATTCCTGGCATTGCAGCACAAAGCTACCCGCGTTGCCCGCACTGACAACAATATTCTTTTGCAGGGCGAGCCGGGTACCGGCAAGCAACGCTTGGCACATGGTATTCATCAGGCAAGCTCCCGTGCTGCTGCGCCGCTTATTGTAGTTAAATGCAATAACGCTCCGCTGAAAGAGCTGGAAACAGAATTCTTCGGTTCCATGAGCGGTGACCAGCCTGTTGCCGGCAAATTGGAGCTGTCTTTAGGAGGCACGCTCTTCTTAGACGAAGTAGAAAAGCTGCCTGTAGAAATGGGTGACAAGCTGGCAGATGCACTGCTGTATGGTATCGTGAACAAGGAAACCGGCGCAGTGAAGAAATTTAACGTCCGCGTTATTGCTGCCTGCGATTCTAATTTGAAGCGTTTGGCTGACAAGGGCTTGTTCTCTCGCAAATTGTACGAGCTGGTGCTTGATACTACCATGCGCGTTCCGCCTCTGCGCGAACGTGTAAAGGATATCGAAGTTATCGCAACACATATTCTTGCGGAAATGTCTGCTCAGCATAACCTGCCGCCTAAGCGTTTAGCTCCGGAAGCTGTAAGCCTGCTTATCAATTGCAGCTGGCCCGGTAATATCAAACAGCTGCAAGGCGTTATCGAGCAAGCTTTCTTCCACACTCCCGGCAGCACCATTGATGCAGAAAACATTAAGCTGCCCGGCGATCGTGCTCTGGAAAAATCTTGGAAGTACGATAAGGATGCCTTCATTGCAGCGTGGAAATCTGCTGGCGGTAACATTAGCAAGCTGGCAAATATGCTGGATGTTAGCCGCGTAACTCTGTATCGTTATTTGAAAAAATATGGTTTAGGTCCTAAAAATTCCGAAGAATAATTTTTAGGTAAAGAGGTTATGGAAAAACCTTTTTAGAAAAAATAAAAAGGCAGGCTAATTATTAGTTTTGTGACTGATAATTGGTCTGCCTTTTCTACGTTCGTAAACTTGTAGAAAGTATATTTTTATTTTTAAGAGCGATGTTTTTAGGTTTACTTCCTATTATATAGTTCCATTATTTTTTCGTACGCCGCAAGTCCACATTCAACACCGTGGTCGTGAAGCTGTAAAAGTTTATCCGGCTTGATGGAAAGGCGTGCAATTTCCAAAGGCTTTTGCGGACGGATGATAACGAGGTTGCCGTCACGTTCCATCTGCTCAATGCGTTCTAACTGCTCGTTGTAAAGCTTGGGTCTATTTTGCATGGCGTCCCACAATTTGGGATAATTGCTGTACCAGGTTTTCAGGAGCAGGCGGGGAACAGAACCTTTCTTGCGATAACCCTTGTTGCGAGTGAGGACAACAATAAATTTTTTGTATCCTGCTTCTATGGCTTTGTCAATGGGAATGGGAGAGACAATGGCGCCATCCAGCAAAGGACGTCCATCAATATTAACGATGGGTGCCAAAAATGGCAGGGAAGCAGAAGCGATAACAGATTTAAAGGCAATTTCTGCCCGCCTTTGGCAATGCCAAACTGCCTCGCCCGTGCTGCAATCCGTAGTGCCTACCTGCAGCTCGCCGGGATATTGAGCGTAGGTTTCGTAATCGAATGGCAGCAGTTCTTGAGGAAGGGTTTTAAAAATAAAATCCCAGCCGAACAGACTACCCGTGCGCAAATAGTTGTTAATACTAAAATACGGCTTGGTACCAACGTACTTTTCAATAATTTTACGGGTACGCATTGGCTGTTTAGACATATAGGATAAAATATTACAAGCTCCTGCGGAAACAGCAGTTATATATGGAAAGGTCAGCTCTTTTTGTAGGAAGCCTTCGAATACGCCGGCACTGAACATACCACGCATACCGCCACCCTCTAAAACTAACGCAATGTTTTCTAAATGCATAATTCATACCTCCACGAAATAAATTATACACCACGAAAAGTACAAAAAACACAAGTCTCTACTGTGACTTGTGTTTTTGTTATAATTGAGTAATTAAATTTTACCGGTACTAACTAAAAAGTGTTAGAAGTGTTGGAAGACGCGAAGCAATGAAATTCGTGAAGTGAAGGCGTACTAAACGTACGTCAAGCAAGCGAATGAGTTGCGACAAAGTATAACAGCGCTTATAACACTTTTACAACACTTTTTGTAAAAGTGTGAGCGCATTCTTATGAGTAATCTTCTCAATAGTACTGTCGCTGTAATTTTTGCTTTGCAAATATTCCACGATGGCCTTGTAATCCTGTACGCCCTTCATATCGTGGGGCAAAGTAGTGCCGTCAAAATCACTGCCAAAGCCAATGTGGTCGTCGTTGCCCATCAGGTTCAGCATATAATCAATGTGGCGGTAAACGTCATCAATGCAAGCCTTGTTAATATCGTCGTTCAAGAATTGGCGTGCGTAGGTAATACCAATCAAGCCATCATTTTCGTTGATGGCAAGAATTTGCTTGTCATCTAAATTGCGGGGATGGGGGCACAAGCCTTTAGCATTGGAGTGGGTTGCAATGATGGGTTTGGTGGAATGATTGATTACATCCCAAAAGCCTGCAGGCGCAATGTGGGAAACATCCACTAGCATACCCAAGCGGTTCATTTCAGAAACAACCTTGCGGCCAAAAACAGTCAGTCCGCCACCGCTGCTTTCCTCGTTTACACCATCGGCAATGTCGTTACGATTGCTCCAGGTTAAGGTCATAGCACGCAAGCCCAGCTCGTACAAGCAACGCAAAGCTTCCAGACTTCCGTCAATGGCGCCGCCTTCTTCAATGGCGAGGAGGGTTGCCGCCTTGTGGTTAAGCGCGTCTGCTGCATCAGCCTTGGTTAAAATAGGAAGTACGTCAATGCCTTCGGCATGCATTCTTTTGATGTCCTGCAGGTATTTATCCAACAGAGTCATTGTATAGCGCAAGCCACCGTAATAACGAAACTCGTGAGTGGGAACGAAAATGGCGCAAAATTGCAAGCCACCGCCCAGCTCAATCATTCTTTTGATGTCGAAGTGCTGCTCGCTTTCGTAAAGGTAGGAGTTCTTTTTATAGAGTTCGGTTAGGGTGTCGCAGTGGCAGTCTACAATGTACATGTTTATTGTCTTCCTTTCTCAGAGAAAATCGTTATAAGCACCGTTATGCTTTGTCGCAACTCATCCGCTTGCTCGACGTACGCTTAGTACGCCGTCGCTTCACGAATTGCGTTGCTTCGCGCCTTCCGGCACTTCTAACGATTTTGTGTTTTTGTTTGGGTCAGAAATTTGTTTAAACCAATTATACCATATAAAGAAAAATGCTGCCTCTTGCGAAGCAGCATTTAGTTATTTTTAAAAATAGGAAAATACACACAAGCTTATTGTTCAATCGCTTGCTCTGCTTTGTATAGCCTTCGTTGCACGATTATTCACTACACTTCGTTTGTGACTAATCGGCACTCAGTAATGTGTAACTTCGCTGTCACGATTGTTCATTTCGTTTTCAACTCGTGAGCTAATCGGCGCTCAGTCACCAGTTGGAATAGTAGTAGAAGAAGGTCATGCCGATGGTTACAATCATTGCGCCCATCATGGGAATAGCAGTGCGCTTAACCAAATCGAAGGAAGACACGCCACCCATACCGGAGGAGACAACAATAACCGCAGTAATCGGAGAGCAGCTACGCATGATGGAAGCTGCAAAGTGCATGGGCAGGAGCATCAATACCGGATGCAAGCCGCTGTGAGCAGCAACTGCCGGAGTGAGGGCTGCGAAAGCAAAGAAGGGAGCGTTGCCACTGCCCATTACGATAGCAGAAACACCGATAATAGCAACCATTACCAGCATCATTGCCATCGGGGGGAAGCCTAAGCTTTTGGAGCCTTCAATTAAAGTATTGATAGCGCCCATGGAAATCAAGCCTTGCGCAAAGGTTTGGCCTGCTACGATCAGAGTGATTACGTTTGCCATTTGCATACCCAAGCCGTCGAAGAAGGTTTGGATATCATCAAATACTTTTTTGCCGTCACGCCATCTCAGGAATTCGCAGCATACACCAATGAAGAGACCAATGAACATTGCCATAACGATATTCATTTTAATGGTGGTAATCCACAGAGAGCTGAAGGAAAGAATCAAGGACAGGGGAATTACAGGCAGGATTGCGTACCAAAGCGGAGCGTTATCTGCTTCGTCCTGAACCTTTTCAACTTCCATGGGTTGAACCACATGGCCATCTTTTTTATCCATGTATTTTTGGGTGAAGTAGTGCAGCACGCTTACAACAACGAAAGCAACTGCAACGATGGGAACTTGGTAATGGCTCCAGTAGATTACCGGGTCAACGCCGGACATTTCTGCAGAATAAATGGTACCGGTATCACTGGGGCTCCAGTCGAAGCACAGGGTAGTAGCCACTGCTGCGGTAGCAGAAAGGCGGCTTACGCCCAAGCCAATCAAAATGGGGAACATGGTTACCATCAAAAGCATTGCCAAACCGGAAGCACTGTTAATGCACAAGCCGATAAGCATACCCACTACCCAAGTGCCGGACATTACAAGATAGGGGGATTTGAGTGCTAAAAGAGGTTTGATGGTTAAGCGAACCAAGGCACGGGAAGCACCAATTTTGTCCATGTAACGGGCAAAGGCGCCAACAGCCATGATGTTCAGGCCCAGCTTAGCTGCGTTGGAGCTGAAAGTTTTGCGGATAAATTCAAAGGCATCAAAGAAAGCACAGCCAGTGGTAGCCTTTGCGCCTAAGATTTGACCATAGCCTAAGATTACGGCCAAATACATTAACACCATACCGCCCATGAAAAGAACCGGTTGGGGTTTGAACTTTTTGTAGATTAGATAACCTACCCAAAAAGTTACTAAAGCAGAGATAACTAAGGGCATCAATAACATCCTCTCTTTAAAATAATAATAATAGCAAAATTATATCATTTGTGAAAAGTTTTGACAATGGATTTATATTTTTTAAAACCATATGAGGCAGCCCGCAACATTTTAGGTAGAAGCGTAAGAAGTTATGGAAAGAATAAAAAAGCAACTTACGAAGCGGCAACGTACTTATTTGGTACGTTGAGCAGGTAAGTTGCTTTAGGGCAAAGTATAATGGTGCTTATCAAGCTTTTTTCAATTGTTTTTTGATTCCTTCAAAGGTTTCCGGGCTGATGATGTGCTCGATGCGGCAAGCATCCTTTTCTGCAATTTCCTGGGAAACGCCCAAAACCTCGTTGATGTAGCGGGTTAAAATTAAATGGCGCTCTAAAACGGAAGTAGCTTTTTGCATACCCTTTTCTGTCAGCACAAGGCGACCATCAGCTTCCATGTGGATGTATTCTTCTCGTTTTAAAATACTCATGGCGCGGCTAACGCTGGGTTTGGTAAAATTCATTTCGTTGGCAACATCTATAGAACGCACACTGCCGTTGCGTTGAGTTAAAACAAGGATTGTTTCCAAATAGTTTTCGCCGGATTCGAGTAAGGACATAATAAAACCTCCGAGAGTTTTGTTTAAGGTATATTTTAACATAAGTATCCAAATAGTTAAAGCAGTATTGAGTGAATTTAGAGATGGTGTATAATTATTGTAGAAAGTTTGGAGGAATACCTATGTTAGATTTTATAAAGGAAAGCCTTAGCGCTTGGGAACGGATGCAGCAAACTACAAAGCCCATCGTTTTGTACGGAATGGGTAATGGAGCAGATAAAATTGTTGACTGGTGTGAGGAGCATGCTGTAAAAATCAGTGCTATCTTCGCCAGCGACGAGTTTGTTCGCGGGCAGCAGTTCCGCGGCTTTACGGTGCAAAGGTATAGCGAAGTTATCGCCCAATTTGGCGAGGACATTTTAATAATCATTGCTTTCGCCAGTGAGCGGCAGGAGGTTTTGGCACGCTTCAAGGAGCTGGCGGCGAAGCACGAAACCTTGGCGCCCCATCTTCCGCTTTTTGAAGAAGAGGAGCTGGTGAGCCTGCCTTGGCTTGCAAAGCATGAGGACGCTTTAAAAAAGGTGTATGCTAATTTGGCAGATGAGCTTTCCCGCAAAACCTTTGCTGCCGTTTTGAACTATAAGCTGAGCGGGAAGGTGGAATACCTTTTTGATTGCGACAGCAGCCGCGCAGAGGATTTGCGCCAGCTTTTTACCTTTGGCGAAAACGAAGTGTATATGGATTTAGGCGCCTATAATGGCGATACGGTGGAAGAGTTTTTAAATTTAGTGGATGGTAAATATCAGCACATTATTGCTGTGGAGCCTGACCGCCGTAATTATAGGAAGCTTACTGCCATGGCGGAGCAGCTGGGAAAAATAACAGTGCACCAGTGCGGTGTGTGGAGCGAAGCCGGGGAGCTGGGCTTTTCGGATAGCGGGGGAAGGCAATCTACATTTTTGGCAACGCAGAAAAAATTTGTCCCCGTCAATTCCATTGATGCTTTGGCCCAGGGCTTGCCTGTTTCCTACATTAAAATGGATGTTGAGGGAGCGGAGCTGCAGGCTTTGGCAGGAGGCGAAGCGCTCATAAGAAAGCAGCAGCCCAAAATGTTTATTGCCGCTTATCATTATGATGTTGATTTATTCAGATTGCCTTTGGCGATTTTGAGACTTGTTCCGGAATACAAAATTTACTTACGCAAGCACCCCTACATCCCTGCGTGGGAACTGAATTTTTTAGTTAATAAATAGCGGGACGCAAACGAGCCAAGCAGGACGAAATATGCGTTTTGTAATATGGTGGTGGAATGTCTACGCTTAAAGCGTTACTGTGACAAAAGTTTTAATTTTAGGTGAAAGATTTTGTAAACTGTAAGCAGGAAATTTGCAGGCGAGAGAGAACTTTAAAAGCAGTAGTCTAGAAATATCTATGCCTATGTATAAAAACTTATTTTGAAAAGGAGTGTTCGTGAATGAAAAAATCTACTTGGGTTTTAGGTGCAGCTGCATTATTAGCATTGTCCGTAGCAGTAGCTGGCTGTGGCGGCGGTGACAAGAAAGCTGAACAAGGTGTTAAGGGTGAAGTAATGGTATATACCTCCATTTATCCTGACATCATCGACAATATGTGCAAACCTAACTTGGCAAAAGCTTTCCCCGACATGAAAGTTAACTGGTTCCAAGGCGGTACCGAAAAAGTTAAAACCAAAATTGCCGGCGAAATCAAAGCTAACAAAGTTGGCGCTGACGTATTGATGGTTGCTGACCCTTCCTATTATCTGAAATTGGATGCTCAAGGCTTGCTGTTGCCTTACAAATCCAAAGAAGATGCTAACGTAATCGCTGATAAAGACAAGGATGGCGCTTGGTACTCCGTTCGCGTTTGCAACATGATCATTGCTTACAACGGCGACAAACTGAAAGCAGAAGATGCTCCGAAAAACTGGACCGATTTGGCTGATCCGAAATGGAAAGGCAAAATCGCTATGCCGAACCCCTTGCTGTCCGGTACTGCTTATGTAAGTGTTGGCGCATTGGCTGACAAATATGGTTGGGAATACTTCGACAAACTGAAAGCTAACGGCTTGCGCGTTGAAGAAGGCAACTCCGCTATTCAAAACAAATTGTTGACCGGCGAATACGCTGCAGCAATCATTCTGGAAGAAAACATCCTGAAATTGGCTGCAACCAAAAACGAACCTTTGAAAGTTTCCTATCCGACCGACGGCGTAATCAACATTCCGTCCCCGATTGCTATCTTCAAATCCACTAAAAACGTAGCTGGTTCTCAAGCAATGGTTGATTGGTGGCTGTCCCAAGAAGGCCAACAAGCAGTTGTTAAAGGCTGGATGCACTCTGTTCGCGGCGACGTTAAAGAACCTATCGGTTCCGTTGAAACCAAAAAATTGGTTGAAAACAGAATTAAAGTTGACTGGCAAAAACTGGCTGACAACGACGCAGCTATTAAAGAAGAATTCCGTAAGAGAGTTATGGAATAATCTGTTAGTGTAACTACAGGTAATAATATCAAGTTTGATATTGAAAAACAGGGACGCTTTTGCGCTCCCTGTTTTTCCCACGTTATAAAAGAAGGCTGTTTTGACGGCAATTTTAGTAGATTTCCCTTGGCTCACCCCGTTAACCCCTTAATCTTTAAGGGAAAGGAGAAAATAGTTTTTCATGTTATCAAGAATTAACAGTAAATTTATCGTTATCTCCATCTCCGTACTGCTGCTTTTGTACTTCGTAATCTTCCCCATGGGAGCGCTTTTGTACGATAGCATTTTGTTAGATGGCAAAATTAATTTCGGAAATTATCGCGATGTTTATAGCCAAAATGTTAACTGGCGTGCGTTGACTAATACAGTTGAGCTTTCCTTGATGGTAATGATTGCCAGCGTAATCGTAACTTTCCCCTTGGCTTGGCTGGTAGGACGTACGGACATGCCTGGCAAGAAAACATATCGTACCTTGTTGGTATCCAGCTATATGATTCCCCCCTATGTTGGCGCAATCGCTTGGGTACAGCTGCTTAACCCCAGTGTTGGTTACCTGAACGAGATTATCAAATGGGTATTTGGCTTACAGCAAGCTCCCTTTGATATTTACACCTTCGGTGGCTTGGCATGGGTATTGACCCTGTTCTATTCTCCCTTTGCGTTTATCACCATTTCCCGCGCTATGGAAAAAATGGATCCTACCTTGGAAGAAGCTGCTCGCGTATCCGGTGCTTCTCCCCTGCGTACCCTGCTTGACGTAACCTTGCCCTTGATGGCTCCCTCCATTTTGGCAGGCGGTCTTTTGGTGTTCATCGCTGCAGGTTCCTGCTTCGGTATTCCTGCTATCGTAGGTATGCCCGGTAATATCGAGGTTATGACCACCCGTATCGTAACCTACATCTACATGGGCGACGATAAAGGTATTCGTGACGCAACGGCTTTGGCTGCTTCCCTGATGTTCCTGGCTAACTTCCTCCTGTTCAGCATGACCTACATGATTGGCAAAAAGGACTACACCACCATCAGCGGTAAGTCTACTCGCCCCAACATTGTTGAATTGGGCAAATGGAAATGGCCTGCTTTCTGTGCAGTTGGCGCTTACACCATGATTTCCATCATCATCCCCTTGGGCTCCATTGTTTTGACCTCTTTAATCAAGAGCTTGTCCAAACCCATCAATCTGGATAACTTGGGCTTTGAATCCTGGATTCCTGTTGTAACCAGTGCTCAATACATGGAATGTATCTGGAATTCCGTAATTTATGCAGTGATCGCTGCAACTATTGGTACTGCGTTGTCCCTGTTCGTTGCTTACTTGGCAGTTAAAACCCAAGTTAAAGGCAGAACCATTCCGGACCTTTTGACCGTTATCGGCGGCAGTACTCCCAGTATCGTAATCGCTTTGGCTTTGATTATTACCTTCTCCGGCAATTATGGCTTGAACTTATATTCCACTATTTGGATTTTGGTAGTCAGCTACTTGGTAAAATACATGACCATGTCTGTACGCACCATTGCTGCTTCCCTGAACGACAAGGGCACCGCTGAGTGGATTGTCATCTCCAGCGCTGACGCTCTGACCGCTACTGGCAGTGCTGGTACTTCTGCTGGCTTCAAGGTGTCCAATGCTGCTCTGACCAAGG
>JAFUKD010000017.1 GCA_017467905.1 Phascolarctobacterium sp.
AGTGTTCAGCTTTAAGGTAAGAACAATAGTTGCAAGCTTGTTGGTTAGTTTTGTTTTTGGTATTTTGCATCTTGTGAATGTTAATTCGTATGCGACGTGGTGCTATGCCATAGTACAAAGTCTTTGTGCTTTTGCGGTTAGCTTTAATTTGTCTGCGATATTTGTCAGTACGCAAAAACTTTGGATATGCGTACTCATTCACGCACTTATAAATATAACTTCTATTGGTGTAGAGGTTGTTGGTAATGGTACTCAACTGGTCTTGAGTAATATGGATATTATGACCTTCTTATTAGTGTCTTTTATATATTTGGTTAGTGGCGTAAAAATAATGAATCAGAAAATGGTGGAGGGAAGATAAATGCAGTTTTACATTGATCCCGGTACGGGCAGTATGCTTTTTACCATACTTATTGGTATTTTGGGGGCATTAAGATATCTGTTTAAATCATGGTTTGTTAAATTACGATTCTTTTTTAGTGGTGGCAGAAAGACAGAGACTAATGCTGATGAAATTCCATTGGTTATTTTTTCTGATGGTAAGCAGTATTGGACATATTTAGAACCAATCTGTAGGGAACTGGATAAGAGGGGCTTTGATGTGGTGTATATGACATCTGACCCTAATGACCCTGTTTTGCATAATAGCTATGAACATATTGAAGGCAGGTTTATTGGTGAAGGCAACAAGGCCTTCGCAAAACTAAATTTTTTGAAGGCTACTGTTGTGTTTTCTACAACGCCTGGTTTGGACGTATATCAATGGAAACGTTCAAGGGAAGTTAAATGTTATGTTCACATAATGCATGCGGCTAAAGATTTAACTTTGTATAGGATGTTTGGTACGGATTATTATGATGTTCTGCTTTTGGCAGGCGATTACCAGATTACGCAGGCAAGGCAGTTAGAAAAATTATGGAACATTCCCGAAAGAGAGTGCGCTATTGTGGGCGTACCCTATCTGGACGAGATGTTGAAGCGTTTTGAGCAGAATCCTCTGGTGGAGAAGAATGACAATAGGGTTGTACTGCTTGCACCTTCTTGGGGTGAAAGCGGCATCTTGAATAGATATGGTGGCAAGATTATAGACGAACTTTTAGCTACTGGCTATGATGTAATTATCAGACCACATCCCCAGTCATTTGTTTCCGAAAAGGAATTGCTTAAAAGCTTGATGGATAAATACCCTGATAGTGAACGCTTGCAGTGGAACAGGGATAATGATAATTTTGAAGTTTTAAAGAAGGCAGATATTCTTATTTCAGATTTTTCAGGTGTAATGTTTGATTTTGCCTTGGTTTATGATAAGCCAATTATTTATACCGATACCGGTTTTGACAAAGGACCATATGATGCCTGGTGGCTTGATGAACCCTTGTGGATTTTCGAAGTGCTTCCTGCCATTGGTAAGGAACTGAACACTGATAATATGCACAGTCTAAAGGATATGATTGATGACTGCCTGAACAATCAAAAATATTCTGAGGGACGCGACCGTGCGCGCCAGGAAACTTGGGCTTATCAAGGCGAAGGTGCTGCAAGAACCGCAGAGTTTTTGATTAAAAAGTATGAAGAGATAAAGAAGAGCGAGACTGTAGAAAGGGGGGAATAAGCAGGTGGACGTTTTAGAATTTTTGTACCAGCTATTCATAATGCCGTTGCAGGTAGTGTTTGAAGTAATTTACTATCTGGCGTTTAAGCTGACAGGTAATTTGGGTATTTCCATAATTGCTCTTAGCTTCGCCGTAAGCTTGCTTCTGGTTCCCCTTTATAATAGGGCAGACGCTATTCAGAAGGAAGAACGTGATATAGAGGCAAAGCTTGCCAAAGGGGTAGAGCATATTAAGAAAACCTTCTGCGGTGACGAACAGCTGATGATGCTGCAGACATATTACAGGAAGAACAATTACAGTCCCTTATATTTCCTGCGTGGGTCTCTATCACTGTTTTTACAGATTCCCTTTTTTATTGCGGCTTACCAGTTTTTATCTAATCTGGAGCTTTTAAATGGTATTTCCTTTGGCTTTATTAAGAATTTGGCGGCACCAGATGCTTTGCTGAATGTAGCTGGATTTACGATAAATGTGCTGCCAATTATTATGACTTTGGTTAATTTGGCATCAACGTACTTCTTTACCAAAGGATTTCCTGTGAAAACAAAAATTCAGCTTAATGCCATGGCACTGTTCTTTTTAGTGTTTTTATATAATTCACCGGCTGGATTAGTTTTTTACTGGACATTGAACAATGTTTTTAATTTTGCTAAAACCATGATTGGCAAGCTGCAAAATACCAATAGGGGAATTAATTTAGCAATGTTTGCTTGCAGTGCTGTGGTGATGGTCTACAGCTTGCTTACTTCTCCTAATTACAAAGAGGTTTTGCAGTTCCTTGCAGTTGCTCTGCTGCTAAATGCAAGATTTATCTGGCAAAAGGTAAGCAGCTGTTTTACTACTAAGGTAAATACAGCAGAGCAGTGTCCTAACACTAAGATTTTTCTTTTTGGGGCATTATTTTTAGCTTTGTTGATTGGCGCAGTGATTCCTTCTGCAGTGATTGAATCTGCACCACAAGATTTTTTGGTAAATGATTACTCCTTTAATCCTTTATTATATTTGGTAAGCTCCTTTGCTACGGCAGTTGGTACCTTTGTAATTTGGGCTGGCGTATTTTACTGGCTTGCTTCTGCTAAGTATAAGGTTGCCATTGAACGCACAATTTGGATGGTGTGCGGTGCAGCTATTGTTAACTATATGTTCTTTGGCAGAAAGCTGGGTATATTGAGTGCAACCTTAAAGTTTGAAGATGGCTTACGCTTTTCTACAACTGAAAGAGGTATTAACGCAGCAATAGTTATAGCCTTGCTGGTGGTAATGTATTGCTTGTGGAAGAAATGCCATAAATTTGTTTACGATGTTTTGCTGATTGGTGTAGCTGCCTTGGGCGCAATGGTAGTTATCAATGTAAATAGTATTCAGGATACTCTTGGAAATGTGGTTGCTGCAGCAGATGATGGTGGTGCAAGCACTTCCTCTCAGGCAGTTGCGCAAAAAGAACATAAAAAGATTTTCAAGTTAAGCAGAAACGGGAAGAATGTTGCTGTATTTATGCTTGATATGGCAATGGGAACCTATATTCCTTATTTTATGAACGAAAAGCCGGAGCTGAAAGAGGCTTTTGCAGGCTTCACCCATTATCCTAATACTATTTCTTTTGGTGGGCATACTTTGTTTGGTTCGCCTGCAATCTTTGGCGGATACGAATATACTCCGGTAGAGATGAACAAGCGTGACCAAGAGCTTTTGGTTAATAAACACAATGAGGCTTTAAGCGTTTTGCCTGTAGTTTTTGGCAAGGAAGGGTTTGACGTTACTTTCTGTGACCCGCCTTTGGCAAATTATGGTAGGGGTGATGGCCTTGCTATCTTCAAAGACTATCCCTTTATTAAGGCTTATAATTTAAAACGCGAATATAGCAGTTTCTTTCAAGAAAAGGATGAGCTTGCTTCTAACGCAGTGGAAGATAATAAAAGAAATTTTTATTTCTTTGGCTTGTTAAAAAGTGCTCCTCTTTTCTTACAGAAATATATTTACGACAAAGGTGGTTACCTGTCCGGAAAGATTATTGGACAGGAAATAACTTCCTTGTACACATCTTTGGGTGTAAAAAACGATTTCTTGCAGGATGTTTTTGGACTTGATATACTTGAAGAAACTACACAGATAGTTGATAGCGGTGATAATCTTATTCTTGTAGATAATCAGACACCTCACTCACCCTGTTTGCTGCAGTTACCAGATTATCTGCCTAAGAAAAGAGTTGATAATAGTGAGCTCGTTGATTATGGTTCTGATAGGTTCACCATTAATGGTAAACGTTTGGAAGTTATAGATACGCGACAAGTTTCTTACTACCATGCTAATATGGCAGCGTTGCTAAAGATGGGTGAATGGTTTAATTGGTTGCGTGCAAATGGTGTTTATGATAATACCAGAATTATTTTGGTTGCTGACCATGGTAGACCGGTTAGACATTTTAGTGATTGGCGTATGGGGAGGGAAAGTTTAGAAGGCTTTCAACCCTTGTTGATGGTGAAGGATTTTGGTGAAACAGAATTCAAATCATCTAATGAGTTCATGACCAATGCTGACGTTCTGACTATTGCTACAAAGGGCGTTATCGACAGTCCCGTCAATCCGTTTACCGGTAAGGTAATTGATAATCAGGCTAAATATGATGATGTACAGTATGTTTATGCCGGACATAATAATACGTTTAATACCAATGGTAAAACAACCTTTTTACCAGACAAATGGTATTCCGTACATACTGATATTTGGAATCTGGATAATTGGAAAGTGGCAAAAGAGGATGCTGTTTTGCCTTATTGATACAATTAATTTATTTTGCTTCAATTGTTATAGAAGGGAAGGTATTTATAATGAAAGTTGTAATTTTTAACTCCGGTCTTGGTAACCGTATGGAAGAATTTACCAAAAATAATCACAAATCTATGGCACGTCTTAAAAATGGAGAGACTATTCTTCACCGCCAACTCCGCCTGCTCAGCGCAGAAGGCATCAAGGATTTTATCATCACCACTGGGCCTTTTGAGGAACAGCTGAAAGCGGAAGCAGCAGATTTCCCTGAACTGAACTTCACTTTTGTGCGTAATGATATTTACGACAGAACCAACTATATCTATTCCATGTACCTTGCAAGGGAGCATATGGATGACGACATCATCTTCCTGCATGGCGACTTGGTGTTCAATCGCAAGCTGGTGCATGACGTACTGAACTGCGCAGACAAGAACACTGCGACTGTAAACTTTACTAAAGCACTTCCTGAAAAAGATTTCAAAGGCAGAGTACAAGACGGTAAGGTTTTAGAAGTAGGTATCAATATTTTTGACGCAGATTGCTACGCGTTCCAACCTTTCTACAAATTGGAAAAGGCAACTGCTTCTGCTTGGATTGGTAAAGTAGTTGAGTTCATCCATAAGGGAGAGGATAGATGCTATGCAGAAAACGCACTTAATGAAATCTTCCCTGCGCTCAACATTCGTGCCTTCTCCTATGACGGTTATTACATTGATGAAATTGATAACCAAAATGACTACGCACGCGTAACTCAGGAAATTCTTCCCTTTGACGAAGCAGATAAAGAAATCTTCCCCGCTTAATCCATATTATAGTGAAAAGGAGGAAGAACTTTTGAATTCCAACAGCAATAATACTTACGGATATACACCGGAAGAATATGCCAGGTTCAAAGAGTTTGCCTGGAAGGTGCTTATCAGCTTTGGCTTGACCTATATGTTCTTCTATAATGGTCGTCAGAACATTAACCTTGTGCTCACTCAGATGGCAGAAGGTCTTGGCTCTACCACTGCTGCAATGGGTGTTGTGTCTTCTGCACTGTTCTGGTGCTATGCTTTCGGTCAGCTCATTAATGGTCGCCTTGGTGCGTACTTTGGCTACAAGAACTTTATGATAGTGGGTGTAGCTGCTTCTGCTATCTTGAATATTCTTATTTCCTTTCAGGCTTCCATTCCTGTGATTGCCATCCTGTGGGGATTGAACGGTTACTGCCAGTCCATGGTTTGGGCAAACGGAATAGGCGTGCTTAACAAATGGTGGCCTAAAAAAGATAGAGGCTTTGCTTCCGGTTTGGCGACTGCCTTTTCAGGTGTTGCGCAGGTTGTAACTTACATGACCATCCTGCTTTGCATGGAGCTTAATCCGGAATGGGGATGGCGTGCAGCCTTCCGTTATCCCATGCTGCCCATGCTATTGATGCTTGTTGTCTTTGCCTTTATGTTCAAGACCAAGCCTGAAGATATTGGTCTTCAACCTTTTAAGGAAGATGACGAGGAATCTGACAGCAGGGATGCAGCGCTTACCGAGGAAATGGAAAGCAAGGGCTTCTTATATCCCTACAAGCTTCTTTTCAGTGAACCCAAGGTTATTGTCTTCTGCTTTATTTCTGCGATTGCAGGTGTTGGGCGTTATGGTCTATTGACCTGGATTCCTACTTATTTTACAGAATCTATGGGGCTTTCCATCAAGGCAGGTATCGTCAGTGCAATACTGCTTCCTGTTGGGCAGGCGTGTGCAATGTTTGCCTTCCCCTTCATTACCGACAAGGTTTTCAAAGGCAAGCGTGAACCCATGCTGGCTTTGGCCTCTGTTGTAACCTTCTTTGGTATGCTGTTCTTCGCCTTTGTTGATACTCAGGTGTTGGCATCTATGACACTTTTGATTGTAGGCATTTCCAGTATGGTAACCGGTGTCATTTGGGCAGTAGCTGGTGACATGGGTGGACGTGCCCTGTCTTCCACAGTTGTAGGCGTGCTGGACTGGGCAGTGTACATGGGCGCTGCCATTCAGGCGGTAGGCTTTGGTTTTGTAAAAGATACCTTTGGCTGGGATGCAATCTTTGTAACTATCGGTTGTCTTTATATTTTGATGCTTGTGCTTACGCTCATGGCTCGCAATATGAAGATGAGCAAGCTGTAAATTTGTATTGAAATAAAAAGCGTATGGTGAGTTGAGCTTACCATACGCTTTTAATGTTTTGAAGTTTTATACTTAAATTTGCTTCCCCTTCACTCCAAATCTTTTAGCTTTTCTTGCAGCTGCTCTGTTAGTAAAATGTGTTTGGCTATATACTCTCCTGTTGCAGGAACTTTTTTGCTTAGGGCTTCCACTTGGTAGTGTAGCTCTGCGGCGTTGTCTTTTGTTAGCAGGGGTAGGGCAGCTTCCAAAAGGCTGTACCTTTCGTCAGGCTGGGTACTTTTATTTTGGGCAAGCTTTAAGATTTGGGCGAAGGCTTCTACTTTGGGTTGCTCTTCGTCATTTTGGGAGATGGCTGTTGTAATTTGGCAAAGCAGGCTGGCGATGTCTAATGCGTATAAATTTAAAGCTTCACAGCTTGCAGGTAGCAATGCTTTAAGCTGAATGACGCTTTTAAAAAATTCAAGGGCAAGCTCTAACTTGAGAGAGTTAGCCTGCTCGTTAAACTGTTGGCTGTTTTCTTCTAACAATGCCTTCAATTCACAGCAGCAAATGTCGCAGGTGTCTGCAGTTAATTGTATCCTATAGGTATGCTGGCGAAGCTTTTTTCTGATTTCATTTTTCAGGTAGGCTACAAATTTAGTAATGGGTTGCGCACTTTTCATACTCTTCACCTCGAAATTATAGGATAATCTAATTGTAACAAGTAGGGGCAATGCTGACAAGTGTGCTTTTTGCCAAGAGCTTTTAGAAATGATATAATATGTTATCAGTTATTGAGGTGCTGTTGATGAGAAGAAAGGTTTTGTTTGGCGTTGATTATACGAATAACGAATTGATAAAGGTAATTTTATATCTGTTTGTGGGTGGCACTGCTGCTCTTGTAGAATGGAGCCTGTTTTATGCGTTGTTCTATTATGTTTTGGCAGGTTTAGGCTTGGGCGTGGATGTCTTAACCTTAGTTGCCACTACGCTTGCCTTTTGTTTTTCTACTTTGTATCATTACTTTTTGGGAAACGTGCTGGTTTTTGACAGTGGCAGTAAATATAATAAGGGTAAGGAACTAAGCCTTGTGTTTTTAGTAAGTGTTATGGGTTTGGTCTTTAACCTGATGTTTATGTACGTTTTTGTAGGTTTACTGCACTGGCAGCCCATGATTGCCAAGGTTATTACCAGCTGCCTTGTTGTTGTGTGGAACTATTTATCCCGCAAAAAATGGATTTTTAGGAGTTAAGCATGCCTTTAAACCGTGTTGAGATTGAAAAATTTAATAAGGTTTTAATTGTATATAACCGTAATTCCGGTAAGCAGCTATTTGCCAGTATGTTTGCCAGGGTGAACGAAATTTACAAGCGCATTAAGGATATTTTGGGAGCTAAGCGTGTAGAGATGTGCGATATTAAAAGCTTTGCCAATTTGGAAGAGATTGCCCTGCGCGTTGTAGATGAGCGGGTTGATTGGGTGATTATTGCAGGCGGTGACGGAACTATCCGTGCATTGATTGAAAAGCTTGCCAACAAAAATTTTCTTCCTTATATAAGTGTGTTTCCCGCTGGCACCGTTAACCTTGTGGCGAAGGAGCTTTTAATGGGAAACGATCCGGAAAAATGGGTGAAGCGCGTTGCCAAGGGTATTGTTACGCCCGTGTATTTAGGGCGCAGTAATGGTCATGTGTTCTTAACGGTTACGGGCATTGGCTTTGATTCTTTGGTGGTGAATAATGTTACGGAAGAATCTAAGAAGCTGCTGAACAAAATGGCTTATGTTGCCCAAGGGGCAGAGATAATGCGTAAAGAGGTTGCCTTTAACAACTGGCGCTACAAATTTGAAGTGCGCTTCGATGATGAAGAGGTTTGGCATGAGGCTTCCTCTGTGATTGTAGGCAAGAGCCGTTATTATGCAGGGCGTTACTACCTGTTCCGAGGTGCTTCTTTGGCAAATCCATTGCTGCACGTGGCGCTTTTTACCGGTAACACCCGTAATGACTTTATGCGCTACGCTGCCTGTATCGCTATGGAAGCCTTGACTTTGGAAAAAAGTATTGTTATTAAAACTGCTAAGAAGCTGGAAATCCGCTGCAATGAGGAAAACTTTGCTGCAGAACTGGATGGTGACGCCATTACCAGCGCACCTCTTAGCATTTCCTTGGATGAAGTTCCCATAAAGTTTTTGGCGTAGCTCTTGAGAGGACAGGCTTACTTTTTAAAATAAAAGTATTTTGTATACACAGCCGGCAGATGTAGTAATTTGCCGGCTTTTAGTTTATAATTGTAAACGCAATTTTAGAATGGAGGAGATTTTTATGATGATTATGTTGGGGGCGCTGATTGTTATCGGCGTAATTTGGCTGTTGTTAAAACGCCATGAATCCAGAATGGTGTTGATTGCCGCAGGTATCTTGATGTGCGCTATTGCAGGTAAACCTATGGCAGCCTTGGATGCTTTCGCAAAAAGTATGACTAATGCAGGCTTGATTACTTCTGTTTGCTCTTGCATGGGTTTTGCCTGGTGCATGAAGTACACTGGCTGTGACAAGCATTTAGTTGTTGCCATTGGCAAGGTTTTGAAAAAGATGGGCTTCCTGCTTATTCCCGGTGCAACCTTGGCTACTTTTATCATTAACATTGCTATTCCCAGTGCTGCAGGCTGCAGTGCTGCTGTTGGTGTAATTTTTATTCCTATTATGATGTCCGCAGGTATTCATCCTGCTATGGCTGCTGCCGCTGTAAAATCCGGTACTTATGGCAGTATGCTTAATCCCGGTTTGGTTCACAATGGCGTTATTGCTAAACTGGCAGGCACTTCTGTTACCGAAGTTATCGGCAACCATATGTCTGCTACTGTAATGGGCGTGCTGGTTGCTGCTGTTGCTCTTACTGTTGTGGCAATTATGCTTAAAGAAAACAAAGGCTATGTTCCTGCAGAGGGTGATGCTACTGTAGAAGATATTAGCATTAATCCCCTGTATGCCTTGATGCCTTTGCTTCCCGTAATTATTCTGCTTTTGGGAAGCACCAAGCTTGTACCTGTTTTCAAAATGGGTGTACCCCAAGCAATGTTGATTGGCGCGTTGCTTTCCTTGGCTGTTACCCGCAAAAGTCCTGTTAAGCTGACCAAATCCTTCTTCGACGGCATGGGTGATGCTTACGCAAATATTATCGGTATTATTATTTCTGTTGGCGTGTTCGTTGCAGGCTTGAACTCTCTTGGCTTGATTAAAGCGCTGATTAACTGGATGCTGAACTCCACCGGTATCGTGAAGATTGCTTCTGCCTTCGGTCCCTTCCTGCTGGCTTTGATTTCTGGTAGTGGCGACGCAGCTACTGTTGCTTTCAACGAAGCTGTTACTCCTCACGCAGTAGAATTTGGCTTGAACACTATGAACATGGGCTCCATGGCAGCTTTGGGCGGCACTTTGGGTCGTACCATTTCTCCTATTGCAGGCGCAACCATCATTTGCGCAGGCATTGCAGGTGTTGACCCCATGGAAGTTTGCAAGCGTAATGCTTTGGGTATTGTGCTGGCTTTGATTGTAGGCATGGTATTGCTGCTCTTCTAATCTCTTTGCAAAAATTATCCACCTTGTTTTGCGCAAGGTGGATTTTTTGTGTACGAAAGCGTATAATTTAGAATGGTGATATTAAATCTCTCATAAGGGAGCGGTCAGCAAAATGATATGGCTGGCTGAGGGAGTTATGGAGGTAAAAAATAATGATAGGAACTATAGTAAACGTTAGCACTATACTTACAGGCTCTCTCATTGGCAGCTTTGTTAGTCGTGGCATTAACGAACGTTATAAAACGGCACTCTTTGATGCCTTGGGTTTGGCAACTGTGGGCTTGGGGGCAAATGCTTTTGTAAGCAATATGCCCAAAAGCGAATATCCGGTGCTGTTTATCGCCAGCCTTGCCATTGGCACAGTTATTGGCACCTGGCTGGACTTAAATGGTAAATTCCAAGGGCTTTTGCAAAAGGCAAAGGGTGGTTCCAAATTGGCAGAAGGCTTATCCACTGCAATCCTTTTGTTCTGCATTGGCACGCTATCTATTTTGGGACCAATCGAAAGCAGGCTGAACGGGAACAATACTTATTTGTTTACCAATGCCACCTTGGACTTTGTTTCTTCCATTATATTAGCTTCTGCTTATGGCATTGGCATTGCTATTGCGGCGATAGTGCTCTTCTGTTGGCAGGGAAGCATCTACGCTTTTGCAGGGTTAATCGCTCCGTACATGACTCCCCAGATGATGGCAGAGATTTCTATTTTGGGAGGCGTGTTCCTTATGAGCTCCGGTTTGGGAATTTTGCAGATTCGTGATTGCAAAACCTTGAATATGCTGCCGGCACTTTTGGTTCCGCCGGCGTTCTTCGCAATTTTGAAGGTACTGTTTTAAAATAGAAGGCTTCTTTTCAAATTGGGAAGTAGCATTCCAAAACGGAAGACTTCTTTTCAAATTGAGAGGCAGCATTCCAAAACGGAAGGCTTCTCTCCAAATTGAGAAGCAGCGTTCCAAAGTGGAAAGCACCTTCTTATTTTGGAAGATGGGTTTAAAAACGTTAGGTTCGTTACAATTTTGACTGCGCTTTTGGTGCAAACTGGTCTAAGGTTTGAAATTTGTGGCAGTCGTGATATAATAAAGCACTACTATTTTTGGAGGGAAGCATTATGGGCAAATCCTACAGTGTATATTTACCGAGCTACAGCATCGGTCCTGATTGTTATAAAGAAATTCCTGCGATTGTAAAGCGTTATGGCAAAACTGCTGTGCTTGTGGGCGGCAAAACTGCTTTGGAAAAGGCAACTGCTGCTATTCAGGAAGGCGTTGCCGGTTCTGAACTGGAAATTATTGGCAACGTATGGTATGGCGGCAACGCAACCTACGAAAATGTTGATATGTTAATGGAAAATGAGCTTGTGCAAAAGGCAGATATGATTTTTGGCGTTGGCGGCGGTCGTGCTGCGGATTGCTGCAAGGTTTTGGCAGATAAGATGGGCAAGCCCCTTTTCAACTTCCCCACCTTGGCTTCCAACTGCGCTTCTTCTACCGCACTGTGCGTAATGTATAAACCTGATGGCAGCATGGCAGGGTACTACTATCGTCCTCGTTGCTGTGACCATATCTTTATCAATACCCAAATCATTGCAGAAGCTCCTGCTAAACTTTTCTGGGCAGGCATTGGTGACGCAATGTCTAAAGAATTTGAAGTTAAGCTGGCGTGCAGAGGCGTAACCTTGAAGCACAGCCCCTTGATGGGTCTTAACATTAGTGGTTCCTGCACCAGTCCCTTGCTGGATTATGGCAAGCAAGCACTGCAAGACTGCGAAAACAATGTGGTTTCTGATGCTATTCAGGAGGTTGCGTTGGATATTATCATCAGCACCGGTATCGTTTCCAATTTGGTAATTAGCGGTACAGATTATTATTACAACGCTTCCTTGGCGCATTGCTTCTATAATTCCTACACCAAGCTGCCCCAATCCCACAACCATTTGCATGGCGAAGTAGTTTCCTTTGGCGTGCTGGTGCTCTTAACCTGCGACGAACGCTTGGAAGAACGCGACATGCTGGCAAAGTTCCACAAGGATTTGGGCTTGCCCGTAACCCTTGCAGAGATGGACATTACTCCCGAAGATGTGGAAGTAATCTTGGATGACGCGCCCCATCATTTGGATTGGACTAAGACTCCCTATGAAATGACTCGTGAGCGCTTTAAGAAGGCGATCTTTGATATGGATGCTTACGGCAAAACTTTATAAAACTTTCCATAAGCACTGTTTAGCTGTGTTGGAACATCGCTTGCTTGCTCGACGTACTTCAAGTACGCCATCGCCGCACAAGCTCGTTCCGCCTTGCTATCCAGCACTTCTGAAAAGTTTTATGTTGATAATATAAGATTTATAATTATAAAACCTCGTGTCAGTTTTGGCACGAGGTTTTGTGCTATGAAAGGTTTCTTTGTCAGAGGGGGTCTTCTTTTTTATAACACTGTTCCGTTCTGGAATGGTGTTATTTTTTTGCTTCTTCGTTGGGGAACTTGCCTTCGAGCGAGGCGAGAAGGCAGAAGAGCTTGCTGATTGCTACGGCGGTCGCGAAGCGAAGTACTTTGAGGCTGTGAAGTAGTTGAAAAGATGTAATCTTTTTTACTACTTCACACCGAAAAGTCTTGATGGGGGGGGACAACTGTGCTATAATGTAAGCGTCTAAAGATTAGTCGCTATAACAATTAGCTTCTAAAAAATTTGATTGTCTTTTTTACTAAGGATTTGGC
>JAFUKD010000018.1 GCA_017467905.1 Phascolarctobacterium sp.
TTGGCGTAGAAAAGACACAAAAAAGTGGTATGGAGCAATACTGACAGTTGCAAAAAACAAACTTGGTCTTGATTCTAATGAGATAGCGGAGATTATTGACTTGCGCATACAACCACAAAAAATGGAAGCACTTCTGCCAAGCGAAAACTATTATCCCGGTTGGCATATGAACAAAAAGAATTGGTACACGATTATTTTAGATGGTTCTGTTGAAACAGAAGAAATTTGTAAATGCATTGATGAAAGCTATCGCCTTGCTTTATAACTACACCTCCCAAAAGGAGCGTTAGAAAAATTAGTTCTCTAATTTTTCGCGTTTGAGTGTTGCGAGGAGCAGTAATTTGAGGTACGAAAACTTTAACTCCCCTCCCCCACCACAACTTCATAGCAAAAACTAAAGTCAGAATGTTTCACGTGAAACATTCTGACTTTTTGACTTTTATGTTAATCCCTTTAATTCAACAACCACTCAATAACATTCTGCTGATTTATCCCATCTTCACCCATTGGGTAATCATCCATAGTCAAAACTATTTTAGGATAACTGTCTTTTATCTTCTTAAGCGGAGCAAACTCTCGCTCATAAGTTGTTTTATCTAAAACACTTGCCGCAACTTGAATATAAACCTTCTCATCGCCACGTTGGGCAACAAAATCTATCTCCAAATTTCCAATCTTACCTATACTTACTTTATAACCACGTCTTTGTAATTCTAGATAAACAACATTTTCCAGAACATGTCCAAAATCCATTGTTCTTTCACCAAGCAAGAAGCTACGGAGACTAGTATCAACAATATAATATTTTTCTAAAGACTGTAAATACTGCTTCCCTTTCACATCGTAACGCCCTGCTTCATAAAGAATAAAGGCATCCTTCAAAGCACGCACGTAACCATCAACAGTAACAGTTGTAGTCTTTCTTCCCATACTAGTCAAAGTATCCGCTATTTTTTTAGTAGAAACTATATTGCCTACATTATCGAAAAGAAATTTAATAACAGCTTCTAAAAGTTCAACATCACCTACACGTTTTCTACCAACTATATCTTTCAGCAAAACAGTGCTGTAAATGCCCTCTACATAGTCCCGCCATACATCATAATCCTCAATTTGGGTAAGATATGGAAAGCCACCCTTCCTTAAAAAATTATTAAATACATAACGTTTATCTCCACCAACTTCTTCATAAAATTCCCTGAAAGAAAAAGGCAGCATCTTAATTTCAACATATCTTCCTGAAAGTAATGTTGCCAGCTCGCTGGAAAGCATATATGCGTTTGAACCTGTCATGTAAATATCAACATTATCTTGTAGAAGTAAACTATTTACCGCTTTTTCAAATTCCGGAACCAGTTGCACCTCATCCAAGAAAATATAATTCATTTTATCTTTTTGCAAGCGTTCTAAAATATAGGCGTGCATTTTATGATACTCTTTTAAATTTTCAAAAGCAATGTTTTCAAAATTGATACTGATACAACAATCTTCATCAACACCATGTCCGTACAAATACTCTCTAAATAATTTGAGCAAGGTTGATTTTCCACAGCGACGTACACCGGTAACTACCTTAATAACTTTATGGTCTTTCCATTTTATCAGCTTTGTCATATATTCCATTCTTTGAATCATAGAAAGCACCTCACTTTTTGATACCAGTTTAACAAAACTATAGAAAAAAGTAAAGTTTTATATAGTCAACTATAAAAACTTTGCATTTCCGAACACTTTTGTTAGTCCACTATACAAAACTTTTAAATTTATAACATCACAAAGAAAAACTCCGATGCTTTTACACATCGGAGTTCATTTTATTTTTGCTTCTTTTGATTTTTAATGCGAAGCTGAATAACAACTTCGTCCCCTTCCAGGTTCTGTTCCATTTCGCAGGGAATACCCGCAGTTTTGATGGTATCAACCACTTGCTTAATGCTGTTTAAGTAAATGCGCACGTCATTAACAATCAGCATGCGTTTTTTCTTTTCAGGCTGCTTTTCTTCCAAAAGCTTTTCAATGTACTGCTCTGTTTGACGCACGTTATAAGCGTTCTTGACAATTACTGCCAACACTTCTAATTGCTGGGCTTCTTCTTTCAGCTTCAACAATGCACGCGCGTGGCGCTCCGTCAAGCCTGCAGCACGCAGCTCCCCTCGTACATTCAAGCTTAATTTTAACAAACGCAGCTTGTTGGCAATGGTGGATTGCTTCTTGCCAACTCTTGTAGCCATTGCCTCTTGGGTTAAATGAAACTGCTCCATCAGCTGCTCGTAGCCTTCTGCTTCTTCCAGATAATGCAAGTCCTCACGCTGCAGGTTTTCAATCAGCGCAATTTCCGCAATTTGCTGGGAAGTATATTGGCTAATGATAACGGGAACCTCTTTCAGCTCTGCCATTTTGGAAGCACGCAAGCGACGTTCGCCGGCAATGAGCATGTAATCGCCATTTTCCGCAGGAGCAACCAGCAAGGGCTGCAGCACGCCGTATTGGGCAATGGAAGCAGAAAGGTCTGCCAAGCCTTCATCATCAAAAGTTTTACGAGGCTGGTAAGGATTAGGCACAATACTTTCGATAGCAACCTTTACCACTTTCACCTCTTGGGTATTACCGGAGCTTTGCGCCATGATACCGCAAGTGTCTAATACAGAAAATCCATCATCAACAAACATAAACATCCTCCATTATTTGCTGCCCAAGGGCTGTTTTTCCGGAGTGCCTGCCTTACGAGGGTATTGGGCAGGGGTAACTTTTATCTTGGCAATTTTTACAATCGCACGTCCATCATCTAAACCGGGTAGCTTCACAGGCTCTGCACTTAAAAGCTTGCCACCTAAAATTTTTAAAGCAGCCTTGCCTTCTTCAATTTCTTCTGCGTACTTGCTGCCTTTCAGCGCAATGAACATACCGTCCTTTTTTACCAAGGGCAGGCAGTATTCAGAAAGCACGCTTAAACGCGCCACCGCTCTTGCCGTTACAAGGTCAAATTTTTCACGGAAGCTTTTGTTGCGCCCTGCATCTTCTGCCCGCAGGTGTACGCAGCTTATATTTTCCAGCTCTAATTCGTCAATTACCTGCTGTAAAAATTTTAAGCGCTTGCTCAAGGAATCAATTAAGGTAACTTTCAAAGTAGGGCAGTAAATTTTTAAGGGAACACCGGGAAAGCCTGCGCCTGTTCCTACGTCAGCAAGGCTTTTGCCTTCAAAGGAAGCTTTATCAAAAGCTAAAAGGCTGTCAATAAAATGCTTCACTGCTACTTCTTCCAGCTCGGTGATGGCAGTAAGGTTCATCACCTTGTTAGTTTCTACCAAAAGCTCGTAGTATCTGGTAAACTGCCACAGCTGGCGCTCTGTAAATTCAAAGCCTGCCTCCCTGCCCTTTTCCGCCAAAATTTCTGCAAAGGTCATTATTCCTGCTCCTTTCGGCGTTTCAGCTCTAAAGCAATCATTAAAACATTTACGTCCGCAGGAGACACCCCACTAATGCGGGAAGCTTGACCAATGGAAGTAGGTCTTACCTTATCCAGCTTCTCTGCTGCTTCGGAAGAAAGCTCCTTAATCGCTCTATAATCAATATCGCCGGGAATTTTTTTATTTTCCAGCTTCAAGGCACGTTCAACCTCTTGGTACTGCTTGGCAATGTAGCCTTCGTATTTAGCGTGAATCTCTACCTGCTCTGCAACCTGCTCGTGTAAAACAGGCAGGTCAAAAGCTTGCTGCAATTTTCCGTAGGTAATTTCCTTACGGCGCAGCAGCTCCAGCAAATTACTGCCACTGCGCAGGGGCACAGTTCCCATTGCCAAAAGCTTCGCGTTGTTCTCTTCACTAGGAGCAATATTGATGCTGGAAAGCTGAGCAATAGTACGCTCCAAGGCAGTACGTTTTTCTGTAAATCTTCCGTAGCGGTAATCATCTACCAAGCCAAGAGCTCTGCCCTTTTCCGTCAAGCGCAAATCTGCATTGTCCTGACGTAACAGCAGGCGATATTCCGCACGGGAGGTCATCATTCTATAAGGCTCGTTGGTTCCCTTGGTTACAAGGTCATCAATCAATACTCCAATATATGCTTCGTCACGACGCAACACCAAAGGTTCACGTCCGTTAATCTTATTCATGGCGTTGGTTCCGGCAATCAAGCCTTGGGCAGCAGCTTCTTCATAACCGCTGGTACCGTTGGCTTGTCCTGCACTGAACAATCCGCTAATAGCCTTATGCTCCAAGGAAGGCTTTAATTGCAGAGGGTTCAGGCAATCGTAATCAATGGCGTAGCCTGCACGCATCATTCTGCAATTTTCCAAGCCGGGAATGGTACGCATAAATTGTAATTGTACATGAGCGGGCAAAGCGGAGCTCATACCCTGCACATACATTTCGTTAGTGTGACGTCCTTCCGGTTCAATAAATAATTGGTGACGTTCCTTTTCAGCAAAACGCACTAACTTCGCTTCAATGGAAGGGCAGTAACGAGGGCCAACGCCTTCTACCAAACCATTGAACATACCGGAAAGATGTAGGTTGTCGCGAACAATCTTATGAGTATCTGCATTAGTATATGTTAACCAGCAGGGAATTTGCTCCCTGGTCTTAATGTCACTGATAAAGGAAAAGTTGCGTACAACATCATCGCCATTTTGCACTTCCATCTTACTGTAGTCAAGACTGCGTGCATCAATGCGGGCGGGAGTACCTGTTTTGAAACGCATCAGCTCCACGCCGTGTTCCAGCAAGGAGCCGGAAAGCTTCGTCGCACTACGCAGACCATTGGGGCCACATTCGTAATTTACTTGCCCGTACACAATACGCCCGCGCAAATAAGTACCCGTAGCCAAAATTACGCATTTCGCTTCAAAAATTTCTCCGGTTTCAGCTTCAACGCCTATAACTTCGCCATTTTCTACTAATAATTTATCTACCATCAGCTGCTTTAATTCCAAATTGGGCTGGTTCTCGATAAATTCTTTCATAATCATGGTGTAATAGGGCTTATCCTCTTGGGCGCGTAATGCGTGTACAGCGTAACCCTTACCGGTGTTCAGCAAACGCATTTGAATGCAAGCCTTATCTGCGCTCACACCCATCTGTCCGCCCAAGGCATCTATCTCCCTTACAAGATGACCCTTCGCCGGACCACCAATGCTTGGATTACAGGGCATCAGCGCCACATTATCCAAGGAAAGGGTAGCCAGCATGGTTTTGCCTCCCATGCGGGCAGCAGCCAAAGCAGCTTCAACGCCGGCGTGACCAGCACCTACTACTATTACATCATATTTTCCAGTAATAAATCCCATATCCATCAATCCTAAAAATTATTTGCCAATACAGAAGCGGGAGAAAATTTCATTGATAATTTCATCCTGCACTGTATCGCCTGTTATCTCGCCTAATAAATCAATGGCATTACGCACATCAATTACAATGCAGTCATAGGGCAGCATGCTTTCTGCCGCAAAGCCTGCATCCTCCAAAAAGCTTAAGGCTTCACGCAATAATTGCTCGTGGCGTGCGTTTTGAACATACACCCCATCACTTAAGGCACCTTCACTGCCATAAACAAAATTCTTTAGCCAAGCGGTGAACTCTTCAATGCCTTCCGTGGTCTTGGCAGAAAGAGCCATTACCTGCTCCTTGCCAAAGCGTTCCTGTAGAGCAAGAAGATTATCATGAATATCCTTATCGCTTTTATTTACTATTATAACATAGGGCTTCGCCTTTGCAGCTTCTAAAATTTCTTCGTCCTCTTGGGTAAGCTTTTCACTGCCATCCACTACGCAAATAACAAGCTCTGCATCTTGGAGGTGCTGCTTACTTTTTTCCACGCCAATCTGCTCCACGTAATCGTCAGTCTGGCGAATACCTGCTGTATCTGCCAAAACCAAGGGAACACCGTCAAGCAAAAGCTGTTCTTCAATAACGTCGCGGGTTGTACCGGCGTATTCAGAAACTATTGCCCTATCTTCCTTTAGCAGCGCATTAAGCAAGCTGGATTTACCAACATTGGGACGACCAACAATTGCAGTACGCAAGCCTTCCCGCAAAATCTTACCGGTGTGGGCATGGGCAAGCAAATGTTGAATCTTAGCGCAGGAATTAGAAATACTTTCCTGCACCTTGGTAAAGGTTACGTCCTCAATATCCTCTTCCGGATAATCTATAACTGCTTCTAAATTTACAACAATATCTACTAAATCCTTACGCAAGCTACGCAACGCCTTGGCAAGCTGTCCGTTTTGCTGGCGCACTGCTAATTTTAAAGAAGCTTCGCTACGAGAACGAATAATATCCATTACGGCTTCTGCCTGGGTCAAATCAATACGTCCGTTCAAGAAGGCACGCTTAGTAAACTCACCTGCTTCCGCCGGACGAGCGCCTTCCTTATAGCTAAGCTCCAAAATTTTTCGTAAAGACTGGATGCCACCGTGGCACTGAATTTCTACCACGTCTTCTGCTGTATAAGAACGGGGAGCCTTCATGAACACTGCCAAAACTTCGTCTATTAAACTGTCATCTTCGTAGATATGCCCATAAACTAAAGTGTTGGGAGCGTAGTCAGCCAGCTTTTTACCACTTGCCGCACGGAACATTCTTTCCCCAACAGCCAAAGCCTTTTCACCGCTGATACGTACAATACCAACAGCTCCCTCACCTAAAGCAGTGATGACAGCGCTGATAGTTTCTTCTTGCATTTATACTTCTCCCCTCTTAAAATTTGTTGAAGCTAAGATTGCCTGCTCAATGAATTTTAAGTACATCAGCCTTAGCAACCTGCTCCGCCTTGCTATATAGTATTTCTTTTGTCTTTATATCCACATTATCAACCATTATTATAATATAAAAGAAACCCAGCAAACAACCTTACTGGGTTTCTAATTTGATTATTTTTTCAGTTCGATAACTACATGACGATAGGGTTCATCACCTTCGCTCAAGGTAGTAACACGACGGTCATTTTGCAATGCCATGTGAATAATTTTGCGTTCGTGGGGATTCATAGGTTCCAACGCAACGCGTTCGCCGCTACGTTTAACCTTGTCAGCCAAACGATATGCCAAACGGTTCAAGGTTTCAATGCGACGGTCGCGATAATCTTCAACGTCAATGATTACGCGTACACGTTCAACACTGTTTTTGTTAGCCACCAAATTGGTTAAGTATTGGAGGGAATCTAAAGTTTGACCATGCTTGCCAATCAAGATGCCCATATCTGCGCCGTGGAGCTTAAAGGTTACGGTGCCATCGTTTTTATTAACAAATTTTTCCATAACAACTTCAATCTTCATTGCGTTGAATACTTTTTGCAGGAACTCTCTTGCTTTAGCAACAGCTTCGTCATTCACAACAAATTTCTTCGGTTCACGTGCTACAGGTGCTTCGTAAGCAGGTTTTGCTTCTTCTTTTTGAACAACAGGTTCCTCAACGATTGCTGCTGCCTCTACTTTTACTGCTTCCACTACGGGTTCAGCAGTAACCTCTTCAACAACAACCTCTTTAGCAGTAACACGAACTTTAGCATCCTTACTGAACATGCCAAAGAAACCTTTTTTACCTTCTTCAAGAACTTCAATTACAGCTTCTTCTGCAGTAATGTTTAATTCTTTCAGGGCTTCTGCAACGGCTTCTTCAACAGTTTTAGCAGTCTTTTCTACAAAAGCCATTTTAACAACTCCTAATTATCTTATTTAGACGCAGCAGCTTTGTTCATCATAGCTTGCTGAGCAATTTGCATAATGTTCATTACAACCCAGTAAATAACAAGACCTGCCGGGAAGGTAAAGCTGATGTAGCCAATGAACAAGGGCATGAAGTAAAGCATCATTTTACCTTGAGCACCGCCGCCTTCAGGCATGGTTTGTTTGGATTGAATAAAGGTAGTCAATGCGGAAAGAATGGGTAAAATATACCAGGGGTCCGGATTAGAAATGCTTTCCATCCACAGGAAGTTGGAAGGACCAACATATTGGAAATCGCGGATGCCGTAGAAAATACCAATCATGATAGGCATTTGTACGAGCAAGGGCAAGCAGCCGGACAAGGGATTAACACCTTCGGTTTTGTAAAGATTAGCCAATTCTAAGTTCAGACGTTGTTTGTCATCCTTATACCTAGCTTGGATTTCTTTCATTTTAGGCTGAATTTTATTCATAGCCTTCATGGATTCAATTTGTTTTTTAGTGAGAGGGTACAAAATAATTTTAATGATGATGGTCATCAAAATAATTGCCAAGCCATAGCTGGGCACACCCATCATTTCTGTAACGCCATACAGGAAAGTAAGCGCTTGTTGAACGAGATTGCTGAGGAAGTCCAAAATATCACTACTCCTTAGAAAGAATGTAATTATCTTTTATGATTTAAACCTATCTTACTCAACAGGATCATAGCCACCTGAATGAAAAGGATGACATTTTAGCAAGCGTTTAATTGTTAGCCAGGAACCCTTCAAAGCACCCTTCTTTTGTAATGCCTCAATGGCATAGGCTGAACAGGTAGGATAAAACCTACAGCTTGGACCAAACATCGGTGAAATAAATAACTGATAAAATCTGACGAACATAATCAGAATTTTTGCCATTTTATTTACATCCTTACTCTTGTAACAGTGCTGCTCTCTTAGCAAGTCTTAAAAAAACACGCTCATAAGTCTTTAAATCAGCCTTCGCCAATTTACGGCGGGCTACCCAAACAATATGATATCCTTTTTTAAGCCTCATCTTATGTGCGCGAAAAACCTCACGCATAAGACGCTTCATACGATTGCGTACCACGGCACAACCCAATTTTTTGCCAACAGCCATACCTATCTTTATATCCTCCTGCTGGTCAGGCAAAATATAAAACACAGACATACCATCTACAACTGAGCGTCCCTTGTTGTACACAACTTGAAAACTCTTTTTTGATTTTAAACGATTAACCTTTTTGAATGAATAAAGCTTTTTCTGCATCAACTGTGCACCTGCGCATGGAAAAAATAGGCCACTTACGCGGCCTATTTTATAATGTTATGCAGACAATTTCTTTCTGCCTCTAGCACGTCTTCTTTTGAGAACTTGACGACCGCCCAAAGTTTTCATTCTTTCTCTGAAACCATGGGTTCTTTTTCTTCTAAGATTGTTAGGTTGAAAAGTACGTTTCATTAAGTATTCCCTCCTTATCCACCGAGAATTTTTATCAAATTCTATGTAACTGAATTGATAGCTGTAAATATATTACGTACCCAAATATTATATTTTAAAATATTTTCTTCGTCAAGTAGAAAACACCATAAAAACCACGCATTTAAGCCAAAAAATTGACAAAAAATACCAATTAACTGCTTGACGGTAAAAAATTATCACAAGCATTTGCGAAGTTATCCACAGTCTGATAAAATAAAGATGGTTAAATTTCTAAAAAAATAAATGACTTCAACACTCTCACGGCAGTGCAATTATTTTCCGAATCGCTTACGTCGGACTGCCGGTTTTTTATTTTAAAATTTAGGAAAGGAAAAATATGATGAGCACCTACGATTTAGCAGAAATCTGGATTAAGTTCACAGACAAATTCAAGGAATCAGTTAGTGAAAAAGTATTTGATGTTTGGATTAATCCCATTATGCCCCTGGAAGTTACCAATACATATTACAAGGTGGCAGTACAAAATTCTTTCTTTAAAAAGGTTATCGAAGAAAAATACGCTAACACCATTGAGGGTATCCTTTCTTCCATCATGGAAAGGGATATCAGATTGATTATAGATACAATTGAAGAATCTGAAGAAAAGCATAGCATTCCAGAGATTAAAGTTGCAGACGAACCTATTAAACCTTTATTTAGAGAAGAAACAGAGGATGACGCTGTTGAAAGCAATTTGAATCCCAAATATGTTTTTGAAAACTACGTTATGGGTAATTCCAATCGCTTCGCCTATACAGCAGCAACTTCTGTAGCAGATTCTCCGGCAAAAAAATATAATCCCCTCTTTATATATGGTGGTGTAGGTTTAGGAAAAACCCACTTGATGCACGCCATTGGTAACCGCATCAAGCAGAATGACCCTTCCATGAAAATTCTTTACACCTCCAGTGAAAAGTTCACTAACGAAATCATTAACTCCATCTACAATAAGAATACAGAGGCCTTCCGCAAAAAATATCGTAATATTGATTGCCTCATTATAGATGATATCCAATTCTTAAAAGGTAAGGAGCAAACCCAGGTAGAATTCTTCCACACCTTTAACGAATTATACGATTCTAATAAACAGATTATTATTTCCAGCGACAGGCTTCCCAAGGAAATCGAAACCCTGGAAGATAGAATGCGCAGCCGTTTTGAATGGGGCTTGATTGCAGATATCCAGCCTCCTGATTTGGAAACTCGCATTGCTATTTTACGTCAGAAGGCTGCCAACGATAAAATTGAACTTCCCAACGAGGTTTTAACCTTACTGGCAACCAGCATTACCAGCAATATCAGAGAAATAGAAGGCGTTTATACTAAGGTTGTAGCTTATTCATCCTTAATGAATGTACCTGTAACTTTAGAAATCACTAAAAAGATTTTAGATGATATGGGAAACGTAGTGCAAATTAAACAAATTACCTTCCAAAGCATTACCCAAGCTGTAGCAGAGCATTATCATATTAAAATTGATGAGCTCTTCAATAAGAAGCGTACCCAAAATATTGCCTACCCCCGCCAAATCGCCATGTATTTATGCCGCGAGCTGGCAGATATGTCCTATCCCCGCATTGGCGAGCTTTTCGGAGGAAGAGATCACACAACCGTCATCCACGCCTACGAAAAGATTAGCAACAAGAGCAAAACCGATAGTAAACTGCAAAAAGATTTAAACACCTTAAAGGAAATGTTAAAACAGTAAAACTTATCCACAAAAACTGTTGATAACTTTGCTAAAAATTGTGCATAACTTTTAAAAAAGGTTAATAGATTTTTTGCCTGTACATAATGTGAATAAAATTTTCGGCTTATCAACAAGATTATCTACAAGGGAAAAAGCCCATCAATCATAGGCTGAAAAGGATTTTCCACATTATCAACATGTATTACTACTAATACGACTATCTTTTAATAATATATATAATAGTAAAAAATAAAGGAGGCCTGTGTAAAAATGATTTTTACCTGTAATACAAGCAACCTGAATAAAGCAATTCAAACTGTTCAAAGAGCAATTATTTCTAAACCCAGCACTCCGATTTTTTCCGGTATTCATTTTAAAGCAGCTGCAGATAAATTAGAAATTCAAGCTATGGATTTAAACATGGCAATATCCTGCACCATTGATGCTGAAATCAGTAAAGCAGGAGAAATTGTAGTATCTGCTAAACATTTTTCTGAACTTATCCGTAAGCTTCCCGGTGAAAGCTTAACCATTACTAAAAATACTGTTAACAATACTATTAAAGTGGAATCCGGTAAATCTGAATTCCAGCTTCTGTTGATGAATGAAGAAGATTATCCTAAGTTCCCCGAATTCAATGCTGATAAAACCATTTCCATTGAAGACGATAAAATTAAAGAGCTTATCAAGAAAACTATCTTCTCCTGCTCCACTGATGAAGCAAGACCTCTCTTCACCGGTATTCTGGTAGAAATCCAAGATGGCAAGATTACCTTCGTTGGCACTAATACCCATCGTTTGGCAATTAAATCCATGGCATTAGAAGCTGCTGAACCTATGAGCATGATTATTCCTGCCAAGGTTTTAAGCGAAATTTCTCGTAATCTTACCAGTGAAGTACCTCAACAGGTGCAAATTTCCCTGTTGAACAATCAAATTATGATTGTAATTGATAATGTTGTAATTGTTTCCCGCTTGATTGAAGGCAAGTTCCCCGATTACCGCAAGGTTATTCCTCCTCAATTTGCCCTTAAGACTACTGTGAACATTAAGGATATGGCTGGCGCAGTAGAACGTGTTGCCTTATTCGCAACAGAAGGCGAATACAATATTATTAAAATGTGCGTGGAAAGTGATGAATTGACCATTACTTCCAGCAGTCCGGAGGTTGGTACCGGCCGCGAAGTAATTAGCTGCGTAAGCGAAGGACCCCAACTGAATGTTGCCTTTAATTCCAGATACATTCTTGATATTTTGAAAAACCTTGAATCGGAAGAAGCAGTATTTTCTATGAACACTGCTTTAAGCCCTGTTTGTGTAAAATCTACGGAAGAGGAAGATTACACCTACATTGTTACTCCGGTGCGTGTAGTATTCTAAGAGGTGCGCAATGGAAAGAGCAGAAATCTTAATTGACACTGAATATATCTCCATGGATAAGCTGTTGAAATTTGCCGGCATTGCAGATACCGGCGGACAAGCTTTCATGATGGTGGAAGATGGCATTATTACCTTGAACGGTGTACCCGTTACGGAAAAACGTAAAAAGGTTCGCCCCGGTGATATTGTAAATATTGATAACCAAATTGAATTGACCGTAGTACAAGAATAAAACAAGAATGAAAATCAATAAAATTTACGCTGTAAACTTTCGTAACTACGCTTCCTGTAATTTAGATTTTTCTTCCATGATAAATGTTTTTTACGGCCAGAATGCTCAAGGCAAGACCAATATTCTGGAAGCAATTTTTTACAGTGCCTTTGCAATGTCCCACCGTACCTTTACGGAGGAGGATTTGCTAAAGCTTGGCACGAGGGAAATGGCCGTGGGCGTGGAATACGATAGCTTCAGCGGCTTGCATAATATCAAAATAAAAAAGTTTCAGCAGTTGGGACGCAATAAAAAGGAAATTCTTTTAGACGGAGCTAAGGTAAAGCCCAAGGAGCATTACGGTTCTTTAAACGCAGTAATGTTTTCTCCGGAAGATTTACAGCTTGTAAAAGGCGAGCCTAGTTTAAGACGTCGCTTCTTTGATATGCAGATTGCTCAAACTGACCCTATTTATTATGATTTACTGGTTAAATATAATAGGGTTCTGCAGCAGCGCAATAAATTATTGAAGGCGATTCGTGATAATGAAGGCAGTTCCAATCAACTGCAGCCTTGGAATAAGGAATTTATTACCCTTGCCACTGCTATTGCTCAAAAAAGGCAGGCTGCTTTAAAAAAATTACAGGCTATTGCCGGGGAAATTTACGCTTCCATAACGGGTAATAAGGAAAGCTTAACCATTAAATACGAATTGAAGTCTAATAATGGCGAGCTGCTTTACCCCGAAAGTGATTTTACCGCTTGGGAGAAGTTTTACACTGATAAATTGGCAGAGCGTGAGCGAGTTGATATTTTGCGTGGCAATACAGGCATTGGTCCCCATCGGGATGATATTGTTTTGCTTTTGAATGCTATGTCCTTAAAGGCATTTTGTTCCCAGGGGCAGCAGCGCAGTGGCGCTTTAGCCTTAAAGCTTTCCCAATTAGAATATGTGCGCCGTGAAATTGGCGAGTTCCCCATTTTACTTTTAGATGATGTTATGAGCGAGCTGGATAATAGCAGAAGAGCACAGCTTTTACTTTTCATTGACGGTAGGGTGCAAACCTTTATCACTGTTAATGATAGGGAGCTTATTCCCGAATTGGAAGGCAATGCATATTTCGAAATTACTCAGGGTACTGTAAGAAAGGCTTAATCATGCAGGAGCGAATGGTAAAACCTGAAAAAATCTTTAAAAGCTTATTCAACGCAGGCTTTTACGATAGAAAAGTAAAGAAGCAGGTAGTTTTTCCCTTGGCTAAGGAAAAATATGCTGAATATCTTTTAACAAGACATTGGCAGGAAATTTGCGGTGAGCATTTGGCAAAGTATTGCTGCGTGCAAAAGATAAATGGTAGTGAGCTTGTTATTGGCGCGGCAAATTCTCTTTTAGCTAATGAGCTTTTCATGATGAAGGAGCTGTTCCTGCAAAAGGTAAATTCCCAGCTTATGGGAAGAGTGTTCATAAAAAAAATAAGCTTTCAGGTTGGCACTAATATAAAAAAATATGACAGACTCCAGAAGGAAGCTGCTTCTACCGAAGAAGAGACTGCTCCCAAAAACTACAATACTCCCTGCGCAAAATGTGGAGTAATTGTTCAAGCTGATGCTGCTTTGTGTGATGTATGCGCTCGTGAAGAAAAGAATATTTTAAAATATAAAATTGCCGAATTGTTAAATGTCCAGCCTTGGCTGCAGTATAAGGAATGTTTACAGTATTATCAATGCGACAGCATTTTATTTACTGCTGTTAAGGATGGTTTAAAGAATACATATTTTGAAAGGGTGCGCCTGAATAAGGCCAGTGAATATGATTGTCAGATGGCAGTGATGCTTTTAACTGGCAAGCCCCCGGAAGAAATTGACGAGAAAATTTATGAGAATAGCTTAGCCTATTTACGGAGGAATCAAAATGTACTTACATCTAGGCTCGGATTGTATGGTAAAAAATAGCGAAATCATTGCGATTTTTAATTTACGCGACCCGCAATCTGCAATTTACAAGGACTATGTAGAAAAATATAAAGATAGATATAAGATTGTTGATTTATCCGAAGGGGAAGGCTGTTCCAGCTGTATTTTAACCGAGGATATTATCTATTTATCCGCAATATCTGCTTTGACATTAAAGAAGCGTGTGGAAGAGGATTTCCTTGCAGACGCTATTTATAGTAATTTTTAGGAGGTACAAATGGCAAATAACATTGATATTGAAGAAGCTACAAGTGTAAATGGTCAGTATGGTGCGGACCAGATCCATGTCTTGGAAGGTTTGGAAGCAGTACGTAAAAGACCTGCAATGTATATTGGCAGTACCTCTGCCCGCGGCTTGCATCATTTGGTTTATGAAGTTGTTGACAACAGTATTGACGAAGCCTTGGCTGGCTTTTGTAATGATATTCAGGTAACTATCCACGCAGATAACAGTATTACCGTTCGTGATAATGGTCGTGGTATTCCTGTTGACATGATGAAAAAGGAAGGCAAGCCTGCTGTTGAAGTTATTATGACCGTACTGCATGCCGGTGGTAAATTTGGTGATGGCGGCTATAAGGTTTCCGGAGGTTTGCACGGCGTAGGTGTAACCTGCGTTAACGCACTTAGTGAAAGTATGGAAGTTGAAGTGCGTCGTGATGGCAAATGCTATGGTATCGCCTTCGAGCAGGGTAAAACCACCACTCCCCTTTTCATTAAGGGTGAAGCTACTGAAACCGGTACTACCGTACACTTTAAACCGGATGCTACCATTTTCTCTGAACTTATCTATAGCTATGAAACCTTGCGCATGCGCATTCGTGAATTAGCATTTTTGAATAAGGGTATTACCATTACCCTGCGTGACGAGCGTGAAGATGGTAAAACGGAAACCTTCCACTTTGGCGGGGGTATTATTGAATTTGTAGATTATGTTGATAAGAACAAGGACAAAATCAATGAGAAACCTATTTATCTGGAAGGTGAAAAGAATGGTATCATTGTAGAAGTTGCTATGCAATACTGCGATACCTATAGTGAAAATGTCTTTACCTATGTAAACAACATCAACACCGAAGAAGGCGGTACCCATTTAAGCGGCTTCCGCAAAGCCTTGACCAGAACCATCAATGGTTACGCTCGCAAAAATAATCTTTTAAAAGAAAATGAAGATGCTTTAAGCGGCGAGGATGTGCGTGAAGGCTTGACCGCTGTTATCAGCTTAAAAATTCCTAATCCCCAATTTGAATCCCAAACTAAAATTAAACTGGGTAATAGCGAGGTTATGCCCATCGTTGATAATTTAGTTGGCGATGCTTTAAACGAATTTTTGGAAGAAAATCCTTCCGTTGCTAAAAAGATTGTAGAAAAATCTATTATCTCTGCCCGCGCTCGTATGGCAGCCCGTAAAGCAAGAGAGCTTACCCGCCGTAAGAACGCTTTGGAAGTGAGCAGCTTGCCCGGCAAATTGGCAGACTGCCAAAGTAAAGACGCAGCAGAAACTGAAATTTATTTAGTCGAAGGTGATTCCGCAGGCGGAAGTGCGAAGCAAGGACGTGACAGAAAGTTCCAGGCCATTCTCCCCCTGCGTGGTAAAATCTTAAATGTAGAAAAAGCACGTCTTGATAAAATTTTAAGCAGTGAAGAAATTCGTAATATGATTACTGCCTTTGGTTGTGGTATTGGTGATGATTTTGATATTAACAAGGCACGCTACGGCAAGATTATTATCATGACCGATGCCGACGTCGACGGCGCTCACATTCGTACCCTGCTGTTGACTTTCTTCTACCGCTATATGCAGCCTTTGATTAGAGAAGGACATGTTTTTATTGCGCAGCCCCCTCTCTATTTGGTACGCAAAGGTCAAAAGCATCACTATGCTTACAGTGATGAAGAACTGCAAGACGTATTGGATATTGTTGGTCGTGACAGCAATCCCTACATTCAACGCTATAAAGGTCTTGGTGAAATGAACCCGGAGCAATTGTGGGAAACTACTATGAATCCGGAAGACCGTACTATTTTACAGGTACAACTGGAGGATGCAGCAGAAGCTGACAAGATTTTCTCCATCCTGATGGGTGACAAGGTTGAACCGCGCCGTCAGTTTATTGAAGAAAATGCACGCAAGGTGCGTAATTTAGACTTGTAAGATGCGAGGTAAAATAAATGGCTAAAATTAGAAAAAATCTTTCTGATGAAGATATGTTGAAGGGGTTTAGCGAAGAGCTTTCCTTTGAAAATGGTATTTATTCCGAAGAAAAAACTGCCAAAAGCAAAATTAAGGTGAAGGCTGCTCCTGTTAAAAAAGAATTACTGCTTCCCGAAGATGCCCAAGAGCGTTTAAACCGTTTCTTATTGGAAATTAGCATGGAATGGCTGAAAAATAAAAATGGTGACTGCACTTGGAAGGTTTTAAAAGAAGGCGGGCAAATTGTGATTAAGCCTGTGGCAAAAAATAAATAATGGCTACCAAGATTTTTGAATTACCTCAGTTAAAAGCTGAGGTAATTTTAACGCAAGAATATACTGATACGAATTTAGTAGTTGCCGGTGGCAGAGCGCCCCAAATTGATTGGCTAAAAGAAGCTGCTTCTGACAAAAAGGTTTACTGCGCGGATAAGGGCATTGAAGTTTGTATGGAGGCAGATATTATTCCTGAGGAGCTTTATGGTGACGGCGATAGCGCAGATGCCCAGCTTTATTGGCAGACAAGTGCTTTGGGGACAAAGGTAAGGACCTTCCCCACTGCTAAGGACGATACTGATTTGCAATTGCTCTTACAAAATTTACCGGCTGGTGATGTAATCTGCAGCGGTGTGTGGGGTGGTCGCTTTGACCATCTTTATAGTAATGTATTTTCCCTGCTTGCCGTAAAGGAAAAGATTAAGAACAAAGTAATTTTGGCTGATGAAAAAGAAGTAATGCTTTTATTAACTGGGGATGAAGCTGTAAAGATTAGCTTAAAGAAAAATGTAAAGGCTTTATCCCTATTACCTTTAAGTGATAGTACCAGGGTAACCTTGGAAAATGTACGTTGGCAATTACAGGAAGCAGAGCTTAAATTACTGCATCCCTATGCCATCAGCAATATTCCCGAAAAGGAATTTACTTGTAGCTGTTTAGCTGGTAAGCTTGGCTTGTATTTATGTTTTGAGGAATAATTATTAGAGGGGATTATTATGGAACAGTTTGCTTGTGAATTAGATTTATTAACAATAATCTTTTTAGTTGTATCCGGTTTTATAGCTTCGTTTATTGATTCTACTGTTGGAGGTGGCGGCTTAATCTCTACTCCCGCACTGTTGGGCTTGGGTTTACCTGTCCCCTACGCCTTGGGTACTAATAAGCTGGCAGCTTCCACCGGTGCGCTCACCAGTGTTATCTCCTTTTGGCGTGCAGGGAAAATCAATAAAAAGATGGCGCTTAGTTTAATGCCCCTGTCTTTTATAGGCTCTGCCCTAGGTGCTTATGTGGTTTACCTGCTGCCGGAAACCTTAATGAAAAATATTATTGTAGTCTTACTGGTGGCAGTAGCTATTTATACATATCGTCGTAAGGATTGGGGCGATAATTCTACTGTTGGTAAATTAGGTGTTGGTGCTTTGCTTGCTGCTGCTGTAATGGCCTTTGGCATTGGCTTTTACGACGGCTTCTTTGGTCCTGGTACCGGTTCCTTCTTAATTTTTGGCTTTCTGTTCTTAGGTTTTGACTTTGTTACTGCGGCAGGCAATGCCAAGGCGTTGAATTTTGCCAGCGGTATTGGAGCACTTTTATCCTTTGCCATGAGCGGTACTGTACTTTATACCCATGGTGCTATTATGGCAGTGGGTATGATTGCAGGCGCAATCTTTGGTTCCCGCATGGCAATAAAAAAAGGAGCAAGCTATGTGCGCCCCTTGTACTTGCTTGTTACGACTGTACTCATAGGCAAGCAGGTTTATGAGATTCTTTTTAGATGAATCGTCATAAGCAATATCTACCTTTGTCGAAACTTCGCTTGCTTGCTCGACGTACCACCAGTACGCCATCGCGGCACAAGCTTGTTTCTTCGCGGTATATAACACTTCTAACGATTCATTGACTTTGTAAAAAGATACAAAATATGGTATAATAAAGTATTAAAAAATTAGTTTATACGCAAGATAGATGTTTTGATAAGTATTAAAAAGTAGTGTTTTAGTGGAAGGTAAAGGGTGATAAAGTGGATTTAGAAAATACTACCGGTAAAATTTTACCAGTCTATATTGAAGATGAAATGCAAAAATCCTATATCGATTATGCAATGAGCGTTATCATTCAACGTGCCTTGCCTGATGTGCGTGATGGTCTAAAACCTGTACACCGTAGAATTTTATACGCAATGCAGGAAGCAGGCATGGCTTCTAACAAGCCTTATAAAAAATCCGCACGTATTGTCGGTGAAGTTTTAGGTAAGTATCATCCCCACGGTGATTTATCCGTTTATGAAGCCATTGTACGTTTGGCACAGGATTTCTCTACTCGTTACCTGATGGTTGATGGTCATGGTAACTTTGGTAGTGTGGATGGCGATGGGGCAGCTGCAATGCGTTATACGGAAGTGCGTATGGCAAAAATTGCAGAGATGATGCTGGAAGATATTGAAAAAGAAACTGTAGACTTCGTACCCAACTACGACGAATCCTTAAAAGAACCCAGCGTACTGCCTTCCAAGGTTCCTGCCCTTTTGATTAACGGCAGTGCAGGTATCGCAGTAGGTATGGCTACTAATATTCCTCCCCATAATTTGGGAGAAGTTATCAATGGCCTGGTAATGCTCATTGATAATCCTGATGCAGAAATTCCCCAGCTTATGACTGCTATTAAAGGGCCTGACTTCCCCACCGGTGCCTGCATCTTAGGTACTGATGGTATCCGCAGTGCTTATAATACCGGTCGTGGTGTAGTGAAGATTCGTGCCAAGGCTGAAATTGAGCCTATGCAAAAGGGTAAGCACCGCATTGTTGTAAGTGAAATTCCTTACCAGGTAAATAAGGCACGCCTTATTGAAAACATTGCCCAATTAGTTAAAGACAGTGTTGTAGAAGGCATTACGGATTTGCGTGACGAATCTGACCGTCGTGGTATGCGTATTGTTGTAGAGTTAAAGGCTGACGTTGTTCCTGACGTTATCTTGAACCAGCTTTATAAGCATACTCAATTACAAAGCTCCTTTGGTATCATTATGCTGGCACTTGTTAATGGTCAGCCCCGCATTTTGAACCTTAAACAAATTTTAGAATATTATCTTGCCCATCAAAAAGAAGTAATTACCAGACGTACCCGTTACGAATTAGGCAAAGCTCAAGACCGCGCACATATCTTGGAAGGCTTGAAGATTGCCCTTGATAATCTTGACGAGGTAATCCACACCATTCGTAACAGCGCAACTGCTGATATTGCTAAAACTTCCTTGATGGAAAAATTCAGCCTGAGCCAACGTCAAGCCCAAGCCATCCTTGATATGCGCTTGCAACGTTTGACCGGCTTGGAACGCAAGAAGATTGATGATGAATACATTGATGTAATGGAAACCATCGATTGGTTGGAAAGCGTTTTGGCTGATGAAAGCAAGGTTATGAATATCATCAAAGAAGATTTGCTGGAAATGAAGAAGAAGTTTGGCGACGCACGCCGCACTGAAATTTCCATGGACACTTCTGAAATGGATATTGAGGACCTGATTGCAGAAGAAGATATTGTTGTTACTATTAGCCACCAAGGTTATATTAAACGTCAAACCTTGGACAACTTCCGCAACCAAAAACGTGGCGGCGTAGGTAAAACTGGTGGTAGCGGTAAGAAGGCTGATGACTGCGCAGAGCATTTATTCCTCTCTACCACTCACCATAATATTTTGTTCTTTACCAATAAGGGCAAGGTTTATCGCCAAAAAGGCTATGAGATTCCGGAAGCAGGACGTACTGCCAAAGGAACTGCCATCATTAACCTGCTCCCTATTGAACAAGGAGAAAAAATTACCGCAGTTATTCCCGTTAAGGAATTTAAGGAAGACTACTTCATGTTTATGGCAACCAACAAGGGTACCGTCAAAAAGACAAACCTTGTAGATTTTGACAGCGCTCGTAAATCCGGTTTGATTGCCATTAACCTTGATGTTAACGAAGATTTGATTGGCGTAGAAATGACTGATGGTAATAGTGAAATTGTTATTGCTACTAGAAATGGTATTGCCATCCGCTTTGATGAGCAGGATGTAAGGCCTATGCAGCGTACTGCTCATGGCGTGCGTGGTATTGCTTTGAACTATGGCGACGAAGTTGTTGCCATGGATAGTGTTGCCAGTGAAGAATGTGAAGTGCTGACAGCTACTGAGCTTGGCATGGGTAAACGCACTGCAGTAAGCGAATACCGCAAGCAAACTCGCGGTGGTAAGGGCGTAATCAATATGAAGATTACAGAAAAAACCGGCACCGTTGTAGGTATGCGCGTTATCAACCCTGAACAAGAGATTATGATGATTACCGCAGGTGGCATCATTATCCGTATTGATGTTGACCAAATTTCCCAATACAGCCGCAACACCCAGGGTGTGAAGCTGATGACCTTGAATGATGAGGATAAGGTGGTTTCCTTAGCTGCCATTCATCACGAGGAGGAAGAAAACGCGTGATAAGCACTGCCGAGCGTTTCCAAGATTTTTACAGTAAAGATATTGCGTAATTAAATCCCCGTTCATGTTTGTGAGCGGGGATTTCTTACTTTTTTCTTTGCGGTTTGAATTTCACCTCTCACTATAAGAGTTTACATGAGCGACCCCAAACGGCAAAAATGAGCAAAAAATATTTTTAAAAATTTTCCAAAGCCAATAAAAATAAAAAAGCAGTCCTAAAAATTGACTGCTGTAAAAATTTTTTTATTATGAATTTGCCGTTTTAGCTTTCTGATGTAAACTCTTATAGTGAGATTTTCTTTTTTGCTCTCCTTGCTCTTCTTCTTTTGTTGGTTTTCTTCTTCTCGTTCCTCTCGTTTTTTCTTTTGCCATGTTCAAGCAAAGCGTAGCTTTGCCTCCTTATACTGTACCCATAGTTCTTGACACTAAAAGAGAAAAATAAGTATGTGAAAAACTTGTTTTTGACATACTGTAAAATTCATGTCCCAAGTTTTTGACACTACCTTTTCTTTCTGTGTCTGAATACAGCCTATGACAAGCGTTTATGCTATACTGGCTATATAAACTATGGGGGATAGAAAATGACTACAAAACATTTTACCAAGGAAGAAATAGAATCGTTGAAGCAAAATCCGTTCACCTATAAAGTCACAGAAAACGTAATAGGTTTCACCGTGGACTTCAAAGAATTGTTTTGGACATATTACAAAGGCGGTATGCGACCTATGGAAATTTTCGTGAGAACGGGATATGACCCGTCAGTCCTCGGAGAAAGACGTATAGGTAATTTTGCACATAAACTTAGGGAAGCAATGAAGTCTGGTAAGGGGTTCAACATAAGCAACGGACGTGGACTTAAACCGAAACCCAAACCTAAAAAATATGACGAAATGCTACCGGAAGTGGCAATAGCATCCATGAACTACGAACTCAAATACCTACGGCAAGAGGTTGAGTTTTTAAAAAAGCTGTATGCCTTAGAAACCAGGAAGAAGCAAGGGAAATAGCCATGGACAAATCTAAGGCGAAGTACAAAATAATAGATGAAATCTTAAATAAAGACGACAACATCCTAAGTGTAAGCATGTTGTGCACGACGGCAGGCGTAAGCAGGCAGGGATATTATTACTGGCTCAAGAGCAGAGACTCACGTGAACTGCGAGAAGAACAGGACAGAAAGGACTTTGCACTCATACTGGAAGCTTATAATTTTAGGGGTTATGCCAAAGGCGTGAGGGTAATCCAGATGCGGCTGCTTCATCTTGACCCGCCGGTGGTGATGAACCACAAGAAGATAAAGCGACTTATGAAGAAGTATGGGCTTGTATGCCCGATACGTCAGGCGAACCCATACCGAAGAATCCAGAAATCCATAGCTACCGGCAATACTGCGGACAACGTCTTGGACAGAGAGTTCAGAAGCCATGGAGCAAGGAAGGTACTGTTGACGGACATAACCTACATACCGTTCCAAGGTAGGTTCTGCTACCTGTCGACAATACTGGATGCTTACACAAAGCAGGCTCTGTCCTATGTGCTGAGCGAATCACTTGAAATAGACTTCGTGCTTAATACTGTACGGATGGCAATGGACAGACACGGATTAAGTTTCAGCACGGAAACATTGATTCATAGCGACAGGGGAAGCCACTATACCAGTAAGAAATTCATACAGATAGTCAACGATGCCAAGCTCAGAAGGTCTATGTCGAGGAGAGGCAACTGTTGGGACAACGCACCACAGGAAAGCTTCTTCGGACACATGAAACAGGAAATAAACTTCGACAGATGTAAAACAGTTGATGAACTTAGAGCAGCCGTAGATGACTGGATGGATTATTACAACAACGACAGGTACCAGGAAGGACTTGCGAAGCTTTCACCAAATGAATATTACGAGTACATAATAACTGGAATATACCCGTTGAATTTAGAAAAGACTTGGAAATAGCTCCAAGTATTTTTTGTATGCAAA
>JAFUKD010000001.1 GCA_017467905.1 Phascolarctobacterium sp.
GATAGCCAAGCAAATCACATTTCATCTGCAAAAACTCAAGCATAAATTTATTTGCTTGATGGAATACAAAATAGTCAATATCACCTTTAATCAAGTTTGTTTTTACCAAAACTTTTTCTAAAGTATCCGGCACTACTTCGAGTGCAAAATCACTTATGGCAGAGCCATCCATATACAAATCATAATTAGTCCTTGTATTCCCAAAATCGTCTATAGTTTCTTGGATTTTAGTTACGTTAACCCTATTTTTCATTCCACCAACAGGAACGATTAATTTATTACAACCAGAACCATCAGTCCCTAATACAAATCCATTTAATCCAGATTTCTCTGTATCAATACCAGTAATCAAAGTTGCTGTGGCTGCATCACCGAACAATGGCAAAACCGTATTGTCTTTAGGGTTTATATATTTACTATAAGTTTCAGCAGTTATCAGAAGCACATTTTCTGCTTGGTCTGATTCTATCAATCCTTTAGCAATACTCAATCCATAAATATAACCAGAACATCCCAAATTATAGTCAAAAGCACCACAAGATTTAGGCAAAGCAAGTCTGTCCTGCAAAATACACGCAGTAGTTGGTAAATAATAATCTGGAGACTGAGTACATAAAATCAAATAATCAATTTTATCCTTATCAATACCAGTTTTAAACAATTTTTCTGCAGCCTTGAAAGCCAAATCAGAAGCAATTTCGTTTTCTGAACAAATATGCCTTTTGAATATACCAGTCTTCTTGGTCAATCTATTCTTAGGATTTTCTTCAATCCTTTCAGGTAAAATATACTCTATCTTTGTTACATAAGCCTTCACTATTCCACCTACTTAAGCTAAATAACCACCATCAACTACAACATCAGTACCAGTCATCCATTTGCTTCTATCACTAAGCATAAATAGAACAACACCGCTAACATCTGCAGGATACCCAATACCCAAAATATGATTTTGGTTGACTTCATCCAGATTATTGGTTTCCTCTAATTTATCAGTCATATTAGTGTTGACCCAACCTGGGCTGATAGTATTAACTCTTAATTTACGTTTCGCCAACTCTTTTGCAAAAGTTTTTGCAGCTATTTGCATCGCAGATTTAGCTCCTGCATACGCAAATAACCCTTTATCAGTTCTGTGCGAACGCACAGACGAAAACAGTAAAATTGAAGCTCCAGTATTAGAGTTTTTAACCTTGGAACATATCTGCACCAATTTTACTCCTGCCCAAAAACTTACATCTACAACTTTTCGTGCTTCATTTTCATCAAAACTTTTAAGTGGAGTCAGTCCACTTATGCCAGCAGCATGAACAGCACCATCAAGTTTACCTTTATTTTTAACAAAACCAATTATGCTTTCCTCTAATTTCTCACTGTCACATACATCAATAGCAACAACAGTAATCCTTTCCGGATACAATGTTTTTAAGGAGAAGAGTGCTTCTTCGCCCCGTGCAATAGCTAAGACATTTGCCCCTGCTTCCGCAAGCTCCATTGCAACTTGCTTTCCCATACCAGAAGAAGCACCAGTGACAACAAAATTTTGATTTATAAAATTATAAGTTATATTACTCATACTATTTAATCAGGTTGTACAAATCGCCAATGGTTTCGGCATTTCTCACATCAGAAGGCTCTACTTTTTTACCGTAAGCAGCATTAGCCATCGCCAAAAAGCTTACGAAGCTCAAAGAATCCCACTCGTCAAGTTCATCAAGAACAGTATCCATAGTAATTTCTTCTTCGCAATCTAATAAATCAACCATTTTTTCAATAAATTGTTCCATTATAAAATTCTCCTTTTATAAAAAATTTAAAAGCTGTTCAATTTTTTCACGTATCTTATAATAGGTATCCCTAGTCCTTATATACTCGGACTGTATTAATCCATTAACTAATAATTCCTCAGGAAATCTAGTCTTATTTGGATTCAAACTATATCCCCATTTCTTATTTAGAGAAATGACTTTTTTGTTTTGATCTACTACATGTATATACATAGTAGCAATATCATATTTTTTATAAAGATAGTCATTAACAAGAAGATATCCCTCGGTTAACTCTTTTGTCCCCCTATATTCCAATTCACCGACTAAAGCTCTACCTTCAATCATAATTTTTTCATTATCATCATAATCAGTAAATCCAAGAGTTCCAAAAGGTTTATCGTTAGTTTTATCTATAAAAACAAATAACCCTTGTGTTCCATCCTTCAAATATTTCTCATACCATTTTTGTTGCAACTCTAAGGTCAGTTTATAAGGTTGATTAAGAAATTTATTGAATTCTGGGTTATTACGCCATTCTATAACATTCTCAAAATATTTGGGAGAAATTTCCTCTACTATTACATACTTACCTTCTAATCTAACGTTTCTCTCCATTCGCCAACTCCCATTACTCAAATCTATTCAAAGCTTCAATCACATATTCAACTTCTTCGTCGGTCATACCGTAATACATCGGAATACTCAAAACTGTATTACTAATCTCTTCAGCAATGGGTAAATCACCTTGCTCTAAGCCAAGCTCTTTATAAGCTTCTTGCAGATGCATCGGAATAGGATACTGTTTAACAGTCCCAATACCACTCTCATTTAAGTATCTTTCCAATTCATCTCGTCTATCGCAACGAATAACAAATACATGATAGATATGTTCATACTCATCTGTAGAAGCCAAAGGTAATTTGATTAAAGGATTTGTAATACCTTGCAAATATTTTTCAGCAATTCTTTTTCTATCTGCATTCCATTTGTCAAGATGCGGTAACTTCACTCTCAAGAAAGCTGCCTGCATTTCATCTAAACGACTATTAGTTCCTTGATAAATGTGGTGATATTTATAATCAGAACCATAGTTACCTAAAGCACGCACCTTATCTGCAAGCTCTTTATCGTTAGTAACTACACAACCACCGTCACCTAATGCGCCAAGGTTCTTACCAGGATAGAAGCTGAACCCAGCAGCATCACCCAAAGTACCAACTTTTCTCCCTTTATATCTGGTGCCATGTGCTTGCGCTGCATCTTCAATAACTTTAAGATTATATTTTTGTGCAATCGCATTAACTGCATCCATATCTGCAGCTCTACCTTGAAGATGTACTGCTATGATTGCCTTAGTATTTTCGTTTATTTTTTCTTCTATTTTTGTAACATCAATATTATAGGTTTCAATAGTAGGCTCTACAAAAACAGGCTTTGCCCCAACGAAGGAAACTGCTAAAGCTGTTGCAATATAAGTATTGGAAGGTACGATTACTTCGTCCCTTTTACCAATCCCCATAGCTTTAAGCACCAACCACAAAGCATCTAATCCGGTTGCAACGCCAATACAATATTTGGCATCGCAATAAGCAGCAAACTCTTCCTCAAACTTTGTACACTCTTCCCCTTGGATAAAGTAACTTCTATCCAAGACTTGGTTATAGGCTGCATCCAAGTCTTTTCTTATTTCATTATGCATTGGCAAGAAAGTTGCAAAAGGTACTTTCATAATATCTACACTTCCTTCTTTTCGTTCTTCACAAATTCTAAGAATTCATCATAATTTCTAATGTAATCTGCTTCGTCATAAAGTTCAGAGGCGAGAACCATAAGAACTGCATCTTCGGAGAAATCAAACATTTCTCTCCACATAGAGTTAGATACATATAAACCTTCATATGGTTTTTCTAACGGGATAACTTTCTTCTCAAAACCATTGTCCAAACGAATCTTGCAACTGCCATGAATACAGATTAAGATTTGTTCCAATTTTTTATGAGCATGAAAACCTCTGGTAACATCTTTACCAGTATCATACATGTAATAGACGCGTTTTATTTTGAACGGTATATCATTAAATTCTTCCAAAGCAACCAGCTGACCACGATTGTCACCATGTTGCTGAAAGGCGTATTTAATTACTTGCATAAAGCACCTCAAAATTAATCAATCTTATCTCCAGAAAAATATTTACTTTTCCATTCCCTTGCACCATTAATAATTTCAGATAAATACTTTTCTGCATTTTTCTCTTCTTGAAGAATATATGCGTTAAATTTCTGAATCACAGCACTATTCTTATTATGATTAAATTTCATCATTTCTCTTTCGATTAGATACCTATATTTATATGGGTTTATTATCTTAGGAAACTTACTTTTATCAGTATGTATATACCTATCAATTATTTTTAAATCAGCTTCAAATCTATTTCTTACGGAATGATTCTTATTGTTAGATATGCCAACTTCTGATCTATATAATATATAAGGTTCCTGTAACAACTTAATTTCGATTCCATCTTTATCCAACAAATACTTCCACATAGGTACATCTTCTATCCATTGGTATCTTTTTAGCTCTTGGAGCAAATAATTATCAATAAGCTTACGGTTAATAAAAGTACCTGGCGCATCAATACAGTTAGAATATTTCAGACGTTTAATCAAATATTCCTTAAGGCAACCTCTACCTTGGAGCATTATTAATTGCTTGAAGTTATATCTCTTCTTATCCTGTATGATATGTTCTTTGTCAAAACATATCATCGGTGTAAGAATAAAATCTCCTTTTCGTACAAGTTCGAACACATTATTTTTATAATAAAGGTCGTCACCAGCAAGAATTTTATAGTGCTGCGTATGTATGTTACTCAACATCATAAGGTAATTAGGTACAATACCTTCATTCTTTTCTTTGGATACTATCGTAACTCCAGCAAAAAGTTCTTTATGATTGCCAATCCAGTCCTCTACATATTTAACAGTATTATCTTTAGATGCATCATCACTTAAAACAAAATAAGTTTTTACGTCTTTTCCATAATTTTCAATTTGGTACCTAATGCTCTCCAAATGTTCAAAGACATACTCTTCCTGATTGTAAGTAAGCATACCAAAAGTAAATTCTTGCATTTCTATTACTCCAAAATATTTAAGATTTTATTTTTCCATCCAATATTTTCTGTAAATATTGACCATAGGAAGATTTACCATATTCTCTCGCACTTTCCGCAAGTTGTTCCTTTGTTATCCAGTTGTTGTGATATGCAATCTCTTCAAGCACAGCAATTGCAATACCAGCTCTTGTTTCAACTGCTTTAACAAATTCACTTGCGTCATTCAAGCTGTCTACTGTTCCAGTATCGAGCCACGCATAACCGCGACCAAGCGTAACTACCTTAAGCTCATCTTGTTCTAGGTAAATTTTATTAAGGTCAGTTATTTCAAGTTCGCCACGCTCAGAAGGTTTTATACTCTTAGCGTATTCACATACACGATTGTCATAGAAATACAATCCCGTTACTGCATAGTTGCTCTTCGGATTCTCAGGCTTTTCTTCTAAAGAAACTGCTTTACCATGCTCATCAAACTCAACAACGCCAAACCTTTCAGGGTCAGCTACATAGTATCCAAAAACAGTAGCACCCTTATCGGAGTTTACTGCCTCCTGCAAGCAATAGGTAAGACCAGCACCATAGAAAATGTTGTCACCCAAAATCATTGCACAGCTATCGCCAGCAATGAACTCTTCACCCAAAATGAAAGCTTGCGCCAACCCATCGGGAGAAGGCTGCACCTTATAACTGAGTTTCAATCCATATCTGCTTCCGTCACCTAAAAGACGTTCAAAATTAGGTAAATCTTGAGGAGTAGAAATAATTAAAATCTCCCTAATGCCAGCAAGCATAAGGACAGATAATGGATAAAAAATCATCGGTTTATCGTAAATGGGTAGAAGCTGTTTACTTGTTACCATAGTCAATGGATACAAACGAGTGCCACTACCACCTGCTAAAATAATTCCTTTCATACAAATACACTCCTATTTCAACTTTTTACTCCACAATGACAGCTTTCCATAAATCGTATTGATAAGCTGGCAATTCTTTGCTCCCAAAAGCAAGATTTTATTCTTACCATTCAAGTGCTTTACTTCGCCTAAGTCATTAAAGAATTTATCTAATCTTTTTTGACTATCCGTACTTATCGTTCCGCATCCTGCGCACTGCGCGTTAACTGTTGCAATTGCGTTTTTTGTAGCGTACATTTTGCACTCTTCTATGGCTTTTGGGCAATGCTCAGTTGCAAATTCCAACCTTTCTTGATAACCCATAAAACATTCAAATTTGTTTTGTGGGTTAAAAGAGGTTGCAATTATGCTTCCCTCTCTTTTCAGGTAATAGTAATATGCTTTTTTCATATAACCAATCTTGTTGGCGTTATGGAAAACCTTGTATGTGGTAGCAACGTCTTCAAACCTTCTACCTACAGGAAACCTTACATCTTTCCAAATGTTTCTCTTAAAAATTTTGTTGCAGGCAGAATTATCAATTTCATCTACCAGTATTTTGTACAAAGCATCTTCGGCTTCAAAAATTTTGTCGCTGCCAAATTTGTGCCTAACTAAAGTTTTATTTGCTCTAACTTCCGTTACGTCAAAACAAACTACATCCAGTTCATTCTTTTGCATGTAATCTAATGATTCTGTGTATATGTTTTTATCAACCCAATCATCAGAATCTATAAAAGAAATATATTCGCCTAAGGCTTTTTCCAAACCAAAGTTACGCGCGTCACTCAACCCACCGTTCTTTTTATGAATTACTCTTACGCGTTCATCCTTTTGTGCGTATTCATCACAAATCTTTCCGCAGTTATCCGGTGAACCGTCATCTACGAGGATGAGCTCAAAATCTTTAAAGGTTTGATTTAAGATGGAATCCACGCATTTATGAATATATTGTTCAACTTTATAGACAGGTACGATAATTGAAAGTTTAGGCATTACTTCGCCTCCAAATTTATTTATTCAAATAATCCAGCTTAATGTATTTGTTCATTGTATAGTTAGCGTAGTTGGCGCATAACATAAAACCAAGCTTGCCTTCAAGAATGCCCAATTTCAAAATATACATTTTGAAAAAGGCAAAGGCAGGTCTGATGATAATATCAAAAATAAAATTACAGGACTTACCTTCCTTCTTGCTCTTTTCTGCAGCAAGGGTGGAATACTGGTTCATCTTGCGCAGGTATTGGTCCCAAGTTTCATAAGTGTAGTGCAGCATGTCCTTGGTAAGCTTTTTATCTTTATGTTGATGCACAATCTTAGGATGAACAAAGCCTTCCACATAACTGCCTTCGCGTGGCATCAGGCGGCATACCCAGTCCGGACTTAAAGGACCATGTTTGACAAGCTTGTGTTTAAAATGATTGATGCGCCTTACCCAGTAACCATATTTGTCACCTTTGGCAACAACTGCTTTAATCTCTTCGCACAACGCAGGGGTACATCTTTCGTCTGCGTCTATAAAGAAAATCCAATCACAAGAAGCTTGCTGGATAGCGAAGGTTTGCTGCCCGCCCCAATCTCCGTTCATGCTTCTGTTAATAACTTTTGCCCCAAGGCCTTCGGATATTTCCTTGGTTCTATCTTCACTATTGTCATCAATTACGATTACTTCGTCTGCGAAGGAACAGCTTTCAATGCATTCCTGCATATTTTTTTCTTCGTTCTTTGCTAAAATCAAAACGCTTATTTTATTTTGCATAACTCTCTCCTAAACTATTAAAGACATTCCTAAATTCAATACTGTTTATAAAATTTATTACATGTTTACTTAATATATACTCAGATAAATTATAACACCCTTGTCCCCCCCGTAAAGACACTTCGGTTTAGAAACTGCCCTAATTTTACTGTCTGCCCGAAGTGACTTACTATTGTTCGCAGTGGTAGCAAGTTCGTTTTAAGGCAAACCTTTAATTTTACAGCTCTCTTTGTTACAACTTACTCGAACCATGTGCTTTCGTAGAAACAAGCGGATAAATTTCTAAGGTAACCACAAAACATAACAAGCATCCAAACAAGTAGTTTTTGATTTAGTAACTTATGATTTAGTAAGTCATAAGTTACTTAATTTTGATTAGCAAGCATAAAAAATAACACCACTCTAAAAATTAGAATGGTGTTATGTAAAAATTATCGTAGCAAAATATACTGGCAGCTTCCTCGCGAAGTAACCTTTCTTTATTCAACTATCTTTCTAGCCTCAAGGTAGTAACGCTTTTCTTCTGCTTCGCCCATGGAAAAGGTTTTTCTGGGCATTACGCCGTTGTTAACTATATTTTCAAAAAAGGCGTTTTTGGTTACGTTGGGCATCAGGAAGCCAATCGCCTTTTCTTTTTGGGAAAGTTGTTCTAAAGTTTCGTCACCGTGGATGTAGTCAATATCGCCTACGTTAGCTTGCAGGTATTTGTCCAAAGCAATTTGGATTACTTCCAAAGGCAGCTCTCCATTTTCGTCATTGATTTTCAGCTCGCCAGCTTCACCGTTAGCAAACCATTTGATGGCAGTTCCCTTACCGCCAATTTCTGCTTGCAGGTAGTCAAGCAAGCCTTGCACGTCCACATCAGTCAACAAGCGGTGGATGGGTTCAAATACTTGTGCTTCGTCGTAGATGTTTTCCAATTCTACAAGAGCGAAGCGTGCAGGATGGTTAGCAACTTTTTCAGCTCCCCACTTTGCTTTCAGCTCCTCGTAGCAGGCTTTGGCAGTTGCCAAGGAATGGTTACCGTCCCCTACTGCGTAGGTCATAGGTACTTTGCCGGTACCTTCGTATTTTTTCAGCACGTCTTGTTCATAAGCAGCGATTGCTTCGTTAATGGCATCAACCTCTGCGCCATGGAGCAAGTAGCCTGTAATATGACCACCGCCTTCCATCAGGTCAAAGTCGTATAATTTTTGCAGCTCTGCTTTTTTCGCAGTAAGGGGTTCAATGATACGCTCCTTTTCGTCATCGCACAAAAGTAAAACGTGGGGCAGCTCCAGGCTGGCATTACGTCTAATTTCTACGCGGGGCGGGATGCGCTCCAAAACAGTCTGTTCCGTCGCGCGAATTGCAGATTTAGAATCCGCATTGTAATCGTACTGCTCCAAATCAATTACGCCAACAATGCCTTTACGCACCACTCCATTTTTCAGAGTGCGTTCCACATAAACGTAAGCATCCTTATATTCAGCAAAGATTTCTTCATTTAAATACTTTACCATATTTTCGTTGATGCTTTTAATGCGCTCCGCTCTATCTACATTCAGCTCCGCTTCCGGAAACACTAAATTTAATGTAGAAAGTTCTTCGCCAACGTTTTCTCGAACACGTTGCCAATATTCCGGCTGGGAAGTGAATTGGTCGCAGGCGATTACTGCCCATTTAGTAAAGTCAGCATTTTTAGGTAACAATATATTTGCAGGTGCAAAGGTTTTCATAATCATATCCTCCGGTAAAATTAATATCTGTTTCTTAAATTTATCTGCTAATGAGTTATACATTACTAGTATTTTACCACGCTTGTACTTCTTTCTCAATGCAACTACAAAGTATACAACCTTAAACGAAAAACTGCACCCACAAAGCTGTGAGTGCAGTCATATTTCTTATTCTACTTCTGTTTCAACCCTTGCGAGGATGAAGCACAAATCGGACAAACGATTCAAGCAGATAAGAACTTGGGGGTTAACTTCTTCGGTTTCTGCCAAGCGAAGCAGGCAACGTTCTGCACGGCGGGTAGTGGTGCGCGCAATGTCAAGAGCTGCTGCGCCAACAGTATCGCCGGGGATGATGAAGTGTCCCAAAGGTTCAAGCATAGCATCGAATTTATCAATGGTAGCTTCAAATAGCTTAACGTGGTCCTCTTTGATGTAAGGTTCGGGCAAATTCAAGCTAGCAATATCAGCCATTACGGACATCAACAGCTTTTGGATGTTTAAGATGGTTTCCTTTACGTCTTCGCGTTTTACGTTGGCGCGTGCCATACCCAAAGCGGAAGTGATTTCATCTACAGTGCCATAAGCTTCAACGCGCAGGCTTTGTTTGGGAACACGTTGACCAGTGTAAAGACCGGTAGTACCTTTATCCCCTGTTCTTGTATATACGGCTGCTTTCTTCATTTTGCACCCTCCTTTCATTATTTAAGAAGCGTATTTAGAATTAGTAAATTTCTTCAGGAGCGAAGAAGTTGTTGATTTCGCGTTCTGCTGCTTCCGGAGAATCGGAGCCGTGAACGATGTTTTCGCCGATGGACAGAGCATAGTCGCCACGGATGGAGCCGGGAACTGCTTCCAAGGGATTGGTAGCGCCGTTCAATTGACGAACAGCTTTGATAGCGTTTTCGCCACGGATAACTGCGCAAATCATCGGGCCGCCGGTGATGAAGTCAACCAATTCACCGAAGAAGGGTTTGCCTTCATGTTCAGCATAGTGGAATTTAGCTTGAGCTTCGGTAACTTTAACAAGTTTCAAAGCAGCAACGGTCAAGCCTTTGTGTTCATAACGAGCGATAATGTCGCCAATCAAATTTTTTGCAACGCCGTCGGGTTTAACGAGTACGAGGGTTTGTTCCATTGTAAATCTCTCCTTAATATTTAAATATAAAATTTATACTAAATCGTGAAACGATTTTAGTCCTTACGCCTTGAGCAGCTCTTGGTATTTTGCTGCATCAAGCTTTTGTACCATGGCAGTGATTAGTTTTACTGCGCCAAGGTAGTCGTCCATGTGAATCACGCTTTGGTGACTGTGGATGTAACGGGTGGGTACGCTAAAGGTTAAGGTCAGCACGCCTGCACCGCTCATATGAATCTTGCCACCGTCAGTGCCGCCACCTTCGGAAATACTAATTTGAGTGGGGATTCCAAGCTCCTTAGCAGTTTCAAAAGCAAAGTCGCGGAGTGCAGTGTTAGGAATCATGCTGGCATCAAAGATGGTGATGGCAATGCCCTTGCCAATTTTTGCAGGAGCAATATCGTCGCTTACACCGGGAGTACCGCCTGCAACGCAGGTATCCAGTACGAAAGCAATGTCCGGGTTGAGCATGGTAGCACTGGTCTGCGCGCCACGCAAGCCAACTTCTTCCTGAACGGTTGCAACGCCGTAAACAGTGTTGGGGCTGCCTTCCTTGTGTACGTTTTCCATAACGTCTGCCATTACGGCGCAGCCAATGCGATTATCCCAAGCCTTGCCAAGCAGGGTTTTGCCTTCGCCCATTACAGCCATTTCTGCATACGGGGTTACGGGGCAACCTTCAAAGACACCCATTTCGCGAGCCATCTCTTCGCTTTCAGCGCCAATGTCCACGTACATTTCTTTCTTGGGCATCATCTTGGTGCGTTCTTCCGGAGAAAGGATATGGGGCGGCTTGCTGCCAATCACGCCTACCAAATCGCCCTTCTTACCATGAACGGTAACACGTTGGCTGAGCATTACCTGCTCCCACCAGCCACCAAGACAGGTAAATTTCAAGAAGCCTTCCTTAGTAATGTGCTTCACCATAAAACCAATTTCGTCCATGTGGCTGGCAAGCATTACCTTCGGAGCGCCTTCCTCTTGCGCAGCTTTAGTAAAAACTACGCTGCCCAATTTATCATAGCTAACCTCTGCCATACCTTCCAAGCGTTCCAGCATCAGGTCTTTCATTCTGCCTTCAAAGCCGGAAACACCACAGGTTTCAGAGTAGCGTTTAAGCCAAGCTAATTTTTCCTTCATTATTATTTACCTCTTCTGTTTTTACGCATTTCTTCTGCTTGTTGACGCAACAGTTTTACACGTTCCGCAGTAGTGGGGTGAGTGCTGAATAATTTTTTCGCTTCAGCCGCACTAAAGGGGTTGATGATGAACATATGCGCAGTTGCTTCGGTTGCGTTGGGCATTACTCTACGTTTAGCAAAGGCTTCAATTTTCAAGAGAGCATCTGCCAAAGCGTCCGGATTGCCACAGATTTCGCCGCCAGATTTATCCGCCATGTATTCGCGGCTACGGCTTACACCCATTTGGATAAGCATTGCTGCCAAGGGAGCAAGAATCATAACCAAAATGGTTGCCACAGGGTTGCGAGCTTCGCCGTCCTCATCACGAGCACCGCCCAGGAACATACCCCATTGAGCAATTGTGCTGATGGCACCTGCCATGGTAGCAGCGATGGTGCTAATCAAAATGTCGCGGTTTTTAACGTGGCTCAGTTCGTGAGCCAGTACACCTTCAAGTTCTTCTTCAGTAAGCATATCTGCAAGAGCAGTGTTCACTGCTACAGCAGCGTGTTCCGGGTTACGGCCGGTTGCGAAGGCATTGGGAACAGGGCTATCAATGATATAAACCTTGGGCATGGGCAACTTAGCCTTATTTGCAAGGCGTTCTACCATGCTGTAAAGCTTGGGTGCGCTACGCTTATCAACTTGTTTTGCTCTGTATTGAGCCAAAACCATTTTATCACTGTTCCAATACGCAAAGAAGTTCATTGCGATAGAAAACATTAACATTACTTGCATGCCTTTCAGGCCGCCAAAGAAGTCACCAATCAACATTAACAGACCGGTCATGAGACCCATCAATAAAGCTGTTTTCATTAGGAAAAATCCTCCTCAACAAATACATTACTATTCAGGGCAAACTGCCCTTCATATAATTATAACAATTCGTCTATTATTTTTCAATTTGCTCTTTAATAGAGTTCAACATATTTTCACTATTTTCCCTAACTTTTTTCTTGAGTATGGGGTTGAGCAAGCCTGCAATCATGGGAATACCAAACTCAAAGTCAACGGCAAGAGTTACCTCGCAGCCTTCTGCCGCTTCTACAATTGTCCAGGCGCCTTCCATCTTTTTCAAATCGCCTTCCGTTTGGGCGTAGGTAATTTTAAGCTCTTCCGGGTAGAAGGTATCCCGCTCCGTCCACACAATCTTGCGACCATCCACATTGGAAACCCAATGGGAAACGGTGTAGTCCTCTCCGCGCTCCAAGATTTCCACGCTTACCAGGTCCTTCATAAAATTAGGATAGGCAGCCATGTCCTTGATAATATCGTAAATTTTCTTGCCATCACCCTTGATGGTAATCTTGCTTTCTACATAGGGCATTGCTTTTCTCCTTACAAATCTTCGATTACAGAAGCAGTGAGCTGTACAGCACTGCGGAAGTTTTCCAAAACGTAGTCCACTACTTCTTTGGGCATAATCAGCGGCGGTTCAATGCGGATAACCTTGGGATTGTTCAAGGTGTAAGCTACGATGATGGATTTGTCAATCATCAGGCTCATGAGCATACCGCCTGCTCCCTCTTTAGTCAGCTCCACGCCAATCATCATACCCTTGCCGCGCACTTCGGCAACAACTTCCGGGAACTCTTTTTGAATCTGCTCCAAGCCGGCTTTGAAATAGGCGCCAGTTTCCGCACTGCGGTTAAGCAAATCTTCCTCTTGAATTACTTTTAGAGCAGCAACACCTGCGGCGCAAGCCATCTGGTTGCCACCGAAGGTAGAGGTGTGCAGGAAGGGAGCTTCAATCAAGCCTTGCCAAGCAGCGGGAGTACCGATGATTGCACCCAAGGGCATTACCCCGCCCCCAAGAGCCTTGGCACAAGCCATCAGGTCAGGCTTCACGTCGTCGTGTTCCACACCAAACCAAGTTCCGGTGCGACCAATACCAGTCTGCACCTCATCTGCAATGAGGAGTGCACCCTTCGCTTCGCAAATTGCCTTAACCTTTTGTAAATAACCGGCAGGAGGAACAATAATTCCCCCCTCACCCTGGATGGGTTCTAAGATTACGGCTGCTGTCTCTTCGTTGACAGCTTCTTCCATAGCAGAAACATCTCCATAAGGAACGTGGGTGAAGCAGTCCAGCAAAGGCTTGAAGGGTTCACGATACAAATCCCGGCCCGTTGCCGTTAGGCTACCCATAGTTTTTCCATGAAAGGCGTTCTCTGCCGCTACGAATCCGGTGCGCTTAGTTGCAAGGCGTGCCACCTTCAAGCAGCCCTCCACCGCTTCCGTACCGCTGTTCACAAAGAAGCTGTACTGCAAATCTCCGGGAGTAATTGCCGCCAAAGCTTCGGCAAGCTCGCCCATGGGACGGTTAAAGAGTACCTTTCCGCACATGGGCATGGCGTGCAGCTCTTTTTCCACTGCTTCCACAACCTTGGGATGACGATGGCCAAGGGCAAACATTCCGTACCCACCTAAGCAGTCAATAAACTCCCTGCCTTCGCTGTCGGTGATGGTCCAGCCTTGGGCGTGTCCTTCCACGCTTGCCAGTCCCATAAAACGGAACAGCTTGGCTTGAGCAGGGTTAATATATTTTTCGTATTTAGCGATAGTTTCTTCAACGTACATAGTTTCCCTCATTAATATAGTACTTCAGTTACATGTACAAATTTTACGCCAGTCTTGCGGAATTCGTCAGCGTATTTTTCCCACATCTTTACGGTTGCAGGACGAGCGTGGCAAATGGCAATGGCGCTACCATTCTTTTCTGCCATTTCAATTGCCTTGTAAACCTGCTTACGAATTTCCTCCACGTCCTTGCTATTGTCAAGGAACACGTCGTTGCGGGCAGTCTTGACACCCATTTCCCTCGCCATATCTCTGGCAACGGATGTTGCAATGGTCTTGCTGTCAACAAAGAACAGGCCTTGCTTCTTCACTTCGCGCAGTACGGTTTCCATAACGCGCTTATCGCTGGTAGCCTTGGAGCCTTGATGATTGTTCACACCTACGATGCCGGGCAGGCTTTCGATAGCCTTTTTGGTCATTTTACGAATTTCTTTTTCCTTCATATCCGTCAAGATAGTGCGGGAGCCTTCACTCATGGCGCTACGATTGCTGGGTTCCATGGGCAGGTGCAGCATGGGCACGTTGCCTGTGGATTTGATTACCTCCAAGGCATCATTGCTGAAATCCTTGTAAGGTAAAATCGCAAAGCTCAGGGGCAAGCCAAGATCTGTCAAACGACGGACAGATTTAATATCATAACCACAGTCATCAACAATGATGGCAAGCTTACCTGTGTACTGCGTTTCTTCCTTAGTAGCTGCCGGCGGGCTAATAACATCATTGCCCTCGCTGCTAAGGTTAGTATTATAGAAGAAATAAATGGTATCTACAGTAAATTTCTTATTGATGCCGCCTGCCTTCGCTGCCACACCTAATTGTAATTTGTAGGATTCCCATCCTTTATATGTACTGGGTTCTCCGCTGATAACGGCAAGTCCGGCTTTGGTTGCCTTGCCCTGTACCCAGTTACCTGCATTTTCCAAGGTTGTAGAAACGGGTACGCCTATTGCCAAGGTACGGGTGTTCACCTTAACCGCAGCTGTAGTACCTTCTACATCCACGTTCTTCACACCATGACCCTTTTCAATCAGCTGCCAGTTACCCTTTTGCAAAAGAATACTGTCTAAAATACGCTGTGCTTCAATGGATTCATCCAACAGGCTTACAATTTCCTTCTTACTTCCGTCAACGGCTTTAACTTCTGTGCTTTCCTTATCACTGCTGATGGAAGCATAGAACATTCCCGCCATAATGGTCAGCACGGCAATTATTGCCAGCAAAATCCATAGACTGGTTTTATTGGAAGCTTTTTTTCTTCTTCTTGCCATTTTTACCCTTCCCTTCCTTATAATCAGGCACGCGGATGCGCCTTGGCATACACCTCGCGCAAACGCTTATTGGTTAAATGTGTATAAATCTGTGTTGTAGAAATGTCTGCGTGTCCTAAAAGCTCCTGCACCACTCTAAGGTCAGTACCATTATCCAACAGATGTGTGGCGAAAGAATGACGCAGAACGTGAGGCGTAACTTCCTTGCTCAGCCCTGCTCTTTTGCCATAGCCTTTAATAATGGTATAAAAACGGTCACGACTCATGGGCTTTCCCAAAACACTGACAAACAAGGTCTCCTCTTTAAAATTTTCTATCTTCAATAGCTTAGGGCGTACCTCTGCCAGATAGTGCTCCAAAAATTTAACAGCAATGCTTCCCAAAGGAATGATGCGTTCCTTCTTCCCCTTGCCTGAAGCAATAAGGTACTGCGCTGACAGGTTCACATTGCTCGTGGGCACGCTGATAAGTTCGGAGACACGCATCCCCGTTGCGTAAAGCACCTCTAACATGGTTCTGTCGCGATAGCCCTCCAAGGTTCCAAGGTTGGGCTCTTCCAAAAGCCTTTCAATTTCTTCCACGCTTAAAACCTTGGGCAGGTGCAAGCCTTTCTTAGCAGCTTCCAACACTTCTGCAGGGTCAACGCTGATGTAGCGTTCCGCAGTCAAAAAGCGGTAGAAGGCTTTAATAGCCGCCAGCTTGCGGGCAAGTGTTGCCGGGCTACGCCCCTGCTCCTTTAGCTGAGCCATATAGTCTAACAGCTGCTGACGGTTTACGCCTAAAAGCTGCTCATCGTTTTGGAAACCAAAAGCCTCTTTCAATAAACGTAGGTCCCGCTGGTAGGCAAGCACTGTGTTTTGCGACAAACCTAATTCTACAGTTAAGTATTCAAGAAATAATTTAAGGTAGTTGAGCATATCTAATACTTTCAATCACGTCGAAATAGTTAGAAGCGCTGTCTAACGATTGCGTACAGAAAAAAGGAAAACGGGCTAACCGTTTTCCTTTTATTATTAGTCCTTCTTTTCAGGTTGCATGATGGTAATGTTTGTTGCCGGAGATATCGTAGAGATTGCGTGCTTGTACACAAGCTGCTGCTTCCCTTCGTTTTCAATGATAACAGTAAAATTATCAAAGCCCCTTACCAAACCTCTAAGCTGAAAGCCGTTCATCAAATAGATTACTACGCCTAAATTTTCTTTGCGCACATGGTTCAAGAAGCTATCTTGTAAGTTCATTGCAGGTTTATTAGTTGCGTTAAACATATCTTCCCCTCCAAAAGTCATTGATATCTATAACCATTCTATACCAGTTTAAATTTTTCTACAAGTGTTTGCTCCATGCTGTTCACCACATTTTCATAATTAGGTTCAGCATCCAGCGCATACCATTGAATATAGGGCATGCGCTTGTAAAAGGTTACCTGTCTTTTGGCAAAATTACGTGTTGCCTGCTTCAATTTATCAACAGCAAAATCATAGTCCATACCATCGTTGATGTACCACAGCATTTGACGATAGCCAATGCTTTTCATGGACTGGCAGTCAACGGGCACGCCTTCCTCTAACAAACGGCGCACTTCTTTTTCCAAGCCCTGCTCTATCATAATATCAACGCGTCTGTTGATGCGTTCGTACAAAATTTCACGAGGCATGTTCAAGCCAAAGACCACTGCCTCGAAGGGCATCTCTGCTGCGCCGTACTGGTTTATCTCTTCACCCTTAGATGCTGCTTCAATGGCACGGATGACGCGGCGGGTATCATTAACGTGCAGGCGTGCGGCAGCCTCCGGGTCCAGCTGTTCCAAGCGGGCGTGGAGCGCTTCCTTGCCATGTTCCAAGGTAAATTGCTCCAACTCCTGGCGCATGGCTTCGTCTGCATCTACACTATTAAAGGCGTAGCCCTCAAGGAGCGCCTTAATATACAGGCCTGTTCCCCCTGCGATAATGGGCAGCTTCCCTCGCGCGTTAATATCTTTAATCAGCTCTTCCGCACGCTCTTTAAAATCTACTACATTAAACTCTGCATCTGCAGGCAGGATATCCACCAGATGATGGGGCACAGCGTTAAGCTCTGCTTCCGTAGGCTTGGCAGTGCCAATATCCATCCCACGATACACATACATGGAATCACCGGAAATAATCTCACCGTTCAAGCGCTTAGCAAGCTCTATGGCGCAATGGCTTTTGCCTGTCGCCGTAGGTCCTAAAATTACTGCCACTCTTTCTTTCACAGTTTACCTCCTGATGATACCAAACTTAATGCGGCTATAACGTCTGCCTAAAATTTCTGTACAACCATATTCACGTAGTATCTTCTCGCTACGTTCCTTAATGACAATTTTAGGAGCAGCCTTTAGTGCCAGCGCAAGAGTACGCTGATTCAAAGGCTTCTCGTAGGCAACGGGGCGCAGCGGTTCCATGGCAGAAGAGCCCTGCACCGGATAACGAAACATGGGGTCAAAATACACCACGTCAAAGGAATCTGCCTCGCAGCTTTCCAGGTACTGCTCCGCTGTAGCCTGCACCGTAGTAATGCGGCGCAAAGCCTTTGTCAAATCGCAGTCCTCTGCTTCATAAGCACGCAAGCCCTTTTCTACAACAAAGTGTAATAATAAGGAAGCCTCCGTACCCACGACCCTTCCCTCTTCGCCCACAAGGTAGCTGGCAATGGCAGCATCTCCTGCCAAGCCCAAGGTTCCGTCTAAAACGCGCATGCCTTCTTTAAGCTCTAAGGCACTGGCGAAATGGTCGTGTTCATTATTTTTTAAACGCTGCAAGCGCAAAACAGCCATTCCCAGATGATAGAAGAAAGTTCCTTCCTTATTATATATCTGGGGTCCATCTGCAGTTGCAACCAAAATTGCTTCTAAATTATGTTGCCGGAGTAATTCTTCCAGGCTGCCCTTGGATGCTCTTTCAAGATAGGGCACGCCAAAATGTTCAGCCCAGGATTTGGCAGCTTCCAACAAATCACCGCTGCCCTTGCGCCCTACAGTTACTGCAAAACGCATTTTAAAAGCCCGTCCTTTTAAACATTTTGTAAAGGTCATTCGTGCCAATCTCTATCATACAGGGGCGACCATGGGGACAGGTAAAGGGATGCTCCGTATTGCAAAGGTCAATAATCAGCTGACGCATCTGGCGCATATTCAGAAGCTGTCCTGCTTTGATGGCTGCCTTGCAGGCGGTCATGTGCAATACCTCTTGGCGCAGGTCTGCTCCGTTAATGGTGCGCAGCTCTCGCAGCATCTTGCTGATTTCCAAAATAAATTCTTCGCAGTCATCCGCCTTGATATCTGTAGGCAAGCTGGAAACGCGCAGCATCTCCTCACCTGCCGGAGCGATATCCACGCCTAAACGGAGGAATTCTTCGTGATGTTCCTCAATGAGGGCAATATCCTGCGCCTGTACGTCAACGTAAATGGGCAGCAGTAATTGCTGAGCAGGAATGTCGCCTTTAGTTGCCATCAGCTTGTCAAACAAGATGCGTTCGTGAGCAGCGTGCTGGTCTATCAAATACAGGGTATCCTCTGATTGAGCAATGATAAAGGTTTTATCCACCTGACCAATGGGCCAGATGGTATCTACACCGCTGTCAGTATCAGTAAAGGCAATGGCTTCCACCGGAACAGTGGCAAAGGGTTCGCCTTTGGCAAATTCTTCCCGCGCTTCGTTAATGGTGAACACAGGCTCCTGCACAGCAGTATAGGTACAATCCCTTTGCTTAAATACATTAGGGGTGTATTCTTTTGCTTGTGCAACAGGTTGTTTCACGTGAAACATTTCTTCTGCTTCTTGAGAAGGTCTTTCCGGAGTTTTGAAAATGTCGCCCATACCAATATCACTTTTAAAAATAGGCTCAAAGACTTGGGGTTTGGGCGGCTCGTATTTCACAGCGGGCTTTGCTTCCCCGTAGGGACTGCCAGCTTCGCTAGCCAGGGCAGGCTGTGCAAATACAGAAGCTTCCTTCTGCTCCGGCACAAACACGTTCAGCTCGGAATCCTCCAGCAGGGTAACCTCTGCCTTTTTCGCACTCATGGGTCTGGTCAAAGCATCAGTCAGTGCCTTGAACATTGCCTTGTAAACAGTGCTTTCGTCACTGAATTTAATCTCGCTCTTTTGAGGATGTACGTTAACATCTATGGAAGCAGTGTCCACAGTAATATTTAACACCACAAAGGGGAAACCACTCTTGGGAATTTGAGATTGGTAAGCGTGGTCAATAGCCTTCGCCAGCATTTTGTTACCAATCATACGACCGTTGACGAAAAGGGTTTGCCACTGACGAGTGCCTTTCAATAAGGTTGGCTTGCCAATGTAACCGTTAATTTTAATCTTCTCATCTCTAAAATCTACGGTCAGCAGCTCTTCCGACACGTTCTTACCGTACAGGGCACGAATTGTTGTGGTTAAACTGCCATCTCCGGGAGTGCTAAGCACTTCCTTATCGTTACTTACCAATTTAAAACGCACATCAGGACGGGACAGGGCAAGCTTAGTCAACAGCTCGCTGATGTAACGCCCCTCTGTACCAACTGTCTTTAAAAATTTACGACGGGCAGGCACGTTGAAGAAAAGGTTTTCTACAATTATAGTAGTACCTGCGTTGCCACCTGCCTTAGTACATTCCAAGTCCTCACCGCCGTCGATACGGATGGATGTCGCAAACTCCTCTGCTTCGGGACGGGTGAGCAGGGTGAAATTAGAAACGGAAGCAATACTGGGCAGAGCTTCGCCGCGGAAGCCCAAGGTATTCAGGCTCAGCAAATCATCTGCCGAGGTAATCTTACTGGTTGCGTGGCGCAACACTGCCAATTTAGCATTGGCTTCACTCATACCGCTGCCATTATCCACAACGCGAATGTACTCCGTACCGCCGGCAAAAATCGTTACTTCTACCTTGTCCGCTCCTGCGTCCAAGGCATTCTCCACTAATTCCTTAACTACGGAAGCAGGCTTCTCTACAACTTCGCCTGCAGCAATCTGGTTGGCGGTATTGGTGTCCAAAAGCTGTACGTTTTTTACTTCCATCATCTACCGCTCTCCTTTCTTGCCTCTTCCTGCAATTTATACAAAGCGTTCAGTGCTTCAATGGGTGTCATGCTCATAACATCCAGCTTCAATATTTGTTCTGCCAAGCCGCTGCTGAACAGGGAACCCATCATATCAGGCTGCTCCACAGCAACCTGAGCTTGTCCATGCGCGGGACGCAAGCCATTTTCACAACGGTCATACTCCTGCAAAATCTCGTTGGCTCTTTCCAAAACCTTCTTGGGTAAGCCAGCCAAGCGTGCCACATGTACGCCATAGCTTCTATCTGTACCACCGGCAACAATGCGGCGCAGGAACACAATGTCGTTGCCACGCTCCTTAACTGCGACGGAATAATTCTTCACGCCACTCAGTTCGCCTTCCAAGGCAATCAGCTGGTGATAATGGGTAGCGAACAAAGTCTTAGCCTTAATTTTGCTATGGATGTATTCCATTACCGACTTGGCAATACTCATACCATCAAAGGTACTGGTTCCGCGACCAACCTCGTCCAAAATAATCAGGCTGTCCTTGGTAGCGTAGCGCAGGATTTGCGCCACCTCGTTCATCTCTACCATAAAGGTGCTTTGCCCTGTGGCAAGGTCATCGCTGGCACCAACGCGGGTAAAGATTTTATCCACGGGGCACACGCTTGCCTGTCGCGCAGGAATGAAGCTGCCCATCTGGGTCATCAGTACCAGCAAGGCAACCTGACGCATATAAGTAGACTTACCTGCCATGTTAGGACCGGTAATAACAATCATGCTTTCGTCGTTGTTGTTAAGGTTCACATTATTAGGGACGAAAATTTCTTTTTCCAGCAAACGTTCAACAACGGGGTGACGTCCATCGGTAATCTTAATTTCGCCACCGTTATTAAGTTCGGGGCGAACATAATTATATTTGTAGGCAACTATGGCTAAGGAGCACAGCACATCCACTGTGGCCAAAGCTCTTGCTGTTTCCTGCAGCTCGGTAATCTTGGAGCGGATCAGCTCCCTTAGCTGACTAAAGAGATAGTATTCCAGCTGCTCAATCTTTTCTTTCGCACCTAAGATTTTATTTTCAAAATCCTTCAGCTCAGGAACAATGTAGCGCTCCGCATTGACAAGGGTTTGCTTACGGACGAAGTAATCGGGTACATTTTCACTTTGTCCCTTGCTTACTTCAATATAATAGCCAAAGACCTTATTGAAGCCAACCTTCATTGTCTTGATGCCGGTCTCTTCCTTAATTTTCAGCTCGAAGTTCTGCATCCAAGACTTGTTATCCTTGGCAATCAGGTGCAGCTCATCCAGCTCTGCATTATAGCCGGTTTTAATCATGCCTCCTTCACGCACGGAAAAGGGTGGTTCGTCCACAATGGCAGCTTCCAAAACGGAATGAATGTCCTCGTGAACGTGCAGATTATTATAAAGCTTTTGCAGCTTTCGGCTACGGCAATTACGCAAAACAGCCTTTACCTCCGGCAGCATCGCCAAAGATGTACGCAATGAAACCAAATCACGCGCGTTGGCACTACCCACCTCCAAGCGGGAAACAATGCGCTCCAAATCGTAAATGGCCTTCAAGCGCTCCACCACCGCCTCACGCAGGGTAGTGTTCTCTAAAAGTTCCGCCACTGCATCCTGACGTTCGTAAATTTTGCCCAAGTCCAACAAGGGACATTCAATCCAGCTACGCAGCTTGCGAGCACCCATGGAGGTATTGGTAAAATCCAAAACGTCCAGCAAGGTTCCGCGCTTGGAACCGTCACGCATATTACGCACCAGCTCCAAATTACGGATGGCAGTTGCATCAAGATTCATAAAATTATCTATTAAAATTTCGTTTAAGCTGTTAATGTGGCTCAAATCAGCCATGACAGTTGCGTGGAGGTAGTTAAGTAAACGCTCCACCGTTGCTTCGACGAAGGCAGGAACCTTAGCTCCGGCAAAATGCTTGGCAAAATAATTCTCTCCCTCGCCTTCCTTATAAAAGCTTACGGCACATTCCGGCAGCTTGCCTGTTACCCACTCTGCCAATTTGTTCCACTGGCCAATGCCTTCCACCGCTACTATTTCCGCAGGCTGCATTCTGAAAAGCTGCTCCACAATGCTCAGCATGCGTTCGCCGCCTTCTGCCACCACCCACTGACATTCACCGGTAGAGACATCTGCTGCGGCAAGGCACAGGCTGTTACCCTGCTCGTTAAGCAGCACCAAATAACGGTTGTGCTTGTCCTCCAAAAGCTGCTCGTTCAGCGCAGTACCGGGAGTAATAATTTTTATTACCTTACGCTCCACAATACCCTTGGCTTCCTTGGGGTCCTGCACCTGCTCGCAAATAGCAATGCGATAGCCCTTCTCAATCAGCTTGGCAATGTACCCATCCACAGAATGATAGGGCACACCGCACATAGGCATATGCTCATCACCGCCCGCACGTTTGGTTAAAGTAATATTCAGTTCACGGGATGCAGTAATGGCATCCTCAAAAAACATTTCGTAAAAATCTCCCAAACGGAAAAACAACAAATCATTCGGGTGCTGCTTTTTAACATCCAAATATTGCTGTACCATAGGGGTGTAATTAGCCATGCTGTACCGCCTTGCCTTTCACTAACCAGGTTTGTGCTGTATCAATTTTCACATAAACCTTTTCGCCAACTTGGTAGGTTTTGCCTTCCAAGGGCCACAATACTAATTTGCCGGTACGAGTTCTACCGTTCCAAACATCCTTATTTTTGCTGGGGCCTTCTGCCAAAACCTCAACCACTTGCCCAATAAGCTTTTCATTGCATTTCAGGCTGTTAATGTTTTGAGCTTCCATCAATCTGTTCAAACGCGCCTTCTTCACATCTAAAGGAACTTGGTTATCCATCTTCGCCGCAGGAGTACCGCTGCGTTTAGAATAAATGAAGGTAAAGGCAGCATCAAAGCCAACCTCTTTCACAAGGTTAAGAGTATCTTCAAAATCAGCTTCCGTTTCACCGGGGAAGCCTACAATAATATCGGTGGTAATAGAACAATCAGGCACATACTTACGGATGAGACTGATTAGCTCTAAATATTTTTCACGGCTGTAGCCACGGTTCATGCGACGTAAAATTTCTGTGCTTCCGGATTGAAAGGGTACGTGGAAGTTTTCGCAAACGTGCTCACATTCCGCAACAGCCTTGATTACCTCTTCGCTCATATCACGGGGATGGCTTGTCATATAATGAATACGGTCAACGCCTGGAATTTCATTAACACGGCGCAGCAGTTTGGCGAAGGCTTCTTCCTCACCAAAATCCTTGCCGTAAGAATTAACGTTCTGTCCAAGCAGAGTAAATTCCTTATAGCCTTCCTTCACAGCCTGCTTTATTTCTGCAACAATATTTTCTACGCTACGGCTACGCTCGCGGCCACGCACATAGGGAACAATACAGTAAGTACAGAAGTTGTTGCAGCCATACATAATGGGAATCCACGCTTCAAAAGAGCTTTGGCGAACCATTCTGCCCTCAAATTCACTTTGGTGAATAGTAAGGTCATCAAAAACTCTATTCTTACGCTTGCCGCCACGGTCAGCAAGGAAATCTAAAAAGATTTGCTTAAAATCATTTACATAGGCAGTACCCAAAAGCAAATCCACTTGAGGATGCTTCTTGATAAGCTTTTCCCCATCCTTTTGCGCCATGCAGCCAGCAACACAGATTACAAGGTCAGGATTTTTGGTTTTAACAGCCTTCAGCTCGCCAATCTTACCGGCAATCTTTTTCTCTGCACTTTCGCGCACGCAGCAGGTGTTAACAATAATCACATCAGCATCGTGAAAATCTGCAATGGGTTCATAGCCAAGCTCTTCCAATTGACCAGCGTAATGCTCGGTGTCGGATTCGTTCATTTGGCAACCATAATTTAACAAGGCATAAGTTTTTTGTTTCATTTATTCTAAACCTCCGTCTTTAAAAGCGTTGGACACTATTTTTCTAATATAATATTATACAAAAATTTCATAGTTACCCGCAAGGGTTAAGAGCATTTTTCTAATAGTTAAAAATCTACACCGCGTTGCCGCACCCAAATAACTCTCTTTGTCGCTACAAAAAAACAAAAAAGACGCAGACCTAAGTCTACGTCCATGAAGTCATATGGCAGGGGCAGTAGGAATCGAACCCACAACCAACGGTTTTGGAGACCGCTACTCTACCAGTTGAGCTATACCCCTGTGGAGCGGGAAACGAGGCTCGAACTCGCGACCCCCTCCTTGGCAAGGAGGTGCTCTACCACTGAGCTATTCCCGCAAATGGCGACCCGGAAGGGACTCGAACCCTCGACCTCCGCCGTGACAGGGCGGCATTCTAACCAACTGAACCACCGGGCCATTCGTCAGTCGCCTGACATTTATAAATATTACCATATGTCTTAGATAAAAGCAAGCACTTTTGTAAAATATTTTATAAAATTATCAAAAGCTCTCTTTCTAAATTGTCAACGCTGTGGTTTCATATTATAATGAAGAAAAAAGAAAAAGGAGGGCGCTTATGTGCAATACCCCTAACTGGTCCCTTGGCGATGCCTACCTGCGTGCAAACGTTCCAGAGCTGGCTCCCTTGGTTGATAAGTTTTCTCCCTGCCCCCTACAACCACAAAATCCTAACACATACTTTACCATCTTACTGACGGGTATCGTTTCCCAACAGCTTCCTCCAGAAGTGAGTCAGGAGCTGATGCAAAAGTTAGAAGCCTTTTTGGGCAAGCCCATCACTCCCCAAGCAGTACTTGCTGCCAACGAAGAAGACTTTGTTATTGCAGGCCTGATGGCTCAAAAAATTGACTACGTTCGTAGCTTCGCCAAAGCAATTGTCCAAGGGCAGGTTACCATAGATAAATTTGCAGAGATGACCGACAGCCAGATAAGCAAACAGCTTTTAGCAGTGCGTGGTTTAGGCCAGTGGACAATTGAAATGTTCCTGCTGCTTGGCTTGTGCCGTACAGACGTTGTTCCCACAGCGGACTTCATCTTCAAAAAAGAACTGCAAGCTTTGCTAAACCTTCCCGCAGAACCCAAGCGCGGTCAAATCAATAAGCTTACGGAGCCTTGGCGCCCCTGGCGTTCCTTGGCAGTGTGGTACATGTGGCAGAACGCCAACAGCAAAACTAAAAAATAACCCTGTTAATTCACAGAGGAAGCTGATGTTTAGTAGCGTCAGCTTCCTTTTTCTGTTATAGTATCCACAAAGCAGCTGCAAGTAAAAATGGCGGGCACAAAGCTCGCCATCACATATTTTAGAACATAATATTTCCAGGTTCGTAATCCACCGTCGTCTTTACAAAAGCAATCTCGTTGCAGTAGGGATATTGGGGACAGTACACACATTCCTTCCATACCTTTTGAGGAAGCTTCTCCTTAGCGGTTTCAATATAATTACATTTGGCAAAAAATCCCGGCTGGTAAGTAAGGGTGAAGAACATCTTTACACCGCGTTCAACACCTTCCTTTTCCAACAGCTCCACTATCTTTCTGCCAATGCCTGTGCATTTTAACTCCGGGTCAACAGCAAGGGAACGAATCTCTGCCAAGCGGTCCCACACAAAATGCAAAGCACCGCAGCCAATCAAGCGATTATTTTCTACTGCGATGATGTAGTCACGCAAGTTCTCATAAATTGAATTACGAGAACGAGGAAGCATCAAGCCTTCCTTAGCATAATCGTTAAGCAGCTTATGGATTTTTTCTACATCGTCAAATTTTGCGGTTCTATATACAATCATAAATAACCTCTCACAGAAATTATTTTACCGAATTACACTAAACATGTCAGAAATTTCTAGTAGCAATACGTGCAAATCGTACTCAGACCTGCTCAAGGCACGTTAAGCAAGTGAAGCTCCAACAAAATTAGTGCTCATAAGGATTTTCTACATACGTTCGCGCAACAAATCCGCCGCCGCACACAACGCCACAATCATGGCACTTGGCCTGGGGGGGCATCCCGGCACTGCGATATCAACAGGTACCACATCAGCAGCCTTCCCCACGATTGCATAGGTATTGCCATAGGTTTCGCCGCCGGCAGCGCAAGCACCGCACGCCATAACAAGGCGGGGCTCCGGCATGGCATCGTAGGTCATGCGCAAAGCTTGTTCCAAATTGCGGGTAACAACGCCGGTTATCATAATCATATCTGCATGACGAGGCGAAGCAACAAAAGCAATACCATAGCGATGCAAATCGTAAATAGGATTGCTTAAAGCGCACATTTCAAAATCGCAGGCGTTACAGCTTCCTGCATCAACATGGCGCACATGCAGGGAACGACCAAGCTTAGCAGTTACCAGCTCCTTAACCTCAGCCTGAGCTTCCGTCAGAATTTCTGCCAAGACCTCTTTATTGCTGTGCTGCAGCACTCCTTCGGCGCAGGCTTCTACACAACGTCCACAAAAGATACATTTTTTATAATCAATGCTTGGCTTGCCGCCATCCATACTTACTGCCTTTACAGGACAAGCTTCAATACACTTGCCACAGCAGGTATAGTTCTTGCCATACATAACCTTTAACTGGCCACGCATACGTTTATCGCCAGTGGTCTTAACACCTTCAGTTACTATTCTTTTCGCCAAAATGGCTTCTATCATCTTTAACACAATAGTTCCCCCTATCGGTCAAGGCAAGCGTAACATAATTCAAAGCTTTTATTTATTAACGGGAAATCCGGAATAATATCTCCCTGCACCGCTACGGTCAAAGCAGGCCAATTGGGATAGGATGCAGAACGCACGAACAATCTGTCAATACGTCCCTGCTCGTCCAACATCAGCCAATGAACATTGTCACCGCGTGCAGATTCACTAATGCCCCAGCTTCCCTCCAAGGTGCGCAGGCTTCCTAAGTCCACACATAAATCCTTGCTATTATCGTAACGCAGAACGCTAATCGCTTGGCGCACAAGCTTCAAGCTTTGAGCAACCTCGGCTATGCGCACCTTTATGCGGGCTTCCACGTCACCGGATTTCTCTGTTACTACATCAAAATCAAGGTCATCATAAATACCGTAGCCCATATCCTTACGGCTATCACGCTGCACACCGCTGGCACGCGCGCCCACGCCAACCATTGCAAGGTCAAAGGCAGTACGCTCCTTAATAATACCAGTGGTTCGTACACGGTTGATAAAATTATTCTGCTCCCACATAATGTGTTCAACAACAGCATATTCCCTCTCAACCTCACGCAGCACTTCTTCTATTTCTTCTAATATATGGTCATCTACATCATACTTAACGCCGCCGGGAACAATCAAGCCTCGCAGGAAGCGATTGCCTGCCAGCACCTCGTTTAACTGCATCAAATATTCCTTCAAGCGGGAGCCCATGCTGATTATGGGAGAAAAGCCTACGCCTGCGCATACATTACCCGTATCACCAGCATGGTTGTACAAGCGTTCCAGCTCTGCCGCCATAACACGAATGTACCAGGCGCGGTCAGGAACCTTCACATCAGAAAGCTTTTCTACCGCCTGACAAAAGCTTAAAGTATTGGCAACGGTGCAGGCTCCGCAAATGCGCTCCACTATGGGCAAAGCTTCCCAAGGAGTTTTGCCTTCCACAGCCTTTTCAATACCACGGTGGGTATAAAATAATTTGGCATCCAGCTGGAGCATTGCCTCACCTGCTTGGCTAAAGCGGAAGTGTCCTGGTTCGATGATACCTGCGTGAATGGGACCGACAGGAACTTCAAAAAGCCCTTCACCCTTCGCGGCAATCATATCGTATTCCCGCTTGCCACGCACTTTAATATTCACCGGCAAGCGTTTACGCAATGGGTTAAAGCCGTTGGGGAAGGTTTCGTGCAGTACTAAGGGTCGTAAATCAGGATGACCTTCGGGAATAAAGCCAAACATATCGTGCAGCTCGCGCTCGTACCATGCCGCTGCAGGCAACAAGGTAGTTAAACAGGGATAGCTAAGCTCGCCATCCGCAGGGAACTCTGCCTTCACAGTGTCTAAGGTACGTTTATCCTTATTATAGAACAGGCAATAGATGGCAAGTCCGCCGCCACGATGAGTTTCATCTGCGCCGAACATGGCTGCCAAAGGATGCTTGCCGCCGTCGCCGCAAATATTAGCAGCGCCACGTAAGTTTTCAGGTTTTACATGCATCACCATCTTAGCCTCCTATTACCTTTACAGCATTATTCAAAAGATTATTAATCCAAGTGATTTTTTCAAAGCCTGCGCCTACTATGCAGGTCAAAAGCAACAAGGTTGCCAGCACAGGTACATCTATCTTGCCAAGCAAATCTCCCAAGGGTTTACGCTTGGCAGTATCACACAGCATACGCATACCATGATACAAAATACCAATGAGCACGCCGGTTAAGAGAACAATCAGCAAACCGCCTGCAATCCAATGGTCGTGACGGAACATATCCGTCAGAATGTAGAACTTACTAAAGAACAAGCCCATGGGAGGCAAGCCTAAAATGCCCAGCATACCTGTCAACCAGAAGGTTGCCGTATGAGGAACATCGTGCATCATACCGTGGATGCGCATCATATTACGGGTTTGGTATTCTTGGATGATGGTACCTGCAACATAGAACAGCACGAACTTAATCATGGCGTGGCTATACATGTGAAGCAGCACTGCCTTCAAGGAGAAAGCGGTGAATACACCAATACCAGCCATCATAATGCCAATGTTTTCCATGGAAGAATAAGCAAGAATACGTTTTACGTCACGCTGCACCACCACGAAGGGTACGGCAACGGCAACGGTCAGCACTGCAAAAAACAGTACCATGCTACCCATCAGCTCTGCTCCCGCAGTGGGCAACAGTATTACCAGATTGCGCATCATTACATACAGGGCGCAGGTACACAGCGCACCGGAAAGCATACCACTGGTTAAAGAAGGAGCTTCCGCATAGGCATCGGGCAGCCAAGTGTGCATGGGTGCCATACCAATTTTGGTACCATAGCCAATCAAAATAAACATCAATGCCAATTTAGTTAAGGCAGGGTCAAGCATGGTAGCGTGATTATGCAGGTATAACCAGCTTAATGCTCTATCACTACCCAAGGCACTAATCTGCGCATAATACAAAATCAAAGTGCCTAAAAGCGCCAAGCAGATACCTACGGTACAAACCATAACGTACTTCCAGGTTGCTTCCAACGCCGCACGGGTAAACTTAAAGGAAATAAGCAGTGCGGAAATCAAGGTTGTCGCCTCGATTGCAACCCACATCAAGCCCAAGTTCTTTACCAGCAGCACGAGGAACATTGTCCAGACGAACATCTGCATTAAAGCAAAGTAGCGTCCCGTCTGTAAACGCTCCCCTTTCAAAACGCCACAAATCTCTTCACGGGTCAGGTAGGAGCGCGCCGTCCAGCTTGCAGCTAAATATAATGTAGTAATTATCAGAAGCATCCACGCGCTTAAAGCATCAATATAAAAATACTCGCTGTCAAAAGGATGAGCAGGATTCAGATTATACAGAATAGCTGCCACCAAAAGCCCAACACCTGTCGCGGTCAAACGGTGCATCCAATGCAGGGTGTTGTTTTCAAAGCTTCCCTTCACTGCCAAAACTGCACAAATAGGGGGCAAAAGTAAAAGCACAATAATTAAATCAAGCATATCCTCACCCCTTCAACTTGTTCAGCTCGTTGGTATCGGTAGTTTTGAAAGATACGCGCAGGCGGCTGGTCAAAATAACCAAAATCACAACGGCAATCAATACGTCGAGGAAAACACCCAGCTCGATAATCACGGGCAAGCCTTCGGTCATAACCAAACCGAACAGGTAGATACCGTTTTCCAAGGTAATCAGGCCAATCATCTGCATAATGGCACGACTGCGCATTACAATCAGAATCAAGCCTGTCATAATCATAAACAAGGAGGACGCTAAAATATCGCGACCTTCAAAATGGGGCAGCAGGCTATCAAAAACCATATAGCTTAACGCCAAGGCACAGGCTGCTACCGCTGTTGAATAGTTAACATTAATATCACTGACAATCTCAGATTCATCCTGCAGGTTACGCACAACCTTCAAGATAGCGTAAGGAATGAAGATAACCTTAACCAAAATTGTCAGGACACCGGGTAAAAAGGCGTGCAGCCCTCCCCCGTGGCTCATGCCGATAACCAGGCAAGCCGCTGCAATCAGTGCAGATTGTACGCCAAGACAGTAAACACCGCGGCGCAGGTCCATAATGCGAGTTTGCAGGAATACTACAAACATCAGCGCTACTACTAAATACTCCACAGCTTACCTCCTTAACGCGCTACAACTGCCAACAGCATCATAATGCCTGCAGCCGCCAAATAAATGCGCACTTTAAACAAACGCATTTTATTATTCAAGGTTTCCATCACAGCAACACCTGCCGCACCCAACAGAACCTTTACCGCCAAGGGCAGGTTCAAAGGCAAATACAACAGGGAGAAAATCAAAAGGAAAACCAAAAGCTTCAATTGACTAGCCCAATGGATAAGGCTTAACAATCTACCGGAATATTCCAGAGTCATACATTCATGCACCATGGTCAATTCCAAATGGGTATCAGGGTTGTCAACAGGAATACGGGCGTTCTCCGCCAACATCACCAGGAAGAAGGCAATACCCGTCAGCACACTTGCTACAGTTAAATTCACTTCATTAGGATTCAAGGTCATCCCAGTCAAGGAAGTACTGCCTGTATGCAAAGCATTGGACAGAATACCAAGCATAATTACCGGTTCTACAAATGCCGCAATATAAACCTCGCGGCTGCCGCCCATTCCTCCAAAAGCAGTTGCCGCATCCATGGAAGAAACCGCCATGAAGAAACGTCCAAGAGCAAAGAGATATACGAAAACAAAAACGTCACCAAAATTTGCCTTACCACCAATGAAGTTAGGCAGCATGCTGGCAGCAGCCAAGGTAGTGATGAAGTACACACAAGGAGCTGCTACGAAGATGATGCTGGTATTGGGAGTGAGCATGGTAGGCTTGCGCCACCATTTGTAAATATCGTAGTATTCCTGAAAAATGCTGGAGCCAATACGATTTTGCATAAAGGCTTTCAGCTTTTTCACAATACCGCTTACCAGGGGAGCAAGCAACAGCAAGATTACAGCCTGACCCAGGCAATATAATAAATTCATGAGTACATCATTCATCATTTATACATCGCCCCCCAAATCAGAACTATAACCATTGCCACCATAACGTAGCTCACATAAAGCCTTACGCTGCCCTGCTGCAAACGGCGCAGGAAAGCAGAAGCACTTACAAAATATTTATTGAACGGCTGATATAATTTTTCGGTAATCATATCAGGAATTTCTAATTTATAGAACAGCTTGCGACCAAAATAGGAATGATCATTTTGAGTATAGGTACGTTCCCGTTTGGGCTTCAACAGGTAATCGAAGGCACGACGCACCGGCTTGGAAAAGCCTGTTGCGGAATATTGCTGACGTGCAGTGGGATAAGTGCCACAGTTCCAAGTAACATCCTTTGGGATGCAAATCTTCTGACCCACAACAAAGTACAGCACTACCACACCGATAATACCCAAAACAACAGCCACCAGAATAGGATTATAGGTTACGAAAGTACCACTGCCACTCCAAATCAAGCGACCGCCTACCCCTAACACCATATAATCACTCATATGAAGAGCATTGCACAGCAAATATATTACATAACCGGGGAAGATACCGCAAATAAGCACCAACGCACTGCTCATTCCCATGGCAGCAAGCATAAAGGTATCGGATTCGTGAGCACGCTCTACCAATTTACTGCGGGCAGCTCCCAAGAAGGTAATGCCAAAGTAACGGACGAAGCAGCCCAAAGCCAAAGCTCCCGTCAATCCCATGAGCACGAACGCCAAAGCAGTCCACAGGCGCACATCCTGCGTAAGTCCGTTATGCCCCAGAGTGATGAAGCTTTGCAGCACCATCCATTCACCAACAAAGCCATTGGTCAAGGGCAAAGCCGCCAAGCCCATGGCGCCGATAAAGGTAAAGATGGCAGTATAAGGCATCTTATTAGCCAAGCCGCCAAAGAGTTCTAAATTCTTACTGCCTGTTCCGTGCATAATACTGCCAGCACTCATGAACATCAGAACCTTCATAATAGAATGGTTGAAAGCATGCAGCAACGCAGCCAAGAAACCTATTTGACACCAGTTGGAATCGGTAACAACCTTTAGAAGCATGCCACAACCAAAGGCAGCGAAGATGATACCCATGTTTTCCACAGAGGAATACGCCAGCACACGTTTAATATCCACTTCCATTTGCGCATACAGCACACCCAAGAAAGCAGAGAGCAGACCAATCACCATAACGATAACCGCCCACCAGTAATTCCATTCCGGAAGGAAGTCGAACATAAAACGTCCGAAGCCATACAGAGCAATCTTCAACATAACACCGCTCATCAGAGCAGAAACATGACTGGGCGCAGCAGGGTGAGCATTGGGCAGCCATACATGCAGGGGCACAAAACCAGCCTTCAAGGCAAAGCCAATGAAGGCAGCTGCAAAAACTGCGTGCAGCCAGCCACCTTCCAAGGTATTATTAGCCATAGCCGCAAAGGTAAAAGAAGCGCTATGGGTTGCGGTCAGGAAGAAGGCAATCATAATTGCCGCAGTACCAATGGAAGTCATTACCAAATATTGGTAAGCAGCATTCCAGGTAGTACGTTTTTCTGCCTCGTGGTTCACCAAAAGGAAGGAAGCAACCGCCATTATCTCCCAGAACAGCAGGAAGCTTAACGCATCTCCTGCCAAAAGCACCAATACCATGGAGCAGATGAACAGGTTCCACAAGCCATTAAGCATGCGTAAGCGTTTACCCTCGTAGCTTTCGGCATAGCCAAGAGCGTAAATGCTGGCAATGATTCCGGCTAAACCAGTAAGCATTAAAAAGGCAGCACTCCAGCCGTCGCAGGTAAGGACATAGCTTCCCCACTTCACCGCCCGCACAGGAATATCACTTGCCAAAATAGACCACGCATTAAAAAATACTAAGCCACTGCCCATAACAGCAGCAAGATTTGCTACATAATGCGCCATAATCTGCCTTTGATGAGGCGCGAACAAAGTTAAAATGCCTATGCTATAACAAAGCACAGCCGCAAAAAACATATCCATTCATATCACCTTTTATTTATATTTATTGTTCATAAAAAAATCACCTTTAACTTAGTTAGCATATCACTTTCTACTGCGTTCTTCAAGCATTTTGAAGAGGAAAAGCCTATAAATTTTGCCTTCGCTTTAAATAGGAAACGCCTCGTAAAAACTTGCCTTTACTACGAAAATATTATAGAATTCTTCTATATATAAAGGAGTGTGATTTTATGAAAATATACGCCTTACTGGAAAACATTTCTAACGACGAAAGCCTTGCCTGCGAACATGGCTTGAGCCTGTACATAGAAGCTGACGGCAAAAAGATTTTGTTCGACACAGGTGCTTCTGACTTATTCGCAATCAACGCCGAGAAAATGGGCATTGACCTGAAAGCGGTAGACTTCGCTGTTATTTCTCACGGACATTACGATCATGGCGGTGGCTTGAAAAAATTTATTGAACTGAATGAGACAGCGCCCATCTACATCAGCGACAAGGGCTTTGACCAATACTATTCCGGCACAGATTTTAACGTAAGCATTCCCGAAGGCTTGGCTGGTAACGAACGCTTCGTTCTCACTTCCGCCCCTATCAAGCTTTCTGAAAATATTACCCTGCTCAACTGCAACGAACGTCAGGCAAAATACTACGCCGACACCTACGGCTTAAACAAGCTTGTTAACGGTGAGTTTATTCCTGACGACTTCCTCCACGAGCAGTACCTTATTATTGAAGAAAATGGTAAGCGCATTGTCATTAGCGGCTGTTCTCACAAGGGCATCCTTAATATTATGGAATGGCTACAGCCAGACATCCTTGTTGGCGGCTTCCACTTCTTCCGCCTTACTACTGCAGGCGAAGATGCGTTAACCCTAGACAAATCTGCAAATATTCTTAACCAGCACAACGCAACCTACTACACCTGCCATTGCACCGGCGTAGAACAGTATGAGTATCTTAAAGCCCAAATGCCCAAGCTGAACTACCTCGCCACCGGCGACATCATTGAATTTTAAAACATAAGTAAGAAAAGAGTACACTACGAGTCAATTCGTAATGTACTCTTTCAATCTTTACAGCACCTTTTCTTTTTTAACAGAAAGGCTTCTGATGGACACGTTCACATTCTTCACCTGCATTGCCGTCATATATTCAACCTTTTCTTTTATCTTAGCCTGCAGCTGACGAGTGATGGTAAAGATGTTCATCCCATAGAACAGAATAACCTCCATGGAAATGGTAATCCCCTTACTGTCAGTACGACGACGGATACGCACATTCATTACCTTGTCCACGCCCAACATCTTGTTGGCAATAATTTCAATAATACTTTCAATAGCAGTATCCGCAATGAGCAGCTTGCCATAAAAACTGAAAGCAGGACGAACGATGGAACGGTCAGCATCCTTTTTCTCACGGCGCTGCTTGGAAAAAATATTGTAGGGCAAATCTGCAAAATAGCCAGTAAAATGAGGCTTGAGCTCTACGGAGGGCACAGGCACAATATGCTTGCCTTCCTGCAAGCGGGAATGACGTGCCTTCTTAATCTCGGACTTAGTTGCAATCTGACTGATGTAGACAGTTTTCACAGGAGCATCCAGATTAAGCCTATTACAGATTTTCTTAATCATATTGTCAGAGGTAGCAATGATTAGCAGCCTGCGAATATTATTCTTGCCTAAAGCCTCACGCACCACTCTAGCGTGCTCGTTATCCGTAAAGATTGCGCGCTTTACTGCCTGTATTCTGTTTTCTTCATTCTTAGCAGACGTGCCTGCTAAGATTCTTGTTCCCTTAATTAGGAGACCATCATCAATAATGGCATCACATTTATTATCAAAGGCAACCCCAATGGCGCGGTGGCTTTTGCCCGTACCGCTAGGACCAACAAAGGCAACAACTTCCACAACGACCTGCCTGCCTTTCTAATTTTTTATTTATATTGTATCACACCTGCAACATTTTGCCACTCTACCTTAAATATTCCCAACTCCTTCGGGAATCTGTCAGGTATACCATGAAAATCGCTGCCCCCACTTACAAGCAGGTTGTACTTCTGCGCCAGCGCCAACCACTTTTTCTGTGCGGCTTCATCTGCACTGGGATGATAGACTTCAATACCATCAAAGTCAAATGTGGTTACCAAGCGTTCCGGCAAGGAAGCATCTGTTAGCTCACTGGGGTGAGCAAGAATGGCAATGCCCCCTGCTCCATGAATAAGCTCCACTGCTTCTTCCGGAGAAAGCTTTGGCTGTGGAACATAAGCAGGCCCGCCCCGACGAAGCAAGGCATCGAAGACTTCCTGCACATTTTCAAAATACCCCTTAGCTACTAACGCCTTGGCAACGTGAGGTCTACCCACCGCTCTGTTTTTGGGGTCACAGGCTTCAACCTCAATATCATAGCCCAAATTATGCAGCTTCTCCAGCATTTTCAGAAGGCGTGTTTCACGGGCGTGGCGCATCTCATTCATCTTAGCTAAAAGAGGAGCGTAGTCCATGCGCACATGGTACGCCAGCACATGCACGCTGTCATCAGCATACTGCGTTCCCAGTTCCACTCCGGTAATAACCCGCAAGCTATTACCTAAAGCAGCTGCCTCTTTCTGTGCTTCTTCCACACCATTCCAAGAATCGTGGTCAGTAACAGCAAGAACCTTCAAACCCTTTGCCATTGCCTCCCGTACTAACTGGGCAGGTGTGTAACGTCCATCTGAAAATGTACTATGAGTATGTAAATCAACCAACATTATAAAGTACCTGCGTATCTAATCAGGGTCATAGTGCCAAAGCCGGTACCACCCTTTACCTTAAAGCCAGCTGTCTTAGTTGCGGTAGAAGTACCGCCAATATCGAGGTGCGCCCATTCCACACCTTCCTTGACAAATTCACCAATGAACAAGCCACCGGTGATGCAGCCGCCTGCACGCCCTGCACTGTTAAGCAAATCAGCAACGTCACTCTTAATTGCTTCCTTACATTCCGGCAAGGACGGTAACTGCCAGAAGCCTTCTCCTGCTTTTTTGCCTGCGTCCTTAATGGCTTCTGCCAAAGCATCCGTATTCGTAATAATGCCACTGGTTTCGTTGCCCAAGGCAATAATTACCGCGCCTGTTAATGTAGCAATGTCAATAACACGAACAGCACCTTGCTCGCAAGCGTACCATACCGCGTCAGCCAAAACCATTCTGCCCTCTGCATCAGTGTTCACAACTTCAATGGTCTTACCATTGGCAGCCTTCACCACGTCGCCGGGGCGCTGGGCATTACCGCCAGGCATATTCTCTGCGCAGGAAAGAACGGCAAGCAAATTACAGGGCAGCTTCATTTGGGCAATAGCCTGCACAGCACCAAGAACAGCACCTGCTCCCGCCATATCGTCCTTCATCTCACCCATGTTCTCTCCCGGTTTAATAGAGATACCACCACTGTCAAAGGTAATACCTTTACCCACGAAAGCAGTGTAAGGCGCATCACCTGCGCCATTATATTTTAAAGTAATCAAACGCGGAGGGTTCTTGCTACCCTGACCAACTGCAAGAATAGCATTCATGCCTTTGGCAGCCAAAGTTTCTTCATCTAATACTTCGATTTCTAAATTATATGCTTCCGCCACCTTGCGAGCTTCTTCCGCCATAACAGCAGGGTTCACCCAGTTACCGGGACGATTCACCAAATTACGTGTTAGGGTTACACCCTTAGCAATGGCTTCTGCCTGCGCCAAAACCTGTGAGCCATTTTCAACAGCACTGGTAATCTGAACCGTGCAGGAAGTAGCAGGCTTGCTTTCACCCTTACATTCAGTGAAGCTGTAAGCGCCAAGGTACAATCCTTCTGCAATAGCTTGCAGATAATGAGCTCTGGTAGCCTTCAAGAGCAGGGGCACTGCTACGATAGCAGTAGTAGCCTTTTGTTTTTGCAAAGTGCGTACCGCCGCACCTGCTGCCTTGCGAAAATTGGCGGGCGTACACTCCTTACCCTCGCCACAGCCTACGATTGTTAACTGCACAAGCTTATCCCCTTGAAAGAGTGCCAGCTCATGCACGCTTTCCACTTCATAAAAATCAGGATATCTGTTTATCAAAGCCTTTACTGCAGCCTGCAGTTCTTCCGGCAAATTTATCTTGCCAATACCTGCCACACATTCCTTGCACAGCAAAACCACAATGCTTTCAGCAGCTTCATATTCTACTGTTTGGAAATCAATGGCAGTACATTCAATATTATTAAGCATTTTTAGAAACTCCTTTTATTTATACTCTATTGCTGTAGTCAAATCGCCCAGCATGCTATTGCCGGTGTGACGTCCCAATGTCAAATCGCTTACTACAACACGCATAGTCCTTATGGTTTTACCATTATTATAGTAGCTTCCCAAGGAATGTAGTACAAAAGGCACATCATTAGATTTACCCAAGTACAACATGCAGTGACCATCCATGTACAAGCCTGCACCGGGAACCAACTGCTTAATGGCAGTTAGCCTGCCTTCGTCATCCATTCTTCCTAAATCGATATGGATACCGGCACTGCTTTCCTGTTCATCTGCGTTACGAGGAAGATAAATACCAACGGTACGATAAACATTATAAAGCAGGCTTGAACAATCCACACTATTTTTCAAGCCACCCCAACCATAGGGCATACCATAGAATTTAAATGCACCACGCAGAATATTATTAGAAGTATAAGACAGGTACCCTTCGTTCAGAGCAACGCTTTTGGCAACCTTAACCTTTACCTTGTCCAAATTACCATCCTTACCACGACCGGCAACATTTAAAACATAACCTGCTTCTTCTACATGATGGATGGGGATGCGGCTGCCCTGCTGGTATTCTACAGTCTCGCCCCAAGTTTTCAGCTTCACGCTCTTACCAACAACTACTACAAATTTTTTAGGAGCAACATACTGCAGCCAAGTTCCCCTATCTGTAAAGGCAATATCGTAAGTGCTAACCCAGCCACTATAATTTACTGATTGCACATAATGAAATTGTCCGTTCTCACTAGTGTGCAGCACAACCACCGGCTCGCAAGGGTCCAAGGCTGTTTCCTGCAGGGCATCAAAATCTTTATCTGCCGCAAAATAGAATAAGCCCTCACCCGTAGGAAGATTGCGTAAATTACTGCGCCTTACTACAACGGCGTACTTAACTTCCACATTGCTGGCAACAGCCGAAGCATTTACTTGCTGGCGCAGGATGCCTTTGTAATTATCGCTTACCTTATTGCCACGCAGATACAAATCTTCATCTAAAGCCTCAAAATTACTAATTCTGTTTTTTACGGCGCGTCCCTTAACAGTTTCAGGATAATCTGCCAAATCAATCACTGTTGGCGAAGCCTTACGGATAGCTTTATTGAAAGCCTCCACTCCTTTGGCATCCAACATTACAGTATCTCCATCCGTATTATTTTCTATCCAGTAATCAGCAGTAACCAGCTTGCTGAAATTTGTAATACCCGCTGCATTTGCCGGCATAGCTACGCAACACAGACAAAGCATGCACAAGCATAAAAATCTTTTGAGCAAGACAGACACTCCTTCCTATTTCTTTCGTACTTATTTAAATTCGGTACTATTAAGAAAATTCCTGCCTACCTCTTATCGTAAAAGGAAGGAACATTTAGAGGATGATTATAAAGCAGAACTCCCTCAGGCATCGCATAGCAATGACGGAGGGAGTATATTTTACTTTAAGATTTAAATGGTAACTACAATATGTTTACTATATTAAACCGTATTCCGCAAGAATAGCATCCAATTTTTCTGCGTTGACAGCGCTGAGAGGAGTAAGCGGCAAGCGCGGATTACCTGCATAAATACCTGTAACCTTGGTTACTGCATATTTTACAGGGATGGGATTGCTTTCAATAAACATGGAGCTTGCCAGAGGAACAAGCTTTTTGTTAAGCTCAGCTGCTTCTGCAACCTTGCCTTCACTGTACAAACGCATTACATCCTGCAGCATTTGACCACCGATGTTACCCAATACGGAAATTACACCGCGAGCACCAACGGACATAAAGGGAAGAACTAAACCGTCGTCACCGCTGTAAATGGTAACATTGTCCGGAAGCCCGCGGAAGAGTTCTGCAGTTTGCGCTACATTGCCGGCAGCTTCCTTCACTGCAACAATGTTGGGGAACTCTGCTGCTAAGCGGGCAATGGTCTTAGGTTCGATATTAGAACCTGTACGACCAGGAACATTGTAAACAATAATAGGCAGGCTTGTGGATTTAGCCACAGCTGCAAAATGTTGATAGTACCCTTCTTGAGTAGGTTTGTTGTAGTAAGGGCCAACAACTAACAAGCCATCAACACCGCAGGCTTCCACTGCGTTAATCAGTTCAATGGTGCTTGCAGTGCAGTTGGTACCTGCACCTACGATTACAGGAGCACGACCATTCACACGTTCCACAACCGCTTTCAGTACAGCAATCTTTTCATCCATAAACATAGTAGCTGCTTCACCAGTGGAGCCTTCAACAACCAAACCATCACTACCATTTGCCAATAACCACTCTGCAAAATCAGCTGCTGCTTCGCAGTTAACGCTACCATCTTCGTTAAAGGGAGTAACCATTGCCGTCAACAATCTACCAAAATATGCTTCTGCCATTTTATTTCACCTCATAACAATCTATTATAACTATCTTCATTAAACTTTTCAGAAGTACTGTATAGCTAGGCGGAACAAGATTGTGCAGCGCCAGCGTACTAGAAGTACGTCAAGCAAGCAATCGTAGTTCCAACAACGCTAGACTGTGCTTATGGAAGGTTTATAGTTTAAATGCTTCGTGCAACGCCTTAACAGCTTCCACCAAATGTTCCTCTTTGATAATTGCAGAAATAGTAGTGTCGCTGTCCACAGTTTGCAAGATTGCAATCTTCTTGCCAGCCAATGCTGCAACGAAGGTAGCCATAACGCCGGGAACACCGCGCATTGCGTTACCAACAACGGTAACCTTACCGCAGCCAGTGTTCAGAACATATTTAAATTCAGTATTATCAAGAACTTCACAGGTGCGTTCCACATCAGGAGTGAAGACTGCAAACATTGCTTCTTTTTCAGAAAGGTTCAAGCTACCAACAGAAATTCCTGCGGAAGCAAGGTCTTCAAACAATTTTCTACCAGCGGATATATCCTCCGGATTCAAAGCAATACGGAATTGAGCCAAATCGCTCAAGCTTGCTACGCCACTTGCCATATTGTCACTAATGCTGATATCGCTCCCCAAACCTCCGGCAGCACGTTCATTAGTAATAATAGTACCAGGTGCATCACTAAAGGTGGACTTAACAATCAGGGGAACATTGCTGCTCATAGCAATTTCTACTGCACGAGGATGAATAACCTTTGCGCCATTGTGTGCCATTTGGCAAACCTCTGCGTAAGAAATTTGTTCCAAAATGCTTGCACCTTCTACGATGCGGGGGTCAGCAGTCATGATGCCATCAACGTCAGTGTAGATTTCTACAAAATCTGCGTGCATAGCTGCGCCCAAGGCTGCTGCAGTAGTGTCACTGCCACCACGACCAAGAGTGGTAAATTTAAAGTTATTCTCAGTTACACCTTGGAAGCCGCAAACAACAGGAATAATACCGGATTCCAACAAGTGATGTAAATTGGCAACGTTAATATTTTTAATACGAGCTGCGCCAAATTGAGAATCGGTGATAATACCTGCTTGACCACCGGTGAGCGCCATAGCATTGATGCCATGCTTTTGCAGATGAGCTGCCATGATGCAGGAAGAAATGATTTCGCCACAGCACATCATAACATCCATTTCACGAGGGTTAACAGAAATATTTTCTTCCTTTAATACATCAATTAAGGTGTCAGTTGCATAGGGTGCCCCCTTGCGACCCATAGCAGAAACTACCACGATGGGAGCATAGCCCTTTTGAATAGCTTGTTGAATTTTATCTTTAACAGCGATACGAGATTCCTCGCTTGCTACGGAAGTACCGCCAAATTTTTGCACTATGATTTTCATTTACAATGTCTTCCCTTCACTTGGCTTAGATCCAGCCGTTTTTAATCATGGTTTCTGCAATTTGCAAGGTATTCAAGGCAGCGCCTTTACGGATTTGGTCGCCAACAACCCACAGGTTAAAGGTATTGGGATTGGATTCGTCACGGCGCAGACGACCGATGAAGCAGTCATCCTTGTCGGAAGTATACAGCGGCATCGGGTACTCCTGTTCTTGAGGATTATCCAACATCTGTACACCGGGGAATGCTTCAATTGCCTTAATCATATCAGCCAATTCAAGGTCATGCTCAAACTCGATGTTAACAGATTCACTATGGCTACGATATACGGGAACACGAACGGTGGTTGCAGTAATGCGCATGTCATAGTCTTCCATAATTTTTTGAGTTTCGTTAATCATTTTCATTTCTTCCTTGGTGTAGAGGTTATCAAGGAATACGTCGATTTGCGGAATCAAGTTGAAGGCGATGGGATAGTGTTTTGCCAAGCTTGCAGAAGGCAGAATTTTAGCTACCATTTCTTTACCCTCGCTGTAAGCTTTTACTTGGTCGGTCAATTCGTCAACGCCTTCTTTACCAGCACCGGAAACAGCTTGATAAGTGGATACTACTACGCGTTTAATCTTTGCCAAATCATACAAGGGTTTAAGTGCCATAACCATAATAATGGTAGAACAGTTGGGATTAGCGATAATGCCTTTATGTTTTAAGATTGCTTGGGGGTTAACTTCGGGAACAACCAGGGGAACTTCCGGATCCATACGGAAGGTACTGGAGTTATCAATTACAACAGCGCCTGCTTCCACAGCATAGGGAGCAAACTCTTTGGAGATACTACCGCCGGCAAACAGGGCAATATCAATACCCTTAAAGGAATCTTTAGTTGCTTCTTCAACAACATAGGTTTTACCCATCAATTCGATTTCAGTACCTGCACTGCGTTTAGAAGCCAAAAGACGCAATTCATTGAACGGGAAATTACGTTCTTCGATAAGCTTTAAAAATTCGCCGCCTACCGCACCGGTAGCACCTAAAATAGCAACATTATATTTTTTCATAATGTTCTCCTCCCCAATTATTTACAGTAATTTGTCAAGTCCGTATACCAGACCTGTTCTATCCATAATCTTACGACAGCCAAGAGCTACACCCGGCATATAACATTCACGGTTGATAGGTTCAGTGCTGATTCTGAGCACTTCGCCCTGCCCACCGAAGATAACTTCTTGAGAAGCAACATAGCCTGGAAGACGAATGCTGTGAATTTTCATGCCTTCGTAATCTGCGCCGCGGCAACCTGCCATAGTTTCCTTTTCTTCGGGATGACCTTGCTTCATAGCCTCGCGTACCTCTGCAATCTTTTGTGCAGTGATGATTGCTGTACCGGAAGGTGCATCCAATTTTTTATCGTGATGTTTTTCAATGATTTCTACGTTAGAGAAGTATTTGGCAGCTTCACAAGCAAGCTTCATCATCACAACTGCGCCCAATGCAAAGTTAGGAGCAATCAAAAGCGCAGTGTTGTTTGCTTTAGCCAGGGCATCCAACTCGTCCAAATCAGCTTGCTTGAAGCCTGTTGTGCCTACAACGGCACGCACCCCCAGCTTCAATACCTTACGCAAATTATCCATTACTACGTCAGGACGGGTGAAGTCTACAACAACATCAGGAGAGCAAGCTTGAATGGCAGCTTCCAAATCAGTTTGGGTTGTCATTACTGTACCATTTTCCAATGCTATGTTGGCTTCTTTAATGTCTACAACTGCTGCTAATTCTAAATCAGTTTCAGAAACTACTTTTTTTACTACTTCGCTACCCATGCGCCCTAACGCACCATTTACCAATACGCGAATCATTTAGTTCACTCCTTAATCTTTATCAAAATCCAGAAAACCAGTATTTTATCTTGTTACTATTTTACTAGAAACCTGTTCTTTTAACAAGTACAAGTGTGCTACAAATCCCAACTCTACTCTTAAAAGTTTCGTTTAAAACGCGTCAGAAGTACTGGATAACAAGGCGGAACAAAATTGTGAAGCGATGGCGTACTTGAAGTACGTCGAACGAGCAATTACAGTTCCAACACAGTTAGACAGTGCTTATCACGCGTTTTGTAAAACAAAAAGCTGTTGAGATACAACTATCTCAACAGCTTTGAAGCTTCACTTTAGTTGAGATAGCCCTCCGCTAATACAAGCGACAGTCCGGCAACTTTCGTTGACGACCCAGCACAACAACATGGCTGCTGCTGCACTTCGGCGGTTACCCTTTCGCCTGTTTCTTCGCTCCCGCTCCACAGGGTACTCTTGCTTCCCGCGCCTCTATCCTACTGGTTCAATTATTTTATTAAGAAAATTATATTACTCTAGACGAAGCTTGTCAAATTAGTGAACGACTAATTATAAAAAACTTCCTAAACTGTACAAATTTTACACAAACTTATAAAATCGTTAGGAGTGCTGGATAACAAGGTGGAACAAAATTGTGAATCGATGGCGTACTTAGCGTACGTCGAGCAAGCAATTGCAGTTCCAACGCAGGAAGACAGTACTTATAACGATTTTACTTAGAAGTGCTACCGAAGCCGCCACCCCTAACCTCTTTCTCTGTTTCAGCATCCCCATCTACTACTAAATAATTGTAGAAGATACCTTGCGCCACGCGTTCACCTTTGGGCAGAGCAACAGGTTCAGTACCCATATTGAGGAGCGCCAACATAATATGACCTTCATTATCTTCATTATTATAGTAGTCAGCATCAATGATCCCCACATTATTCACCAACATAATGCGTTTCTTAACTGCCATGCTGCTACGGATGTGCATACCCAGGTATTCATCATCTTTCATGTAAGCTTTAACGCCAGTGGGAACAAGCTGAAGCTTGCCAGGTTCCAGCACTACATCTTCCGGCAAGCAAAAGTCGTAGCCAGCAGACTTTTGAGTTTTACGTTCCGGCATTTGGAAGTCAACATCAGCGTATTTAGCGATTTTTTCAAAGCCTCTTACTTTCATAATTATCCTCCTATAGAAAAAGGCAGAGTCAAACTCTGCCTTTTATTTTTATCAACATAATAGCTCAAAAATTGTTAGAAGTGCCGGAAGGCGCGAAGCAGTGAAGTTTGTGAAGCGACGGCGTACTTGAAGTACGTCGAGCAAGCAAACGAACTGCGACAAAGCATAACGGTGCTTATAACTATTTTTGCAAGCCTTTGGTCAGAACTGCTTTACGGGAAAGGTTGATACGACCTTTGCTGTCGATTTCAGTTACCTTAACAACGATTTCGTCACCAACGGAAACTACGTCTTCAACTTTTTCTACACGTTCAGTAGAGAGTTGGGAGATGTGAACCAAGCCTTCTTTGCCCGGCAGAATTTCCACAAATGCACCGAAGTTCATCAAGCGGGTAACTTTACCAGTGTAGATTTTATCTACTTCTGCATCAGCGGTAATACCGGTAATGATATCAATTGCTTTGTAAGCAGATTCGCTGTTTACAGCAGCAATGAAGATGCGACCGGTATCATCAATATCAATTTTAGCACCGGTTTCTTCAACAATCTTTTTGATAGTTTTGCCGCCGGGGCCAATTACCTTGCTAATTTTATCAGGGTCAACATTGATAGTAGTAATCTTCGGAGCATATTTGGAAAGTTCAGCACGCGGAGTATCAATACAAGCCATCATTTTGCCCATGATGAATTCGCGACCACGTTTAGCTTGTGCCAATGCTTGGGTGAAGATATCTTTGTTGATACCATCAATCTTGATATCCATTTGGATTGCAGTAATACCTTTATCGGTACCAGCAACCTTAAAGTCCATATCGCCCAGAGCATCTTCCAAGCCTTGGATGTCAGTCAAGATGGTGAAGTATTCACCGTCTTTAACGAGACCCATAGCTACGCCGGCAACAGGAGCTTTAATGGGAACGCCAGCATCCATCAAGGACAGGGTGCTTGCGCATACGGAACCCATAGAAGAAGAACCATTGGATTCCAAAACTTCGGAAACCAGACGGATTGCGTACGGGAATTCATCCTCGGAAGGAATTACCGGCAGCAAAGCGCGTTCTGCCAAAGCACCGTGACCAATTTCACGACGACCGGGGCTACGCAGGGGTTTGGTTTCGCCTACGCTATAGGGCGGGAAGTTGTAGTGGTGGATGTAACGTTTAGTATCTTCTGCGCCAAGACCGTCCAAGGTTTGTGCTTCACGCAGCGGAGCCAAAGCCAAAACGTTCAAGATTTGGGTTTGACCACGAGTGAAGAGCGCACTGCCGTGAGGACGAGCCAACAGACCAACTTCGCAGGTTACAGGACGAACTTCATCCAATTGACGACCGTCGGGACGGATTTTATCAACAGAAATGGTACGACGAACGATTTTCTTAACCAGCTTTTGGGTAATGTAAGCAACGTCTTTAGCGTTGTCAGGATATTTGTCAATGAAAACTTCTGCGATTTCTGCTTTAACACGAGCAACGTTTTCTTCACGTTCCAGCTTGTTAGCATCCATCAAAGCTTCTTTCAATTTAGCAGCACCGTAAGCTTCAATCTCTTCTGCGATTTCTGCAGGAGGATTGTACACGGGAACTTCCATTTTGGTTTTGCCAATTTCAGCAACAATTTTTTCTTGGAATTCAACCAATTCTTTGATTACGCCGTGAGCAAACCAGATAGCGTCCAGCATAGTTTCTTCGGAAACTTCTTTAGCACCTGCTTCTACCATCAGGATAGCGTCTTTAGTACCTGCAACAGCAAGATTCAAAAGACTTGCGCGAGCTTGTTCAACGGTGGGGTTGATGATGAATTCGCCATCAATCAAGCCAACGCGAACACCTGCGATGGGACCTTCAAAAGGAATGTCAGAAATGGACAGTGCGCAGGAAGCACCTACCATTGCCGGCATATCAGGAGCATTGTCCGGGTCAACGGAAACTGCGGTTGCTACGATTTGTACGTCATTATGATATCCGTCAGGGAACATAGGACGGATAGGACGGTCAATCAAGCGGCTGGTCAAAATAGCTTGTTCGCTAGGACGACCTTCACGTTTAATAAAGCCACCGGGAATTTTACCTACGGCATACATTTTTTCTTCAAAGTCAACGGTCAAAGGGAAAAAGTCTACACCTTCACGAGGTGTTTTGGTGCCGGTAACTGCTACTACAACTGCAGTATCACCATAACGAACTAACACAGCACCATTAGCTTGTTTTGCAATCTTGCCGGCTTCGATGGTAAGGGTTCTGCCGCCAAGGTTCATGCTGTAACTATGCATATTCTTATGCCTCCTCTAATTTTTCACATTTTTGTGTACCTCGTGTCTATTCGACGCAAATCGCAAAACTCCTCTTTATTTTTTCAAAAAGAATTATATTTTTTTAGAATCCTTCCTATTCCTAATCTTCCTATACCCCCAAAAAATTAACAGCACCACAATTACCAGAAGCGCCAAGCGCTCACTATGCTCCTTGTAATTTACAAGGTCATGTCCAATTACGACCTCAAGCGCCGTAGAAGGAAACTTACCTATTAAATTGGCAATGATATAATCGCGCACACTAATACTGCTAACCGCACCAACAGCTGTTAAAATTCCTGAAGGAAAATAGGGCAACGCTCTGGCAAATGCCATCCATTCCAAGCCATGCTTGCCACTTGCTTCGTCAATATGTTGCAGGCTGTTGCTTTTAGCAATAATCTTTTCCGCAGTACTGCGAAAGAAAAAACGCATCAACAGAAAGCTAATAACAACCCCAACCGTTTCTGCCAGCCAGGAGATTAAAATACCAAGAGGCAAGCCAAAAATCAAACCATTGGCTGTAGAAAGGAAGATGGAAGGAAAAACACTTCCCGCGTTAATCAGTACATCCAGCAGAAAGCTGATAACTACTGCCCACGGGCCAAAGGAGCGTAAATATTCCACCAAGCCATTTACGTTACCGCTTATGGCAAGTTTAAAAGAGGTATCGAAAAAATCTTGGGCAAAAAAATGAATCAGCCCAAACAATGCCACTAACAGCACTGCAACCACTACCTTTGAAATTGTATCAGGGTTTTGAAGCCAATTCTTTTTATCCAAAATAGAAACCTCTTACACGTTAAAAATCATTTGAAAACGATCATCAAGCTGTCTTTCCACATAGGTTAACATTTCCTGCCAATCGCTTTCATTTTTCAGAAGGCTTTGTGCCATAGCGCGTGCCTGCACAATAACCTCCGTATCCCTAAGTATATCAGCAATACGCAAATCAGGCAAACCATGTTGTCGTAAACCAAATAGCTGGCCTGCTCCCCGCAGCTCCAAATCCTTTTCGGCTAAGTAAAAGCCATCGTCACTATCCCGTAAAACCTGTAACCGTGCCAAAGCCTCCGGGCTATCCACAGGAGTAAGCAGTACGCAGTAAGACTGCTCGCTGCCGCGCCCAACACGTCCACGTAATTGATGCAGCTGCGCCAAGCCAAAACGTTCAGCGTTTTCTACCACCATCAAGGTTGCATTGGGTACGTTAACACCTACTTCAATAACCGTGGTACTTACCAGCACCTTTATCTTACCGGAAGAAAACTCTTCCATTATATTATCCTTCTCCGAAGCCTTTAGCTTGCCATGCAGTAAGGCGCAGGGAATATCCTTGAGGAAGTCCTGCACAAGCTCATCATATACATTTTCTACACTGCGTGCTTCAATCATACCAGTATTTTCAATTAAGGGACACACTACATAAACCTGCCTACCCGCCTGCACCTGACGTACCACACCTGCGTAAACCTCTTGACGTTTTTCCTCAGTATAGCACAAGGTCTTTACCGGCTTGCGTCCAGGAGGCTTTCCCTTCATTAAAGATACATCTAAATCTCCGTACACTGTCAGTGCCAAGGTTCTGGGGATGGGAGTCGCCGTCATAATCAAAACATCGGGAGCGTATTCTGATTTATTGGTAAGCTTCGCTCTTTGCTCCACCCCAAAACGGTGCTGCTCATCTGTAACTACCAAGGACAGCTTGGCGAACTTAACATCCTCCTGCAAAAGAGCATGGGTTCCAACCAAAACATCTATTAAGCCCAGCTCCAAATCCATAAGCAGATTTCTGCGTTTCTTCACACGCATGCCACCGGTAAGCAGGGCAACACGCATACCAAAGGGAGCCAAATATTCCTTTAAGGTTTCGTAATGCTGCACTGCTAAAATTTCTGTGGGTGCCATAATACAGCCCTGATAACCGTTTTCCGCTGCCTTTGCCAGGGCAAGCGCGCTTACAACGGTTTTGCCGCTGCCAACATCACCCTGTAAAATACGGTGCATAGGCTTTACGTCCTGCATATCTAAAGAAATTTCCTGCCACACTCGTTTTTGGTCAGCAGTAAGCTCAAAAGGCAAATGCTCCAGCACTTGACGTAGCTTTTCGCCATCAATACCATGCTTAACGCCCTGCCTTTCCTCCTGCCTATGACTGCGATAATATAATAAGCCACACTGCAATAAAAATAATTCTTCAAATATAAAGCGCCTGCGTGCTTCAGCCAACAACTGCCAATTAGCAGGAAAGTGAATGTTCTTTAGGGCACTTACCCTATCCGGCAAAGCACACTTTTCCAAAACGCTGGCAGGTAAGCTTTCCGGCAACTCCTGTTCCGCTTTGGCAAGAGCATTCTTAATCAAAATGGTCATGCCCTTTTGGGTCAAATTGCCTGCCAAATTATATGTAGGAACAATTCCCAAGCCCTGCTCGTAATCTGCATCAATGACCTGACAATTTACCTCGGATACCATTTTTACATTACGTCCACCCTTCACGCGTCCTGTAATCATCAGCACTGTATCCGGTTTATATTTTCTTGCAAAAAAGCGCTGCGCCATGAAAAAATATAAATCTGCATAACCTGTTTCATCCCTAACAGTTACAATGGTAAAGCGTTGCTTACCATTAAAGCCATTGCGGACACGATACACTGTTGCCTTAAAAAGCTGCTTGCTTCCATCCACGGTAAGCTCCGCTATCTTTTTAAGACGAGAAAAATCTGCGTAGCCATCCTGTCTGGGATAATGCTCCAATAAATCGCCAACAGTATAAATATTGAGAGCAGCTAAATCTGCTGCCTTTTTGTTACCTATACCTCTTATTGAGGTGACTGATTCTTTCCACCACATAATTTTGTTACCAACCCTTAAAATTGACTTGCTTTTCTTGTATGTTTATGGTATGATACTTTTGTTAAATTTGATGCAATGAACCTTTTAATACGTTCAAGGAGGTGGGAAATCATGGCATCTATCTGCGAAGTTTGCGGTAAAGGCACAATGTCTGGCAACAATGTCAGCCACTCCAATAGACACACCAAACGTGCTTGGAAACCGAATATCCAACAAGTAAGAGCAGTTGTAGACGGCAGCACCAAACGCGTAAACGTTTGCACCCGTTGCCTGCGTTCCGGTAAAGTTAACCGCGCTATCTAATCCGTTCGGATTTAAAAAGAAGCCAAATACCTTTCGGTATTTGGTTTCTTTTTTATTGTGTCTATTTAATTTTCGCGCCACATTCCGGACAGAACTTAGCCAAAGAACTAATTTTCTCGCTGCATTGAGGGCAAAGTACGAAAGCTCTAAATTCACGCAGCTTCTTTTCAAACAAGCCGTAGAAAGTTTCTACTTCTTTGGTTTCTTTCTTCCAAGAATAGATTTGCAAACGTTCCTTGGTAGAATCCATAATTACATGTACAGTTTCTTCATCAATAGTTTGTACTGCAACCTGCATAATTTTATCCTTGTTGTGGAATTTGATGATGTAGTTAGCCTGGTCAAGCTCGTCAACAGTAACGCCCATCTCATTAACGCTCAACAAAACAACATTCCACGCTAAATCTTTATCAAGATCATAAATGCGGTCATCAAAGCAGCCGCCAGCACCTTCTATTCTCATAAACATAACCTCCATAAAATTACTGCTATCATTATAGCACAAAAAAGCTCTACAGGCATTAATGCGAATAAGAAAAGTATGTAAAAAATCAAAGCTTCTTTACTATACAATTTTCCCTACCTATTTAATATGTGCTATAATTTAACCATAGCATTACATTTTTTACAGGAGCAGAAGTATGTTTTTTCAACATAATGTCAAACCACTTGCAGATACTTGGGGTATCAGCGGCAAAATAACCATTAACGCTATTCTCAATTTATTAGATGACATTGCCATGCAGCACGCAGCAAGCACTGGCGATGATGTTTTGGCGCGCAGTCAAAACGCAGTAAACTGGATAATGACAGGCTGGGACATTCGCATCTTACACTTGCCAAAGAACAATGAAGGCATAAAAATAAAAACCTGGGTCAACAGCAAGCTTAGCATTTCCAGCAGCATCCGTGAATTCTTGTTAATGGATGCTAATGACAGCGACTGCGTTCATGCTCAAGCCTATATCTCCATCTTCGACCTAAACAAAAATAGACCTGTACGCATTACGGACGAAGACTTGGCAAGATACCAGCCGGAAGCAGCCACGGTTATTACTGACCCAATAAAAAGAATTTCCACTCCTACAAGCTACTGCTTTGAAAAAAATATGGTTATCCGTAGAAGCGATATAGATTTTAACGGACATGTCCACAACACCAACTATCTAACCCTTGCCATGGAGGTCTTGCCGGAAAAATTATACAACGAGCAAAATTTGCAAGCCATCAGAATAAATTACAAAAAGCCTTTGCTTTTGGATGATGTTGCTACGATTAGACTAGCTACTACTGAACAAGGTTATGTTGTTGGAATTTATAAGAGTGGTTCCCAATTATGCGCGCTCATAGAATTTGTAGTTTAAAGCTATTAAAAACTTGACTTTTTTAGTCTGAGCAGTTATAATATTTTTCGTATTCGGGGCGTGGCTCAGTTTGGTAGAGCACCTGCCTTGGGAGCAGGGGGTCGCAGGTTCGAATCCTGCCGCTCCGACCAATTAAATAGCTTATGCACGCGGGTGTAGTTTAGTGGTAAAACCTCAGCCTTCCAAGCTGATGTTGTGGGTTCGATTCCCATCGCCCGCTCCATAACATATATGGTTCAGTAGCTCAGTCGGATAGAGCAACGGCCTTCTAAGCCGTGGGTCGGGGGTTCGAATCCCTCCTGGATCACCAGTAAGAAAAGACTCTGGAATTTTCCAGAGTCTTTTCATTTATATATTAGCTTTGTAATTTTATCTAATGCCTTTTTTGATGGTTTCCATAAGCTGAATACGTTTTGCAATCTCCTGCCCTTTGTCGCTCTTGAGATAAATCAAAGTGCTGGGCGGAACCATTGCTTCAACCGTAGCCCAATCTCCCTTGATGAAAGCAGCACGCACTTTAGACGCACTAATAACTTCTTTACCATCCTTCTTACGCGGAACGATGTAGAGCTCGATACCATTGTCAGGGAACACTTCCTTCATCGCTTCGTTGTATGCCAAGGTTGTTTTATCAGTAGGCTCTTCACCAACGTAACGGGCAGTGATGTTCAATTCCGGAGCAATGCGTTGTGCAAATACCATTGCATCCAAATGAGTTTGCGCTGCCAATTCGTCAGTACCTTTGATGAAGTACGTCGGGAAGGTTGCGTTAGAAATAATATAATCGCCGCCGCTGACAATGCTAACGTTGCGTAAATCGGCAACACCCTGCTTCATCAAAGAGAAGCGGTCCGAAAAAGGGATAGCAGAACGGTCTTCCTGCACAGCGAAGATAATTACCTCGTCACTGTTGCGAGAAGCCTCTTCAATTAAAGCACGATGTCCATAAGTGAAAGGATTGCAGTTCATAACAATGGCAGAACGTTTTTTACCATTGCCTGCACCTAAGATACGTGCAATTCTATCAATATATTCATCCATAGTATTGGTACCGGATTCCAACAACGCAGCGTAAGGAGCTGCCACTGCTACTTTCTTGAAGCCTACATGCTTGAAGATTTCTACGTTGCCCGGCTTAGTGAAAACTTGATTCCCACGCACACCACGACGATAAGATTCTATTTGCAGATTACGGATAATACGACGGGTCAGCCCCCTGCCTTGATAAGACAGCTTGATTGCAATATCCCTCATTACGCGTCCACCAAGAGAACCTGTACCAATCAACTCCCCATCATCATAAAGTCCCATAGTGTAATCAATATTACCAGTAAACGTCAATTGGAACGAGCCTAAAAATTCGACTACTTTCTTTTTCTCCTCCGGATTAGTTAAATAAATCTCGCGTTCTGTAATCATAATTTTCTCCTTCCCAATGGCATTTACATATTTGTAATCTTAAAACTCAGCCATAGTTTTTCTAATGATTGCCAATATTAAATTGTTACCCCTATTTTACCACATCCATATACATTTTTCACCTGAAAGTAGTTATTTTATCTTTCCTGTTACAATTAAATTCCAGTGTTTAATCAGGCATATACCTAAAAATAAGAAGAAACCAGTAATTGAAAGCCCGTGCCTTCAACTACTGGTTTTCTTATGTGAATTTACAGACCAGCTTGCTCTCTCAAGATTGCTGCCTTATCAGTGTTTTCCCAAGGCAAATCTACGTCTGTTCTGCCAAAGTGACCATAAGCCGCGGTTTGTTTATAGATAGGACGCAACAGGTCTAATTCTTTGATAATGCCGCTAGGGCTGAGAGAAAAGTTTTTCTTAACCAGCTCTGCAATTTTTTCTTCATCAATCTTTGCTGTACCAAAGGTTTCAACCAATACAGATACCGGCTGCGCAACGCCAATCGCATAAGCCAATTGGATTTCGCATTTATCTGCCAAGCCTGCAGCAACAATATTTTTCGCAACGTAACGAGCTGCATAAGCTGCACTGCGGTCAACCTTGGAAGGGTCTTTGCCGGAGAAAGCACCGCCGCCATGACGAGCCATACCGCCGTAAGTATCTACAATAATTTTACGACCAGTCAAGCCAGCATCACCTTGAGGACCACCAATTACAAAACGACCAGTGGGATTGATGTAGTACTTGGTGTTTTCGTCCAGCATTTCTGCCGGAACAACAACATTGATTACATGTTCAATAATATCCTTGGTGATTTGTTCGTTAGTTGCTTCCGGAGCGTGTTGGGAAGAAATAACGATGGTATCAATACGAACAGGTTTGCCATCAACATATTCTACAGTCACCTGAGTTTTACCGTCAGGACGCAGGTAGGGCAACAAGCCGCTCTTACGAACCTGAGTCAAACGCAAGGAGAGTTTATTAGCCAGGTATGCAGGCATAGGCATATAGCTTTCAGTTTCATTGGTTGCATAACCAAACATCATACCTTGGTCGCCAGCGCCGGTTTCCTCTTCTGCAGCATTACCCTCTTTAGCTTCCAAAGCTTTGTCAACGCCCATCGCAATATCAGGAGATTGTTCGTCAATGGAAATCAGCACGCCACAGGTATTGCCGTCAAAGCCATATTTCGCACGATCATAACCAATATTGATTACGGTGTTACGGGCAATGCTGGCAATGTCAACATAACAAGTAGTGGAAATTTCACCGACAACATGGATTTGTCCGGTAGTAACAACAGTTTCGCAGGCAACACGACCTTTGGGGTCTTGTGCCAAAATAGCATCTAATACGGAATCAGAAATTTGGTCAGCAATTTTATCAGGATGACCTTCGGTTACGGATTCAGAAGTAAACAATTTTCTCATTCTGCAATCTTCCTTTCTAAATATTAAATCATTTATTGTGCTTGCCTTATTAACAATAATCTACGACTCACAAAAAAACGGCGCTCTCCTCCGAGAACGCCGTAAACTTTTGTATCAGCATTCTCATCTTACGTTACACGCAGGACTTAGCACCTTTTTGCAGGCATCAACCTGCAATGGTTGCTGCGGTTTCACAGGGCCATTCCCTCCGCCGCTCTTGATGAGTAGTTGTAAAATTAACGTACCTTATTATATGATATAATACCTAACTTTGCAAGAGAAACGTAATAAAATTCACATCTTTCCGCAAAAATTATCTTACTTCTTTGCTTTCAGTTCCATAACTGCGTCAAGCAGCATATTAGCAACTTCCGTCTTTGCCATTTGCTCCAAAGAACGAACCTCTCCACTGGGATACAGGAATTTTACGATATTAGTATCGCTATTAAAACCAGCTCCAGCCGCGGTTACGTCGTTGGCAACAATCATGTCCAAATTTTTCTTAACAATTTTTTCGCGGGCATTATCTAAAAGATTTTGAGTCTCTGCAGCGAAGCCCACCAAAACCTGATGCGCCTTGCGAGCACCTAATTCTTTTAGGATGTCCGGGTTTTTATCCATAATGACAGTCAATGCATCGTCAGTTTTCTTCTTAATTTTTTGGTCAGCCACATCACGAGGACGGTAATCAGCTACAGCAGCAGCCTTGATGACTACATCCATCTTAGGATATGCATCCATGCAAGCTTCCAGCATTTCATTAGTAGTTTCTACCCTGATGCCTTTTACGTTGGGAGGAATAGCCAAAGCAGAAGGACCGGTAACCAGCAAAACATCCGCACCACGTTGCGCAGCCATTTGAGCAATGGCATAACCCATTTTCCCAGAGGAACGGTTACCTACGAAGCGGACAGGGTCAATAGGTTCACGAGTGCCTGCCGCGGTAACGAGAACCTTCAAGCCAACCATATCACCATCTTTTTTCGCAAAGAAAGCGTCAATAAATTCCACAATCTGCTGAGGTTCAGGCAAACGACCGGGGCCAGTTACGCCACAAGCCAAGAAGCCAACTGCAGGCGGCATTACGGTTACACCGTGCGCCTCAAGCTTGGCAATGTTTTCTTGAGTAATCGGATTTTGGTACATGCCGGTGTTCATGGCAGGACATACGATGATGGGAGCCTGCGCCGCCAACAAGGTTGTGGAAAGCAAATCATCAGCAATGCCATTAGCCATTTTAGCTAAAATATTTGCAGTTGCCGGAGCTACGACAAAAGCATCAGCCCAATTAGCAAGAGAAATATGTTCTACATTAAATTCCTGGTTGGAATCCCACATGGAAACAGCAACCTTATTGCCGCTAATTTCCTTAAAGGTTAAGGGAGTTACAAATTCCTGTGCGTGTTCAGTCATAATAACGCGCACCTCTGCCCCTTGCTTACGCAAACGGCTAACCAAATCTACAGCTTTATAAACGGCGATACCGCCGGTAACACCTAATGCGATTTTTTTACCATTCAGCACGATGGCTTCCTCCTAAACTTATACGTTTTTAGTACGTTCGTAAGTAATGGTGTCAACAGAAATTTCTTTTAAAGCGCTGCTCACTTCTTTTTCTGCAGCGTTCACGCCGGGAACAGTAAGCTCGCGGGCGCGTTTAGCAGCCAAAATAACTAAGGTGTATTTGCTGTCCACCTTTTCAGCCAAATAATCAATGGAAGGATCTACCATGGACATTTTCTCTCACTCCTCATTCTTCAATTTCAATTTGCAAATCTCATCAATAATAAAATAGGTTCGTGCCACACGATAACGCTCTGCTTCCATAATGGTAAGCACCTTTTTGGTAGCCTTTTCAGCAATATCGTTGACAATGATGTAATCATATTTGGAAGCGTAGGCCAGTTCGTCAGCAGCAGAAGCCATGCGACGCTTGATAACCTCTTCGCTGTCAGTTCCACGTTTATAAATGCGGGCACACAATTCATCCAGAGAAGGCGGTGTTATGAAAACAAATACTCCTTCCGGAAAATGCTCTTTAATTTGCAACGCCCCTTGAATATCAATTTCCAGCAGCACGTCCCTGCCTGCGTTAAGCTGTTCCATAACGTAAGCACGCGGCGTGCCGTAATAATTTCCGTACACCTCTGCGTATTCCAGCAGTTCGTCTTTAGCAATCATTTCCTTAACCTCATCAACGGTTTTAAAGAAATAATTTACACCATCCACCTCACCAACTCGCGGTTGACGCGTAGTAACGGATACGGAATATCCCAAGTCAGGCATTTGCTCACGCAGCATTCCGCAAATGGTTCCCTTGCCTGCGCCGGAAGGACCGGAAACTACAAGCAGCACCCCCTGAGGTCTAACTTCATTTCCCATCAGCAGCCACCACCTATTCTTCGTCCTCGTCATCAGTTTGAATCAAGCGATTAGCAACAGTTTCCGGCTGCACTGCAGAAAGAATAATGTGACCGCTATCAGTAACAACAACGGCACGAGTACGACGACCATAGGTTGCATCAATGAGCATACCTTTATCGCGCGCTTCTTGGATAATGCGTTTGATAGGCGCAGATTCCGGACTAATAATAGAAATGATGCGGTTAGCGGCAACAATGTTACCAAAACCGATGTTGATTAATTTAATATCCATAAAAGCCTCCCGTGTTTATTCAATGTTTTGAATTTGCTCACGAATCTTTTCAATTTCAGCTTTAATTTCTACTACAATTTGTGCCAAAGTATAATCGTTGGCTTTAGAAGCAATGGTGTTGGCTTCACGATTGAACTCTTGAATCAAAAAGTCCAGCTTACGACCAACGGGTTGGTCAGAATCAATGATAATCTTGAATTGTTTGATGTGACTCTTCAAGCGGACAATTTCTTCTGTAATGCTTGCGCGGTCTGCAAAAATGGCAACCTCTTGCAGCAAGCGTTCCGGTTCTACGGTAATATTATGTTCTGCCAACAGGTTGTTCAAACGATCAGTCAGCTTAGCTTGGTATTCATCCACAACCTTCGGGGAACGCGCTTCTATTTGGGTAAGCTTTTCTACAATCAAATCTGCACGATAAATGAAGTCACCATAAATGTTGCCACCTTCAGTTTCACGCATGGCAACCAAATTCTGCAACGCTTCCTTAACAGCCTGCTCTACTTTGGGCCAAACGGTTTCAACATCAAAGAAGCCTTCCTTAACATTGATAACGTCTTGGCAGCGGGAAAGGTACATAATTTCTTGAGCGCTGTTAATATTCAGCTCTTCTAAGCCGATAGCAGAACCAACCTCTTGCAAAGCCTTATGATAAGCAGCAGCCAGGTTCTTATCAACTTTCAAGGTGCAGTTTTCACTTGAAGTGTAATCTGCATTGATGAACACGTCAATGCGGCCACGGTTCACGGTTTTCAAAATGCTCTTACGAATTTTATCCTCTAAGGGATTCAAGAAGCGGGGCAAGCGAATTGCCACTTCGTTATAACGATGGTTCACGGTTTTCATCTCTACGGTAACAGAAAAGTTTTCGTCCTCGTATTGACCGCGACCAAAACCGGTCATACTCTTTAACACAAGTTTCCTCCTTACTGGCAGCATGCACTGCCCAACGAACTTTCTTCAATAGATAAGCGCCTTCACACTTGCTTATCTTGACACATAATTATACCATACTTTTTTCGTTTTTTCAGCGTTTTTCTTCTTCGCTCTTCTAAAATCTTTGCTGTTTCATTGCTTATAATATATAATTGGATTAGCTTATAGTTTGATTATAGCAATTTAATACTTTTCGCAGTAATAACTAAGAAGCTATTTATTAGCTTCCAAGCGACATTTAGAAATGTAGCGACTCTGTAATAAAGAAAATATTACAGCGAGCAAACTTGTTTGAGCAAAGCGAGTTGTTTGCGAGGTAATATTTTCATACTAAAGGGAGCGTTAAGCATTTCTGTATGAGCGGGAAGCAATAAATAGCATGATGAACAATTCACGAGGAACACTTATGAACTTAGAAGGCTTAACCCTAAAACTTGTAACCGACAATTTAATAGAACAACTTGAAGGCGGAAAAATTTACAAAATCTTTATGCCAACCCCCAATAGCTTGCTGCTGATGGTTCGTCGTGACCGCGACACCACAGCCTTGCTGGCAGATATGGGCGGCGGCAGCCCTGCACTTTACTTCCCTGCAAAGCTACCGGAAAACCCGGAAGTTCCTCCCACATTATGCATGCTCTTACGCAAGCATTTGGAGGAAGGACGCATTGCCAAGATTACTCAAAGCGGACTGGACCGCGTTATTACTATGGAAATTGATTTGCTTGGAGCGAGCAGTAAGATTATTACTAAGAAGCTGATTTTTGAACTTACCGGTAAGAACAGTAACATCATCTTCGTACAGGACGATGTAATCTTGGATAGCTTGAAGCACGTTAACGCTGCCCAAAGCAGTTACCGTATTGTTCTTCCCGGCAAGCCCTACATAGCTCCGCCTCCGCAAACAGGATTAAACCTGCTCACCGCCAATGCCTTAAAAATTGCAGAAGCAGCAGCGAAGCTTCCTGCTGCCAACATCTCTAAGGCTCTTATCAGCGTAACAACTGGTATTGGCAAGTTCAGCGCTAACGAGCTCTTGACTGCCGCAGATATTTTACCGAACAAAGTTGGCTTGGAGCATCACGACCTGCCCCGTTTGGCAAAGGCTATCGAAAATTTGCAGGAACGTATGGAACAGGACAAGCCTGTTTACGCATTGGTAAGCCGTACCAATCAGGTTAAGACCATTTTGCCCATGGCTCCCCAAAATCTGGAGCAAGGCATGCAGGTTAAAGAATTCCCCAATATTAATGAAGCAATCTGCTTTGCCATGAGCTTGAAGCCCATCCAGCTTCCCCAACACGAGCAGCTACAAAAAATTATCACCGCAGAAATTAGCAAGCTTACCAAAAAATTAGACGCTCTGGAAAATGATTTGCTTACCGCCAGCGATGCAGAAGCACAACGGATGCTTGCGGATACCATCATGGCAAACATCTACCAAATTAAAAAAGGTCAGCAAAGCGCCGAGCTTATCAACATTTACGATGGCGAGCCTGTAACCGTAGCGCTGTCACCCATCCTGACTCCTACGGAAAACGCCCAAGCCTATTACAAACGCTACAATAAATATAAGCGTGCTCAAACGGAGGTGCAGTTGCAGCTAGAAGCAACTCAGGAAATGCTTACCTACCTTGCCAGCATAGAAGCTTCCCTCCTAACCGCCACTACCAAAAGCGAAATTGAAGAAATCACCCAAGAGCTTACAGTGGCTGGCATCATCAAGGAAACCGGCAAAAAGAAGAATAAAGCTGGCTGGCAAAAATCCCAGCCCCTGCACATCAAGCTAAGCGCTGACAGCGACTTGTATATTGGCAAGAACAACAAACAAAATGATTACGTGACCTTCAACATTGGCAGTCCTAATGATTTGTGGTTCCACACCAAGGATATTCCCGGCAGTCACGTCATTTTGAAAACCTCTTTGCCGGAACCAAGCGAGCAGGACATTGACATTGCTTGTCAGCTGGCAGGTTACTTTAGTAAAGCACGCAACGGCAGCAACATTCCTGTTGACTGTACCAAACGTCGCCATGTGAAGAAGCCCAGCGGAAGCAAGCCGGGGTTCGTTATTTTTACGAATCAAAGCACTTACTACACAACTCCTGATGAAAATTTAATAAACGAACTTCTGAAGTGAACACCTTTCAATCTCATCCCTAAACATTCTTAGATTCAAAACAAAAACCTCTCTCGTACCATAAAATTATGAATCGAGAGAGGTTTATTTTTTATTTTTTAGAAGTAGCCTTCCAAATCATACCAACAACAATGCCTAAAAGACAGGGCGTAATCCAACCAAAGCCAATATTATACAGGGGAACGTAGGTTCCTAAAAGCTCGCCCACATAACCGATATCAGTACCGCTGGCACGCAAGCCGTCAAAAATTGCGAACACCGTGGTAAAGAACATGCAAGGACGATAAATTTTAGAATCTCGATGGAAAATTGCGTTACCCAAATTCAACAGCACTACAACGATGGTAATAGGGTATAAAATGCACAGCACAGGAATTGCAAACTGAATCAGCTTGCTTAAACCTACGTTGGAAACCACAAAGCTGAAGATACAAATAGCAGCAACGTAACGGTCGTACTGCATCTTCTCTTTAAAAACAACATTGAAGTAACCGGAAACAGAACTTGTAACGCCAATACTGGTCGTAAGGCAGGCAAAGAAAATAATCAAAGCCAAAATTACCTTACCATACCAGCCAAAATAATGATTGGTAATATTGCTCAGAAGCTGACCGCCATTAGCAGTCAACCCCATCATGCTCACACTGGATGCACCCATATAAGTTAAGGAAGCATAAATCACAGCAAGGAACACTGCCGCAATAATGCCGGAATAAATGCACAGCTTGGTAAGCAGGCGTTGGTTTAAAATACCCTTTGCTTCAATAGCGTTGATGGTAGCCGCACCAAAAAGCAAGGAAGCCAAAAGGTCCATAGTATTATAGCCTTCTTGGAAGCCCTTGAAAAAAGGAATACTTGCGTACTCTCCGTTAGCAGGCTGCACCGCACCCATGGGGCTAACAACCACAAAGGTTATCAAAATTCCCAAGCACAAAAGCAGCATCGGGGTAAGGATTTTGCCAATGTTATCGATAATCTTAGACGGGTTCACCGCCAAGAAATATGTCATGCAAAAAAACAAGAAGGAATAAATCATCAGCGCATTGCTTTCCCAACCGGCGGGAATGAATGCCAAAATACCAGTATCAAAGGATACTGCCGCAGTACGCGGAATAGCAAAGAAAGGCCCAATGGTCAAAGAAGTAATGACAATCAACGCCTTGGCGTATATGGGATGCACCGGGTTCACCATGGTTTCCGGGTTGTCGCTACGAGTAAGTGCCATGGCAATAACACCGGTCAAAGGCAAACCAACACCGCTAATGCAGAAGCCTACGATAGCAGTGAGCATATTATCCCCTGCCTGCTGTCCCAGAATGGGCGGAAAAATAAAGTTGCCCGCACCAAAGAAAAAGGAAAACAGCATCAGTGCTATGGGTAAAATTAAAGTTACAGATGCATTTGCCATCTTATTTAACTACTAAACGGAAATATTTTTTCTTGCCTTTACGAATCAAAAGGCTTTCTTCCGCATCAAACATATCTTCTGCCAGGCAAGCTTCCGGGTCGGTTACAGCAGTATCTTGCAAATACAAACCGCCTTGGGTAATCATTTGACGTGCTTCACGTTTGCTGGAGAACACTTTATTCACAGTCAAAACGTCAATAATTTTAGCGGTCTTGTCCGCAGAGGTAATTTCAATGGTAGGAACATTTTCCATGTTACCGCCACCACCAAAGAGAGCTTCTGCTGCTTGCTGCGCTTTAAGAGCTTCTTCCTCACCGTGAACCAGCTTGGTAACTTCAAAAGCGAGAACCTTTTTCGCAGTGTTGATTTCTGCATCCTTCAATGCGCCCAAACGACGAACCTCATCCATGGGCAGGAAGGTAAGCAGGCTCAAGCAGTTTTCAACGTCGCTGTCGCCAACGTTACGCCAGTATTGGTAGAAGTCGTAGGGAGAAGTTTTTTCCGGGTCAAGCCACAAAGCCCCCTTTTCGGTCTTGCCCATCTTACGGCCATCACTGGTAGTGAGCAGTTTGCAGGTCATACAGAAGGCAGGCTTTTGTTCTTTACGACGGATGAGTTCAACGCCGGCAAGCATGTTGGACCATTGGTCGTCGCCGCCCAATTCCATAACGCAGCTATGGTGCTTGAACAAATGCCAGAAGTCATAGCCTTGCATAATCATATAGTTAAATTCAAAGAAGGTCATGCCCTTTTCCAAACGTTTCTTAAAGCATTCAGCTGCCAGCATACGGTTTACGGAGAAATGTACGCCAACTTCGCGGAGCAGTTGGATATAGTTCAAGTCCATCAGCCAATCCGCATTGTTTACCATAATAGCCTTGTCATCAGCAAAATCAATGAAACGGCTCATTTGTTTTTTGAAGCAAGCAATGTTGTGCGCAATAAATTCCGGGGTGAGCATTTTGCGCATATCGTCCTTGCCACTGGGGTCGCCTACCATACCGGTACCACCACCCAACAGGCAGATGGGACGGTGACCAGCCTTTTGCATATGGCTCATCAACATCAAAGCGATGAAGTGACCAACGTGCAGGCTATCAGCGGTAGGGTCAAAGCCAATATAAAAAGTTACCTTCTCTTTTTCTAAAAGCTCTTTAATCTCTTCCTCGTGGGACATTTGTTTAATGAAACCACGTTCTTGTAACACGTCAAAAACAGACATCTTGCAACCTCCTCAATATCTTAAAGCCTTTGTAAAAACAGAGCACCTATTAAACTACAGACTACATTATTATACAATATAGTTCAGGTTTAGGCAAACAAAAAAGGACTGCCAAAGCAGTCCTTAATTTTCAATGGTCGGGGATGCGAGATTCGAACTCACGGCCTCTTGTACCCGAAACAAGCGCGCTACCAAACTGCGCCAATCCCCGTAGTTACTAACATCTAAACCGTAGCAACATAAAGTATTTTACTTGATGTTCGCCTAAATGTCAATACCTTTTTAGAAAATTTTAACCTTGAGTTACAACACGGATGTTATCAACTTCAAAAGCCTTTGCGATAGCAGGCAGCAGCTCACGTTCAATGTTGGTGCGGTGCAATTCGCTATTAGCTACAATCAAAATACGCGGAGCAGCGTAGTTGATATTGTGAATTCTGCTTACCAGACGTTTAAAGGTTTCTTCGCCAATAATTTCTTTTAAAATTTGCAGGCGTTCAAATACTTCCGGTTTTTCTTTTTCCATACGCACTTCCAAAGGAGAGAACGGAATGGTTACAACGCGAGCGTTCTCGTTGACAACAAAATTTTCCTCGCCTTCGCCAGGAACTACTAAGTCTTCTCTAATTGCCATGGGTGTGACCTCCATAAATTTATTTTGAAATCCTGCGCCACCTTCTGCGCAGGAGGCTAAAGTTCTATATAATTATATGATAGGAATACTTTTCCGTCAAGAAGCAGGAAATTTCGAAAGTAGGCAGAATAACTTTATTATGAAATTTTATAGGGGGTTATAGTATGTCCTTTTTTGACGAGTTTAAAAAATTTGCCGTTCGTGGCAACGTAATTGATTTAGCAGTCGGCGTTATCATCGGCGGTGCTTTTGGTAAAATAGTTTCTTCCTTAGTTTCCAATGTTATCATGCCTCCCTTGGGTATGCTCATGGGCAAGGTAGATTTTACCAACCTCTTCATCAGCCTGAACGGTCAAAATTATCCTACCTTGAAGGCAGCTCAAGATGCAGGCGCTCCTGTAATCGCTTACGGTGCCTTCCTTAATACTGTTCTTGACTTTGCCATCTTGGCTTTCGTCGTATTCGTAATGATTACCCAAATCAACAAGCTTATGCCGGCAAAACCGCCTGCTCCCGATCCGCGCAAGTGCCCGTTCTGCAAATCCGTCATTGCTGACGACGCTACCCGTTGCCCGCATTGCACCTCTCAACTGGAAGAAGCAAAATAATTTATTACGAATTACTCCAAGCCTCGTTAAAGCGGGGCTTTTATTTTTGTAAAAATCTTTCCAATATTTTCTGAAAATGATATAATTGACATACGATATTTGCACAAGCTTGCTCCAAATTACAAGGAGCTTTTTATTTTGTCATCACCCCATAATAATATAAAGGAGCTTTCCCGGATGGAACAATCTAAAATGACACCTTCCTTAGTTATACCCATTGGCTTAATGCTGTTTTCCTTTTTCTTCGGTGCCGGCAACCTTATCTTCCCGCCAGTGCTTGGTCAACAGGCAGGCGATAACCTTTTCTTAGCAGCGCTCGGCTTTTGCTTTAGCGGCGTTGGCTTTCCCCTGCTGGGCATTTTGGCAATGGCAATCAATCGATTTGAAACACCTGACCTGATGGCAGAACCGGTACATCCCCTGTACGGTAGAATAGTTACTATTCTATGTGCCTTGACCATTGGTCCCTTCTTTGCAATTCCTCGTACTGCGGCAGTTTCCTACGACACCGGCATTATGGCACTGCTCCCCGCAGGTATGCACGATTTAGGCTTGGCAATCTATTCCGCCTTCTTCTTTGCGCTGACCTATTACTTTGCCATTAATCCTTCCACTATTATTGACCGCATTGGTAAGGTCATGACCCCCATGCTTTTGTTATGCCTTGCTGCCTTAGTAGGCTGCGCCATCCTTAATCCCATGGGCGCCGCCCAGCCTGCGCGAGAAGCTTACGCTTCCGTACCCTTCTTTAAGGGTTTCTTGGAAGGCTACAACACCATGGACCTGCTCTGCTCCATGCTCTTTGGCGCGGCAACCATCAGCGCCATTGAACTGAAAGGTATTAAAGAACAAAAGCAGCTTACTACCATGTGTATTTACGCAGGCATCATTGCCGCAATCTGTTTAGCCGCTGTTTACTGCTCCCTTGCTTACGCAGGTGCAACCAGTGTTTCTGTAACCGGCGTTGTAGCCAGTGGCGGTCAGCTGCTTAATAAAATCTCCGTTCATTACTTTGGTAACTTTGGCAAGATTGTTTTGGCTCTTATCATTTTCTTTGCCTGCATCACTACCAGCATTGGTCTTTCCACTGCAATTCCCGATTACTTCACCAAGCTGACCGATGGCAAAATTTCCTATCAACGCTTCGTTGCCATTATCTGCCTGTTCAGCTTCTGCGTTTCCAACGTAGGCTTAAACAATATTATAGTTTTCTCCATCCCCGTGCTGTGCATGCTTTATCCCATCACCATTGCTCTGGTTATTCTGAACGTGGGCAACGGAATCTTTCAACGTAACAAGCACATCTTCCGAGCTTGCCTTACCTTGACTACCATCTTCGCAATTTTTGACGGCTTACGCGCTGCCGGTATTGACACTGGCGCTGCTAATACATTCTTGGCTTCTGTCATTCCCCTTTACGATATTGGCTTTGGCTGGATTACTCCCTGCTTTGGCGGTATCGTTTTGGGATTCATCTGGAAAGCTTTTGCTACTAAGGAGGCATAAACTAAATGACTAATGAAGAAAAACAATGCTCCAGTACTTCCTGTGGACGTAGCAGCTGTGAAGGCTGCGAACACGCAGGCAAGCACGAGCCTGTAGATTTCACTGCTCACCTTAATCCTATGAGCAGCGTAAAGAAAGTTATCGGTATTGTTAGCGGTAAGGGCGGTGTAGGTAAATCCCTTGTAACCTCCCTGATGGCAGCTTCCATGAAACGCCGCGGTCATCGCACCGCCATTCTTGATGCAGATATAACCGGTCCTTCCATTCCCAAAGCCTTTGGTCTTGGCGGGCAGAAGGCTGGCGGTAATGAAATTGGCATTATGCCACTAAGCTCTGCCAACGGAATTGAAATCATCAGCGCCAACATGTTCCTGCCCAATGAATCTGACCCCGTTGTATGGCGTGGTCCTATGATTGCCAACATGGTCAAACAATTTTGGACGGATGTTGTCTGGACAGATATTGACTTTATGTTTGTGGACATGCCCCCCGGAACCGGGGATGTACCCTTGACCGTCTTCCAATCCCTTCCCGTTGATGGCATTGTCATTGTAACCTCTCCCCAAGAGCTGGTTTCCATGATTGTTGCCAAAGCAGTGAAGATGGCGCAAATGATGAACGTACCCATCCTGGGTTTGGTAGAGAACTATTCTTACTTCCACTGCCCCGACAATGGCAAAGACTACAAAATCTTTGGCGAAAGCCATTTGGAAGAGACAGCTGCTGCCTACGGCTTAAAGGTTTTGGCACAGCTCCCCATTGACCCTAACATCGCCAAGGCTTGCGACAGCGGCAAGGCAGAAGAAATCTCCCTGCCTGAAATCGACAAATGCTGTGAATATTTGGAAGGTGCTTGGAAATAACCCTTCCGTCATTGCTAAGCTGACAGGTTCCACATAGGAAACACCCAATAAAATTAAAGAGACCGTATTCCAAAATGATTTTCTCAAATTGGATTACGGTCTTTTATTTTTGATTACTAACCTAAAGCAGAAAGAGTTTCGTCGCTAAAAATTTTAGACAGCATATTCTTCGCTTTAAGCTTAACCTCTTCATCAACATAGCCCTGCACCTTAACCAAAGCAAAGGCTATTGCCACCATGTCATCGGAATATCCCAGAACAGGAGTCAAGTCCGGTAAAAAGTCCAAGGGTGCAATCAGGTAACCAAGGGCTCCCATAACGATTGCCTTCGTGCCGGCAGGAACGTCGTCCCTTTGCAATACAAACCACAGCTGCAAAGTCTTGTACAAAATTTCTGCACCGATAACCTTGCCGTACTTGGCAACCTTATCCTTCAAACCCTTTTCGCTATACTCCTTTTCGTATTCTACAAGAGCGCGGTCATTAATTTGCGCTTCGTCGAATTGTTCTACGTCGTATTTAGGTTTTTTAGTCATTTTCTACCCTCCAAAAAGCGTCAGAAGTGCTGGATAACAAGGCGGAACAAGATTGCGCCGCGACGGTGTACTTGGCGTACATCGAGCAAGCAATCGCAGTTCCAACGCAGGAAGACAGTACTTATGGCGCTTTCTTATCTCATGTTGATGAATTGAAGATCCACCCCAAAATCCCCCGCCTTTAAAGTTTGAATAACCGCTTGCAAATCATCCTTCTTAGCACCGGATACACGAACTTGGTCGTCTTGGATTTGAGCATTAACTTTCAATTTAGTTGCTTTGATAGCTGCAACAATCTTTTTGCCGTTCTCTTTGGAAATGCCTTGTTGGATTTCGCATTGTTGACGTACAGTGTTCTTAGCAGCGGGTTCAATTTTACCGGGAACAAGGCAACGCAGGGGAATACCGCGTTTAGCCATCTTTTGGCGCAGCATATCAATGATGGCACCCAATTTGTATTCGTCCTCAGCGGCAATCTTTACTTCTTTTTCACCCAGCTCAATGGTTGCGTTACTGCCACGAAAATCATAACGTTGGTCAATTTCTTTTTTAACTTGGTTCACTGCGTTATCCATCTCTTGCATATCTACTTGGGAAACAACGTCAAAGGAACTATCTTTAGCCATTTTTATACCTCCGAAAAATTTAATATCTTAATTATTTTACCATAACATCAAGCGTTTTTGGAAGAGTGTTCCTCCAAGGTTTGCTTGCCACCGGTTTTCTTCATATATTCATGCTCTTCGCTAATTTCTTTCAAAAGTTCCAAGCCACTCCAGCCTGCGTTGTGAGGAGTTAGCATTGCTTTAAGCTCAATGCGCTTTAGCTTGCTTTTCTTGATAGCTACCAGCAGTTTGTCCAAGGTAGGTCTATCAAAACCACACAGGAAAATCATTTCTTCCGTAGCTTCTGCACCGCTGTACTTTTCGCCAACAGCTTCAACGCCCTTCACTCCGGCAAGGTAGCCTACAGGTTGCAGCATATCCTCGCGAGCGACAGCCTTCACCTGCGCCTTGCAAAGAAGCGCTACCATTTTTAGCATCTGCAAACGCTCTGCCGTAAAATTGTATGCCAATATCGTTTTAAGCATTAGTACCTCCAAAATATTTCTAAGGGTATTATAGCACAATAGAAAAAGGCAAGCCATCTTAAAAACAGCCTGCCCAAAAATTTAACTTACTTCTTTTTACTGACACAAATACTTTTTACAGTAACCTCCGTGCGTCTAAGCAAATCAAAAAAAGAAAGGTTAAGTGCTTCTGCAATCTTAATGTAGGTCGCCAAGGGTACCTTTTCCACACCAATGCCTCTTTCAATTTTAGAAAGCATACCTACGCCAATCCCTGCCTTCGCCGCACAATTAATTTGGTTAATACCTCTTAACCTTCTATGCAAAACTATATTCTGTCCAATCTCTTTAAAAACAGCTTCACCCATGTTCAAACTCCTTTTACCAAGAACTTTAAACCATTGTAACACCATTACCCCCCCAGTCAAGTTTTGTTCGCACCTAACAAACAAAATCTTTACTTTCCCAAATTTAAGACTGTTTAAAATGCAAAGCGAAATTTATGTACGACAAAAAGGCGCTCCTTGCGGAACGCCTTTAACGTCATCTTACCTGCTCCCTCTTTTCAAAGGAAGCTCTCTTTTTTGATTTTTAGAGATTAGTTTTATCCTAGCCACTGTGAGGTAGCGACTAAGGAGCAAGTTAAATTAGAAATTGTATTGGTAGGAGATGGAAACCATTTTGGTGTAGCTGTCATACATTTTTGCTTTATGATAACTTCCACCATGACCACTAGCCATATTCAATTCGCCTACATCCATATAGCCAAGTGCCAATGCTACGGTTTGTTTCTTATCGTGGTATTGTACGCCTAATGTATAGGTATCACGTTCACCGGTGGGAACCATAAAATCGGCAGTTTCATCAGGAATAGAACGTTCATCATGAGCAATACCTGCAAGCAAGGAATATTTATCACTTAACTTATGCTCAATACCGATTGCATAACGCCAACCATCTTCCCAATTTTTAGGATTAGGATTATAAATACCAGGAGTAAATTTGATACCAAACGCATCAAAACGAGACCAACGAGTCCAAGTAGCATTTAAGTCCATTCTGGTTTTATCATTGAATTTATGACCATAACCAAGCATCCAACTTTCCGGCAAAGTTACACAACCATAAGCATCACCTTCAGGAGCAAATCCTTGAGTCGTAGCAATACTATGAGCATCATATTCTGCTTCCATAGAATGTTTAACTTTACTACGATATACTACAGCAAATTCGTTCTTATCATCAAACTCATAATTTGCAGCAGCATTCCAACCAAGTGCCCAGCTAGTGCCTTCAATATGCAAAGGACCTGACATTCCCAGATGCGGATATCCAAGATTTTTATCGTACTGCAATCCAACATAGTTAATTTCTGCACCAATGGATGTAGACCATTTACTGTCATGTTTGCGAGCATAGTTCATCGCAATACTGGTACCATTAAGACGAGAGCTAAATGCATTAGAAGCAACAATAGAATCACGTTCAAATTGACAAATCATGCCAAAGCGAGTATAGGTAGCCATACCCAACCACTCTTTATCATTTAATTGCTTCACATAGTACAAGCCAGGAACAATACCGGGATTAACTCTGTTGCGACCAGACTGATCCCAAGTATCAGAATAAGTAGGATTACTGCCAGATTGTGCTGGACTAACAGACTTGGCTTTCCATTTGCCATGAGGGCTAAGGTACGAAACGCTTGCTTTAAATTTTTCACCTTGAATTTTAGTCATAGCAGCAGGGTTGTATGCCATATTACCTGCATCGTTCTCAGCAAACATACGCGCGCCGCCCATTGCCATACCTTCTGCAGTCCATTCGTTAATAGCAAAGCCTTCTGCACCAACAGCTTGAGGAGCCAAAAGGACAGCGGCTGCACTAAGAGCTAATAAATGTTTTTTCATCATTAAACTTTCCTTTCACATCATCATTTCTTTGGCAAGGGTACTATTTCAATAGTCTTTCCTAAAACTTCCAGCACCTTTAGTAAATTTCCAAGGCGTATATCCAGCTTGCCCGTTTCCATTTCCGAAATCCGCGTCTGGGGTAAGCCCACATAACTGCCCAACTGAAATTGCGAGAAGTCCTTTTCCATCCTGCCCTTTCTAATTTCTAAGGCAATGCGCTTGCGCGCTTCGTTAATGTCAATGGAAAGCCCCTTGCCTCCTTCCAGCTCTAACCATTCTTCTACCTTATCCCAACCATAATTTTCAGAAGCTTGTTTTTCTTTTTTCACCGGTTCCTCCTGTTACAAACCATGGTTGATGGCTACGCGCCTTTTTAAAGGGCTGTACCCATCTTTAGATAGGCAGTACTAAAAATATAAATTACAACTGGAAGCAAGAATGTTTCACGTGAAACATCCTAATATTGAAGTAATTATAGCACCTTGTCCCCCCCAAACAAGCAAAAGTTCGCATCGAGCTGCTTTTGCTTGACGCTTTGCTGAGTTTTTTCTAACTAATCGGTTAATCGAATAGTGTGAGGCAGTAAAGTAAACCCTAAGAGCAAGACGCGCTCACAAAAATAAAAAGCCTCTGCTACAAAAAGTAACAGAAGCTTTCACTTCAAAATACTCGCGAAAAAAATTTTTTATGAGCAAGAGCAAATGCCAAGCTTTAAAAAATATACCACAGGTACACAGCGTAAGTAGCCAGCATAGCCCAACCAGCCCATTTTTCCAAAGCCTTAGTAGGCAGCACGCAGAAGAGAAGCATAAAGCCTGCGCCTAAAGCAACCCACATATCAAATTCAAAGGCTTTAGAGAAAGCAACCGGAGTAATAATTGCAGAAGCACCTACAACGAAAAGGATGTTAAAGATATTACTGCCTACGATATTACCAATAGCGATATCTGCGTTGCCCTTACGCGCCGCAGCTACAGAGGTGAACAGTTCCGGTAGGGAAGTACCAAGCGCAACGATGGTCAAGCCAATGAAGCGTTCGCTAAGACCAGCATAATGCGCAATTTCAGTAGCAGCACCAACAGTTACATTACTGCCCCAAACGATAAGCGCCAAACCTGCAATGGTCCACATCAGCGCTTGTCCCAAAGGATAGCCTGTAGTATCTTCGGTTTCTTCGATAGGGTCAGCCTGCTTGGTAATAATGTACAGGTACAAAAGGTAAGCACCAAATACCGCCGCCAAAAGTGCGCCATCCATCAGAGTAACGATACCGTCCAAGCCTTGAACGTACAACAGAGCAGTAATGGCAATCATAAAGGGAATTTCAATTCTAATAGTAGATTTGGCAACCTTTAATCTGGTAATGGCAGCAGAAATACCTAAAATAATTAAGATGTTCAAAATATTACTGCCCACCACATTACCAATGGTGATATCCGCACTGCCCTTTAATGCAGCAGCCAAGCTTACTGCTGCTTCCGGAGTACTGGTACCCATGGCAACAATGGTCAAGCCAATAACAAGCTGCGGAATACCAAAACGTGTGGCAATGCTGGCAGAGCCTTCTACAAACCAGTCAGCACCCTTACCTAACATAAAGAAGCCAACAACTAATAAACCTAATTGCATTAAAATATCCATTTCCAATCTCCTCCAAAACAAACGGGTAATAAAACTGTATCACAACATTTCTAACACCTTTATAAAAAATAAAAGCGAGAACCCCATTGTGAAACATCAATCCACAACAAAGTCTCGCTAATTATTTACAAAGCCGGATTCTTGCGAACCGTATTGACGACTAGGTAAACATAACCAGTGTTATGCCAGCTACTCCCTTTATGTTACGAGTTTACTAAAAATGACGATACTTGTCAAGCGTTCATGGCAGCAATCATTTTTTTAACGTAGTCCGCAATATTGGGGGCGCCTTCCGCGCCGTGCTTTTCTACAATTTCTGCAATACGACAGTCAACGATGATGCCATCTGCAATATTACCCATAGCCTTGCCTTCCGCATACTTGCGTACGCGATAGCCAACTGCTACGGGAACATCTGTTACTTTGCGCACTGCCTCAACCATTTCTGCAACCTTCGCCTCAACAACCTGGTCAGATAGCACACCGTAATAAGATACTGCGTACACATAACCTTGAGCTTCTTCCGCAATCATTTTAATTCTGTCTCTGGAATTAGGAGTAATAATACCAATCAGGGCAATGTTGCGAGGCTTGCAGTAAGGCAGAAGCTCCTGTCTTTCTTCGTAGGGAATATCCGGAACAAGAATACCGCTTACGCCACAGGCTACGCAGTTATCAAAAAACTTTTCGCAACCATAAGTGTAGATGGGGTTGGCATAGGTTACTAAAACAACGGGAATTTGGGTTTCTTGGCGCAGCTCCTTCAGCATGGCAAAAATTTTATCCGTAGTAGTGCCTGCTGCTAAAGCACGTCCTGCAGAGCGCTGCATCTCCTCACCTTCAGCAACAGGGTCAGAAAAAGGAATCCCCAGTTCGATAATGCCTGCGCCGGCTTCTTCCATGGCTATAATCAATTCCTTGGTAGCCTCCAAGCTGGGGTCACCTGCGGTGATGGAAGGAATCAAAACTTTTTTGTTATCAGCAAATGCTTTGGTAATCTTATTCATGTAAGTCAACCCCCATATAACGAGCGATGGCAGCAACGTCCTTGTCACCGCGACCGGAAATATTTACAACAATAATCTTATCCTTATCCAAGGTAGGCGCCAGCTTCATAGCGTGTGCTACAGCGTGAGCACTTTCAATCGCCGGGATAACACCTTCGATTTTAGAAAGGTAGTTAAATGCAGCCACTGCCTCGTCGTCAGTTATGGCAACGTATTCTGCACGGCCAGTGTCATGCAGGTAAGCATGTTCAGGACCAATGCCGGGATAATCCAAGCCGGCAGAGATAGAATATACCGGAGCGATTTGTCCGTATTCGTCTTGCAGGAAGTAGGACTTCATTCCGTGGAAAATGCCCAAGGTTCCATTGGCAATGGTTGCTGCGTTATCAGGATGGTTAACCCCGCGACCGGCAGCCTCGACACCAATAAGGCGTACATTTTCTTCCTTAATAAAATCATAGAAGGCGCCAATGGCATTGGAGCCACCGCCTACGCAAGCCATAACCACGTCCGGCAGCCTGCCTTCTTTTTCCAGCATTTGCTCGCGAATTTCCTCGCTGATAATTTTTTGGAAGTCACGCACCATTTCCGGGTAGGGATGAGGTCCCATAACACTGCCCAAAACATAATAGGTGTCTTCGCAGCGTTCAGTCCATACGCGCAGGGCTTCGTTCACTGCATCCTTCAAGGTCTTGGTTCCGCTTTCTACAGCAACAACCTTCGCACCCAAAAGCTCCATTCTAAATACGTTCAAGGCTTGGCGCTCTGTATCTTCCTTACCCATATAGACTACACATTCCATGCCCATGAGCGCTGCTGCAGTTGCAGTAGCTACGCCATGCTGACCGGCACCTGTTTCTGCAATAACGCGAGTCTTGCCCATCTTCTTTGCCAAAAGAGCCTGACCAAGTACATTGTTAATCTTGTGCGCGCCTGTGTGGTTCAAATCCTCACGCTTCAAATAAATCTTAGCGCCACCCAAATCCTTAGTCATACGTTCTGCATAATACAACAGTGAAGGTCTGTTAGCATAATCACGGTACAAAGCTTTCAGCTCTTCTTTAAATTGAGGGTCATCCTTATAATGCTCGTAAGCTTCCTGCAGCTCCAACACTGCGTTCATCAAAGTTTCGGGAATGTATTGCCCGCCATGAATACCATATCTGCCTTTAGTCATTTCTTTTCGCTCCTTACATCAGCTAAATTTTTGCTGTTGGTGTGGTGCTTGCATATAAAAAGCCTGTCCCTGATTGCTCAAGGACAGGCAATAATCTCATTTACCTGCGGTACCACCTTGTTTCACTGCCAAGCAGTGCACTTTCGCAGAGTGCCAACACACCCCTCATCCCTAACGTAGATGTTACGTCGTATCATACTCTGCACCAAAGTACATTTCAGTACGCCCTCAACGGTCCATTTATCGAACTGCATCTCTATCCGGCTTCCAGCACCCCGAACTCTCTGTAAGCGCATCTTTCGACTTGATCTCCGTCTCAACGGTTTGTGGTTAATATTAAACTAAGGTTAGTGTACCACTGTCTACTTTTTACGTCAACAAATTTTTTCGTAAACACCATCGCCTTACAAAAGCAAACGGTTTCTGTAAATCAGTTTACACTATTTTGCAGTGAACACTTCCGGATACGCCTTCTGCGCCAGCTCCTCTGCTGCCTTGTAAGTATATTGGGAGGTGCTCATCAAATAATTATCCCTCACCTGCGCCACCCTGCCATTTTTAATGGCATTAACGTTGGCGTACACAGGGTTGGTCAAAATTCTTTGAATAAGCTTATTATTATCCTCGCTTTGGCTATTGTACTCCCAAGTAGAGATAATAATCATATCCGGGTTAATCTCCAGCATTTTTTCTTCGGAAAGCGTACCGTTCTGCGGAATATCAATGCCTTCGAGAGCATTAAGGATACCACTGTAATAGCACAAATCACTAAAGGTTCCTCGCATACCCATGGGTCCCATAAAGGAAAGACACAAAACCTTTAGGCGTTCCTTTTCCGGAATCTTGGCAACTACCTGCTCACGAATATTTTGCATATCCGTCTTTAGCTTGGCAACCATGGCCTTACCAGCTTCTTCCTCGCCAACCGCTTTGCCTATTTCAATAATAAAATTAAAAATATCCTGCATATCATTAGGGGTTGCACACACATACACCCTCACCCCTGCCGCACGCAAAGCATTAAGCACGGGAGCAGCATAATCAGGAATAATAACTAAATCCGGCTGCAAGGCAATAACCATTTCAATATTAGAACCGTGTACGCGATTCTTTACCAGCTTCACCTTGTCCCCTGCACTGCAAATACTGGGGTCATCTGCCATATAGGTAAGGGCAGCAATACGCTTGCTATCTATTAAATCCAGCAGAATTTCGTCCACAGAAACATTCATACTGATAATACGCTTAGGCTTCTCGTAAAAAGAAAGCTTCTGCCCCGTTGCATCCGTAACGCTGTACAAAATCTCTCCACCCTGCTTCTGCTCCGGTTGTATTCCGCCGCAACCACACAAGCAAATTGTAAAAAGCAACAGCAAAACAGTCAATAGTTTTCTCAGCATTCTGCTCACCTGCAATGTTCCAGCTGAACGGCAAGCTTGTTGCGCAGTTCATCCATATTATCGTAAGTAAATTCATGTACCACGTATTCAGGATTAATACACTGTAAAATTTGGCGGGCAGCTTCCGTTGTAAAAGGCTGATGCGTATCAATGGAAGCAACGTGCTGCCAAATCATAGCGTTGTCCAAATTGGCAGGTACACGTCTATCAAAACTGCGTTGATACTGTCCGGACAAGGAGCAGCTTAAATGCACGCCCTTTACCAGCTCGGCGCAGCTTCCTAGCTTCTCGTACACGCGGCACACATAATCTGCAGCTTCTGCCTCATTTTTCAAACGGTTATTAGTATTCATCAAGTGACCGGTATCCAGCATAATGCCCACGTTCTTACGTTCAATACGCTCAAAAAAGTATTTAACATTGCGCGGGTCAGTAAGGCGTAAGCCAGGCCACCACAAATTTTCAAAAAGCACCGTTACATTTTCAGGAATCTCATCTGCAATACTGTTGAACACATCTGCAGAAGCAGTGAGCACTTCCCTATCACTGTAGTTAAATTCCCAAGTGAAAATTTCTTCGTTATTAGCTTCGGCAACATGCCACACCATGTACTCCGGTGCTTCCGTCAGGGCAGCGCCAATATTCTTGCGAATTACAGAAAGCCATTCCTCGCGGCTTAACGCATCACGAAAATACTGATTACGCTCGATAACATTGCGGAACTGTTGCTTCAAACGCTTCGCCTTTTTCAGCCAGAAATCCATCCAATAAGGCCAATAGTTCAAATGCACGCCAGTGGTCAAATCCTTATAAGATTTCGCAGGGCGTTCCATTGTATAAATAAATTGCTCCATCCCGTCAAGGGCAAACTCCTTGCTGAACTCACGCAGGGTAGTTCCTTTAGCAATCATATCATTTTCGTACCAGTCAATAGTGCAGTAATTAAATAAATGCTTCGTCATAGCATCCTTCTCCTATGCATAATTTACTAAATCTAATTATAGCACATTTCCCACCACAAGCGAAGAGTAAACTGTTGATGGTTTATCCTTATAAAAACAACAGCGCAGATTTACTGCGCCGTTGTTATCAATGTTTAATTGTAGCAACCTTAAAACCCTATAAACTCTTTTAACTCACCTTGTTGTAATTTCCTTTTATCCTTTATTCTGTTCCTCAGATACTCAATGTACTCTTCATTGGCATCCCACCATGCGTGATTCATTTCATATTCTTTGCGTAATTTATACTCAACATTAGTAGAATTTAGAATAGTTAATCTTTCAGTATCGTTACCTGTGATAATATCATTTTTTACTATGTCACCAAATATTTTATTACTATGTGAAGGATCATAATACAATTTATGCCTGTTTGCAGTGTATGCGTTAATATAATTAAAATCGTAAACTTCCCCAACAATATTTACTACTTTTCTTTTTATATTACTCAAATCATCTTGCAATCCAAAAACGTATATTAAGGAACTTAAATCTACACTAATGGGATTAAAGAACACAAAAACTTCAATTCCTTTTTCTCTCGCCTTCTCAACTATTCTTTCTAAGAATTCTACAGATTTTTCCTCATACTCCCAATCACGGTATGTATTAAAATAACTATCCATTGATCCGTAATACGCCTTTTCATTTAAATCTTTACAATTACCACGAGAAGCATACCATCCTCTTTCAAATACTTCTAATTCATTTCTATTTTTAAAACTTTCTTTTACAGTTTTTCTTAACAGATGACTTACCTGGAAATTTTCTTTTAAAGATTCTAAAAGAACATTCTCAACATCACCGCCAGATAATTTTTTTAATCTTTCTTCCGAAAAATTCCTTTTAGCATCATTAAAGTTCTCTTTCCCAAATTGAAAGAAGTCTAACCCAATAAAAATTTTCTTTGGTTCATTTATGCTATATACAAAATCTAAATACTTCTCCATATTATTCAATGGTAGAGAACTGAATCCCATATTATAAACCTTTTCTTTATCATATCCCTCCAAAATAGGTTCCCACGCATAATACACCCTACTTGATCCAATAAAAATAATCTCTGGTTTATACTTAACTATATGATAGGGTTTGAATACATCCAGATAACTATCTTGTCTATCCTTATAATTATTAACACCTCTAATAATAGGTGTTCCCAAAATATCTAACGGGTCAACTATAATGGAAGCAATAAATGCTCCTAAAAGTCCAAGTACAACAATAAACAACCAAGTCTTTACTATTTTTTTATGTAACATTTCTAAAACCATTCCCAACCATCTTAAAATTGAAAATATAAAAATTCACTTATCTGACCAATCTTAGAGAAAGCATAAATAAAAGCTACAGCTAATCCTATTGCAGTAAAATACGGATTGATTCTTTCAATATACTTTTTATTTACAGCGTGCATTGCAATGATTAAACATAAAATTATGATTCCAATCTCTCTAGTTGAAAACATTATTTCAGAACCATTTTTAAATGCCTCAAAATATTTTCCCAGCCCATTACTGTGCGGTACCACCAACTTTTCAAAATCAACCATAGCTTTGACAATATTCATAGCGCTTTCAAAACTGTTTGCTCTAAAGAAAATCCACGCTAAATTTACAGCATTGAATGTCAAAAGCCAACATAAAAATTTAGGAAGTACAATCTTAGTCTTACGCCACAAGTGGTTTATACAAATAAATACACCATGCAGTACGCCCCAAAAAATAAAAGTCCATCCTGCACCATGCCACAAACCACCTAAAAACATTGTAATCAATATGTTTCTCATATGGTTTCCACTACGATTACCACCCAAAGGAATATACAAATAATTTTTTAAAAAGGCAGAAAGTGTCATATGCCATCTACGCCAAAAATCTATAATGCTTGTCGCTCTATATGGCAAGTTAAAATTCAAAGGCAAATTATAATTAAACAGCAATCCTAAGCCTATCGCCATCTCTGAATAACCGGAAAAGTCAAAGTAAAGCTGCAGAGAATATGCTAAAGAACCTCCCCAGGCATCCAGCATCGTCAAATTACTTGTGTTATTAAATACTTGATTTGCCCAAACAGCTAACTTATCGGCAATTACAACTTTCTTTAACAAGCCAATAGTAAACCATACGATACCATAGGTTAAATTTTTATAATTCAGCTTGTAGTTTTCTGCTACAGAAAACTGGGGAATCATATCCTTATGATACAAAATGGGACCAGCAATCAAATGGGGAAAGATAGTTACAAATAAAAGGTAATCGCTTTTAGTGTACTCTTTGGTTTCTCCACGATAAACGTCTACCAAATAGGCTGTTTGAGTAAAAGTAAAGAAGGATACTCCCAACGGAAGAACTATACTTTGTAGTTCAAAGCTTGTACCCGCTAAAGCATTAAGATTTTGCAGAATAAAATCTGTGTATTTGAAGTAAGCTAAAAATAGCAGGTTAAAAGCAATCCCCGCCGTCAAAATATATTTACTTCTATTTTTAGAAAGCAGGTGTCCAAAAATATAGTTAGCAATGATGGAAGCAAGAAGTATTGGCAGATTGTTTATATCCCAGTAAGAATAGAAGCATAGGGATGCAAAAATCAAAAAATTTTTAGCAGCACCATTACTGAATCTTTTTGCCAACTGATAGTACAGAACAAGTGTGATAGGTAAATACAATAATATAAACTCGTAAGAATTAAAAAGCATCGCACAACTCTCCCATTATATTCTTACGATAAATTATAGCACCTTGTCCCCCCCCAAACAAGCAAAAGTTCGCATCGAGCTGCTTTTGCTTGACGCTTTGCTAAGTTCTTTCTAAAGAATAAATAAAAAATCCTCGTCACTCTTTTTAGAATAACGAGGATTGTTTTTTATTATTTTGCTATGCCCTTAACCGAAGAAGGAACGTACACCACTGCGTTTGGGAGCAGCTTCCTTGTTTACGTCCACTTGTTCAGGAGCATACATCAATAAGTCATCAGTCACCTTAGAAACAGAAGCACCAATAATGTAGCTTACGCCATTAAGATAGTCAAAGATACGATTCTTCAAAGCAGCATCAACAGCATCAAAGCTAACCATAATAGCACAACCGCTCATCAGTGCATCAGCATATTCACGCACATCACTAAAAGCTACCGGAGTGCGCACCAAAATATTAAGATGACCGGATTTTACCAGACGCGGAGCTTCATAGCTTCTTTCTTCCTGTTCTTCTGCCATAAAAAATTTCATAGCTGTATTCTTAAAGCCCATAATCTTTGCCTCCAAATCATTCCAAAGTGAACTTAACTTCTAAAATCAATAGTTAAGTGGATATATTCTTCACTAATTTGAAAAATTCCTGCTACTATCGAAAAAATATTTGTAAATTATTGGTTCTTCATGCGACCGCGGATACGACCACGTTCGATACGGTCCAAAACCTTCTTGCGCATACGAATGCTTTTGGGAGTAACTTCTACTAATTCGTCGTCGTTGATGTGCTCCAAAGCTTGCTCCAAGGAGAAGGTCTTGGGAGGAATCAGGCGGATTGCATCGTCACTGCCGGAAGCACGCATGTTGCTGACATGTTTCTTTTTGCAAGGGTTAACGTCCATATCGTCCTCACGGCTGTTTTCGCCAATGATTTGACCTTCGTAAACATTTTCTGCCGGGATGATGAACATGGTACCACGTTCTTGAGCATTACCAATACCGTAGGAAGTGGTTTCGCCATTTTCAAAAGCAACCAAGCTGCCACGGGTACGACCGGGAATATCGCCCTTGTATTCTTCGTAGCCTGCAAATACGTGGTTCATTACACCATTACCTTTAGTATCGGTAAGGAATTGGTTACGGAAACCAATCAAGCCACGAGCAGGAACCTTAAATTCCATACGCAGGTAGCCGGCCATTTCGTGCATATTGGTCAGCTCTGCTTTTCTAAGACCCAAGCCTTCCATTACTGCGCCCATATAATCTTGGGGAACGTCAATGGTAAGTGCTTCCATAGGTTCAAGCAGGGTTCCGTTTTCGTCATGGTGCATAATTACCTTGGGCTTGCCTACTTGCAGCTCGTAGCCTTCACGGCGCATGGTTTCAATCAAAATGGAAAGGTGCAGCTCGCCACGACCGGAAACTTTAAAGGCATCAGGGCTATCGGTTTCTTCAATGCGCATAGACACATTGGTTTCGATTTCTTTAAACAGACGGTCACGCAAATGACGGCTGGTTACATAGTCGCCTTCTTTACCGGCGAAGGGACTGTTATTGACAGAGAAAATCATGGACAAGGTAGGCTCGTCAATTTTAAGACCTTTCAGCGGTTCCGGATTTTCATAATCTGCAATGGTTTCGCCAATGTTAGCATCAGCCAAGCCGATAAGAGCAACGATGTCGCCTGCGCCAACTGCATCAACTTCTACACGCTTCAAACCTTGATAGGTGTACAAGCGGCCAATCTTGGCTTTGCGGCTAACCTCTTCGTCGCAGATGGTAATGTTTTCGCCATTGTGAATGGTACCGCGCACTACGCGACCAACTACGATTCTACCTACATAGGAATCCCAGTCCAAGGTGTTAACCAGCATTTGCAAGGGAGCATCCACGTCAACATCAGGAGCAGGGATGTTTTCCATAATTACTTTAAAGAGGGGTTCCAGGTTGTCGCTTTCTTCATCCATGGAAAGCTTGGCAATACCATTGCGGGCAGAAGCCAAAACAACGGGGAATTCCAATTGGTCTTCGTCAGCATCCAGCTCGATGAACAAGTCCAGAACCTCGTCGATAACTTCGTTCACACGTTGGTCGGGACGGTCAATTTTATTGATGACAACGATGGGTTTCAAATGTTGTTCCAATGCTTTACGCAATACATATTTGGTTTGGGGCATGGGGCCTTCGTAGGAATCTACCAAAAGCAATACACCGTCAACCATGGTCAATACGCGTTCTACTTCGCCACCAAAGTCAGCATGGCCCGGAGTATCAAGGATGTTGATTTTGGTATTGCCGTGCATAACGGAGGTGTTCTTGGACAAAATAGTAATGCCGCGTTCGCGTTCCAAATCGTTGGAGTCCATTACGCGATCTTCTACGTGTTCATTGCTACGGAAGATGCCGCTTTGTTTGAGCATTGCATCTACCAAAGTTGTTTTGCCGTGGTCAACGTGAGCAATAATCGCGATGTTGCGCAAATCATTTCTAATCATTTATATATTTCTCCCCTTCGAAAAATTAAAATGCCTTCAGGCATAAGCAGCAAGTAAATATAAAGAAGGCTGCTTGTCAAGAGCAGCCTTCTGAAAACTACTAAATAATTATATGACTTTTAAAAACAAGTGTCAACAACCTAATACCATTTATTTAACAACAGTAGGCAGCCAAGTTGCGATTTCCGGGAACAGGCACAGGATGAAAATCAAAAGGAACATCGCTGCACCAAAGGGAATAACACCTTTGACAATGTCGGTCATCTTGCTGTCGGGGCTGATGCCCTGCAATACAAACAGGTTCATACCAACAGGCGGAGTGATGAGCGCCAGTTCCAAGTTCAAGAGCATTACTACGTTGAACCAAATGGGGTCGAAGCCCAAGCTCATAATCAAGGGGAACAAAATCGGCAGGGTAATGAAGATAATGGAAACGGATTCCAAAATGCAGCCCAAGAAGAGCAGCAGCAAATTGATTGCCAGGAATACGAACCAGCGGTTGGTATCCAAAGCCGCAACGTAATTGGTCAGGGCTTGAGGAGCATCCAAAATGGTCAGTACGAAACCGAAGAGACTTGCACCAATCATAATAGCGAAAATCATACAGGTGGTTTTAATGGTATCGTTCAAAATACCGGGCAAATCCTTAAAGCCAAGGGTGCGGTAAATGCAGAAGGTAATAATCAAGCTGTAGATAGTACCAATGCCAGCTGCTTCTGTCGGAGTGAAGATACCGGTGTAGATACCGCCAACTACGATTACAGGAAGCAACAAGCCCCAGAAGGATTTTTTCAGAGCGCCAACGCGTTCATCCCAAGTAGCTGCTTCTTCACGCGGCAGATTACGGGAGCTGTACACTACGATGGCAGTAAACATCATAGTCATAATAATACCGGGGATAACGCCAGACATAAACAGCTTACCGATGGATTCATCAGTAATCGCACCGTAGAGAATCATGGGGATGGAAGGCGGAATCAAAATACCCAGGGTACCACCCGCTGCTACCGTACCAAGTACAAGGGAACGGTTGTAGCCACGGGAAAGCATTTCCGGAATGGCAATCGCACCAATGGTAACAGCGCAAGCTACGGAAGAACCGGTAATAGCAGCGAATACTGCGCAAGCCATAACGGTTGCAATGCCCAAGCCGCCGGGCAGATGACGGAGCCATTTGTTAGCCAGTTCAAAAAGGTCGTTACCAACCTTACCGGTCAGCAGGATTTGGCTCATTAAGATATACATAGGAACTGCGGTAAGTACAAAATCGTCCAAGGATTTGTAACCGATAATGGGAAGCTGCGCCAAAGCACCGTCGCCACCCATAAAGAGAATCATACCGGCAACGCCACCCAAGCCCAAGGAAAAGGCAACGGGCAAGCCGGAAGCCAAGAGGATTAACAGTAAGAGGGTAAAGCCAACAATCATTTTTCTACCTCCTCACCAAAATCATCTTTCATAATCTTATTAATATCAATCAACAGGGTACGGATAATTTGCAGTACCAGTACAGCCATACCAATGGGCATGGAAATTTGAGGAATCCACAAGGGGGTACCCAAGGTGGTAGGAGCGCAGTTATTGTACTCCAGGGAACGCATGGTCATATCCCAAGCTTCTACGGTAAAGATGAAGCTATAGAAGATGGCTGCGATACAAGTTAAAACTTCAATGTAGCAGCGGGTTTTAGCAGAAAAATTATTGATAACCAGCTCTACATGAATATGCTTTTTGCCGGCATAGGTTACGCCCATGCCCAAGAAACCTGCTATAACAACACAATAGGTGGAAATTTCCATTACCCATTCAGTCGGTGTGTGGAAGGTACGGCAAAGAACTTCAAATACAATCGCAAAGGCAGTGTAAAGAATCAGTGCGCCGGCGATTACACCAACAAGCTTTGTTATGGCATTTACAAACTTATCATATGCACTAATGAAATTTTCCACATTAACACTCTCATTTCTTTGAAGAGAGCCGCCGTTAGTGGCGGCTCACAAATTATTATTTAACGCAGATATCAATCAATTCTTGACCAAACTTGCCATTTTCTTGAACGAAGATATCCCAAACCGGTTTGGTTGCATCGCGCCAAGCTTGCAGCTCGTTTTCAGGAACAATGTAAGCTTCCATACCTTTAGCTTTCAAATCTTCCAAAGCTTTCAGGTCTTCTGCTTTTGCATTAGCACGAATCATATCACGAACTTCCAGGGAAGCTGCATCCAATGCTTTCTTTTGGCTATCATTCAGTTTGCTGTAAGATTTTTCGTTAATAGCAACGATGAATTCCGGAGAAGCATGGTTGGTAACAGTCAAGTATTTATGTACTTCGTACATTTTGCGGTCGCGCATCGCAGGAGTACCGGAGGTTTGACCATCAATGGTACCACGTTGGATACCCATATAAACTTCGCCTGCGCCCATGGTTACGGAAGAAGCGCCCAATGCTTTAATGGTTTCAGCAGAGTATTTGCTGTAGCCACGGATTTTCAAATCAGCAAAATCAGCAGGAGATTTTATCGGGCGTTTGTTATTGCCGAATTGTACAAAGCCATAGTCTGCCCAAATCAAAGGACGAACGCCTTTTTTCAAGAGCTCGCCACCAAGCTTTTCACCCAAGCCGCCGTCGATAGCTTTATCAACTTGCTCGTAGCCGGGGAAAATAAAGGGAACGTCAAAAATATCCATTGCCGGAATGATGGAAGCCCAACGACCTACGGTGTTCAAGCCCATGTCAATACCACCGGACATAATAGCATCATTCATATTTTTATCGTTGTAGAGCTGGCCTGCCGGATAAATTTGAATGGTTACGGAACCGCCGGATTTTTCTGCGGTTTTAGCTTTCAGGGTATCCATTGCTTTTACCAGAGGATGGCTGGAAGGAAGAGCGGTTGCCATTTTCAGGGTAACCTTTTCATCAGCCTTTTTATCTCCACCACCGCAACCTGCTACGGTCAATGCCATTGCTGCTGCCAACGCTGCTACTGCAAATTTCTTAGTCCATTTCATAATTCAACATCCTTTCTTTAAAGCCTTAGCCTTCATAACATTAATATTTTATTTATATTTTTTATCCAGCTCGTTGTAATCATTCAAGCCGATAAAATTATTAAACTGAGTAAAGTCCAGCATCTTATCCCTACATTCAGCGGTAGTGCCTTCGTCTCGCAAGGTGCGAAGCACATCAGTAAATGCCTTGGTCACTGTGTACACGGAAGTACAGGGATAAAAGACGATGTCGTAACCAAGGTTTTCCAAATCCTTGGCGTTGAGGTAAGGTGTTCTGCCGCCTTCAATCATATTGGCAACAAGGGTAACCCCCGGAAACTGCTTGCGGATTTCTTCCAGCTCCCATTCGTTTTGGGGAGCTTCAATGAAAAGTGCCTCGGCGCCATTTGCCAAATACAGCTTGCCACGTTCGATAGCAGCGTCCAAGCCAAGCACAGCACGGGAATCCGTTCTGGCGATGATGATGGTGTCAGTATCAGTTCTCGCATCAGAAGCTGCTCTTAATTTCTTGGCATGTTCTTCTGCATCGATAACCTGCTTGCCAGCCATATGGCCACAACGCTTGGGCCAAACCTGGTCTTCAAACAAAATCGCATCTGCTCCAGCCGCTTCGTATTCACGAACGGTACGCATTACACTAAGGGCATTGCCGTAACCGGTGTCCCCATCTGCAACAACGGGAACCTTTGCTGCACGCTTGATACCACGCAGGGCTTCTGCCATCTCCGTCATGGAAAGGTAACCCACATCAGGTTCCCCCAAACGGGAAGCAGCTACACCATAGCCACCCATTACCAAAGCCTCAAAGCCAACGCTTAATGCTATCTTAGCAGTTAAAGCGTCATAAACGCCTGGTAGCATCAAGATTTCTTTTTGCTGCAACCTTTGTCGCAACGCCTTCCTTGTACTCAACCTAAACATCTCCTTACATATAAAAAGCCCCTACCAGCTTTGCTGATAGGGGCGTGGATACGCGGTACCACCCTAATATTATACTCTAAACCTTAACGCAGTCTCACGCTCTTCCCTACTCTATTTCAGGAAAAGGGCTCACGGGTGAGAGAAAATAAAACCAACTCTTTCAGCTTGCACCAACCGCTGAATCTCTGGAACGTGCTTTTACTTCATTCCCGCTCATTGCTTTTGCTATGTTACATTTTTGTCGTAAAAATTAAACATAGTATAACAATGAGTCTGTCATCTGTCAACCCAAATCGATTAAAAATTTATGTTTTTTACAAAAATCCTCTGTTCTGTATTATACTTTACAAATTTTTGTAGCGTATTTAGTAGACATCTACAAGTCACTAAAAAGGTCATCCATATATTTACGCAGCTTCTCCAGCTTTTTGCGGATGGGCTTCACCTTGGAATCGTCGCGGGTAACTATCTGCTCTATCTTCGTGCGCTGGCGCAGGTATTCCTTTTCCAAGCCACGCAGGTATCCACGCAGCTCCAGTGCTTCGGGAACAGCTTCTACCAAAGCGGAAGCCTCTACCCGCCATTCCGTACCGGCAATTTCTACGCAGTCGCCAAACTGAGGAATATAAGACGCCGTTCCCAGCTTACGCTGCAGGGCATCTGCAAAGCTAAGGGAAGCATCATATTCCCCGTGAGTTACGAAGTACGCCTTGGGCTGCATCTTCATTTTGCCAAACCAGGTCAAAAGCTGCTCCTTATCTGCGTGGGCAGAAAAGCCCTTCATATTATAAATCTTGGCGTTAACACGAATGTCCTCGCCTAAAATCTTAATCTTCTTTTCGCCGTCAAGCAATCTGCGGCCAATGGTTCCCTCTGCCTGAAAGCCTGCAAAAATTACAATACTGTTGTCCTTCCAAAGATTATGCTTCAAATGGTGCAGCACTCTTCCCGCATCAGCCATACCGCTGGCAGAAATAATAATCTTTGCTCCGTCAATATCGTTAATGGCTCTGGATTCTTCTGCGGTTGCAGTAAAGCGCAGGTTCTTCATATCAACCAGCCTGCGTCCCTGCATCAGGTAAAGCGCTTGCGCCTCCTCGTCATATTCAGCAGGATTGGTCATGGTAATTTGGGTAGCCTTGTTCGCCATAGGGCTATCCACATAAATAGGAAGCTCCGGAATTTTTCCTGCTGCCAGTAATTTTTGCAGGTAGTAGAGCAACACTTGGGTACGCCCCACTGCGAAAGCAGGGATAACCACATTACCTCCACTTGCTGCGGCTTCGTTGACAATGCGGGCAAGCTCAGCTTCCTTGTCGTAAACCTCATGGGTTCTGTCGCCGTAAGTAGATTCCGTAATTACAAAATCAGCACCGGTCAAATTGGCAGGGTCTTCGATAATGGGCTGGCTTGGCTGTCCAATATCACCGGTAAAAATCAGCTTGGTTTGCTTGCCATTTTCTTCCACGCTCATCTCCACAATGGCAGAGCCTAAAATATGACCGGCAACCTTAAATTTTACAGTAATCCCCGGAATAACAGTAAAGGCTTCGTTAAACTCGTGAATTCTAAACAAAGTTAAAGCCTTGTAGGCATCATCAACAGTGAAGAGAGGTTCTACCCACTTCTTTCCTGCACGCATACCCTTGCGGTTAGCAAATTCTGCATCACTTTCCTGAATATGGGCGCTGTCCGGTAAAAGGATGGAGCATAGCTCCTGAGTAGATTTGGTGCAATGAATGCTGCCCTGAAAGCCGTACTTCACCAGCTTAGGCAAAAGTCCGCTATGGTCAACATGGGCGTGGGTAAGCACAACCGCTTCAATTTCAGCAGGGTTAAACAAAAAATCCTTTTCATTAAAAGACTTCACCAGCTTCGAGCCTTGGAACATACCACAATCCACAAGAATTTTATGATTGTTAACCTCCAATAAATAGCAGGAGCCTGTAACAACACGCGCCGCACCTAAAAAAGTAATCCTCATAACCAAACCTCCCAACCTTTTATAAATTATTTTCTTATTATAATAATTCGGTACATATAAAAAAATTACCTGCTAAAAAGCAGGCTTCACTAATTTATTACAATTTTAGAAAACGACGCCAGGTTGCGTTCTGAGTTTGAGCGCAGTTACCACAGTTATTACATCTATTTATGTACTGTTCGCCAAAATATTCCAGCAGGTATTTACGTAAGCACCCAGATGTATTACAGTAGGTTATCATTTTATCCAGCAGCTCTAGCTCTCTATCCTTCCATTCCAAATCAGGCTGGTCGTGACCAATGAGGTAGGTGTTAATGGCAATGTCACTTTTATCATAAAGCAAAATGCATTCCGAAGCCTTGCCATCACGTCCTGCGCGCCCCGCCTCCTGGTAATAGCTTTCTACATCCTTGGGCATATTGTAATGCGCAACAAAACGCACATCTGCTTTATCAATCCCCATGCCAAAAGCATTGGTCGCTACCATAATCTGCACCTTACCGCGTACAAAATATTCCTGATTTGTACGGCGCTCCTCCGGCGTAAGACCTGCGTGATAGCGCAGCGCAAGATAGCCCTGTTTAATAAGCAGCTGTGTCACCAGCTCTACCTTGTTACGGGTAGCGCAATAGATAATACCGCTCTCACCCTTATGCTTGCCAATAAAGTCCAGTAAAGCACGCTCCTTATCCGCAGTACGTTGCACCTTAAAATGCAAATTAGGTCTGTCAAAACCAGATACCACAACCTTTGCACCAGCAATGTTCAATCTTTCCAAGATGTCCCTGCGCACTTCTTCCGTAGCGGTAGCGGTGAAGGCCGCAACTAAAGGACGTTGGGGCAAAAGTGCGATAAAGCTGGGAATATTGTAATAGTCTCTTCTAAAGCTATGCCCCCATTGGGATACGCAGTGAGCTTCATCAACGGCAACCAGGGTAATCTTAGCACGCTTGGCAAAAGCAATAAACTGCGGGTTCGCCAAACGCTCCGGTGCAACATACAAAAACTTAACCCGACCATTCAAGGTATCGTATAAAATCTTGCCGTATTCATTGCTGTTTAAACTGCTATCCAAATAAGCAGCACTTATACCACGCTCCCGCAAAGCTTCTGCCTGGTCCTTCATCAACGAAATCAAGGGAGAGATGACGAGAGTAATACCTTCCATTAATAATGAAGGCAACTGAAAGCACAAGCTCTTGCCTGCACCAGTAGGAAGCACTGCCAAAACAGGCCTGTTAGATATAATTTCAGTTATAATTTCTTCCTGCCCCTGACGAAACTGCTCATAGCCAAAATAATGGCGTAGGGTATTATGCAGGGTAGAGTTTAGGTTATTTTTCATAAGGCACCTTTTTGAGTATAATTTGCTTAATAATAGTATAGCAGAAAATTTGAAAGCTATCTATCACGCGCGCATACAGTAACCGGCAGTTACATTAAGGAATACAAATTTTACTCCGCCTGTCAGTCTACATAACTATCAGATAAAACAAAAATACCGTACCTTTCGGTACGGTATTTTTGTTTCAACCGGCAGCTATCTATCCTCCCAGGCCGCTTCCAGCCAAGTACTTTCGACGTTTAAGGGCTTAACTA
>JAFUKD010000019.1 GCA_017467905.1 Phascolarctobacterium sp.
GATGGCGGTAAACATGAGAAAAATAGCAAGTAGAGTCTTGAAAATTGGATAGAAATACGAAGAAGTGTAATTGAGAATGTATAAAACATCTCAATTACACTTCTTTTAGTTTTTAGAGGATAGTTTTGTCCCAGCCTCTTTTTATGTTCACTCTACTTTTTACAGCCCTATCCCAATCCACGGACCATGGTGGTGTCCCCCACCTATGCCAATGCCGATACCGATTGGGGTACGGCGGCTGTGCTTTTCTTTTTCCAATTTCATGAACCAAAAGCGGTAGATGGTAATGCTATCGCTTATTTCTTTTGCAGGGTCAACATCTGTGATTACGTAATAGCCATTAAAATTTTTATTGCCATCTTCGTAGTCACGCAGCATTTTAGACATTTGCCTAAAGGTGTTTTTGTCATTGGTGTACAGCTTTAGCATATCGCTGTTGGGTGCGGTCAAAACAATTTTCTTACGCAGGGAGCGGTCCTTGCCTGCGTTCTGATAAACCGCTACCTGGTCATCTGCAAGTTTAAGATATAAATCTGTACCCTCTCCCCTATTTAGGCGCTGGTTCATTTCGGCAAGGGAGATTGTTTCTGTAGGGGTGACTAAGGTTAAATCTTGAGCATCCTTTTTGTCGGCAAAAGCAGTGAAAGCCAAACTGCAAAGCAGCATTGTTAAAAGTAAAATTCTACGCATAGCAAGACCTCCTTTTATCAACAGGCTGTTAGTAATTTTGTGGATAACCATTTATTTCTACTATTATGTTATCATAAAACTGTTCTTTTTTTAATTGTTTTGTGATAGAATAATCTTGCATAATTATTTTTAAAATTCAGTGAGGAAGTGAAGGAATGGAATTTGTAAAATCTACTGACGTTGTCGTTATCGGCGGCGGTATTGTCGGTACTGCTATTTTACGCGAACTTTCCAAATATGATTTACAATGTGTTTTAGTAGAAAAAGAACCCGATGTTTCTTTGGGTACTACTAAGGCAAACAGTGCTATTTTGCACGCCGGCTTTGATGCTCCTACCGGAAGCTTGAAGGCTATTACCAATGTGCGTGGCAACAAATTGTATCATCAATTGGAAAAAGAACTGGATTTAGATATTAAATGGACTGGTTCCTTAGTTGTTGCTACTACTGAAGAAGAGATGGCAACTCTGCAAGAATTGATGCAACGTGGTCATGCTAACGGTGTTGAAGGCTTGCAAATTTTAACTGCGGAAGAAGTGCTGGAGCAAGAACCCAATCTGCAAAATGTTAAGGGTGCTTTGTGGGCTCCTACTGCAGGTGTATGCTGGCCTTTTGGCGCAACTGTTGCTTTTGCTCAATGCGCAGTACAAAACGGTGCAGAAGTTATGTGCGATACCAAGGTTTTGGGCTTCATTAAAGAAGATGGCCGCATTGCTGGTGTAGAAACTAACAAAGGCGTTATCAAAACTAAATATGTAGTTAACGCTGCAGGCGTATATGCTGATGAAATTGCTAAATTGGCTGGCGATGACAGCTTTACTATTACTGCTCGTAAAGGCGAATACATTTTGTTTGATAAGACTGCTTGCAATAGCCTGGTTTATGGCGTTGTGTTCCCCTGCCCCACTAAAAAATCTAAGGGTATTTTGGTTTGCACTACTACCCACGGTAATACCTTCATTGGCCCCAATGCTAATGAATTGGAAGATAAAGAAGACCATGCGGTTACTATGGACGGCATGAATGAAATTATGACCTCTGCTCGTAAATTGATTCCCAACCTGCCCATGGGTCAAGCTATTACTCAATTTGCAGGCTTGCGTGCAGTTTCCAGCACCGGTGATTTCATCATTGGTCCCTCCGACATTGAAGGCTTCTTCAATGCTGCAGGCATGCAATCTCCCGGTTTGACTGCTGCTCCCGCAGTTGGCGAACTGGTTGCTGCAGAAATTGCTCGTTTGAGCGGCGCTGCTAAGAAGGCTAATTTTAAGGCTGCATTGCCCAAAACTAAAGCTTTCTTGCGTATGACTAGAACTGAACAGGCAAAGGCTATTGAAGCAAATAATCTTTATGGCCGCGTAATTTGCCGTTGCGAAACCATTACCGAGGGTGAAATTGTGGAAGCGATTAACTCTCCTGTTGGTGCACGCACCGTTGACGGTGTAAAACGTCGTACCCGCGCAGGTATGGGTCGTTGCCAAGGTGGCTTCTGTGGCCCGCGTGTTACCCAAATTTTGGCACGCGAATTGAACATTCCTATTACCGAAGTTTTAAAGGAACGTACTGATTCCAATATGTTCTACGAAAAATATGCAGCTGATGGCGGGGAGGAATAATTATGAACCAATTATATGATGTAATTATTATTGGCGGCGGCCCTGCTGGTCTTTCTGCTGCTTATAGCGCTTGGGAAAATGGTGCTAAAAAGATTATCGTTATTGAACGCGACCGCGAATTAGGCGGCATTCTTCAACAATGCATTCATAATGGCTTTGGCTTGCATCACTTTAAAGAAGAGCTGACCGGTCCTGGCTATGCATATCGTTGCATTGAAATGATTAAGGATAAACCGGAAATTGAAACCTTGGTTGATACCATGGTTCTTGATGTAAAAGATAATAAAACTGTTATCGCAGTTAGTCCGGAAAAGGGCTTGATGGAATTGCAGGGTAAAACTGTTATTCTGACTATGGGTTGCCGTGAACGTACCCGTGGCGCTATCCGTACTCCGGGTGAACGTCCTGCTGGCGTGTTCACTGCAGGCGCTGCACAACGTATGGTTAATATGGAAGGCTACTTGCCCGGTCACAAGATTGTTATTTTGGGTTCCGGCGATATCGGTTTGGTAATGGCTCGCCGTATGAGCTTGGAAGGCTGCAAAGTACAAGCTGTACTGGAAATCTGCCCCTTCTCCAACGGTTTGACCCGTAACATCGTACAATGCCTCCACGATTATGATATTCCTTTGTATCTTTCTCACACCATTGTTAAAATTCATGGCGATACCCGCGTAACCGGTATTACCGTTGCTAAGGTTGATTACAAGATGTGCCCCATTCCGGGTACCGAATTTGATATCGAATGTGATACCGTACTTCTTTCCGTTGGCTTGATTCCCGAAAACGAATTGTCCAATGGTTTGAATTTGGCAATGCATCCGCTTACTGCAGGCCCCATTGTTGACCAACACCGTGAAACTAGCTTGGACGGCTTCTTCGCTGCAGGCAACGTAGTTCACGTTCACGATTTGGTAGACTTCGTATCTGACGAAGCAGAGATTGCAGGCAAGTACGCTGCGCTTAAAGCTTTGGGCAAAATGGAAGGCGAAATGCGTGAGGTTAAGGTAAGCGCTATCAATGGCGTAAGAACCTGCGTGCCGCAAAAGCTTTCTATGTCTGTAGCAAACCCTGCTGATGAAAAAGTTAAGTTGTTCATGCGTGTAGCTGCTCCTCACCGCAAAGTACGTTTGGAAATCAAGAGTGGCGACAACGTACTTTTGAGCAAACCTTTGCCTGTTGCTAAACCCAGTGAAATGATTGCAGTAGAGATTCCTGCTGCTAAGTTTGACCTGATTGGTGACGAAATCACCGTTGGCTTGTTGCTGTAAGGAGGGTATAAAATGGCTGTTGAAACTAGAGTTATGAACTGCATTATGTGCCCCATGGGCTGCGAAATGACCGTAACCATTGAAGACGGCAAGGTTACTAATGTTACCGGTAACACTTGTCCGCGTGGTCCTAAATATGCTGCTGACGAAGTAACTGCTCCTAAAAGAATGCTGACCACTACCGTTGCAGTGGAAGGTGGCTTGCTCCCCTTGCTGCCCGTAGTATCTTCTACTGTTCTGCCTAAGGAAAGAGTTTTGGATTGCGCTGCTTATTTGCGTGGCGTAAAGGTGCAAGCTCCCATTAAAGCAGGCGACGTAGTTGTAAAAGATATTCTTGGCTTGGGTGTTGATATTGTTGCCAGCCGTGGCATGTAAAAATTAAAAGCTTTTAAAATTTTTATAAGCACTCCGTAAGGGGTGCTTATTTTTTTGTGAGGAAATAAATCCCAAAGAGATTTTTAAAATTAGCTCTTGCTAACTAAAGAAGATAGTGTTATAATCAAATGCGTAAATTAGCGATGGCTAACCTGTGAAATTTTACAAAGGCTACAATAATAATTGTGGGAGGAAACGTGGCAACTCCTAAAATTTTTTGTTGGCTTCGTAATTTGAACTGGCTGTCTCGCAATAAAAATACAGTTCTTTATTAAGGAGGAACAACAAATGAAAAAATCTTTAGTTCTTGCAATGGCAATGGCTTTGGGCGTAACTGCTTCTGCTTACGCTGCAAATCCCTTCTCCGATGTACCTGCAGGTCATTGGGCTTATGATAGCGTAGCTAAATTGGCACAAGCTGGTGTAGTTGATGGTTATGCTGATGGCGCATTCGACGGCGAAAAATTAATGACCCGTTATGAAATGGCTCAAATCGTAGCAAAAGCTATGGCTAAAGGCGCTAATGTTGACAAGCTGGCAGCAGAATTTGCTGACGAATTGGACACCCTTGGCGTGCGCGTTGCTAATTTGGAAAAGAAAGCTGACGCTGTAAAAATTAGTGGTGAAGTTCGCGCTCACTATGAAAGCTATGACAACGAAGCTTCCGTAGCAGAACTGCGTACCCGTTTGTGGATTACCGGTCAAGTAAACGAAGACTGGAGCTACACCGGTATGCTGGAAAACATCCAAGAATTAGCACACAGCGATGAAGGCGAAGAAGGTACTGATTTTGCTCGTGCTTACTTGGAAGGTAAAGTTGGCGGCTTGGACGTATTGGCTGGCCGTTGGAACGAAGTAACCTCTTCCGGTAACGTACTGGATGCTGACGTAGACGGTATTAAGGTTTCTTATGGCGATAATGTTAAAGTTTATGCTGCTGCTATGAAAGCTGCTGAAGGCTTGATTAAAGATAGCTCTGACAGAATTTATGTTGTTGGCGCAGAAACCACCATTGGTGCAGTGGACGTATATGCTAACTATTTCAAAGCTAATGCTGCAGAAATTGGTTGGGGTACTACGGATGCTGATGGAGACGGTAATCCTGATGCTGATAAGTGGGATAACAAAGAAATTTACAACATTGGCTTGGGCTTGGAAGTAGCTAAAGACTTGGCTTTGTCCTACGATTACATGTGGGGCGACAAAAAAGTTGATGAGACCGTTTCCAAAGATGGCTGGGTAGCTCGTTTGGACTACAAGGAATCTGACCCTGCGGAAGCTGGAACCTATGGTATTCACGCTCAATACTTTGACCAACCCATCAACGCTTACCTGTCTCCCACCACTGACGCTCCCACCTTTGACAGTGGTTATGAAGGCTGGAATGTTGGCGTAGATTACACCTTGGCTGAAAACATCCAATTGTGCGTAAACTACTATGACACCGAAGCTAAATCTGGTTCCGAAAAAGAAGAACTTATCTTCTCTGAACTGTACTTCTTCTTCTAATACAAAGAAGTAACCATAGTAAAGGCGTCCCGTAAGGGGCGCCTTCCTCTATAAATTACAGGATATTTTCAAAAAAATTAGGGCTTGTAAATTTAGATGGAGCAATGCTTTCTATGCCAACCGACCCAAGTGTTTAGTAAAAATTTTGTAAAAAAGTTAACAAAAAGGTGTTGACACGCGTGTTAGAAAGTGGTATCCTATCAAAGTCGCTGATGTGAGCGACACAACAGAACCTTGAAAACTGAACAATAACCTAGAAAAAAGCGAATGTGCGGGTCAAGCACTTCGAAAGAAGTGTACGACCTAAAAGTCAAAATAATTTCTTTAAAAATAAGTAGAGCCAATCGGTTCTTCAATAAACTTTATTGGAGAGTTTGATCCTGGCTCAGGACGCACGCTGGCGGCATGCCTAACCCATGCAAGTCGAACGGAGAATAGCTTCGGTTATTCTTAGTGGCGAACGGGTGAGTAACGCGTAGGCAACCTGCCCTTTGGATGGGGACAACATTCCGAAAGGAGTGCTAATACCGAATGTGACAAGACTATCGCATGGAAGTCTTGTGAAAGATGGCCTCTACAAGTAAGCTATCGCCAAAGGATGGGCCTGCGTCTGATTAGCTAGTTGGTGGGGTAACGGCTCAC
>JAFUKD010000020.1 GCA_017467905.1 Phascolarctobacterium sp.
CAATTTAAACTCACCAGAATAAGAATGCCTTTCAGAATTATGCCTTTCTTTCAATGCTTCTATCCCATGTTCTCTTACTAACTGAACCCAAGCAAGAACTGTAGATTTAGATGCACCAATATTACGCCCTGCAGCTAAAAAGGATAGACGTTCCTCACAAACTAATTTTACTGCTTTTAATTTTTCTTCAAAAGTAAATGCCATAAAAAAATAACCCCCAATCGTTGTTTGTCCAACAATTGGGGTTCACTTCAAAACCGAATGAGGCTTCTTTTTTGTACTCGTTACCCTATTTAAAAATTATCTTTCTACTAATTTGTAAATCAACGCGTTGCAAATGGCAGCTGCTACATTACTGCCCCCCTTGCGGCCTCGTGCAACAATGTAGGGAATGCCGGTCTGCATAATGATTTCCTTGGATTCGACAACATTGACGAAGCCCACAGGGACACCGATAACAAGCTCCGGTTTAATTTTTCCTTCCTTTACCAATTCGTCCAAGCGTACAAGGGCAGTAGGAGCATTGCCCACGGCAATGATAACAGGCCCTTCGATTTCGCAAGCCTTTTCCATGCAGGCAGCAGCGCGAGTAGAGCCAGCCTCTTTAGCGCGGGCAGCAACGTCGGTATCCGCCATGAAGCACACAGCTTTCGCCCCAAGCTTGTTCAAGCCCATCTTGTTAATGCCAACGCAAGCCATATTAGTATCAGTAACAATGGTAGCACCCTTCTTCAAAGCTTCCAAGCCCTTGGCAACTACGCCTTCGGAAAAGAGTAAGGTACGTGCGTAGTCAAAATCTGCAGAAGTGTGAATGACCCGCTTCACAATGCTCAGCTTTTCTTCGTCGATATGAACTTGTCCCAATTCTTCGCCAATAATTTCCATACTGCGCTTTTCAATATCCGCAGGTAAAACATTTTGTAATTCCATCTTTAACACTACCTTTCTATACCTGTCCGCGCCATAATCCCCCTATCCTTGGGGTGCTTGCGCTTACAAATTTCCGAAACATAATCTGCCAAGTCCACTAATTCTGCGAAAGGGTTGCGTCCCGTCATAACTACCTCCAATTCTTGGGGCTTGTTATGTAAAAATTCCAAGAGCGCTTCCTTGTCGAACACTCCTCTGTCACAGGCGCCAACCACTTCGTCTAAAACCAGCAGGTCTATTTTTTCTGTAAAGCATTTATTTTTTACTATGGTAAACAAAGCCATATGCTCTGCTTTTACCTGCGCCTTTTCTTCCGCGTTCATCTGAAAGGTAAATTTAGGCGTTTCCTTGGCGCGCATTACCTCAATGCTGGGCAAAAGCTCCAAGCTTTTCAGCTCACCGGTGCGACGAGCCTTTAGGAACTGTACGAAAAGCACCTTGTTGCCATGCCCGCTACAGCGTACCGCCAGTCCCAAGGCAGCAGTGGTCTTGCCCTTGCCTTCACCGCAGTAAATATGAATCAAGCCACCGTCCTTCATTTACACACCAGCTTCCAGAATCTCGTAGATTTTTTCCATATCCAAATTTTTGCGGATGCTTTCTGCCAAAATATCGTACTGTTGCTTTTTATAATCTGCAAAATTGATAACCCTAACGTCCTCCAGCTTCAAGCCTTTTTTCGCCAGTAGAGCCTCCACCATGGCAACAGCAATGCCCTCGCAGTCAAAAATACCATGAACGTAGGTACCGTAAACATTAAGCTTATCCTTCACGGTCTGCGCTCCCTCTGCCATTACCTCTCCAATTTCGTGGATGGGTTTAATATTTGTGAGAGAGTTTCCTTCATTATATATATTAGTTACGCCAGAGTGAATTTCGTAGCCAAAAAGGGGCTTGCCACTTAAATTAGCAAAGATACCCTGCACTTCGCCAAACTTACCCTCCATCTGGATGGTGCGCTTCTTTTCTACAAATACGGTCTCTGCTTCCAAAAGACCCATACCGGGGATGTCGCCCCCGTCTTCCACACCCAAGGGGTCAGAAAGGTTCTTGCCTAAAATTTGGTAGCCACCGCAAATACCGAACACCACCGTTCCGTCGTTGGCTCTTTTTAAAATGGAAGCCTCCAAGCCGCTTTGGCGTAACCATTTCAAATCGCCAATAGTGTTTTTGGTTCCGGGAATGATAATCATATCGGGATTGCCAAGCTCGCGCACGCTGCTTACATAACGCAAAGACACACCGGGAATCAGCTCAAAGACATTAAAATCCGTATAGTTGGACATTCTGGGCAAGCGGATAACTGCAATATCAACAAGCTTCACCTCGCTACGGGTGCTGATGCGTTCTGAAAGACTGTCCTCATCTTCAATATCTACATGGAGCATGGGCAGTACCCCTACAATGGGCACGCCTGTTTTATCTTCAATCATCTTCAAGCCGGGGCGCAGTATCTCTACATCACCGCGGAACTTGTTGATGATAACACCCTTGACCATGGCGCGCTCTTCCTCTTCTAAAAGCATCAGGGTTCCGTAAATGGAAGCAAAGACACCGCCCCTGTCAATATCCGCAACTAAAAGTACAGGAGCCTTTGCCATCTTCGCCATGCCCATATTGACAAAGTCATCTTTTTTAATATTTATTTCTGCCGGGCTGCCTGCCCCTTCAATGACAATAACGTCAAAATTTTCGTCCAGCTTATTATAGGCTTCCATAATGCGGGGGCGCAGGGTGTGCTTCATTTTAAAATATTCCCCTGCGCTCATAGTGCCTATGGGCTCGCCATTAACAATAACCTGGGAACCGCTGTCGCTGGTAGGCTTTAGCAGGATGGGATTCATCAGCACGCTGGGTTCAATCCCCGCTGCTTCTGCCTGCACTACTTGGGCGCGCCCCATCTCTGCACCTTCCTTGGTAATGAAGGAATTAAGCGCCATGTTCTGAGATTTAAAGGGAGCAACCCTTTTGCCGTCCTGGTTAAATACGCGGCACAAGCCTGCTGTAACCAAGCTTTTACCTGCGTTGGACATGGTACCCTGCACCATAATTACCTTTGCCATTTTAATCACACGCTTTCATTAAAAATTTTATAATATCTCGATAGCTTGCTAATTCCGTTGCCTGCTTCCTGCTACCATCCGTACAGGCTGCAATGACGGGTACTGTCCCCTCGTCGTGCTTTCCTGTTACAGAACTGGTAACGTGGTCGCCGCAGATTACTATTTGCAAAGGCTCCTGCACCGCCTGCAGTACAGTGCCTAAAAATTCCCTGTCAATACGCTCGATAAAGGCAACCTTTTCTAACGCATCGTATCGGTGGGCAGCTTCATCCGTCCCGTTAAAATGAGCAAGGACAAAATCATACTGCTCTAACATTTGCACCGTTGCCCTTGCCTTGGCGAATAAATCCGTGTCAACATCACCGGTTGCTCCCTTGGGTACAACAACCTTCATTCCCAAAGCTCTGCCAATGCCGTGAACAATCTCTGCCTTACAGATGGCAGCGCCCTGCAAGTGATGCAGCCGGTAAAAATTGGGCAAGCTCTGCCTTGCAGAAGCGCCCCAAGGATATAGAGCGTAGTGCAAGCCGTCGTGGGCAAACCTTTCCAAACGCAGCTCTGCTTCCTGCAAAAAATTCTTCAAAGCTAAAGACTGTAGCTTCACTTCTGCCAACAGCTCTTCCAAATGCTCCCCTACGCTTTCGTGTGGGGGTTTTATTTTGCAGTCCAGCACCTTGGCTGCCTTATCCATAATCAGCAAATTGCGATACTCCGAAAGATGAACAAACTCTATATCCGTAAAGATATCATTGCAAATCAGGGCAGCCTCTTCCATTTGCGCCGCCGTCAAGCCTGCGCCGTTAAAGCCTGCCAAATAGCCGGCAGCATCCACCGCCACAAGGTTGCAGCGCAAAACCATTTCATATTCCGAAACATCCCTGCCATTGGCAAGCAGCTCCAGGTAAGCACGATTGCGGGGCATATCCTTTTTGGCAACTCCCAGCAAACGTAAAATGCAGCTACAGCTTTCCGGAACAAGGTCATTTTCGCAAATGCTTAGATTTTGCAGGCTGCCTTTTTTCACCAGCTCATCCATATTTATATGTACAGCCTTTTCAAAGGGCGTTCTGCCCTGCCACGCAGCAAAGGCATCATCACCCAAGCCATCAATTATCATCAGTAAGGAGCGCATCTTTTCTTATTCCCTTGATTGCCTTAATTAAACCGCGGTTCAGCACTCTGGTCTTAACCGCAATACGATAGTAGGATTCATTTAAATTATGATAATTTGCGCAGGAGCGAATCAAATAGCCCTGCTCCCTTAGTAAAAGTGGCAGCTCCTTGGGCTCATCCAGCCTAAAGAAAATATAATTGGCTTCCGAACCATAGACCTGTGCTCCCAAAAGCTCCAGCTGCTTTATTAAATACTTGCGTTCTTCCTGAATGAGGGCAAAGGAAATTTTCAGGTATTCCTTTTCTAAGAGCGCCGCCTTCCCCGCAGCCTGCGCCAAAACGGAAACGCTCCAGTCCTGTCCGCACAAATGCAGTCTTTGCATAAGCTCCTCATCTGCGTTCAGGCAGTAGCCCAAGCGCACGCCGGGAATGGCAAAGGTTTTGGTAAAGGCTTTCAGGATAATCAGGTTGGGATAATCCTGTAGCAAGTCCCTTAGACTGAACGCCTTGTCCTCATCTACAAAATCCATAAAGCATTCATCAACTAAAAGCTTGGCGTTTACCTCAACACATTTATTAAGAATTTCTAAGAGTAGCCTGCGTTTGGTAAGCTGTCCCGTAGGATTGTTAGGGTTGCAGATAACAACCATATCCGTATTGGGAGTAATGGAGCGTACAATTCCCCTTTGAATTTTAAAGGCTTGCCTTTCCTGCAGCTCGTAATAATTTATCTTACAATCCACGGAGCGCAGCGCCTTTTCGTAATCTGCAAAGGTAGGCGCCAAAAGCAAAGCCTTCCGTGGCTTTAGTGCCAGCGCCAAACGAAAGAGTACGTCTGCCGCGCCATTGCCGAAGAAAATATTATCCTCTTCCACCTTCAGGTAGGCAGCCAAATCGCCACGCAGCTCACGACAAAAGGGGTCGGGGTAATTTACGCAATCCTTTAGAGCGCTGCGCAGTGCCTTCTTCACACCTGCCGGTATGCCCAAGGGGTTAATATTAGCAGAAAAATCTATAAAAGCTTTGCCGCCTGTAGTAAGAGGCAAGCTATAAACATCTCCACCATGTTCGTACTTGTACATATCTTTCACCCTTCACTATGCTATCGGAAAAATCCTTAATAAATAAATTAACGCAAACAAAATCAAGCTAAGCACTGCCGTCATATACAGCAGATTGTTGGTAGTGGCAATGTCCTCTGGCTTAACAGGACGGATATCATCACCAATAGTATCCTTGTGTACCCATTTGCCAAAATAAAAATGTCCGCCGCCAAGCTGAATGTTCAAGGCGCCTGCGGCAACGGATTCTGTCATGGCAGAATTGGGACTTAAATGGTTATGCCTGTCGCGACAGAAAGTTTTCCACGCCTGCTTCGCATCCAAATTTAAAAAGTAAGCCGCCAAAATCATTACCAGCCCCGTAATGCGGGCAGGAATAAAATTAGCCACATCATCTAATTTGGCAGCGCAACGTCCAAAATATAAATACTTCTCGTTTTTATAGCCAACCATGGAATCCATGGTGTTGATTCCCTTGTAAAGAAAAGCCAATGGCGCACCGCCAATAAACATATACAGCATAGGCGCAATGATTCCATCCGCAGTGTTTTCCGCAATGGTTTCCACTGCTCCCTTGGTAACCTCTTCCTCGCTCAGGTTCTTGGTATCGCGCCCCACTATCCAGGACAGCATCAGGCGAGCTTCTGGCAAATCTCCTTTTTGCAAAGCGTAATACACCTTCATGCTTTCGTCACGCAGGCATTTGGTAGCAAAAATCTGGTAGAACATCAAGGTTTCCAAGCCAAAGGCAAGCCAAGGACTAACCAAGGCAGCGGCGCGAAGAATAAGGTAAGGAACTATAAAGCAGGTGCTAATTACCAAAAGCACCAGTACCCCTCCGCCAAAGAGCAAGCCCCTATCGCTAAAGCCAAAAATTTTTCGCAGGCTACGCTCCAAAAAGCTTATTAAATTACCAATAAGACAAATAGGATGGGGCAAGCTGTGAGGGTCTCCCAATATTAAATCTAAAATGAAGCCTGCACTGATGGCAGCCAAGGTTTCCATAACATCACCTGAAAATTTATTTTTTACCGGCGTAAGCAAGGCACGCCTGAACAAAACTGCGGGCAAAATTTACATTCCCCCATAAATGAAGGTGGGGATAGCCTGCATACAAGGTACTGCTTACGTTGGCGCAGTACCATTCTCCCTTACCGGAAGCCTTCTGCGCTAAAAAGCCTGCACCATTATTACTGCTATCGGAATAATGGAACTCGTGTCCGTTAATCTGCTCCCCTGCCTTGCAAAGCAGGTTGTCCTGCTGCGCCGTAAGGGTAACGTAACCAAAGCGGTTAAGCCTTGCAGTCATGTGGGTTTCTCCCGGCAAAGCTCCCACCCACGGGTAAGAGGTATCGCCTTCCGCATAACGCTCCAACAGATACATGAAACCACCACATTCTGCGAAACAGGGCAAGCCCTTCGCCAAGGCTTCCTTTATTTCCAAACGCAGACCTATATTATCTGCCAGCTGCTGTGCGTACAGCTCCGGATAACCGCCCCCCAGAACCAAGCCGTCACATTCCGGCAAATGTGGATCGTTAATGGGGCTAAAGGGAAGAAGCTCTGCCCCTAACTCCGTCAGCAAATCCAAAGCATCCTGATAGTAGAAGCAAAAGGCTTTGTCCTGAGCAAGGGCAAGCCTTACTTTACCAAGAGGCTCTATTTTTTGAGGGTTGTAATTTAAAACGGGAGCAGCCTTGGCAATTTCCAAAATCCCCTGCAAATCCAAGGACTTCTCTGCCTGCGCCGCCAGTCTATCTACAATGGCTTGCAGGTTGCCAATTTCTTCCGCAGTTACCAAGCCAAGATGCCTGCTTTCAAAATTACAATCCTGTAAAACGGGGAAATATCCTAAAAGCTTGACGCCGCTTTCTGCTTCGATAACGTCTTTATAATAAGCGTAGCTCATGGGGTTAACATTGTTGAGGATGGCTCCCACAATATGGCTGTCCTTGCGGAACTCCCGAAAGCCTTTCAGCTGCGCCGCAATGGATAGGGCTGCCCCCTTGCCGTTGACCACCAAAATCACAGGCACGTCACAGGTGCGCGCCAAGTCATAAGCGCTGGCTTCTGCAGTTTTACCCATACCGTCGTAAAAGCCCATGGCTCCTTCAAAAACAGATACCTCCACCTGAACAGAGTTCTTCGCCGCCAAAAGCTTCACTGTTTCCTTGCCTAACATGAACACATCCAGATTGCGGGACTTAGCCCCTATCACTCTGGAATGAAACATGGGGTCAATGTAATCGGGTCCACTTTTGAAGGCGGCAACCTTTATCCCCCTGTTCAGCAGGGCTTTCAAAATCCCACAGGTTATTGTAGTTTTGCCACTGCCACTTCCGGCAGCGCTAATCATTACGCGAGGCATCTTCGTCGTAGCCATTTTACTCTTCCTTTTTTAACGCGGTCATTACATATACGGGGTTTTGCGCCATCATCAGATTGTAGTTACCCAATTTTTTACTGCGTGCCGCAAACACATTAACAATTTCCAGCTCGTAATCCTTGTGCCTATTATAATAGGAAGAAACTTCTCCCAAGGTTTCAATGGTAATGGCATTTATCACCACGCGGCAAGCACTGTTCTTGCTGTAAATAATATCCAGCATCTCCTGCAGGTCACCGCCACTGCCTCCCACAAAGACACAGTCGGGAGCAGGCATGCCCTTAATATTTTCCAAGGCTTCCCCTGCAATTACTTCCAAGTTTTCTACAGCGAAAAGCTCTTTATTTTTACCTAACAGCTCTACAGCAACAGGATTGCGTTCGAAGGCGTAAACCCTTCCCTTGGTGGCAAGCAGTGCCAGCTCAATGGAGCAGGAGCCCGTTCCCGCACCAATGTCATAAATTATATCCGTTGCCTTGGGCTGCAGCTTGGACATGGATACGCTGCGTACCTCCTGCTTGGTCATGGGAACCTTGCTCCGCATAAAGAGGTCATCTGCCAAACCATGTACTGCGTATTCAAAATTTACTGCTTCGTCGTTCAGCAGCATCATAACGGAAAGAGAGGGAAACTGCAGCTTGCTAATCTCTTCTGCCGTTCCGCAGGTAAGCTTCTCTTCCGGATAAGAAAGGTTCTCGCCAACGTAAACCCTTACCTGTCCCAAGCCGTGGTCACATAAAATCTGGCACAGCTTCTGGGGAGAATTGTCTCCGCCTGTCAGAGAAAACACCTTGGGATTATGAGCTACTGCTGCCACCAGATTTTGACAGCGTCCGTGCATACTGACAATCTTCACATCATCCCAAGACATTTCCAATTTGGAAGCGAAGTACACCAGGCTGCTAATGCCACAGTAACGAGTGCAGTTACATTCCGGCAGCTTACCGCTAATGGTTTTGGCAAGGCTAAAGAAGCCAACATCACCGGAAACCAGCACGGCAGCTTCATCAGAAGCCTTTGCCTTTTGCAGCACTTCCACAATTTCACTGGTCTTAATGGTATGGTAAAGGCTTTTGCCTGCGCTGTTAAAGGCAGCCAGCATACGCTTATCGCCAATTAGAATATTGCTTTTTTCAATAGCCCGACGGGCAGCGGCAGTAAGCAGTTCCGGATTTCCCGGCCCGATACCCACAATATTTACCTGCAGCATAGTTTCTCTCCTTCGTTTTTCTACAACTTTCTTCATTAATATATGTCTTGTAATCAGCCTGCAAAATTCTTCTGCAGGTAATCTAAAATTTCTTCGTAGCCCTCGCCCTGCTCTTCCACGCTTCTGCCGATAACTATTACTTGGGCACCTGCCTCCTTGGCTGCAGCAAGCTTCTCTTCAAAGCCGCCCGCAGTGCCGGAATCCTTAGTTACCATAAATTTAGCCCCAAACCTTTGCAGGGTGGCAATGTTCATTGCTTTGGAGAAAGGCCCCTGCATGCACACCACATTGGCAGGCTTGTAGCCCAGCGCCAAGGCACTGCGCAAGGAATCCTCCATGGGTAGAACCCTTAGAGCGATACGCTCCTGATAATTTTGTACGGCAGTAAAGTCTCGCAGGTTCTTACTACCCGTAGTCAAAAAGATATTACCCTCCAAATGGTTCAGCAGCTCTACAGCTTCGGCAAAATCCGCTACGTTAATGCAATGCTCTGCTTTAGCAGCAGGTCTTAGCAAACGCAGGTACTTAGTATTTTCCAGGGCACAAGCATCCTGCACCGTTGCAGTTACAATGGTGGCGTAGGGGTGGGTGGCATCAATTACACAAGCCGGCTGATGGTTTTGTAAAAAGGTACGCATCCTTTCTAAATCCATACGCTCTGCCAAAATCGTCAGGTTATCCTGCGGTTGGATAAGCGCTGCCCCGTAATCCGTAGCAACGGAAACGAAAAGCTCTATCTGTAAATTTGCCATTGCCCTGATTAAGCCACGTCCCTCGCTGGTACCGCCAATAAGCCAAACTACAGGCTTCATGCTAATCTGTAACCACGAGGAGTTACCAGCTTGCCGTTAATAACTTGGGTTTGGCTGTTGCCTATAATAACGGTAGAGAACATATCTACCTTCAAATCGCGCAGCTCCTGCAGGGTAGTAATTTCGTAAGCTTCTCCCTCGCGGCCAATATTACGCACAATTCCGGCAGGCACGTCGCCACGTTGGTTCTTGAGCATAATGTCGCAGGCACGCTGCAAATAATCATGACGTTTAATGCTGGAAGGATTGTAAAGACAGATGCAAAAATCTGCTTGGGAAGCGCAGTCTAAACGTTTCGCAATTTTTTCCCACGGGGTAAGCAAATCGCTAAGGGAAATTAAGCAGAAGTCACTGATAAGCGGCGCACCAAGAACAGCAGCGCCAGAGCAGGCAGCAGTTATTCCGGGAACAACCTCTATTTCTACTTCCGGATGCTCTGCGGCAACCTGGTACATAATGCCAGCCATTCCGTAAACCCCTGCGTCGCCACTGGAAATCATAGCAACGGTTTGACCCTTCAAGGCTTCCTCCAAGGTCAGCTTGCAGCGGTCAACCTCCTTGCGCATACCGGTAGAAAGAAATTTTTTATCCGCAAAAGCTTCCTTAATTAAATTTACATACACATGATAGCCTGCAATAACATCACAGGAATTCAAGGCATCAACGGCGCGCTTGGTCATTTGCTCCACGCCGCCGGGTCCAAGGCCCACAACAAAAATCTTAGCCATCTCTATTTACCATCCTTACTCAGTTTTTAATCCTGTTTTATTCAAATCCAAGGTTATATCTTCTACAGCAATGGCAAGGGTTACGCCATTAAGACTGGTCTTGGGCAGCAGTAGCCTACCGCCACCGCTCGCCTTAACCGCACTGCGCTCACACACATTGCTTACGCCCACAACGCTTTTCACAAAATCAGAAGGCGTAAAATTACCTTCAACCCTGCTCAAGGCATCTGCACTGTAAAATTGGGTGCGCCATTTATATTTTTCGGCAAAGGCTAAGAGCCCCGCCTCGTCCTGCTTCAAATCAACGGAAGCAATGCTCACCACACAGCGCTTGTCAATTTTCAAACGCTCCAGCTGCGGCAGCACTAAGGCTTCAATATTTTCTAAGGGCGTATTCCTACGGCAGCCAATGCCCAAATGCACTATCTTCGGTAAAAGGCGCACCGTTGTCAAAAAAGGCTGCGCCATTTTATCCAAGGTGACAGCCATCCCCACAAGGTACTTACCCTTTTCGGAGGTAAGCTCTATATTTCGGGGCAAGGGCTTCGCCACGGGGAAGTCGCTGTACAAGCCCACAACATCGTCGTGAACGAGAGCAGCAGCAAAATCCTTCGCCGCCTTTAGGGAGCAGATAACCATTCTGTTACGCGCCGCCCACTCGTCCACAGCAAAAAGGCCGTTGACATCGGTAGCAGTAGTAACGCAGGCTTGACCGCCAAGGTGGGCAGCAAGCACTCGCGCCAGCTCATTGGCACCGCCAATATGCCCTGCAATCAGGGGAATGATAAACTTTCCCCGCTCATCTACGGAAACCACCGCCGGGTCAAGAAGCTTGCTTTTCAAAAAGGGGGCAATGGATCGCACGGCAATCCCTACGGAGCCGACGAACACAATGGCTTGGCAATCCTTAAAGGCTGCTTCCGTAACTTCATTGTGGTTTCCAGCCATGGCAGGCAGCTTTGCCTCTTCGGCGTATTTGGGCAAGGTCTGTACCCTTACCTCGTAGCCAAGGCTTTCCAAAAGCTCTCCTACATTTTTACTAAGCTGCGCTCCCCGCAGGGAAAAGGAATATACTGCGGCACGCATTTTATTTTACCTCTGGCTTCAGGTTTAATTTGGAAGGGTCTGCCTGACGGAACATATGGGTGTAGGTAGGATTGTAAAGCTCGCTGCGCTCGTATTCGCAGCCAAGGAAATCACCTACGGTAATCAAGGCAGTTTTAGTAATATTATATTCTGCTGCGCAAGCCGCAATGGTTCCTACGGTGCAGCGTACAACCTTTTCATCAGGCCAAGAAGCCTTGTACACGATTGCAGCAGGAGTTTCCGGCTTGTAACCGCCCTTGATAAGTTCTGTTTGCAATTTTTCCAGCATGCCACTGGAAAGGAAGATAACCATTGTCGCCTTGTGAGCTGCGTAATCGGCAATCTTCTGCTTGGAAGGAACAGGAGTTCTGCCCTCCATACGAGTGATAATTACAGATTGGCTTACGTTGGGCAGTGTGTATTCCGCATCCAAGGCAGCAGCTGCCGCGCAGAAGGAGCTTACGCCCGGCACAATCTCAAAATCCAAATTATAGCTACGCAATAAATCAATTTGCTCGCGATGAGCACCATATACACTGGGGTCACCGGTGTGCAGGCGTACAACCAGCTTGCCTTCCTGAGCAGCAGGAACCATTGCCGCAATAACCTCTTCCAAGGTCATGGAAGCACTGTCCATAATTACGCACTCCGGCTTTGCGTATTCCAAAAGCCCCGGATTAACCAAAGAGCCTGCGTAAATAATCAGGTCTGCCTTTTCCAATAATTCTTTGCCCTTCACAGTAATCAAATCAACTGCGCCAGGACCAGCACCAATAAAATAAATCATTCTTCCTCAATCTCCTTTGCTACACGTTTATGTAAGTTCACCAGCTGGTCAGCCTCCTGGGTTCTGCCCAGAATACCGTACACATTGGAGAACATCAACGCTCCTGTTTTTATTTTTCCATGCACGCGATGCTGCATGTAAAAGTCAATTTTTTTCGTAACCTCCTGCATGACAGGCTCAAAAATATTTTCACGCTGTAAAATCTTTGCTACCTCATCCGTAGTCAGGCAGTTGTAAATTTCCTGCCCCACTTCCTTCGTAGCACCATGGAACATCGCCTGCAGGGCGAATAGCTCTGTACGGCAGTCAGCGTATTTGGAATGGGTGTTCATTACCCCTTGGGAAAGCTTTACTAATTTGCCGGCGTGTCCAATTAAAAGCAGTGTTTCAAATCCGCAGAACACAGCGTAATCTAAAAGCTCCCCTACAAAATTACTACAGGTTACCCTGTCAGAAATATCCAGCTGCAAAACGTCGCGGGTAAAATCCTCTCCGTAATTGCCAAAGAATACCAAAAGGTTTTTATTGCCCTTGGCCTTTTGAGAATTTAGCTCCACATACATGGTTTCCACTAAAGCCTTTTCGCTCATGGGCTCCACAATACCGCTGGTACCAAGAACAGAAAGACCACCTACAATTCCCAAGCGGGGGTTAAAGGTTTTCTTGGCAATCTCCACCCCTGCCGGAATGGAAATTGTTACCCGTAAGCCGCCGGTGTAATTATTTTGCGCCATTACCTTCCGTAATTCTGTGACAATCATTTTTCTGGGAGTTGGGTTAATGGCAGGTCCTCCCATCTGGCAGGAAAGCCCCGGCTTTGTAACCTTGCCCACGCCAATGCCGCCGCAAATTTCCACATCAGCTTCCCCTGTCTTTAAGGGTCTTTCTATTTTTTCAACCTTGACGTAAACCAGAATACCATTGGTGTCATCCGGGTCGTCGCCGGAATCCTTACGGATGGCGCAGCTTACATAATCATTGCCACGCTCCACCTCCAAAGGCTCTAAATCTAAGACAATCCCCTTGGGAGTATCAATGCGGATAATTTCAATCCGCGTTCCCGTCAGCAGCATGGTCGCCGCAGCCTTGGCAGCAGCAGTGGCACAGCTTCCCGTGGTATAGCCACAGCGCAGCTTCTTGCCCTGCGAAAATTGATATTCCTCCACAGCCTCAGCTCCTTTATTTTTCACTTAGCTCATAGAGCTTTTTGTAAATACCATTTTTTGCAAGCAGCTCCTCGTGCTTACCCATCTCTGCAATTTCTCCGTCGTGCAGTACCACAATACGGTCCGCATTTATAATTGTAGAAAGACGATGGGCAATGATAAGGGTTGTCCTGTTTTGGGACAGCTTGTCCAAAGCAGCTTGAATTTGTTTTTCCGTCTTGGTGTCGAGAGCAGAGGTTGCCTCGTCCAAAATCAAGACGGGCGGATTTTTCAGGAACACTCTGGCAATGGCAAGGCGCTGCTTTTGTCCGCCACTCAGCTTCACGCCCCGCTCGCCAATTCCCGTAGCGTAGCCTTCCGGCAAACGCCTGATGAATTCATCTGCTGCGGCAAGCTTAGCTGCTTGAACAATCTCCTCTGGGGAAGCCTCCTGCTTGCCATAGGCAATGTTAAAGCTGACGGAATCAGAAAACAGGAACACCTCCTGCTGCACCAAACCAATTTGCCTGCGCAAGCCCTGCTGCTTGTAAGCATTCACGTCCACGCCATCTATTAAAATTCTTCCCTGCTCCGGCTCGTAAAAGCGAAGCAGCAAGCTGGCAATGGTAGTCTTGCCTGCTCCCGTAGCGCCTACAAAGGCAACCTTCTCTCCGGGAGCAATGCGTAAATTTATATTTTTCAAAACCCTTTGTCCATCAAGGTAGCCAAAGGTAACGTTCTCAAAAACTATCTCGCCCTTAATGTTATTACACTCCACCGCTCCCTCTACGTCAGCAATCTCTTCCGGCTGGGAAATTATTTCGTGGAAGCGGGCGAAGCCTGCCATGCCACGCTGATACATTTCTGTGAACACGGTCAAACGCAGCAAGGGCTTCATAAACAGGTTCACATATAATAGGAAGGCAACAAAATCGCTAAGGGTAAGCTCTTCGGCAGCGATAAGCAAGCCACCGCATGCCAAAAGGGCAAGATTGGTAATATTAGTAAAGAAATTGACGGTACTATTAAAATAGGAAAGAAGTTTGTAGGAAGAGATGCGCACGTTCCGCAGCTCGTTACTCTTTTCCATAAAGCGCAGCCGCTCCGCATCCTCGCAGGCAAAAGCCTTAACCAAGCGCACGCCGCCCAGGGCTTCTTCTGCCTGAGCAGAAAGCTCTCCGGATTTGGCACGGTTCCTGCGAAAAGCATTCTTCATCTTGCGGTTCACAACAACCGTATGCACCGCCTTAATGGTTAGCAGCAAGGCAATCAACGCGCCTAACTGGGGGTTCATCCATAGCAAAATACCCAAGGTACCTGCCATAGTGATACAGCAGATTAGCAAATCATTAGGCCCGCGGTAGGTAAGCTCGCTAATTTCCACAATGTCGCTGGTCAAACGAGAAAGCAGCTGCCCCGTCTTACTGTTATCGTAAAAACGGAAGGACATTTTCTGCAAATGGCTGAACAAATCACGGCGCATATCATTTTCAATGGAAGCGCTCATAATATGACCAAAGTAGTTAATGGCAAAGAGCAGTGCAAAATTAAAACAGTACAAGCCAAAGAGAATGGCAATCCAATATAAAATACCTTCCACATTTTTCTGGGGCAGCTCCACATTCATAACGTGGCGCACCAAAATTGGGAAAAGTAAATCTAAAACCGCCGCTACGCAGGAGCCAATAGCGACTCCGGCAAAATGCAGCTTGTAAGGACGGTAGTAAGCAATAAAATCTTTCAGCATCAGCCCTTACCTCCTGCCTGTGCTACTTGGGAAGTATCCCAAATGTGCAGCCTATAAGCTCCCAAGATTTTTCCTTGGGGCGTAAGGGCAGGCGCTTCCACAGCGGCAACCTTGCTGCCGTCAGGGCTAATGTCAATAGCTTGGCAGGGTCCCTCCGTAGGGAAGAAAAGCTTTTGCTGGCCATCCTTTAAATCTACCAGCAGCATTCCGTGAGCAGAATAATTGTGAGTACGCACGTTACGCCCTACGGCGCAGGCTGCCAAATTATCTGCAAAGGCAAGCTCTTCCATAGTGCCTTCTGCCTTGAACTGGTATTTAAAATTACCTTCCGTGTCAAAAAGGAAGATACTATTATTGCTGGGATGCTCCAAGGGAGTGGGCAGCTGCCAGTTTTCACGGTTAAAGGTGTTAATTGTGGTAAAGACCACCCCGTAATCAGTAACGAAGCCGTCACGACCGGAAGCGTTAATCCAAGTGTTATCCACATGGGCAGGCTTGGAAACAAAGCGTGACCACAACAGCTTGCCCCCGTCATCAAAGAGCAAGCCCCTGCCATCACTACAGCTGGCTGCCAAAAAGCGTCCGTCCTTAGAATAGTTGGGACTGCTGCGGACAACAGTGTTTTCAAAGGGCGGTACAGGGGGAACCCACACAGAGTTCAGCAGCTCGCCGGTCTTTTTATCTAAAAAGTACAAGGTGTCCCGATATTTCATATCCGTCCTGTAATCGTAGGCAGAAGTGGAGATGACAACCTTGCCGTTATTATCGTTAACATCACACCAGTTTATCCAGCAGTCTATATTTTCATGAGCAGGATATTGCCACAGCAGCTTGCCGTCCTTCTCAATGGCAAGCATTTTGGCATTATAGCTTCTGGTTCCGTCCTTAGTCATTTTAAAACGGTAGGAGTTGGCGTATACATTATCTTCCTTATCCACAGCGATATGGACAATGGAAGGATGGGAGCGCAAAGAAGCCTCCGTCCCGACGTAATCTGCTGCCTTATGCTGCCAACGGATATCGCCGCTCTTAACATCAATGGCAAAAAGACCGCCTTCCGGACTGGCTTCCCCAAGGTAAGCAGTTTTAGTATCGTTGCTGATGCACACGGAAATTATCTTGCCAATACCAAGGGAGCGCTTCCACAGCTGGCGTCCCTCATTGTTAAAGAGGAACAGCTCGCCCCGCTCCGTACCCACCAGCCAAGCATCTTCCGCTTTAATGTAACGGACAATTGCCTTGGTAAAGCCCATACGGTCATAGTTAATGGTAGGAATATCTCCCAAGTAAGCGCTTACGCCATGCTCGTTATCTGCAATATGAAATTGGTTCCACGGTGTTCTGCTGCCTGTAATCCAATACAGGGCACACCAGCTCACCGCTAAAATAAACAGAGCAAACCAGCCCTTAAAATTTTTCATAGATATAATTTCGTCCAATCATAAGCCTGACGAAGCACGCCAAAATAAAAGCCCTGCTCCGACAAAAGATAAGATATTTTGCTGCTGACAATGACAGCAACCAAAACAGAAAGGGTAACGCAGCAAAATTTTTCCCGCCAATCCCATACCATAGACTGCCTATTAGCATTGGCGAGGAAAAAGCCCCTGCTGACAACGGAAAGCGCCAAGATCTGAGCACGTCTTAAACAGCGCGCCAATAAGGGCTTGGCGATATAGGGCAAGTGACGGATAACTGCCGTCCTGCCACTATGACTATCGCTGCGCAGCTGTAACGCCGTAATAACCTCGCCGGTTTCTGCAGCAAGCACCGGTAAAAAGCGGATTGCCGTTACCAGCATGAAGGCAATTTGAGGCGAAAGGCGCCAGGCAATTAAGGCTTGTAGTAATTGGCGAGGGTCACTGGTCCAACACACCAAAAGTCCCAGACTCATCATACTGGCAGAGCGCAAGCCCTGCACCGCTCCGTACAAAATGCCTTCCCTGTAAACGTACAGCCCTCCGGTTAAAGTTCCTAAGAACCCTGCGTCCGGAGCAATGAGTACAAACAAGGGAGTGCGTGTGCTTTGGGCGAAGAAAAGAGCCTGGCTGAACATGCTTCCCCACAATCCCAGCAGGAGCAGCATTGCCAGTACCTTCCATTTATAAATGGAAGTGCCTGCTGCCACGTGCAGCAGCAATGTCAAAGTAAAAAGCACAAACAAACTGCGAGGGTTATCTATGGTAATCGTAAGAATGGCAAATAAAAATAATACTATCAGCTTCGTGCGGCCATTTAATTTTTGAATCCAAGGCGAAGCATCAGTGCCTTCCCACAGTTGACGTACTGACATAGCACTTCACCTCCTCTGCGGTAATGCACGGCGGTACGGTAATTTCTTCACAAATATCTAACAGGCTGGAAGCTGCCAAGCCACCTGCCTGCAGCAGTGCGCGGTTACTAAGCACTGTTTCCGTGGGAGCATCAGCAAGAATCCTGCCCTGACTGAGGACAATTACCCTGTCGGCAACCTCTGTAGCCAGCTCCACGTCGTGAGTGCAGATGAACACACAGCCACCGGAATTCTTATAATCTAAAAGCAGCTTCTTAATTTCGGTTAAGCTTTGCTCATCCTGACCGGTAGTAGGCTCGTCCAAAAGTAAAAGCTGGGGCTTCTTTGCCAGCATGGCACCCAGAACTACTCGCAGGCGTTGCCCCTTGCTTAAAGCCAAGGGAAAATCACGGGCGTAGTCCTGCAGGTTAAGCTTTACCAAAAGGGCTTCCACCTCTGACGGGGTAATGCTTTTATTTTTCCAGCACAGCTCTTCTAAAACCGTATCAGCTAAAAGCATCAGGTCTGGCTCCTGCCTAAGGTAACCAATTTTTCCCAAGCCCTTCTCGATGGGAGCGCCAGCTAAATTTACACTGCCCTCTTCCACCTTCGCCAAACCGCCCAGCAAATTCATCAAGGTACTTTTCCCAGCACCGTTGAAGCCCATAAGGGCGGTAATCTGCTTTTGGCACAGCTCGAAGTTCAAGCCGTGCAAGGTTTCCTCGGCAGCACCGGGATATTTATAATGAAGGCTTTGCACTTCAACTATTCTTTCCGAGGGAGCGCAACAGCTTTTGCAAGTTGCCTGCTCCTTTTCCAAAAGGCTACATTCATTTTTAATAAGGCTTACCACCTTTTGATGAACGGATGACAATTCCGAAAGCTCCAAAATTCTGCACAGCTTTACATTCTGAGGCTCCCGCAAGCCAACGTCCTCCTTACCATCCAAAAGGCTCCAGGCATTTTCTGTAGCACCGTCATAAATTATTTTGCCAGCTTGCATTACAGCTAAACGCTTAAAATATCCGGCAAGCTCGTTAACACGGTGCTCTACCATTAAAATTGCAATTTTCTCCTCGCGATTCAGCTTGAGAAGCAAATTCAAAAAGTCCTGCACCCCTTGGGGGTTCATCTGGCTGACAGGCTCATCCAAAATCAAAAGCCGTGGCTTGGTAATTAAAATAGAAGCCAAAGCCAACCGTTGACGCTGGCCACCACTAAGCTGGTGAATGCTGTAATTCTCAAAGCCAGCCAAGCCAACCAGGCGCAGGGTTTCACTTACCTGCTCCTTGATATAGTCCGGCTCCAAGCCTTGGTTTTCCAAAGCGAAGCCCACTTCGTCAGCAACAGTCATGGCAAATAGCTGGTCGTCCGGCGATTGGTACACCGTGCCAACTAAAATGCCAATCTTTTCCGGAGAAAAGTTGGTAATATCCTCATTCTCCAAGTAAATTTTCCCTCGCAGCTCGCCCTTGTCGTTGTTGTTCAGCAAGCCGCTGATGGCTTTAATCAAGGTGGATTTCCCACAGCCGCTACGTCCTGCCAAAAGAAGCATCTCGCCTTCTGCCAGCTGTAGGTTTATTTTTTTCAAGGTAAATTTATGGCGGCTAAGGTAACGATAGGATAAATCTTCAATTTTCAACATAAGCTATTCCCCCATTACCTGACGCAGCTTCATGCCCGTCTTATAGCCAAGCCAACTGCCAATGCTGCTGTACAGCACACCATTGATAAGCATATATAAGGCTAAATACCAGTCTGCGTAATACAAACGGTAGAAGAACATCATCTGCTCTAAATTTACAAAGGTAATGAAGGCATCTGCCAAGCCTAACAGGAAGCACATCAAAACCATAAAATTCCCCTTGGAATGAGTATTGGTATAAAAGCCGCTAAAATATAACGTGGCTTCCAGAACCACAATGGAAACGCAGCAGCTTAACACACCCAAGGGAGAGAAATGCCCGAACATCAAACCGGAAAGCATAAACTTCACTACGAACATCAGGCTTAAAACTCCGGGAGTACGGAACAGCATCAGCAGGGACATTATCAAAAGATAATGGAGCACTCCGTTAAGCAAGCCTGTTATCAAACCGGAGAAGGGTCCCAAGAAAACATGGAGCAGGTCTCCTAAAATAGTAGTGGGCAAAGTTATACCGCCGAAGGCAATGGCAGCAAAGAGTGCTACGGTAATGGCACCCTTGGCACCAACGCGGTAGATACAATTTTTAATTTTGTAGCTAAAGCCCAGCACAATCAACAGGCAGACAAAGGCAAAGCCAACAGCCAGCAAACCAATGCTATGCTTTTTGGCGATAATGACGGGAGCCTCGTGCAACTTCTCCTGTCCGTTGCCGGAAATAGTAATGCGTAAATTGTATTCGCCTTCTAAAATGTTCAAGTAGTCTATATATAATGGAAGAATAAATCGCGGAGCCTTGTTCCCATCCAGGGAAATGAGCGCCGTAGTTTCATTCTTTTCTTCGTCATTGCCATGCCAGCCCTGCTCCGCATCGTCGCTAACCTTGCCGGCAGTGCGCAAGCCCGGAACAATCTCCCCTGTATTCTTATCTACAAGCTCTGCCTTGAATTTCAAAACCCGCACGTCACTTTGAGGATTGCGCAGCTCTAACAGCAAATGTGCAGCCGGATGGTTAAACACAGAGCTCCAGCTGGTAGCTCCCTCGCCGGTCATACGGTTACGGAAGCCTTCAAGAGAAGTATCGCGCACATAAATTACGCCGTCCTCAGCTCTGTCATCCTTCAAGCCTAAGCTATCTACAGGAAAGGTAATGCTTTGGATGTACCAGTTAAATTTTTTACGGTCCACCTTTTTCTTACCCTTGCTTACCTCCTCAGGAGCAGCCTGCCCCGCCGCGTAGGTAAAGCTTAAAACCTTGCTGTCCTGCCACGCACCACTTTGGGCTTCTACTAACACCTGCTTTTCTCCCAAAGCAATCCCCTCTTGGGCTTCAAGGTACAACAGGTCAAAGGTTTGCCCGTAATCTTCGGGCAGCAGCCATTTGGTAGTAGCAATGGTTTTATCCTGCTCCCTAACCACCTGCCATTTTTCCTCATTGCCTTCCGTCAAGGGTTCAAAGCCTTGGGGCAAAGTAATCTTAACAGTTGCCTCCACGGGAGCAGCATTATCAAAATTAACAAGGTTCACATAAATAGGAACAGTGCTTTCCTCGTAAACAGTATGCACTCCCTGCTTTTCCAGATGGTAAGGATATTTAGCTTCTAGCTTCATTACGGCGCAGGCCACCTGCACATAGGATACAAGTAGCAGTACCAGCAGTAAAATTCGCATCTTCTCGCTCCAATCACAAAAACAAAAACCTTCCGCCACGATGTACAGCAGAAGGCATAGTAAGTCCTTGGTTGGAAACTCACAGTGAACCCTTACCGTCGCACGCAGTAGCAGTAACCAATGGCAGGCAGTTCTTCTGACTAAAGTTCATCGCTCCTTCTGCCTTCCCAAGCACAGCTCAGTGGCATTTACGAAGTCGCTCCCTATCACAGCGACGGGATCGTGTGGGATTTACGCCCAGCTTCTCTATTAAGCTAACTAAATTAGCACCTGTCATCACGATATTTATTTTTGAAGTTCTAACAATCGCTTCTTATTTTATTTTGCTTCCTTAGCTTCCTTGGCAGCCTGCTCCTTGGCAGCTTGCTCTGCATCAGCTACGTCAGCCACAAATTTCTGGCACACCTCGTACAACGCTTCCGCAAAGGATTTTTCCGGAATGGGAGCAAATTTATTTTTATTCTTCTTCACGTCAATTTGTCTGTCAGTATTGGTAAATACCTGCATGGTCTTGACGGTGTAAGCCTTTTCCTTCATCTTATATTGCATATCCATTTTGCAATACAATACCTTTTCCTTGCCTTCAAGCTTCTCGGCGTAATCCTGCTTCAATTTTTTCAGCACATCTTTATTAGTAAACACGGTCTTTACCAAAACATTGACCACGTTTCTATCGTACTCATCATTTTTATCCTTGGCAAAATCCAAGGAACCCATGTCGTAAGCGTAAACACCTAAATCGTTTTCCACCACCACACTCCAACGGGCAGCTTCAATTTCTTCGGCAGTGGGCTTGGGCATCATGCTAATCTCCCAGTTCATAGGGTCTTGATTAGGCTGGGGCACCGGGTTATTGGCAAAAGCATTGCCTGCGCACAACAGCATCGTAAAGCACGCACATACAATCAAGAAAAGTTTTTTCATAAATCCTCCTTAAATCTGCTTGCCAATTAGTTTTCTCTATACATTGGCTAATTATAAACTATATAGTTGCTATACACTCAATAGTTAATTTCACAAAGCCTCCACTTTTCTAAAAAAAGTCCCCCGTCTGAATGAGGAGCTTATTAGCCTTCTTTCGGACGGAGGATAATTTTTTATTTTGCTTGCAATGCTTCCCAAGCTTGGCTTGCTTTTTTCACGAACAGGTTTTGTACGTCAACATTTTCACCCAAACCATGCAGGTACACATCAACATTATAGCCTTCTTTAACCAACAGGGATTTAAAGGAATCTTCTTCATCGCCTGCCATATCGTTCATAGCGTGGTCGCCGGCAACCATCATCAAAGGCATCATAGTTACATTCTTAATCTTTCTTTCCTTCAATTCTTCCAGCACATTGTCGAAAGCAGGCCAGCCTTCTACAGAAAAGAGCAGCGCATTTTCATAACCAAGGTCAATTAGCTTGTCCTGCATTACTGCGTAGTAAGCATTTGCCGGATGGGGAGTGCCATGTGCCATTACAAGCACTGCATCCTTTTTACCGGTTTCCGGGAATTGGGTTGCCAATGCCTGCATGGTAGCAGCAACGTCGTCATCCTTACCCTCTTGACCTTGCCAATACATCAGCGGAGTACCAAAGGTAACCTTTTTAAAATCGTTCTTATGTAAATTGAACACTGCTTTTTTGTAATCATATTCAATGCCGGGAATAATATCCAAGGAGGTCATAGCAACGCGAGTGTAGCCTTCTGCCTTTAATTGTGCCAAAGCTTCTTCCGGAGTGGGAATCACCAAGCCTTCGTTAGCCTTCACTCTATCGATAATAATATGAGAGGTATAAGCAACTACAACCTTGGTATCAGGATACAATGCTTTAATAGCGTTAACGGTAGCATCAATATTTTTTTCACGGGTTTCTTTAATGGTGGTGCCAAAGCTCATTACAAGGATGGCATCCTTATCTGCCAAATTTTGCAGCTCTGCAGTTTCATGAGTAAGCAAGCCCACTTGAGCAGCCTGCTTCAAAGCGATGGTAGGAGCCTTCACATCTTCGCTAAGCTTAAAGCTGCCAGCCTCACCCATAGCGGTAAAGCCACAGCCAACAGCGCACAACAAACCCATTGCCAAAACCTTTTTCAAATTCATTTTCATTATAAATCACTCCTTTAATTCTATTTTGTGGCACGAAGCCATAAAAACTATAGCTTACAAATTTTTTGCAGCAAGGCATTTTCCTTTGCCTTTTCCTGCGGATTAACCTTGGTAGTAATTTCCAAGCTGCCATTCAGAGGATTGCGTGTCACCTGAATATCCGCATCATAAGCACGGCTTAACAGTTCTTCCGTAAAGGCTTCGTCAGGTGGCGCGTCGGCTAACAGCTTCCCTTCGCCTAACAGCAGGATGCGGGAGCAGTACTTGGCTGCAAAATTAAGCTCGTGTACCACCATCAGAATGGTCTTCCCCATTTGAGCAAGCTCCTTGGCAAAACGGAAGATTTCTTCCTGATAAACCATATCAAGCCCCGTAGTGGGCTCGTCTAAAAATAAAATAGGTGTCTGCTGCGCTAAAACCTTTGCCAATAAAATACGTTGCTTCTGCCCGCCGCTCACTTCCGTCACCGGAGTATCAGCAAGCTCTAAGGTTCCGGTGTAATCCATGCAGTCCAAAGCAAGCTTTTTATCTGCTTCGTTCTCGCTTTGCCACCACTTCATATAAGGGTAACGTCCTGCCAGCACAACATCCTGCCCCGTATAGCCAAAGCCAACCTCTACATGCTGCTGCAGGTAAGCAACCTTACAGGCAAGCTCCTTTTCGTGGTATGCTTCCAGCGCCTTGCCAAAGAACAGCACTTCCCCACTATGCTTTGGCAAAATTCCACGAATAGTTTTAAGCAGGGTACTCTTGCCCGCACCGTTCCTCCCGATAATACCCACAATCTCTCCCGGATGAATGGAAGCATTCACGCAAGAAAGCACATGGCGTTCACCATAACCAATGGTTAAATTTTTTAGCTCAATAACATTTTCAGACATAGGGTTATCTCCAATTACTGTAAGTATTCAGGGTAAACAAGCTTCGCCATATACTCTGCCCCCTCTAAAATATAGTGAGAGGTGCAGTAGCGATAGCGCTCCGGAAATTTATAAACAGCCTTGCTCTTTATGCACGTTAAGTCCTTGTAGGCAGGGTCAGTAATGATTTGCTGAAAATAAGCATCAGAATTCTGACTCCCCTTAGCATCCCAAGAGGGTAAGAATAAAACGTCAGGGTTCAGCTCCACAATCTTTTCCTTACTCACAGGCATACTGGCGCGAACGGGCATAATCTCCATACCATTTTGTACATATGCCAAATCGCAGAGCATACCAAAAATATTCTGCAACATTCCGTAGGTTCCGCTATAAGTAAGCTGAATTACAAGCTTCTGCCTATCCTTGGGAATAACTGCCAGCTTTTCTGCTAAAGCCTTCTCCCCAGCTTCCATCCTTTGAACCAGAGCCAAGCCTTTTTCCTTTTGGTTTACCAGCTCGCTTAATTTAGCAATGCTCTTTTTAATATCAGGATAGGTCTCTGCTGCATTAAGCATAAAGACACGCACACCCATATCCTCCAAGGTAGCACTCACTTCCGGTGAAGTTTGAGGCGTTGTAATAAATAGGTCAGGCTTATACTTCAAAACCTGCTCCACCGTAATGCGGGGACGGTATTTGTTAGGTATTTTCTTGGAAAGCTCCGCAGTCATAGAGTAATTAGGGTCTGCTGCTGAAACCGAGGTTGCAATAAAGCTCTCCACAGGTACCATTTCCAGAAGAATATCCTGAAAAGCAAGACTGGTAGTCATCATTCTGGTAGGTGGCTCCGCAAATTGGAACACCTTGCCTCTATCATCAACGACGCTGTATGTAGCGTTCGCAGTATTTTCTTTTTCAACAGGTCTGCTCTCGCTTGCACAACCAAGTACAAAACAGGTAAGCAAAGCGAGCAGTAAAATTAAAGTTTTCTTCATTAATATATACCTTTCACAGGCAGCGTTTAGGGATTGCTTTCAGCAAGCTACTTTCCTGAGCAACCAAGAAAGCCAGTTTCATAAATCTTAGATAGCATTGATAATGACGGCGCGCAAAGCGCCGTCATTGGTTTGTGTTATTTCATACAAGCATCACGAGGTAAGCCAAGCTGTTCTGCCACATCACCCCATTTTAATTGACGAGTCTTCATATTCAGAATATCAATTAAGGGAACGTCACAATGGCGGGCAATGTAGCTGGCACGCTTCACTTGATGGGAAGCAAAGCCAAGCTTCATATATTTAATGGAAGTCTTTTTATCCAAGCCCATTATCTTATACAGCCTGTTAGCCTTGTAGTTAAGCTCGCCCTCATAAAACTTTTGCGGAGTAAGACCAAGCAAAAACTTAACTCTTGTCCAACCATACTTATGGCGCAAGTTAGCAACCTCTTGCAAGGGAACATTCGCCGCAAAAGCATGCATGCAGATATTTTTCAGTTCCTTGTAGCTCATGCCTTGGTCAAGATATTTGCCAAGCTCCGCTTCGCTGTAATCGAAGCCCACTTGGAGCGTTGCGATTGCTTTCGCCTTGTCCATCTCCAGGCGTTTGCCGGCAGCCTGTCCGCCAACGCAACCAAGCATCAGCAAGCATCCCAAGGTCAAACATAGAATAAGTTTAACTTTTTTCATTGGAGTACCTCCGTAGGGTTAAGGGTTAGAAAGAGTGTTCATAACCGAGCATAAAGTTTCTTTCCATAGTGTAGAAAGAAGAAGTTGCTGCGGTAGTGATATCTTTTCTATCTAACAAGTTATCGATATTCAAGAAGAACTTACTATCTTTGGTAGGCTTATAAGAAATATTAAGGTTGGTAAACAAATATGGTTTCATAGAACTTTCTGCGTCAACATCGCGAGTTCTCTTTCCGATATAGTTGAAATTAAGGGAAGTATTCCATTTATCTTTTTGATAGTTCAATCCACCATTGAATTGAAACTTGCCATAGTAATCTCTCCATCTACCTTGGGTTTCAATACCATATTCAGTAGTTGTTGAATATTTTTGAGGATTACTATAAGAAACGCCAAAGTTACCAGTTAAGCCATTACCCATATCCACATCACAACTTAATTCAATACCAGTATTTTTGATATCTTCATTGGTGTACTGAACATCCCAACTATCATTTCCTTTATCTGCTACCCACTTTGATTCAATACTATTATCAATTTCATAATTGAAAATTGCCAAGCGCCATGCTTGATTAGCAATATTTTTCTTTAAACCGATTTCATAATGCGTACCTTCTTGCGGCTCCAAATCAGCATTACCGATAATATTGCCAGAACCAAACATTTGTGTAAATGTTGGCATCATGAAAGATTTACCTGCTTTAGCATAAAAACTAGTATTTTTACTCAATCTATTGATATATTGAATTTCTGGTGTAAAATTATGATAATTTTCGCCATTAAGACTTGTATCATCAGCAGTAGAACCATCTGCCTTAGTTTGACCTGTCCAAGTCTGTCGTGCACTAAAAATAATATCAGACACATTATTAAGTGCATGACTATATTGACCATATATTGAATACATATTTCGCTCAAACTCTCGAGAAGCTACCTCATATGCTCCGCTAGATAAGGTCAAACTATCTTCGGAATAATCACAAAGATCTCTTTGGAAACTTGCACCCATAATTAAAGTGTCATCTTTCATATCCCATTGTTTCTGGAAATCAAAGCCAAAGCTTTTATCATTATATCCGGCATTTGCTACTGACTTCATTGTATCCTTATAAACTGTATTCCCATTAACCTTAGAACTGTTTCTTGCTTTTGTTAATGCATTTTGATCTTTATCGTTATAATACATTACAGCTTTTATATCTTCATCATTGTAATGTAATTGTGTAACATGCTGTTTAATGGTATGAATAACATCTTTATTTACGGCACCATTCTGCGGTTTATATGCATACACATAATGTGCATTATTTTCATTGTAGTTATGAGTCAAATAGAGATTCTCATTGAAATTATAACGCATATTAAAATTATTATGTTCCCCACGTTCAATATTGTAATAGTTACCTACAGGTCTACCACCAGCTGGGTCAGACATATTTTCCACATCACCAAATTTTTCATAAGAATAACCAAATCCTAATTTGCCAGCTTGTAAATCAATAGCATGATTTTGACCATCAAAATTACCCCATGCTGTTCTAATTTTATTTGTTCTAGTTCCTTTGGTTATAATATTAACTACACCACCAGTAGCTTCAGAACCATATAATACGGCACCACCGCCACGTACAATTTCAACACGTTCAATCAAGTCAACAGAAATATCTTCTAAGTTATAACGACCACTTTGGTTCATCGGAACACCATCAACGAGCACCAAAGTACCCTTTTCTACACCACGGATAATAATTTTACTAGTCATAGTGCCTTGTGAAGTACCTTTTACACCTTGGGACTGGAACATCAAACCAGTACCAAACTTCAATGCTTCTTGTAAGTTATTACCACCAGTTGCAACAAGTTCTTCGTGAGTAAATACTTCTACTGCTGCCGGAGTATCCAAATCACGCATTTCCATTCTTTGCGCAGTAACAATCATCGGGTCAAGAGTAAATTCTTGTAAGGTGGTTTCACTTGCGTGTACCGCTGTACCCCCCCATTGCACAGAGCCTAAAATGAGCGCTGTCATCAACATAGCCTTAGTCATCTTTTTCATAAATTCATCTCCTAAAAAATATATTGGAAACTTTCATGCACCCATTCTTCCATGGTCGTGCATTACTCATTTACAAACCAACCAAAATAAAAAGACCTTTTTTGCGCATAGCAAATAAAGGTCTTAGAAAAACTAATCGTCCTTTTACCTTGACTGTCTCGCGCAGTGTTAGTAAATCGCTGAACAGGCAGGTCTTCTGACTAAGGTTCATCGCAACTTCAAGCCTTCCCAGTTTTACCCAGTGACATTTTTTGAAGCGCTCACCATCACAGCGACGGGATCGTGTGGGAATCACACCCAGCTTCCTCTCTAAGAGTTAAATACCTGTTAGCTACTCTTTGTTAATTTTATTATGCTTCTTATTCTAAACTATACACTAGCTATATACGCAAGCAGTTTTTAAGAACATTTCCTAAAAACCTTTAGATGATAAATGAAACGCCCAGCCAACTCCAGGTTAACGAGGAGTTTTATAATTGACACTCATAAAAACTTCGGCTAAAATGTAATCAGATTATAAATTAGCCGAAGAAGGTGAGCTGAATGAAATATATCACCAGAAATTTAGAAGCAGTTGTTGAACAGGTAATCAAAGAATATCCTGTAGTTTTACTTACTGGACCTCGCCAAGTAGGTAAAACCACGATGTTAAAAAAATTAATGGAAGGTAGCAACAGAAACTACGTTTCACTAGACGACCTAAACGAAAGAGCTTTAGCAAAAACTGATCCAGAACTTTTCTTGCAACTGCACAAGCCACCAGTACTTATCGACGAAGTACAGTACGCTCCTGAACTATTTACTTATATAAAGATAAATGTAGACAAGAATCATGAACCCGGAGCTTTTTGGCTAACTGGTTCCCAAATTTTCAAGCTTATGCGTGGGGTTCAAGAATCTCTTGCCGGCAGAGTGGCTGTTTTATCCATGACAACTCTTTCCCAAGCAGAAATAAGCAATGGAAGAATGGAACCCTTTGCTTTAGATTTAGGAAAACTTGCCATTAGGCAACAGGAAAGAACTCCTGCTGACACTCATGAAATCTTTAAGCGTATCTTCAAAGGTTCAATGCCAGCAATAATTAGCGGTATTAACAAGAATAACCAAATCTTTTACAGCAGCTACATCAGCACTTACATAGAGAGAGATGTAAAAGAATTGTCTGACACCATTGACTCTCTTAAATTCTTAAGATTTATGACTGCTGTAGCTGCAAGATGTAGTCAAATTTTGAACGTCGCTGAAATTGCACGAGATGCAGACATAAATCAGCTTCAAGCTAAAAATTGGCTTGGCATTTTAGAAACCTTAGGTATAATATTTTATCTACATCCATATTCAAATAATTTGTTGAAGAGATTAGTAAAAACTCCCAAATTATATTTTTATGACGCAGGGTTGGTATGCCATCTAACGCGTTGGAGCAGCGCAGAAACTTTAGAAAGCGGTGCAATGAATGGTGCTATTTTAGAAAATTATGTTGTCTCTGAAATAGCTAAAACTTATTTGAACTGTGGTAAAGAGCCATATATGTATTACTATCGTGACAAAGATGCTAAAGAAATTGATATCGTTTTGGAACACGACGGTGTCTTAAATCCGATTGAAATTAAAAAGACTGCTAACCCCGGTACAGAACTTATCAAGGTCTTTAACCTGTTAGATAGAGCTTCTACCCCAAGAGCAAAAGGTGCTGTTATTTGTATGAAACCAACACTCAGCGCTATCGACAAGGATAATTACATTGTACCCGTTTGGATGATTTGACAGCTTCCCACTACCACAAACGCCCCGCCAACCAGAAGGTTGACGAGGCGTTTTACAATTTTAGGAATGAAGTAGGTTGTAAGAATTAAGTTGTCGCTTGCCTGCGAGGTAGTTTTAAATTAGAAGGTATGAGTGTAAGTCAAAGTCCAGTTGAAAGGCAAACCATAGTTTTCATAATCATTAACAACATCATCTTTATCAAGAATATTATAGAAGTCTAAAGCAAAGGAATTATTCTTATCCGGTGCATACATAAAGTTTGCGTTCAACATATTTCTATCAGGAAGTGCATAATATCTATTATTAGCGACTTCATGATAATAACTGTCAGGTCTGTCTCCCAAGAACAAATAATTTACGTTAGCATTAAACTTTTTAGTCTGATATCCCACACCAGCCACAAACTGGAATTTAGCATTATCCTGTACCCATTCTCCATCATCATTTACTTCAGGGTCAGAATAAGTAACACCTAAATTATATTTCCAATTCTCATTAAGAAGCTTCGTATATTCTAGTTCAACACCCGTATTTCTAAAATCACCTTTATTAATTTGAATATTATTGCTAGTATCTGTACCAATTCCTAAAGCTGCTTCGCTACTCCAAGCAAACTTATTTTCAATGTCCATATTAAAAATGGCTAATTTTGTAGAAGTACTATCTGTAATTTTTTTCAGACCTGTTTCGTAAGTCCATCCTTCCTGAGGTTTAAGTCCATTAGATTTTTTTAAAATATGTGCAGAAGTGTCGCTGGTGGTACTAAACAAACTGTTCATCGCTGGCATAATGAAAGATTTACCAACATTAGTGTACCAAGATAAATCGTCAGTCATTTTATATAATGTTTGGAATTGAGGTAAGAATACATTCTGATCTTCATCATAATCATTAATTACTTCCCCGCGTAAACCTAAAGTTGCGCTAAACTTTGAATCGAATTGGTGAGTATAAGATGTGTACACACCTACACTTGTTCTATCAGTTTTTTGAAATTTATATTTGTTGTTTTGGAAGAAATCACGTTTAATTGCCAAACCAGCTATCAAGCTATCTTCTTCGTCATTAAATCTCCAAGATTTTTGAGTATCACTGGTAACATTATACATTTCATAAGAGCCACCAGCTAATTCAAATTTTTTACCAGCATTAGCTTGATTTGAATCAAAACTTCTTCTATTAAATGATAATACCGATTTTAAACCGTCTTCAGCATTATCATAAACTAAACTTGCTGTATCTCTTTCATCTTCATATTTGAAAGATTTTTCTAATTCATCTGGAGTGCTACCAGAACGCTTAATTTGGAATCTATTATATTCAGCATCTGAATGATTATAGTTTAAGGTTAAATTTTTACCTACATTACCTGTCAAGAAAAGGCTCTGTTTTCTAGATTTTCCTAATGTATTATAATTATACTTGTAGTCTGTTTCCTTAGTAGGATTAGCCTTACTTGAATATTTCCTATAAGGGAATTTTCTAGACTGCGGGTCTACTTCATCGTAATATTCATTTTCAAAATAAATGGAAAACACTTCATTTTCATGACCAGCAGCCCACTTATTTGTATAATTACCAACCATACCAGTAATAGAAGTTTTACTTTCTGTAGGTTTCTTCGTAATAATGTTAATTACGCCCCCCATAGCTTCTGCACCATACAATGTTGCGTTAGAACCTCTAACAATTTCGACTCTTTCAATTGCTTCTAAAGGAATATTAGAAATTGCATTATAATTATTTAAGTTCATTGGCGCACCATTAACCATAACAAGAGTTCCTTTATCTAAACCTCTAATTTTGGTTCGGGAGCTAGAACCAGCATATTCTTGTCCATTAGGACCATAGGACATGCCATTAAAACCAATTTGACGAGAAAGCAGAGTGTCTACGTTGGGGGCACCGCTTTGGGCAATTTCTTCTGCTGTAATTACAGTTGTAGAAGCCGGAGTATCCAAGTCTCTTGTTTCCATTCTTTGTGCAGTAACAACCATAGGGTCAAGGGTAAACTCCTGCAGTTCTTCAGCGTGTACCGCTGTACCCCCCCACTGCACAAATCCGCAGATGAGTGCTGTCATAAGCATACTTTTTGTCAATGTTTGCTTTTTCATCGAAGTCATCTCCTAAAAAATTATTTATTGTATGCCTTTCAAGTACCCATAAATGGCTTGCCTGTAGATTACTCAGCACCAAAGCAAAATTATTGGGAGCTTACCTCCTTGTGGGTAAGCTCCTCTGTATTTTCTATTCTCCCAAGTTGCGTACAATCCTTAGGATTTGCTCCTTGGAAAGCTGGCGCAGGCTGTAATAGCTTGCACCCATGGCTTGCGCTACCTTCTTGGCAACGCCTAATTTTATAAAATCACTTTCCGTGTCAATGACTACGGAGGTTATCTTTGCTTTACGAATTTTCTCTGCCATTTTGATAGCACTTGCTACAGGGTCTTCGTTGCCTTCTACGGCATTTGCCCTGCCATCAGTTACCAAAACCAAGATGGGTTCCAGCTCGCTATCCTTTTTATTCAGCTTCGCCAGTGTTAAAAGAGAAGTCGCCAAGCCATCAGCTAAAGGTGTCTTGCCACCCGTAGGCATTTCTGCCAAACATTTTTGGGCAAGGTCAACGCTTCTTGTAATGGGAAGCAGTACCTCTGCCTGTTGACGGCGAAAGCCAATCATTCCCACGCGGTCACGCTTTTGGTAAGCATCCTGCAGCATATAAAAGATTGCTCCTTTAACAGCGCGCATTCTCTCCCTCGCACCCATGGAGCCGCTGGCATCCACTGCGAAAAGGAAGGTGTTGCCAATGCGTTTTTCCCTTACCTTTTGGCGCAGGTCTTCTTTTTGAATATTAAGGGCGCAGCCGTTGGCTTCCCTCATTTTCTGATAGGGTGCTGCCGCACGGATAGTAGCATCAAAGGCTAAGTCCTCCACCTTGGATTTAGGAAGCTCTGCCCTGACATAACGCCCCTGCTTTAAATCTGTCTTGGTAGCGCTACGCTTGCCACTGCCCCTTCGCAGCGTATTGTTCTTGCCCATATCAAGGACAAGCTTGGGAATTTTAAAGGTTCTATCTATATCAGCAATCTGTTCTTCGGGAGCAAGCTGGCTACTGTCCTGCTGCTCCTGTTCCTTTTCATCTTGCTCTTTATTTTCGTCAGGGTCTTCGTCGCTGCCGTCATCATCCTCGTCATCAGGCTGTGGTGGCGGTGGCGGAAGCTCATCAGGATTTTGGGGAGCATCGTCCTCATTTTCCTGAGGCTCCTGATTTTCGTCCCGTTCCTCCTGCTCCTCTTCCTGCTCTTCCATTTCCTGTTGCTCCGGCGGAGTGCGCATGCGGTGTGGCAAAACATAAACAGCTGCTTCCTGCATATCCTGTGGCAAAATGTAGGTGCGCTTCGCCAAAGCGGCAATGGCACGGGCAGCTTCCAATAAGTAAATTTCTGCTCTATGCCCTGCGCAAAAGGCTTGGGCGCACATCTGCGCCGCCAGCTGCATCATTGCCTCAGTTACTTCTACCTGGGGCAGGGTTTCCTTAGCAGCCTGCACCTGTGCTCGCAGCTCTTCTACGCTTTCAGCGTACTGCTTTCTAAATTCGCCAATGTCCTTGCCGTATGCCAAGGCGCGTTTAATAATTTCTACCCTATCCGCAGGTTCCATTTCTCCCTGTACGTCAACATACATTCCAAAACGGTCCAGGATGTGGCTGGGCAAAATGCCCTCTTCCGGATTCATGGTGCCAATGACAGTGTAGCTTACCTCGTGGGTAAAGCTAATACCATCCCGCTCCACATGGTTAAAGCCTGCAGTGTTGGCATCAAGCACCGCAGTCAACAGTTCTTGTCGAAGCAGGTTTGCTTCATCTATATATAGTGCGTTACCATTTGCCCTGCCTAAGATACCCGGCAGAAAGCGACGCTCGCCCTTACTTACAGCATATTCAATATCAATACTGCCAAAGAGCATGTCTTCGGTAACGTTTAAAGGCAAATCAACAATCTTGCGTGGCGATAGCAATTCTTGTGCGGCACGAACCAAAGTGGTTTTTGCCGTACCCTTACGCCCGCCAATCAAAAGCCCTCCTGCGTGGTGATTTACCAACGCAATAAGCAGGGCGCGTTTTGCCTGCTGCTGTCCAACTACAGCAGTGAAGGGATATACAGCGTGCAGTAACATTCAGCAGGCTCCTTTCATGCTTCCTGTCCCAAGAAAGCTTCTACCTTGTTCCAATCCAGCTGTCCTTCTTCAAAGGGACGGCGGCGCATTCTGTGGGGCAGTACCAATTTGGCTGCTACCTTCACATCTTCCAGCTCTACTTCCTGATGTCCGTTAAAGGCAGCCAGGGTTAAAGCAGTTTTAATAACAGTAATATCTGCGCGGTGACCGTCAACGCCTAATTCTACGGCAAGCTTGGCAACGGTTTCCAGCAGCTCATCACTAATGGTTACGTTAGCAAGCACTTCTCTGGCTTGGGTAATCTTATCTGCCAAAGCCTGCTGCTCTTCGGTAAAGCCTGCAATAAATTTATCAGCATCGTCCTCATAGGCAAGGCGGCGTTTAATAACCTCTACCCTTTGGGCAGGGTCATGCTCACCGGTTACCACAACAGAAAGGCCAAAGCGGTCAAGCAGTTGGGGGCGGATATCGCCCTCTTCCGGGTTCATGGTGCCAACTAAAACAAAGCGTGCCGGATGAGAATAGGATACACCTTCACGCTCTACGGTGTTAATGCCCATGGCAGCAGCGTCTAACAGCACGTCTACAACGTGGTCATCCAGCAGATTGATTTCATCAACATATAAAATATTGCGGTTGGCTTGCGCCAGAATACCCGCTTCAAATTTCTTTTCACCATGTTTGATGGCGTGCTCAATATCCAAAGTGCCTACTACTCTGTCCTCGGTAGCACTTACAGGCAGCTCCACCACACGCATGGCAATATCTTCTACATAAAGCTCTGCGCCAGACGTATGATTTTTCGCGCAATCATCGCAAAACAGGTTAGGGTTATGAGGGTCACAATTAAATCTGCAGCCATGGACAGCATGCATAGCGGGGAGCAGTTCTGCCAAAGCGCGCACTGCTGTTGACTTTGCTGTACCTTTTTCACCTTTAATCAACACTCCTCCCAAGGCAGGATTTATTACATTTAGGATAAGTGCCATTTTCATGTCCTCTTGTCCGACAATGGCAGTAAACGGATAAACCGCAGTTCTTTTCATTTTCTCTTCCCCTCTCAAAATTGAGTAACTGTTCTTAATAAGATTTGTTTCTGATTATAAACCATATACCGCCTATATACACAAGAGGAAAATTTCATAGAAATGTAATTTTTTTAATGGAGGTTTTCTTCATAGCGCACTCACTTCTATACGCTACACGTTCTCCACTACCGTACCAACGAGCAAAGCAGCCTCCACCACAAAGCTTAAAATCGGTACACTCCCTACAAAAATACATGCTTTCTGAAATTTTGCGACTAATATTTTCTACAAGGGTAAGGTCTAACCCGTCCTGCACATTGCCAATGTAAAAATCAGCATCCCCTACCAGGGAGGAACAGGCATAAATTTTTCCGGTAGCATCTACAAAGGCAGCTTCGCCGTTCATGGCATAGCAATGTCCAAATTGGCGGCAGCTTTCCCTGCACAAAAGCTTCACCCTTTCCAGCTGGGCAATCTGAATTTTATAGCCTGCCAATTTTCCTAACAGCTCTACTCTGGTGTAAACCTCTTCCATGCTTTTTAGCATCTCTGCTTCCGTAGGAGGAGTTAAGCCAGTGCCACGCCCCTGCCCCCGCAATAAATCGAAGCCTATTTTACGCACATTACCCAAAAAATAAGCCATATCTATAATTCCGGCAAGCTCCTTAACATTATCTGCTGTTACTACGCAGGTAAGACCGCAGGCAATATTATTGCGTTTTAAAACTTCCAAGCCCTGCAAAATCAAATTGGTAGCTCCCTTGCCGGCTTTGGTCAGGCGTAATTTATCGTTTACCCCCGGCTTGCCGTCAAGGCTTACGCCAATGGCTACTTTGTTTTTAAAAAGATACCTGGCAATTTCATCTGTCAATAGCGAAGCGTTAGTTTGAAGCTGTAAAACGGCGGGCAGCTTGTTTTGTTTAACGTGTTCCACCACCGCCTGCAGTGTAGCAAAATTCAGGAGTGGTTCCCCGCCGCTGAACTGAATAATAAAGCTTTCCCCTTGGGGCAGGCTGCCCACCGCCAAATCTATGGCGGCAAGAGCAGTTTCCACGGACATTTTTTCTGTGCTGTGTTCTGCGGCGTAGCAGTAACGACAGGCAAAATTACACTGTCCCGTCAGGCTTAGCACTAAGTTTTTTATTTTAGGAATTTGCATCGCTCCGTTCCTCAATCTCTCCCTCAATGGAAAGGTACAATTTTTGCAGCTCGCTCTTGGTTTCCGGCTTAGCGTTCCACAAACCACGTTGCTCTGCTTCCAAAAGCACCTCTGCCATACGCTGCAATGCCCAAGGGTTCACATCACGCAGCCATTCCTGCACCTTGGGGTCGAAGGTGTATTTTTCTGCGTACTTTTCGTACATCCAATCTTCCATTACAGCACTGGTTGCATCCCACTGGTAGCTGTGGGCAATCATATTCGCCATATCTGCTGCGCCCTTGTAGCCGTGCTTCATCATGCCTTCAATAAATTTAGGATTGATGGCCTCGCTACGGAAGATGCGCTTCGCCTGTTCCTGCACGCTAAACATTTTAACTTTAGTTTTATCCGTGCTATCGCCACAGTAAGAACGGGGCGCACTACCCTTGATGCTGCGAACAGAAGCAATCATACCGCCGTGATAAGCGTTGTAGTCATCACTGGAAAGCATGTTAACTTCGTGGTTATCTTCATTTTTAATGGTAATATCCAGGCTGCCCATACGCTTGCGGAATTGCTGAGGAATAAATTTGCCCTTGAACTTACCGCCGTAAGCGTGAGCACCCCAACGTACATATACATCGGCAATGTCATCAATGGTTTCCCAGTTTTTGGCTTCCAAGAGGGCGGCAACGCCTGCGCCGTACACACCCTGCTCATCGCCAAAAATTCTAAAGGCTGCCTGTCGCCAAGCATCTTCCTTGCTCATACCCTCCGCTTCCAGCTCGGCACTATCTGCCAGGATATGCTTACGCACATAGTTCAGCTCCACGTCCTCGTCCAAGCTGGCGGCAAACAGTGTAGCCTGATCCAGCATCTCTACTACGGTTGGCATGGAATCGCGGAAGAGACCGCTTATTCTGGCAGTAACGTCAATGCGGGGACGACGTAGCTCGTTTAAGGGAATGGGCTCAAAGCCGTTAACACGCATACTGCCGCTTTGGTAAATGGGGCGTAAGCCCATCAGATACAAAAATTCTGCAATACATTGGCCATGGCTACGCATATTGGCGCCACTCCATAAAACAATGCCCACGTTTTCCGGGTAGTGCCCTTCTTCCGCAATGAAGCGCTCGATAACCTGGTCACCCAAGGTTTTGCCAATCTCCCAAGCTGCCGGCGTAGGCAGGGTACGCGGGTCAACGCCATAGAAGTTGCGTCCCGTGGGAAGCAAATCAGCGCCGCCACTGGTAGGTGCGCCGGAAGGACCGGGCTCTACATACTGACCTTCAAAGCCGCGGAGCATATTCTCCTGCTCCTGGGTGGTAAGCATTAAATTAGGATAAATGGTTTCGCAAATATAACGATAGATTTTTTCCAGGTCTTCTTTAAATTCCGGGCTGCCCTCCTGTACCCAGGGCAAAGCCAAAACATCTGCCAAGGCTTCTGCGGTGAAGTCCTTATCCTGCAAAATGATAATAATTTCCTGACTTTGCTCCGTAATTTTATCAAGGAGCGCCGCGTTGGTAATGTTCAAGGGTTCGTAGATAAGACTGCTGTTTTCCAGCAGGAAGTAATATTCATAACCATAGTATTTGGCAAGCACTTGGCTCAAGCTGGGAATATCGCCATTGTTAAGACGGGTAAGCATCCACAAATATTCTGTTAAGCCTTCTTCAACGGGAGGCTGTCCCAAAATATGCAAGCCTATATGTACTTCAAGGTTCTTTAAATCGGTAATGTAGTTGTGTAAAGCCATGACGTATTCGCCAAAGGGCTGGCTTTCGTCGTAGGGAACTTCGTCCTGCAAATTGGCAGCAGCAACCTTTTCCTTAACCAAGGTTTCTAAATTGGCAAGGTTTTCCGGTTGAGTGGTTTCAAAGTGGGCGTATTCGTCCATAATTTTTTCCAGCTCTTCCAGCTCGTCATAAACGCCAGCCTTGCTTTGGGGAGCAGGCAAATGCTCAATTAAGCAGGCAGCGCCCCTGCGTTTAGCTTGGATGCCTTCACCGGTAATGGTAATGTTGTAGGGATAGATGTTAACCAAATCGCCAAGTGCCAAATCCGGGTAGCAGGTGCAGTCAAGCCCTGCGTTCTTGCCCGGCAGCCATTCCAAGGAGCCGTGGGTACCAATATGGGCAACAGCATCTGCCTGCCAAATATCTCTCACCCAATGGTAGAAGCCCAAATAATGATGAGTAGGTGCGCAGTATGGGGAATGGTAAATTTTGCTTGGGTCATCCCCAAAGCCACGAGGCGGTTGTACGGTGACGAAGACATTACCGTTCATTGTTCCCGGAACCAAAAGGTCTCCGTCGTATTCCATAACGCTGCCCGGCGCTTCGCCCCAGTCCTTAATCAGCTGAGCCTGCACCTTGGCTTCAAAGGTATCAAAGAATTTTTTGTAGGCTGCGCCTGAAAGCTTGTTGGCTTCGGCAATTTGCTTTTCTGTGAGCAAATTTTTATCGTTAGTAGCGTTGGCGGTAAGCTCTTTGATAAATTCCTTGGTATCCTCCGGAATGGTATCCACCTTGTAGCCACGCTCCTGCATCGCCGCCAAAACTCTCCTAATACTTTCAATACTATCCAAGCCTACAGCACTGCCAATATTGGAATTGCGGGGCGGATAGTTGTGGAAGATAATGGCAATTTTTTTCTCGGCATTAGCCTTACGACGCAGGTTCGCCCATTTGCGAGACTTGCTTACCATTCTATGAACGCGCTCCATGATGGGCAGGTACTGCACGTCGTCATTAGGCAATACATTTTTATAGCCAATGGGTACACCGTGAATGGTTCCATCAAATTCCGGCAGGGCAATGGCAATAGAAACCTCCATGGGGTTCATCCCCTCGAAGCTTTCCTTCCACTCATCATAGTGGGTCATAATGGTATAGCCTGCCAAAATAGGTACGTTCCATTTTTTGAAATATTCTACGGTAATATTCCCGCTTGTGCTCAGCGAGAACTTCATTACATTGATAAGGGCATCAATGGCTGCCACGCCGTCCTTGCAGAAGAAGCGGTTAAACACCTCTGTCAGGCTTGGCATACCCATTTCTTCAACGGGCATACCGTTGCTGAAAACACAAATGGCGTTCATGCCCTGTCTTTCAATTTCCTCGATGGTGGCTGTCTGATAGGAAAGGTCTCCCCACACCCATTCGTCCCTGTAAAAAAGAACACCAATGGTAGGCTTGGAAGCGTCGCAAAAATCCTTCTGGTACTCTGCCAAATTGGTGTACACCTTTTTAGCACGAGGGTGATAAATACCGCACCAGTGTACCGGGTCGGGAAGCTCCACTCCGCTTACATCCCCCTCCAAGCATTTGCTAACATACTGCCACAAATTATAATAATTGCGCTCGCCGCCGAAGGAAGAATATTTTTTTAAGGTTGCCAGCTGTTCTTCTGTAAAGCCGTATTTCAGCTCGCCCTCATCCGTTCCGGCAGCATCTATATAATAAGGAAGCTTCTTTTCATCTAAGAACTTAACTAATTGTCTAAGGAAGGGAGTGTCTAAGCCGCTACCCATCCATTTTAAAAGGACTATGTCTGTGTCGCTTAAAGTTTCCACCCATTTTTTATCCCATTGGGTTGTATCTGTAATCCAGTGGCAGGCGCAGGCATTACTAATTTTTTGTTCCCTTTGTAAACGCTCCACTGTTTTTTGCATCATCCCCATACGGCGGATAACATTGGTTAAAAATAAAATCTTACTCATCTCTACCTCTTTCTAGAAGAACTGCTTACGCATTCTTCTCAATAAATACAGGAAATAGGGGGTGCCCAAGAGGGCGGTCATAATACCAACCCGCACCTCCGAGGGGGGAATAACAATTCTGCCCAGAGTGTCACACAAAACTAAGAACATAGCGCCGCCCAAAGCACTTGCCGGCAACAGCACCCTGTGGTCAGGGCCTAACAGCATGCGCATCATATGGGGAATGACTAAACCAACAAAGCCAATGCTGCCGCTGACACATACGGAGGTTGCCGTAGTCATTGCCGATACGAAGAGCAAGCCCATGCGAAAGGCAGTAACAGGCATGCCCACAGCCTTAGCTTCCGTTTCGCCCAGGACCAAGATATTTAAATGACGTGCCATCAAAAGCATAATGAAGATACCGGTCAGGACGGGGCCAAGGGCAAGGTACACATGCTCCCAACGGCGATAGTCCAAACCGCCCACCATCCAGAACAAATATTGCTGTAGCTTCTGTTCGTTCATAAAGGTAAGCAAGCCGGAGGTTACTGCCCCAAGCAGCATGCCCACAGCAACGCCGGCAAGGAGCAGTGTCATAACGGGAATCTTACCATTGCGCATGGCAAGAAACACTGTCAAGCACACAGCACAGATACTGCCGCAAAAGGCGAAGGCAGGCATGGTGTACATGCTACTCGTTGCAGTACCCAAGGCTATGGAAAGCACGGCTCCCGTCGCCGCACCTGCAGAAACGCCAATTAAACCGGGGTCTGCCAAGGGATTACTGAAAATCCCCTGCATTACTGCGCCGGAAATTCCCAAGGTTGCCCCTACTAAAAGCCCCACTAACATACGGGGCATGCGGATAAACCAAATTACTGCCAGCTGCTCCTTGGTAAAATCTGCTTCTGTAAAAAAGGGCAAGCCCAATTTTTCACACACAATGGCGAGAGTGCTATGCATGGGTACGTCTATCTGCCCAAAGGTTAAAGAGCCCAGAGCCACAACCATAAGGGTGATACCTAAAACCACCAGCGCCAAGCCGCCATTCTTTCTTTTTATTACCAAAACTTCTCACCTCTAAAAACTTCCGGGTAAACTGCCTGCGCTAAACTCTCCACAGCATCTACAATGTGATGGCTGGCAACGTAGCGGTACTTATCCGAAACAAATTTAATCTGATTATTTTTGATAGCCTTTACATCCTTATAGGCAGGGTCTAACTGAATACGCTTGGCGTAACCGTCCAGGTCCTGCCTTTTATCGTAGTTCCACGTTGGCAAAAGAAAAATGTCCGGGTTAATGCGTACTACCTGCTCCTTGCTAACGTAGTTATTCGTATATTCACTGGGTATCTGCGCCACACCATTGATGACGTGAGCCATGTTCAGCATATTATCAATAAGGTCACCCTTGCGCCCCATGGCAGAGATAAAATTAAACGCCACTACAGTTCGGCGTTTGTCCCGTGGTATTTGGGAAAGCTTGTCGTTCAGCGCAGCCATTCGCCTATCCATACTTTGTACAATGGCTTCGCCCTTGTGCTTTTCACCAACGGCTTCTGCCAGCTTCAATACCTTTTGCCGCATCTGTTCATAATTTTTGGGACGGCCGGCAACGTAAACCTTTAGCCCCATGGCTTCCAAGGCTCCAATAACATCACTGCTCAAGGCAGCAGATACCACCACCAAATCAGGCTGCACTGCCAAAACTGCTTCTGTGTTTTCCTGCAGCTTGCAGCCAACCTTCCGCGCCTGCTCCTTGGTAATAAAGGTAATCTCCGGGTCACCAGCCCAACGGCTGTAAGCAACAATTCTTTTGCTATCCACTAATTCCGTAAGTATTTCGTCAGTTCCGTAGGTAAGGGAAGCAATGCGCTTGGGCTTTCCCTGAAAGCTCAGCCTTCTGCCCGCCTCGTCCGTAACCTCATAAGCAATTCCCTGCTCACGCAAAGCCTGAGCTTCCTGCAGCCGCTCCTTTACATCAGCTTCCTCCTTGGCGCAGCCACAAAGTACAAGGGAAAATAATATTACCACGCAGATTAGCCACAGCCTTTTCATTTATGCACCTGCTTATCTATAACACTGCGGATATATACATTCCATAATTTTTGCAGCATATGCGCCGCTCCCCGCAATCCAACAAAGGGTACTGCCGTCAGCAAAACTTCTTCCGCAGCAGGGTAGGCAATGGTGCAGCTTAAAAACCTTGTTCCCCTACGCCTTAGAGTAGAAGCTTCGCTACAGCTTCCCATTATTAAAAGGTCTTCCTCATTTTGTAAAAGCTCTTCAATTTCTTCTGCATCCTTGCCGGTAAGCAGTATTTTATCTGCCGCAGTACAGCGGCTGTGCTTTACATCATGCTGGCAAATTACAACTAATTCGCCCATATCTGCCCATTCATCCCGAACGGCCTGCGCCATGCACAGGGCTTGGGTTCCCGGCGCGGCAAGCACTATCTTGTCAAACCAAATGCTTCCCCACAAACCGCGGTAATCATTTCCCTTAGCAGTAAGGAATTCTGTCAGCTCCTCTGCCTCCTGCCTAACTGCCTGCATATTTTCGCAAGGCAGTGCTAAATTGATTTGCTCCAGCCAAGCCTGCGTACCCTTGATTCCGTAGGGCAAGCCAGCTGCCACATAAGGAATGCCAAAGCATTTTTCCAGATGCTGCGCAATTTTTAAGCCTAACTCTTCATTACACACAATGTTCAGCTGCGCAGCGCCAAGCTCTGTCAATTCTTCCAGACTACTGCCAGCTCCGGGTACAGTATTTATTTTATAGCCTGCCTTTTTTAGCAAGCGGCATATTTCTTTAGTATCGGCAACACCGTTGTAGTAGAAATCTGTCAAGCCCAGAAGGTTCACTGCTCTTTCCTTGGGCTCGTCCTCCTGCACGCCGGCAAGCCTTTCCTTAGCGAATTTATCAATCACTGCCAAGGCCGCCTTAACATAGCCTTCGGCAAAACCACCTACCAAACCGCCACAATCCATAGTAACGAAGGGATGGGTCAGGTTCATCTTCCGCACGATGCCTGCCAAATCATCACCAATCAAACTCAAAGAGCAGCTGCTTTCCACCAACAGCAATGATGGCTTGCTCTCCCTTTCCAGTAAACGCTGCAGGGTTTCCGTCAAAAACTTTTCCGTTCCGTAAACAATGGCATTGTTATCCGGCTGGCAATCGTGAAAGCGCTCCCCCATATCGTAACGAGCGTGCTCCAAATTACGGAGCGCGTAAAAATAACACCACAGCGGGCCATTCACTAAAATTTCTGCGCCGGGAATCCCTGCTACGAAGGCAGCAGCTCCGGAAAGGGCGCAGGTATCAACGCGGTGACAAATATTTCCCCATTGGTTATTGCTATACATAAATCATTCCTCCACCGCCATGCCTACTGCAAAGCACTCTGTAAATTGCCTGCATGAATTCTATCTCACCATTAGTTCCCACCTTAGGCAGCATGGGCAGGAAAATTTGTTTAACATTTTTATCCTGCAATTCGTGAGTTGTAAGTACCAGGTCTGCTTCCTTTAGCAAGGCTTCCCCGTCAATATTTGTATAAATACTTACGTCTGTGTGCAGTCTTAACGCCGCTACCATTTCCTGACGATACTCTTCCTCGTAGGCATCCAGTAAAATTATTCCCGTCAAATCCAGTTCCAAATTCTTAATCGTTCCTAAAACGGCATCGGGATGGAAGTACATCAACCATCTGCCAATGCATAGGACAGTCTTTTTATTTTTAGTAACAGGCAAAAATTGCTGTAAGCTTTTTTGAAGAGCCAGGCGCTCCTTGGTTAAGACCTCGCAAGCCTGCGCCTCGCAATCTAACAGCTTGCCAATTTCTACAAGCCAACGCTCTGTCTGCTGCCAGCCTACAGGGTAAATTCCTGGCAAGCTTTTCAAACCGAAACGCTCCTCCAAAATCTTAGTCAGCTTATTAAAATCATCGTGGGTCTGCCCTCTACCGCCTAACACTACCATCGCTTCCGCACTGGTCAGCCTTGGCAAATCCTCCAAGGTCATATAACCGGGGAACTGTCCAATGACCTTCACCCCCATGGCCTGCAGCAGCCTTGTTGCTTCTGTAGCATAATGTCCCCACGGACCACCACTGTCCCCTAACAGCACTACAGTTTTGGGAACATGCTCTTGGGGCTGTAAAAATCTATCAATCAATTTATAAGTAATTTCAAAATAGCCTTCATAATATTCTCCGTCCAAGAAGCCGTAGCTATCCACCGTCAGTACAGGAAGTCCATACTCTTCTTCCACTTCCTTGGCTACGGATTCCACGTCATCACCAATAACCCCCGCCACGCAGGAATTGCCCAAGACCAAACACTTAGGCTGATATTTTTCTATGGCAAAGGCTATGCACTTTCTTAGCCGGTCCACGCCACCAAAAATAGAATGCTTCTCTTCCAGCTGGCTGGAAAGCAGCGGCACGGAAGCACGCTCCTCCTGCCTGCCCTCTCCCAAGCTGCGATAATGAGTGTTAATATCCATAGTGCGAGCAATATGAGCGCAAGCTCTGGGGCTATGGAAAATTACTACCACGCCATCAGTATAGGCAACGGCTCGCCACACTCCCGGCATACTGCAGCTACAGCTTTTTCTACTATTGATAAACCTTTTTGTTTTAATTCCCATATTTTTCAACCAGCTTTTCTAATTCTTCAAAGGACATGGGTGTAGGCACGCTCAAGTTTTCATTATTCATAATGTACTTGCTCAAGCTACGATAGATTTGCGCTTGTGTGCTTTCCGGTGCGTACTGCAAAACTGTTTGGCGATTGTTCTCTGCCTTGTTCACTACAACATCACGTGGAATGAAGGCAACCAGCTTAGTGTTCAAGCGCTTGGCAAATTCTTCCAGTAGATTTTTTTCATTAGGAGTGTTACGGCTGTTGCCAATAATACCACCCAAACGCACGCCACCGCGTAAAGCAAAACGCTTGATACCCTTAGCAATATTATTAGCAGCGTACAAGCTCATCAGCTCGCCGGAAGAAACAATGTAAATATCCGTAGCGTAGCCTTCACGAATAGGCACGGCGAAGCCGCCGCAAACAACATCACCCAAAACGTCGTACAGCAGCACGTCCTCGTCTTCAATCACGTTCAAGGAACGAAGCTTTTCTAAAGCCACGATAATCCCACGTCCTGCACAGCCCACTCCCGGTTCAGGACCTCCTGCCTCCACACATTTAATTCCGTTGTAGCCTAAATGTACAATATCTTCCGGTAAAATCTCTTCCTTGTCACGCACTACATCTAAAACCGTTTGGCTACATATCCTTCCAAGCAGCAAACGAGTAGAATCATTCTTGGGGTCACAGCCAATTTGGCAAACATTTAAGCCCTGCTCGCTTAAAGCAGCAGATACATTCGCTGTTGTTGTAGATTTGCCAATACCGCCTTTTCCGTAAATCGCTATCTTTTTCATGGAGCCCTCCTAAATATTTTGCAATACAATATAGAATATGATACAATGTCCTACATAAACTTGTTTATAATTTTAAACCATATAGCTATTATATAGTCAAGAGAGGTGAGAAGCTTTATGTCTTATAAGGATTCCAACGACAATTATTTCACAGCAGGCGAATTAGCAAATCTCTTTGGCGTTTCCAAGCAGACACTGTTGTACTACGACAAAATTGATTTACTCTCACCGGATTTCATCTGCGAAAAAGGTTACAGGCATTATTCCATCCAACAATATTTGGACTTAGAAATTATTGTCAACCTGCGCTCCTTTAATGTAAGCATTGCAGATATCAAGGCTTATTTGACCAAGCGCAGCAAAAATGATTTTATGAACCTGGTTAACCACAAGAAAAAAGAATGTATGGACATCATCAGGGAAAACGAAGCCATTATAAAATCTTTGGACGTTATTTATAACAATGCCAAAACCGAAAAGCCCTATGTATTCAACAAGCCCCTGCTCACTTTTCAGGAAGAACGTTTGATGCGTGTCACTAAGGTTTCTGCAAAGGATGATGGCAAGGATAGAATCATCCTCTTTACCAAGCACGCCCAAACCGCCTTTCACAGCAAAAAGTCCTTGGAAAAACACATGGGCTGGATAATTTCCCAGGAAGACCTTTTCGTCGAAAGAAATTCTCACCCTACTAAGGCATATTTTTCCTTCGTCCCCAACACTCCCGGACACAAGAGCAAATCTAAAGTGGAAGTGCTCCCTGCCGGACAGTTTTTAGAAATTTACTTCAAGGGAACCTATTACGAAAATTTCTCCCGCCTGGTGGAGCTCATCAATAAATTTATGGAGCTGAACGAACTGGAAGCAGTAGGCGATATTTACATCCTTACAATCGAAAATCATTTGTTCTATACCAATACGGATGATTACATCAATAAAATTTTCTTAGCAGTCAAAAATAAATAAAGAAAGGCTCAAAGCTTCTGTTAATCAGTTAGCTTTGAGCCTTTAGTTTTTATGAGCTTATTCGTGGCAATGGCAGCAGGTACCGGTACTGTTCTTTACTTTTTCAAAAATTTCGTGTGCTTCTTCAACACTTTTACCGTTAGCCAGAGCTTTTTGCATATGCACCATTGCGCTACGATATTTAGCGTGAGCTTCGTCATTGGGAATAGCGTCAATATTTTTCGGGTCGAACTCCATAACTCTCTTGAAGATGGCATGGATTTCTTCAGAAGATTTGCCTGCAGCTTTAGCTGCTTCCACATGCTTCATTGCGCTGTCGTAACGATATTTAGCATGGGGGTCATTGGGAAGTTCATATTTAGGATGGGTACAGGTCATAACTTTCACCTCTCTAATATTTTGGTAAGACTTACTATACACTATATTCCAAATATATAGTCAAGGGAAAAATTCAGGATAAGCAGCTTTTGCCATATCCTCTACCCCTAAAACAAAATACTGGGAACAGGTTAAAAGATGAGCAGACGGAATGATAATGACACTTTTATTTTTACCGGCATTAGTTGTAGCGTAGGACTGGTTGGACAAAAGCTCCTGCTTTAGCTCTTCAGGACTGTGCTTTCCGTCAAAGTTCCAATCGCCAATAACAAAGCTGTCCGGATTAAGCTGCACTACAATTTCCTGAGACAAGTTACAGGCTTGAGAATAATTCAAATCCTCCGTAGCATCTTTCACAAAAGCCTGACGACAGGTATCGCGAAAGGTTCCATCCGGCGAATAGTAAGCACCAATAGCGCTGATGAAAAGAGCTCTGCGTTTTTCCTTAATATTTGCCAATTTATCCTGTACCTTTTTAATGCGTGCGTTCATCTCCGCAACTATCTGTGCTCCTCGTTCAGGCTCACCTACCACATTGGCAAGCTCTATAATAGAAGCCTGTATCTCCTTCATATTGGAAGGAGTTTTGTAAACGTAAACGTTCATCCCCATATCACGCAGGGTTTGGTAGCTTTCAGGAGGGAAGAAGTCAGAAATAAGCACTAAGTCCGGGTTGAGACCCATAACACTTTCTGGAGAATTACCATGAGTACGGTTAGGAATGGTCTTGACGCGCTCAACAATATTAGAAATACCACCATCATCTGCCAAATAGGTAACGCTTAGCACCCGCTCCAAAGGAACCAAATCCAAAAGAATCTCATCCGTCCCGATGGACATGGACACAATACGCTGGGGCTTGCCGCTGAACTCCAAGGTCTTACCCGTAATATCTGTTACGCTGTAACTGCTGCCTTCCCTTTTTACAGCAGCATTTTCTTTTTCACCACAACCTCCGCACAGCAGAATACTTGCCCCAATTAAGAACACTATTAAAAATTTAGTAGCTCCTAAAATTTTATTACAAGCCTTTCTCATTTCTACAACACCTTTCAAAAATAAAATGTTTCACGTGAAACAATGAGCGTTTCTTTAAAAAAAGTACGTCCCCTCAAAAATAATAAAGTATATAGCCGTTGTAGTGTCAAGAAAAAAGAACGTGCTACTTTTCAGTAACACGCTCTTAAATTTCAAAGGCTTATTTAATATTGTAGAAAACCTTTTTGCCGTTGTACTTAGCAGCTTTGCCAAGGTCTTCTTCGATACGCAGCAGTTGGTTATATTTTGCCACGCGGTCGGTACGAGCAGGCGCACCAGTTTTAATTTGACCTGCGTTTACTGCAACAGCAATGTCAGCCAAAGTAGTGTCTTCGGTTTCGCCGCTGCGATGAGAAATAATGCAGGTATAGCCAGCACGTTTAGCAGTTTCAATAGCATTAAAGGTTTCAGTCAAGGTACCAATTTGGTTTACCTTAATGAGGATGGCATTTGCCACGCCCTTCTTAATGCCTTGAACCAGACGCTCTTCATTAGTAACGAACAGGTCGTCACCAACCATCTGCACTTTCTTGCCAAGCTTCTTGGTCAAAAGCTTCCAGCCAGCCCAGTCATCCTCAGCCAAACCGTCTTCGATGGAAATGATGGGATACTTTTCGCAGAGCTCTGCCAAATACTCAACCATTTCTTCGGAAGTTTTAACAACGCCTTCACCAGCCAAGGTGTATTTGCCGTCTTCATACATTTCGCTGCTAGCAACGTCAAGGGCGATTACAATGTCCTCTTCTGGTTTGTAGCCTGCTTTAACAACTGCTTCCAAAATAACTTCGATAGCTTCCGCGTTGTTGCTAAGGTTGGGAGCGAAACCGCCTTCATCACCCAAAGCGGTGCTCAAGCCTTTTTCTTTAAGCAGTGCTTTCAGATTGTGATAAATTTCTGCGTTCATACGCAGTGCTTCGCTAAAGGATTTTGCGCCAACGGGCATAATCATAAATTCTTGGATGTCCACGTTGTTGTCAGCGTGTTCGCCACCGTTCAAGATGTTCATCATAGGAACGGGCAGCTCTTTTGCTGCAACGCCACCCAAGTACAGGTACAGGGGCAAGCCAACGGAAGAAGCCGCAGCGCGAGCAACTGCCATGGACACGCCAAGGATTGCGTTGGCACCAAGTCTGCCTTTGTTGGGTGTACCATCCAAACGCACCAGCATTTCGTCGATTTCAGTTTGACGGGTTGCTTCCAAGCCAATCAAAGCTTCCGCAATAATATCGTTTACATTGTCAACGGCTTTGGTTACACCTTTGCCTAAATAGCGGGATTTGTCGCCATCACGCAGTTCAACTGCTTCGTGTACACCGGTAGAAGCGCCGGAAGGAACAGCAGCACGACCAACAGCACCGTCTTCCAAAATAACTTCAACTTCTACGGTAGGATTGCCACGAGAATCTAAAATCTCGCGTGCATATACTTCGGTAATCATTGCCATAACAAAATCCACCTCGAATTATTCTTTTTCTATCAAGCTGCTGCCTGTCATAGCAGCAGGTTTTTCAATATTTAAAAGCTCCAGCATAGTGGGTGCTATGTCTGCTAAAATACCACTGTGCAATTTATGTTCTTCCTTGCTCACAAGAATAAATGGGACAATATTGGTAGTGTGCGCTGTATGAGGAGTGCCATCCGCTTCTGCCATTTTTTCCAAATTTCCATGGTCAGCAGTAATGCAAATGCTACCACCCAAGCCAAGTACTTTTTCTACAATCTTGCCTACACATTCATCAACAGCTTCCATAGCTTTAATGGCAGCTGGTAACACGCCGGTATGTCCAACCATATCGGGGTTTGCGTAGTTTAGAATTACCACATCAAATTTATCCCTGTCCAATTCACTCAGAAGAGCATCGGTAACTTCATAAGCGCTCATCTCCGGCTGCAGGTCATAAGTTGCAACCTTAGGAGAAGCTATCAAAATTCTTTCTTCATTAATATTAGGTTCTTCTACCCCACCATTAAAGAAGAAAGTAACATGAGCATACTTTTCAGTTTCCGCAATACGCAGCTGGTGCATACCTTGTTTAGCCAAAACCTGTCCCAAGGTATCATTAATGCTTTCTGGCGGATAAGCCACAGGAGCATCAATAGTTGCATCGTACTGGGTCATACACACATAGTTTACCGGCAGAGCAGTAGCAGGACGCTCAAAGTGCGGGAACTCCACATCATTTAAAGCACGGGTAATTTGACGGGCACGGTCAGGACGGAAATTAAAGAAGATAATTCCATCACCGCTGGTAATCTTGGCATCTACACCTTCAATTACCAAAGGCTCTACGAATTCGTCCGTCACACCTGCCGCGTAAGAAGCTTCTACACCTTCAACAGGCTCAGCAACAATTTTTCCCTCGCCAAGCACCAAAGCTCTATATGCTTTCTCAACTCTGTCCCAACGCTTGTCGCGGTCCATAGCATAGTAACGACCAATCACAGTAGCAATTTTGCCAAAGCTCATTGCTGCCATTACCTCTTGCAGTTGTTTGATAAAACCAACTGCAGATTTAGGAGGAACGTCGCGACCATCAAGAAAGGTATGTACATAAACCTTCTCCAAGCCACGCGCCTTAGCCATTTCCATTAAAGCAATCAGATGATTGATGTTGCTATGCACTCCACCATCAGAAAGCAGGCCCATTAAATGTAATGCCTTGCCTGCTTCCTTAGTTTTATCCATACAATCGCACAGCACTTTATTGGTAAAGAAGTCCCCATCTTTAATAGCCTTGGTAATGCGGGTAAGGGATTGATAAATTATACGTCCGGCACCAATATTCAAGTGCCCAACTTCAGAATTACCAATTTGCCCTTCCGGCAAGCCAACCTCTAATCCGCTGGCTTCCAGTGTGGTATGGGGAAACTCTGCAAAATATCTATCAAGATTTGGAGTATGCGCCAAATGTGCAGCATTAACTTCACTGGCAGGCGCAATTCCCCAACCATCAAGAATCATTAACATTAAGGGTTTCTTAGACATTAGTTGCCTCTCTTAAAAGCTGCGGGCAATAGCAGCGAAGGTATCTGCCTTCAAGCTTGCACCACCAACCAATACGCCATCAATACCGCTGATGTTAAAGGTTGCTGCATTCTTTTCGTTTACACTGCCACCGTACAGGATACGTACTTTGCGAGCAACATCTTCATTAAAGATAGCAGCAATTTTTTCACGAATCAAACGGCAAACTACTTGAGCGTCTTCTGCAGTTGCAGCCTTGCCACTGCCAATCGCCCAGATAGGTTCGTAAGCAACTACCATTTGTTCTGTTTGTTCCGCAGTGATTACACGCAGAGCGTTACGCAATTGCATTGCAATTTTGCGAGCAGTCTTGCCAGCTTCGCGTTCTTCAAGGTTTTCGCCAACACACAGCATGGGTTTCAAACCATTGCGATATGCTGCAACCATTTTCTTAGCAACAACAGCTTCGTTGTCACCAAAGAGAGCGCGGCGTTCGCTATGACCAACCATTACGTATTCAGCGCAGATGTCTGCAATCATGGCACCGGAAACTGCGCCAGTATAAGCACCGGCATCTTCCCAATGCAAATCCTGTGCGCCGTAGCCAACGTGTTTACCATCGATAGCATCAGCAACACTTTCCAAAGCAGTAAACGGCGGGAACACCACTACTTCATTCAAAGTACCATTGGTTTCCATAACGATATCTTCTGCCAGTTCAATTGCTTCACTTACAGTTTTATGCATTTTCCAGTTGCCTGCAATCATTTTACGACGAACATCATCGAGAGCAGCAACACCCGGTAATACTTTGCCTTCCAAATATTCTAAGGAAGCACCACCACCGGTGGAGATGTGACTAATTTTATCAGCCAAGCCGAGCTTTTCGATAGCAGCAACAGAATCGCCACCACCAACGATGCTTACAGCGCGGCTCTTAGCAACTGCCTTAGCCACAGCTTCGGTACCCTTACAGAAAGCGTCCATTTCAAACACGCCCATGGGACCATTCCAAACAATCATCTTAGCATCTTTCAAAGCATTAGCATAAGCAACGCGGGTTTCTTCGCCAATATCAAGAGCCATAGAATCTTGGTTCAGTTCAGCAACTTTTTCAGTTGCGTATTTAGCGTCAGCAGCGAAGGCTTCTGCCATTACCAAATCGGTAGGAAGCAGCATCTTCACGCCATTAGCCTCTGCTTTGGCAAGCAAGGTCTTTGCCAGCTCAATTTTATCTTCTTCAACCAAGGATTTACCCATCTTGTAGCCTTGCGCTGCCAAGAAGGTATTTGCCATACCGCCACCAATGAGCAGGGTATCAACTTTATCCAAAAGGTTTTCAATTACGCCAATCTTATCGGAAACTTTAGCACCACCGATGATGGCAGCAAAGGGATGCAAGGGTTCGGTAACAGCTTTGCCAACGAAAGCGATTTCTTTTTCCAGCAGAAAGCCAGCAGCTGCGGGCAGGAAGTGGGTTACACCTTCAACGGAAGCATGAGCGCGATGGGACACGCCAAAGCCGTCGTTAACATACAAATCTGCCAAAGAAGCAAGCTGTTCAGCAAATTCCATGTTGTTTTTTTCTTCTTCTTTATAGAAGCGCAGGTTTTCTAAAAGTAAGAGCTGCCCTGCTTTCAGATTTTTAGCAGCAGCTTTTGCCACGTCACCTACGCAGTCAGGAGCAAAGGAAATCTTTTTACCCAACAGCTTACCTAAATGTTTAGCAACAGGCGCCAAGGAATATTTAGGATTCACTTCGCCTTTAGGACGGCCAAGATGCGCCATGCAGATTACAGCAGCATCATTTTCCAACAAATATTTTATGGTGTCCAAAGAAGCACGAATTCTAGTATCATCAGAAATATTGCCTGCATCGTCAAAGGGAACGTTAAAATCAACGCGCACTAAAACTTTTTGACCGGCAACGTCCAAATCTCGAATAGTTTTCTTATCCACGTAAATTTACCCCTATCTTACAGACCTTTTGCTGCAATGTAGCAAGCCAAATCTACAACGCGATTGGAATAACCCCATTCGTTATCATACCAGCTAACAACTTTTGCCATGCGAGGACCTACCATCATAGTGGAGAGACCGTCAACGATGGAGCTGAGCGGACAACCATTGTAGTCACGGGAAACCAAAGGCAGTTCGTTGTAGCCGAGAATACCTTTCAGTTTGCCTTCAGCAGCTTCTTTCAATGCAGCATTGATTTCTTCAGCAGTAGTATCAGTTTTAAGGAGTACAGTCAAGTCGGTAATGGAAACGTTGGGAGTAGGAACGCGCATTGCAAAACCATTCAGTTTGCCTTTCAGTTCGGGCAATACGAGAGCAACAGCCTTAGCTGCACCGGTAGTAGTCGGGATGATGGAGCAAGCAGCAGCACGAGCACGACGCAAATCTTTGTGCGGAAGATCAAGGATGCGTTGGTCATTGGTGTAGGAGTGAACGGTGGTCATCAAACCACTTTCAATACCAAATTTTTCCAACAAAACTTTGGTAAAGGGAGCCAAGCAGTTGGTAGTGCAGGAAGCATTAGAAATAATATTGTGTTTAGCAGGATCATATTTATCTTCGTTTACACCCATAACGATGGTGATATCTTCTTGTTTAGCGGGAGCAGAGATAATAACTTTTTTAGCACCAGCTTCGATGTGAGCAGCAGCCTTCGGACCTTCGGTGAAACGACCAGTGGATTCAACTACGATTTCTACGCCCAATTCGCCCCAAGGCAATTTAGCAGGGTCAGTTTGTGCCAATACTTTTACTTTTTTACCATCAACAACAATATTATCGCCATCAACAGCTACTTCGTGCGGGAAAGTTCCATGTACAGAGTCATATTTCAAAAGATGTGCCAAGGTAGCAGCATCAGTCAAATCATTTACAGCTACGATTTCTACATCAGGATTGGTGAATGCTACACGGAAAACCTCGCGACCAATTCGACCAAAACCATTAATACCTACTTTTGTCATAATAAATTCCTCCTTAAAATATATAAAAATATAAATTATTATGCACTACAGTGCCAAGTAACTAAATCATACGCACAATTTCGCGTGCCGCTGCCTCGTCTGTAATCAAAATATCCTGACGAGATGCCCTAATAATAGAAAGAATAGCTGCTGCCTTGGACTTGCCACCGGCTACACCAATTATGATGCCAATATTTTTTAAATCCTGAAGCATCAAGCCTGCATTATTAGTCATATAAATTTGTGTGCCATCTAAAGCACAATATTGTCCAAAGGCTTCGCCAACAGCACCGCCCTCTTCCAATTTCTGAATGACATCATTCGGTAAGCGCCTATGACGCGCCATAACACTTGACCTTCCCATACCATGAACTAAAATGTCTGCGCGTTTGATAATGTCAACAACTGCGCGCACGCCAATATCCTCCTGCAAAATGCTATTAAGAATATCTTCGCTGACACTGTCAGGAACGTAAAGCTGTCTATAAGAAGCGCCAAGCTTTTGAGCCAGTACGGTAGCAATCGTATTAGCCTGTAATTCCACATTGTCACCCAAACCACCGCGGGCAGGTACAATAACTGTCTTAGGCTGACTGCCTGTAATATTAGCTGCCATTGCTGCCAAGGTAGTACCTCCACTGACTGCAACAATATGCTCTTTACCATCAGCAAGTAGCTTACTTAAAATTCTCGCTGATGCACGACCAATTTCACGCTTAACTACTTCCTCTTGCTCAGAATCACCAGGAATGATGACAACAGTACCAATCTTCAAGGCATCGCTCAATGCCTTCTCTAAAAAAGAAATATCCTGAAGCTTACGCACATAATCGGACAATTCCCTTAAAATCATAGCTCCTTCGTCAGTAACAGTCATACCACTTGAAGAAAAGTGTAACAGTCCACAATTCTTTAAAAAATCAACTTGTGCTCGCAACACACGCTCACTTAATCCCAGTCTTGCAGATAAAGCCCTGCGTCCAATAGGATATTCATGACTTACTTGACGTAAAATCTGATAACGCTGTACCAATAAGTCTGTTAACTCAGGAACTATTTTCTTTTGCAAATTAATAATACTATCCATAAGAATCTCCACAAAAGTGTTCGTCCCTCGTGGAACTTATGGTGTCCCACAAATCTTAACACATCCCTTGTATTAACAAATTTATTTTAGCATAATCATGTATGTTTGTGAAGATAAAGGAAAATAAATTAGTATCAGTATAAAAAAATAAGACCATACCTTCTGGTATGGTCTTATTTTTTATAACCGGCAGCTATCTATCCTCCCAGGCCGCTTCCAGCCAAGTACTTTCGACGTTTAAGGGCTTAACTACTGTGTTCGGGATGGGAACAGGTGGATCCCC
>JAFUKD010000021.1 GCA_017467905.1 Phascolarctobacterium sp.
CAAGTAGATTTATGATTTTTAAACCGAGGTGTTGAAGATGGAAGAAAAGTTTAAGCTGCTGGGACGTAGGGTTAAGTTCCTGCGTTTGGATAAGGGGATTTCGCAGACGAAGATGGCAGAGCGGATTGGACTATCCCAAACAAACTTGAGCAATATGGAAAGCGGCAGAACGGCGATTACCATCCAAAACCTATTTAAAATGCGAGAGGTGTTAGACTGCAAGATGGCAGACTTTTTCACAGAGTTTGATGATGCGGGTGAAGAAACACCTGCAGGGATGAAGAAGGCTATCAGCATTGAAGAGGCGGTGCAGATTTTGAGGCTGCTTAAGGCTGTGGAGATAAAGGACGTTTAAGGAGAGGCGTCCCTGAAAGGGGAACATAAGGAACGAGACAAATAAGGCTCCCTTTTGAGGGAGCTGGCGCAACGAAGTTGCGACTGAGGGAGTTTGGTTATATTGCTTCTCGGCAAGCGGAAGCTTTGTAATAAATATATTATTTTTATTTTTTCGTGATGAAAAGAAAGAGAGGCGTATTTGAAAATGTCTTTTAAGAAAAATTTGAAGAAAAGCTTGGTGCTTGGCGCACTGATGTCTTTTGTTATTACTGGTAATGTGTATGCGTATTCTATTAAGATTCCTGGCACGAATATTTCATATGAGACTACTACTGGTATATTAGATATGGGTGATGGGACTAGAGTTGAACTTAGTGAATTGGGTGAAACAATTAAGAATGCTACGGAAAATTCTGATGTAATTGCTGATTTAAATGACGCACTTGCAGGTGTAGAGGGTGAAGACCTCGTAGCAAAGATTGAGAATCTGCAACAAAGTGTCGCAAATAGTGCAGAACTTCAAGGTACTATTGATAGCATTAACAGTGCGCTCGAGGGTGTAGAAGGTGAGACCCTTTCCGACAAACTTGCAAATCTTCAAGACAGTGCTGCCAATGGTGCAGAGCTTCAAAGTACGCTTGATAGCATTAACAGTGCGCTCGAGGGTGTAGAAGGTGAGACCCTTTCCGACAAACTTGCAAATCTTCAAGACAGTGCTGCTAACAATTCAGAGCTTCAAGGAACACTTGATAGTATTACTAATGCGCTTGAAGGTGTAGAAGGTGAAGACCTCGCAGCAAAACTTGAGAATTTACAGCAAAGTGCTGCTAATAATGCACAACTTCAAGGTACCATTGATAGTATTACCAGTGCACTTGAAGGTGTAGAAGGTGAAGACCTCGCAGCAAAACTTGAGAATTTACAGCAAAGTGCTGCTAATAATGCGGAATTGAGTCAACAAATCACTAACCTCACCAATCAACTCAAACAATATGAAGAGTTAAAAGAAGTTCTTGGTAATGGTGACCTTTCCCAAACTTTGAACAACCTGAACCAAGTTAAAGATGACCTGCACAAAGTTGCAAGCTTGGCTGGTACTGTAGAAGAAACCATTGAAAAGGCTACTGCCAAAGCAGCTGAATACGAAGCATTGGCAAAAGAAAATGCTAAATGGGTTCAAGAAAAAGTTGGTAACTTTGAAACCAAACTGGAAGCTAACATTGAGTACACCCAAAACGCACTCAAAAATAAAGTTGATGCTGTTGAAGGCAAGTTGAGCCAATATGAAGCTGCTATTGCTGGTAAAATTGACAAGGTTGAAGATAAGCTGAACTCTTACGAAGAAGCTATTAAAGACAACATCAAATATACCGATGGCAAAGTTGGCGAGCTTGCAGATGCTGTTAAGGATAATGTCGACAAAGTACAAGGCGTGATTAAAGAACAAGCTGGTATCCTTAAAGATGTTCAAGAGAATGTCATCAAAGACATTACCTATGATAAAGAAACCGATACCACTAAAGTTGACAACAACGTGAATATTACTAAAGACTTGACTGTGGGCGGTAATGCTACTATTGGTGGCGATTTAGATGTAGCTGGTGATGCGAATATTGCTGGAACTTTGACTGCAAGCGATTTAGCTGTAACTAACAGTGCAACCATTGGTAAAGACTTGACCGTTGGTAATGATTTCTCTGTAACCAATAATGCTACTATTGGAAATGCTTTGAATGTAGGTAATAGCATTATTGTTAACGAGGGTGAAGCTAACCAAGTTAAGATTGATGCCAACGGCATTCAAGTAGGTACTGGCTCTGTATATATGACTGGTAGTGAAGTATCTATTGGTAAAATTGGTGAAGCTGGCTCTATTCAACTGTCCACTCTTGGTGATGTTGATAAACTTGCAGGCGCTCTTGCTGGTTCTGCAACTGTTGTAGATGCGCTCAATAAAGAAGCGAACCTTCGTGAACAAGGTGATGCTAATACTTTGGTATCTGCTAATGCTTATACTGATGATAAAGTTGCAGCTGAAGCAACTGCTCGTGAACAAGGCGATGCTAATACTTTGGCATCTGCTAAAGGCTATGCTGATGAACAAGTTGCAACTGAAGCAGCTACTCGTGAAGCAGCAGATAAAGCTTTGGCAGGCGCTGTTACCAACAATGCAGACGCAATCAGCGGCTTGAACCAACGTCTTGGCAAATTGAACGGTAAGGTTAACAAGGTGGGCGCAGGTGCAGCAGCATTGGCAGCTCTCCATCCGTTGGAATATGATCCGGATGACAAACTGACCTTCTCTGCAGGTATGGGTAACTATGCTGGCGAAAACGCAGCTGCTTTGGGTGCTTTCTATCGTCCGAATGAAAAATTGATGTTCAGCTTGGGCGGCACCATGGGCAACGGTGAAAACATGGTTAACTTGGGCGTATCCATTGGCTTGGATGGTGCAACTGGTCTTGCTAAGATGAGCAAACGCGAACTTATCCAAAAAGTTAACTCCATGGAAGCTGAAATGGCTGAATTGAGAGCGCTTGTTATTAAGCTTGCAGCCGAGAAAAAATAATTCTATAGGCTTACTAATTAACAGGCAGTGATGCCTTTGGTGGATAATCAAATTTTTGATAGTCCTGTTAGGGGCTGGCGTAACAGCCAGTCCCTTTTTGTTAATTTTAGAGGGAGACAAACTGCATGATGGGTTGGCTACCCCGGAAGAAAAGAGGTTGTATTATGAACAAGATTTACAAGGTTGTTTGGAGCAAGGTAAAGAACTGCTATGTAGTTGTATCTGAATTGGCAAAGAATGTTATAACCGGTAGCGTTAAGAGTGCGAAAGTTGGCACAGCACCCATGGTTAAAGGTATGGCAATGGGCGTGCTGATGGCGTTTATGATTACGGGGAATGTGAGTGCGTATGACCATGAGACAGTCAAAGAAAACTATCCATCCAATATTCCTGTTACCATACCAGTTATTAATAAAACTATTAATGTACCAGTTGGTGACATAACTGAACCTTTAAATAGATTAAATAGCATTGTAAACGCTATTGGTCAAAGTGTTGATGATCTTGACGATTATGTTATTACTGGTCTAGATGTCAAATACTTAAATGGTGCAACATCTGTAAATGGTAACTTAACGGTAGGTAGTACTACTTTCCAATTTGATGAAAATGGTAAAATTACAGGTGCAACTACTACAGAAACGTTTAAAGTAGATGCAGCGAATGGTAATGTAACTGGTGGTACTTATAATGGTGTAAGGATTGCTACTAACGCAGATAGTGGTGCTGTTGTAGGTGGTATTACTTTAAGTTCTCTTGCGACTAAAACTGAAGTAAGTGGTGCAATTACTGATGCGGTAGCAAACAAAGTAGACAAAGCTACTACTTTAGCTGGCTATGGAATTACTGATGCGTATACACAAAATGAAACTAATGAGAAATTTGCAACTATAACGCGAGTAAATGAGATTGATACAAAAGTTGCTACAAATACAACTGCTATTGCAACTAACGCAGGAAATATTACTACATTGCAAGGTAAAGTAGGCACTAATACAAGTGTGATTGACGCAATTAAAGCGGACTACTTGAAAGAAGCAGACAAAACTGAATTGCAAGGTAAGATTGATACTAACACAAGTAGTATTACTGCCAATACAAGTGCGATTGACGCAATTGAAGTGGACTACTTGAAAAAAGCAGACAAAACTGAATTGCAAGGTAATATTGATACTAATACAAGTAATATTACTGCCAATACAAGTGCGATTGACGCAATTGAAGCGGACTACCTGAAGGTAGCAGATAAAACTGAATTGTCAACTGCAATTACTACAGAAAAAACACGTGCAGAAGGCATTGAAGCAGGTTTGAGAACTGATGTAGATGCAATCAAAGGCGATTACCTGAAGACAGCAGACAAAACTGAATTGGAAACTGCGTACAAAGCAGCTGATACTGCTCTTAATACTGAGTTAAGAGATTATGTTGATCAAAAAACTACTGGTATTGCAAGTCAAGTAAATCTTGCTGAAGTACAAAATAAAACTCAAAATATTGATAAAGATAAAACTGTATCTGGAACAACCTACTTCAATGGTAATGTAGAAGTAGGCGGTAACGTGCATTTTAATGGAATTGATTTGAATGTTGCTCTTATAAAGAAAATAGATAATAATGCGACAGGTGATTATTCTATAGCATTGGGAACCAATGCTGTTGCAAGTAAAAATATGACTGTCGCAGTTGGTACGTTAAGTGAAGCAAAGGAAGATTGTGCAGTTGCCGTAGGTAGTGGGACAAAAGCATTAGGACAGCAGGCAGTTGCTATAGGTAGTGGATCTATTTCTAACGGTGAGGGAAGTTTAGCTATTGGTGCCGCAGATTCTTTGGATTATAGTGTAGATAATGGTGGTGATGGTGCTGGTTCTACAACTGCTTCTGGTATAGGTGCTATTGCGCTGGGCTATGGTAGTGAGGCTAATGAGGATGGTGCAATTGCACTTGGTGGTGATGGCAGAGGTAATGTATCAGAAGCTAACGGTGTAAATTCTATTGCCTTGGGTGTTGGCGCAATTGCTAACAATGATTATAGCATTGCTCTTGGTGCTTTCTCTGTTGCAAATGAACCAAATGTTGTAAGCGTAGGATCTGGTGATGAAGATCATAAAGACACTTACCAATACAGAAGAATTGTCAATGTTGCTAATGGCTTGACTGATTATGAAGCAGTAAACTTAGGTCAATTAAAAGCATATACCGCAAATGCACAAGGTTTGACTGCACAATCTTGGGTAGGCAATGATAAAATGACTGCTGTGAATGGTATGACCATAGGTACTGCGGCGGATTTGTATGGTTCCGGCGATTTGATTGGCGCAAATGATGGTGATTATTTAATTGTAAGTCAAGATGGTGTTTTTAATGATTGGGGTAATGGTACTAACGTGGGTACTATTAATTTAAGTGCAATTAATAGAAACACTCAAAACATCACTGCTGAAGCAGGAAAAACTTATATAGATGGTGAGTTGACCGTAAACAAAGGCGCAGAAAACCAAATTGTCAACGATGTAAACATTAATGACTTGGCAACACAAGTTGGAAATAACGCAATCAAGATCGGGGAAGTAGAACAAGGTTACAAAGATGCAGACGCTGCTTTGAAGGCAGAAGTAGTAAAAGGTTATGAAGATGCAGATAAAGTATTGTCTGACAGAATTGATTCCAACGCAGCTAAGATTGATGAAGTAGAAACTGCATATAAGGCAGAGGATGCTGCAGTTAGAAGCGAATTTGCAAATGCAGACGCTGCTTTGAAGGCAGAAGTAGTAAAAGGCTATGAAGATGCAGATAAAACATTGTCTGACAGAATTGCTTCCAACACAACTAAGATTGATGAAGTAGAAACTGCATACAAGGCAGAGGATGCTGCAATTAGAAGCGAATTTACAAATGCAGACGCTGCTTTGAAGGCAGAAGTAGTAAAAGGTTATGAAGATGCAGATAAAGTGTTGTCTGACAGAATTGATGCTAACGCAGCAGCAATTGAAGGTTTGGATGACAGAGTAGCAAGCAATACCGAAGCGATTGCGAATGCTAATAAAGCAATTGAAGGTTTGGATGGCAGAGTAGCATCTAATACCGAAGCAATTGCGAATGCTAATAAAACAATTGCAGATGTGGACGGCAGAGTAGCAAGCAATACCGAAGCAATTGCGAATGCTAATACAGCAATTGAAGGTTTGGACGGCAGAGTAGCATCTAATACCGAAGCAATTGCGAATGCTAATAAAACAATTGCAGATGTGGACGGCAGAGTAGCAAGCAATACCGAAGCAATTGCCGCAGAAACAACTGCTCGTGAAAAAGCAGACGAAGTATTGGCAGGTGCTATCAATAACAACGCAGAAGCAATCAGTGGCCTCAACCAACGTCTTGGAAAAATGAACGGCAAGATTAACAAAGTTGGCGCAGGTGCAGCAGCATTGGCAGCTCTCCATCCGCTGGATTATGATCCGGATGATAAGCTGACCTTTGCAGCAGGTGTAGGCAACTATGCTGGTGAAAACGCAGCGGCGCTTGGTGCGTTCTATCGTCCTGATGAAAAATTCATGGTAAGCTTAGGCGGTACTATGGGTAATGGTGAAAACATGGTTAACTTGGGTGTATCCATTGGCTTGGACGGTGCAAAAGGTACTCCTAAACTGAGCAGAAAAGAATTAGTTGAAAAAGTAAGCACTATGGAAGCTGCAAACGAAGCTCTTAAATCTGAAAATGAAGCTTTGGCAGCAAGAGTTGCAAGACTTGAAAGAATTGTTGTGGCTTTAACTGAAAAAGAAGAAGCAAACGAAAAATAAAAATTAAATATGTTTTAGTCAATAAGGCGGCTCGTAAGAGTCGCTTTATTGATGATGATAAGGAGAGATATATAGTGAGAAAGTTTTTTATAATGGCGATTGTAACCTGCCTGATGATGATTTGTTCCGTAGGTTTGGCTGCTAATGACCACAAGGATTTAGGCAAACAACAGCAAGTAGCAGAAAGATTCATAGATGTGTTTGATGGAGAACCTGTGCCTATGTATAGTCAAGTGAGTGCAGGTTTTTCTGTAAACTTAAAAAAGGTCGTAACTGAAAAGACTTTTGCGGAACTACAAAAACAAGTACGTGTAAAATTTGGCACTATGAAGGAGGCAAAATTGTTTTCTTATCAACGTTTTGACCAAGTTGATCGCGTAACTTATGTTGCGTCTTTTAGCAAGGAAAAGCTTGTAAGTATGATTTTTGCTTTTGACAAACAAAATAAGCTTGTAGATTTTGCTTTTACTCCGGTGCAACAAGAGGAAGGTAAAAAATAATTTTATGACTAAAAACGGCAGGCTATTTCAGCCTGTCGTTTACTAGTATTAGAGTATGTATGAACTCATATTGATTGTTTGAAGAAGTCAGTAATTTTTCTGTACTCTTTTGCCAGAAAAGGGTTTATGTGTTAAAATAAAGTGTTCTTAAAAAATAACAGCACAAGTGCAGGAAGGAGGCAATGATGACAGCGAAAATTATTATTGGTGCGACAGAAGACGAAACCCGTATGGGGCTAATTGAAAACGGACGCATGATGGAATACTTGGTAGAGCGTGCGGAAGAAAACCATTTGGTTGGCAGCATCTTTAAGGGAAGAGTGTGCAATGTGGTGCGTGGCATTCAGGCAGCATTCATTGATATTGGGCTGGAACAGAACGCCTTTTTGTACTTAGGCGATAAGATGGACGTAACCGAAGGACAAAGTATTTTGGTGCAAATTTCCAAGGATGCCCGCGGAACTAAGGGACCTACTGCTACCCGCGAGGTAACTTTACCCGGCAAGTATGTGGTGCTTTTGCCCTACGCCTCCTACATAGGCGTATCCCGTAAGATTACGGATAAGGCAGAGAGGGAGCGCTTGGTGAAAGCCTGTGAGGCAGCTAAGCCTGATGGCGTGGGTATTGTTATCCGTACTGCGGCGACAGGGGTGAGCGAGGAGCTTTTGGCTGCGGATATTGCAGAGCTGGTTGCTGCGTGGCGTGTGCTCACTGCCCGGGAAAAGCTGGCGAAGGCGCCTGCCCTTTTACGCAGGGAGCTGGATCTTGCTATTCGCATTGCACGCGATTACCTGCGTCCCGATTTAACAGAGATTATGATTGATGACCTTGCCATTTACAAGCGGGTGGAAGAGCTGATGAAGAATCTTCCCCAAGCCAGCAAGATTAAGCTTAAAATGTACCAGGGCTTGGAGGATATCTTTGCTTACTGCGGTCAGACGGAAGCCATTGCTTCTATCTCTGATAGGCAGGTGGATTTACCCAATGGTGGTTACATTGTCTTTGACTATACGGAGGCGATGACTGTTATTGACGTTAACAGCGGTAAGTTCAGTGGTCGTGAAAATTTAGAAGAAACCATTATGGAAATTAACCGTCAGGCAGCGGTGGAGATTGCTCGTCAGCTGCGCCTGCGTGATATTGGCGGTATTATCGTGGTGGATTTCATAGATATGCATACGGAAGAGCACAAGGTAGAAATTTTAAGCGTGTTGCAAAACGCCTTGAGCGGTGACAAGATGCACCCCAAGGTGCAGGATATAACTGTTTTGAACTTGGTGGAGATTACACGTAAGAAGTCCCGCCAAAATTTATCTTCCGTATTATATTCTCCCTGTCCTGTATGCAGTGGCAGTGGCAGAATCCAAAGTCGCGAAACTCTGACCTTGGAAATTAAGCGCCGTTTGCGTAGCCTGCTGGGACAAAGGGGCAGCTCTAAAAATGTGCTGATTGCTGCCAACCCTTGGCTTGCCGATTGGTTGAAGCAAAGGGATATGCGCCAGTGGGAGCGGGAGCTTGCCTGCACTATTAAGATTGAGTCGGATGCTACGTTACACGCAGAATCTTTTATGATTTTGGATAACAGCAGTATTGACAAATAAAATTATATTAGGTAAAATATTCCAGTATGGACTGCTATCAGTTCGTCCCCAACCGCGTAGAGAGGTTCCGTAAACTCGCAAGAGTACCGTATTTAGCGAGTCTATCATAAGGGAGGTGCAATAGATGTACGCAATTATCAAAACCGGCGGTAAACAATACCGTGTTAGCGAAGGCGAAACCGTTAAAGTTGAAAAACTGAACGTAGAAGTTGGCGCTGAAGTTGTTTTTGAAGAAGTTTTGACCGTAGTAAACGACGCTGATGTTAAAATTGGCAAACCCGTTGTTGAAGGCGCAAAAGTTGTTGCTAAAGTTGTAGAACAAGGCAAAGCAGACAAAATCTTCGTTTTCAAATACAAAGCTAAATCCAACTATCGTAAACGTCAAGGTCATCGTCAACCGTTCACTGCAGTTGAAATCGTTAAAATCGAAGCTTAATTTTTATGATTAAGATAGATTTACATCTGGACAATAAGGGTATGATTACAGGCTACAAGGTCAGTGGTCATGCGGAATCAGTAGCAGCAGGCGAATATGATTTGATTTGCAACTCTGTTTCCGTGTTTACGCAAGCACCCATCGTTGGACTGGAAAGACACTTGAAACGTAAACCGTCCTATCGCGTGGATGAAGAGGACGGTATTTTAGAAGTAGCACTGAACAGTGCGCCGGATGAATTGTCGCAAGCTCTTTTGATGACCATGTATTATGGCTTGGAAGAACTGGCGCAAGAGTTTCCGCAATATGTTCGCATCAAAGAACATAGGAGGTGAAAGTAATGTTTAAACTTATTCTGCAATTACATGCACATAAAGTAGGTACCGGTAGCTCCAAGAACGGTCGTGACTCTAACGCTCAACGTTTGGGCACCAAAGCTCATGACACCCAATTGGTAACCGCTGGCAGCATCATCGTTCGTCAACGTGGTACTAAATTCCATCCCGGTAACAACGTAGGTATGGGCAAAGATTACACCATCTATGCTAAAGTAGAAGGTCGCGTAAAATTTGAACGCAAAGGCCGTGACAAACGCCAAATCAGCGTATACCCCGTTGAAGAAGCAGCTATGTAATTAGTGAGCGCAAAAAATTAACTCCGCATCTTAGGATGCGGAGTTTTTGTATGTTTAGGCTAATTATCGTTGAAACATATACCATAAAGTAAAATTACAAGACCAATGATAAGACTTGGGAAAATGCTGTTGATATACTGCCCGAAGCAAGAATCCCAGAAGCAGGAAATAATTATACCTGCTAAGATAGAGAGAACACCTGTGTAAGGATGTATGGGACGTACACAAAAAATAGCAAAACTTAGCGGCAGAAAGATACCACAGCCACGGAGAGCCATGGACAAGAAGTTCCATTTTAAAACTTCGGAATCTAAATTAAAATAGGTAAAGATGGTTGCTAAAATAATTACTGCAAGCACGCTTAACCGATTGGTAAGGAGTAGCTTTTGTGGCGATATGTCGTGCCAAAGCTTTTTGCAGACATCATTGCTAAACATGGTTGAAACGCCAAGAGCTAAGCCGGATATAGAGCCAAAGGATGAGAGCAGTAGTGCTCCTATGCCTATACCACCTAAGCAATCTGGAAGATACATTATAAGGAATAGAGGGAGTGCTTCTATGGAATTGATGTTGGGGTGGTGTATGGACATAAACATTCCAATCATTACAGAAGGCAAGCCCAAAGGAATTACTATTAAAGCGGCAAGAATGCAGCCACGAAAGGCAGCTTGAGAATCCTGTGCAGAAAAAATTGCCTGCGCATAGCTTTGAGTAGAGATAACCCCGATAATCATGGACAAGATATTTACCAGACTTTGCTGCGTACCATGACTGAACAAATTAAACCAAGGGGAATAGGTAAATGTTTGTTGCATGCCAGAGAAATATCCCATGTCATGATACGCACAAAGCCCGCCATAAAGAATAGTAAGAAGGATTGCCCCCAGCTTAAACAATCCAGTCTTGCCGGAACCGCTAATGCCTCCGAAAAAAATAATACCGGAAGTTATAATTATGATTATGCTTGCAGAGGTAAGCAAGCTTGTATTGAAGATATTTGCTATGAGATGGATAGCGGTTAAAGAGCTTGCTACGATACTAAAAAATATACCACAGGAAGCAGATAGACTACCGAGCATGCTTGCGTACGGGTTATATTTTTGTCCTAAAAGTTCGGATATTGTTGTGAGTCCACTGTTACGCAGTGTTTTAGCATAAAAGAAAGCCATAATGATTAAAGCTATACCACTACCTAAAGTAAACCACCAGGCAGCAATGCCCGTTATAAAAGCTATTTGAGCAGTACCAACGGTGGCGGCGCCCCCAACTAACGTTCCGATGATAGTACCTGCAACAAGGAATTGGTTTGCTTTACGCCCTCCCACATTGTAATCAGCGGCAGATTTTATTTTTTTAGCAGCCATAATTCCCGGAAGCAAGCCTAATAGGACTGTGAGCATTGCTATGAGTAGTTGAAGCTTGGATGGTTGCATTGTTGTACCTCCAATTTAAAGAACTTGACTTTATAAGCAGCTTTCAATTATCATTATAGCAACGAGGGAACAATACTAAAAATACTTGTTTGGCATTGAACTATACTTTGAAGGTATGATGAAATGGATTTACAGCAGATGCGTTATTTCTTAGCTGTAGCAGAAACCTGTAATGTTACTGCGGCAGCAAGAATGTTGAATATGGCACAGCCTCCTTTGAGCAGGCAGATAAAGCAAATAGAAGATGAATTAAGCGTGAAGCTGTTTGAACGCAGGGCTAATCGTTTATATTTAACCGAAGCTGGAATTTTATTGAAGCAAAGAGTGCAGGAAATACTGAGTTTAAGCGAGCGCTCCTTGCAAGAGATAAAATTGATGGAACAAAATTGTGGTTATACCTTAGCATTAGGCGCTGTTGCTTCGGCGGGAACAGTGCTGTTGCCAAAGCTAGTAGTTAAATTTAAAAAGCTTTATCCCAATGTTACCTTTCATTTGTTAGTGGGAGAAACAAGCCGTATTATTGAGTTGTTAGAAAAGAACGTTATTGAAGTAGGCATAGTACGTCATCCCTTTGATGAAGAACGGTTTGAAAGTTATTCTCTGCCTAAAGAGAGACTGATGGTTGTTTATAATGAAGAAACATTTACCGATTTAAATCTTAAACAAGAGCTGACTATTACTGAACTTGTGGCATATCCTATTTTAATTCACCGCAAGTATGAATGCCTATTAACGAATATATTTGCTAAACATCATTGCGAAAAGAATTTCTTTTGCCAGAGTGATGACATAATGCCACTCTTAGCGTGGGCGGAGGCAGGGTTAGGATTGGCAATATTGCCAGAATCAGCCATTGATATTTCTGCTTTTAGTAAAATGCGTTGCCTATGTGTTGCTGATGAAGAAATGGTTACCAGTAGCGCGCTTATTTGGCTGAATAAACAATACCGTTCCAGGATGGCAGATAAATTTATTGAATTTTTTTGTGAGGAAATAAAATGAGCTATTGCAGAAGTGTGCAATAGCTCGCTTTTGTTTATTTCGCCATTCTATAAATAGCTTCCATATCTTTAATTCCAAGAGCCTTAACCTTGCCTACGGTGCGTTTACCCATGAAGCTGCATTTGTAAGCAAGCTCTTTGATGTTTTCCTCTGTCAGTTCAATACCCATATCGCTGATTTTGGTGGGCATATTGATGCTGCGGAAGAAGTCTTCCATTTTGGCAATGCCTTCGAGAGCAGTAGCTTCCTGGTCGCGGAAGTTGTTAGGTACGCCCATAACATTTACCGCCAGCTGTACGAAGCGGGGCAGATTGTATTTGTAAACGTAGCGTGCCCAGCTACCCCAAATTGCTGCCAAGCCTGCGCCGTGAGCAATGTCCCAAATGCCGCTCAGCTCATGTTCGATTTGGTGGCAAGCCCAGTCGCCAAAGCTGCGTTCACCGGTAGTGTCGTTATGGGAAAGGGAACCGCACCACATAATCTCTGCACGCGCGTCGTAGTTGGTGGGGTCTTGCAGGGCGATTTGTGCGTTGCGCATGGTGTTCTTCAAAATATTTTCGCTAATTCTATCGATGATATCCAGCTGGTGAGTTTCTTTTGCAGTGAAGAAGCGTTCCAAGGTGTGCATCATAATATCAACACAGCCGCTGGCAGTTTGGTAAGCAGGCAAGGTGTAGGTCAGTTCCGGATTCAGAATGCAGAACTTGCAGTAAGCGTAGGTGGAGGTCAAGCCACGTTTCAGCCAACCGTTTTCGTTGGTGATGACGGAGGATGTACTCATTTCGCTGCCTGCTGCCGCAATGGTAAGCACTGCCGCAGTGGGAATGCTGCCAGTAACAGCGCGCTTGCCTTCGTAATATTCCCACACGTCTCCTTCGTTGGCGAGACCGTAAGCAATGGCTTTGGCGCTGTCAATTACGCTGCCACCGCCTACTGCCAAGATAAAGTCTACTCCTTCTGCCTTGGCAAGCTCAATGCCTTCATAAACTTTAGAAAGACGTGGATTGGGAACAACGCCGCCTAAAAGCGCATATTCAAGACCTGCTTCTTTAAGGCTTGCGCACACTCTATCCAGCAAACCGGATTTTTGCGCACTGCTTCCGCCAAAGTGAACTAAAACTTTATGGGCGCCATATTGCTTGCACAATGCACCTGCCTGGGCTTCGGTGTTCTTGCCAAAAATGACGCGGGTGGGGGCTTGGAAGTTGAAATTATCCATAACTATATCTCCTTTTCGAAACGCGTGGTAAGTACCATCCAACTGTGTTGTCATAAAATTGCCTGCTCGACCTGCGCCAAGTATGCCTTCTCGACACAGCCTTACTTCGCCTTGTTATAGGGTACTTCTGACGTGTTTGGTTACAATATATTTTATAAATTAATTTTAGCACCCGTATAGGAGCTTGTAAATAACACCTGTAATTTGTTATAATATTACGGATATTGTTTGTGAAGAGGTGTGGAATGAAATACGTTGCTTGTTTTGGCGATTCCTTAATTCAAGGTTTCCCTTATAATAATCAAAACTCCTGGATTGCAGAAGCAGAGAAGCGTTCTGGAATAAAAATGCTTAACTATGGTGTGTGCGGCGAATGCTGTGATGACATTCTTGCGCGCTTGAAGATGACCAAGCTTCCCGAATATGTGCGTCACATTTTGTTCTTGGGTGGTGCCAATGATGTTATCGAAGGTAAGCCGGAAAAATATATTTTAGAAGACATTGCAAAATTAGCTAAATGGTGCGAAGAACAACGCTACGAGCTGTGCATAGTATTACCTTTGATTAGTGCAGAGCCCATGCTCAACGTGCAGCTTCAATCCCTTGGCAGAGCCTTGCAGGAAAAATTTGCAGACAAGGCGTACCTTTTGGATTTGCAGCCTTCCGTAGGCATGAGTTCCCTTGAACGCAGACGTGCTTATTTGGATGGTGTGCATCCGAAGGCTACTACCTACAAAGCTATGGGGGTGTACGCTGCTCCCTTGGTAAATGAGTGGCTGGAAAAAACTGCTATGGCAAAGCTTGAGGAAGTGGCTCAAGAAGTAGAGGCGATAAGCGAAGAAGATTTTGAAGGCATTGCTTCCTGCCTGCTGGAAACCCCCATTGGTAACTTGCGTATCAGCGCGAGCAACAAGGGCATTGTGGAGATTGTCTTTACTGACGAAGAAGTAACTGCCTTTGGTGCGAACGAAAACAAATTCTTAGCAGAAGCCTGCAAGCAGCTGCAAGAGTATTTTGCTAAGGAGCGTACCAGCTTTGACCTGACTTTGGACGTGCAAGGTACGGAGTTCCAAGAAAAGGTGTGGGAAGAGTTAAAGAAGATTCCTTATGGTGAAGTGCGTACCTATCAAGATATTGCTACAGCTTTAGGTAATCCCAAGGCTGTGCGTGCAGTTGGTATGGCAAATAACCGCAACCCCATCTGCATTGTTGTTCCCTGCCATCGTGTGATTGGTAAAAATAATAAGCTTACCGGCTACGCAGGTGGTGTCGAGAAGAAAGAGTACTTGCTGAATTTGGAAAGCGGTAAGTAAAATTACATAGTTTTAATTTTAAGAGTGTGCTACGAAAAAGGTAGTGCACTCTTTTTGTTTTGCTCAAAATAAAAGCCTGTGGCTTGCTTTAGGGAGAGCAGCTACAGGCTTGATGGAACTGGTTTGAATTTAGAAAGATACCTATGGACGACTAAACTGTACCAAAAAGTGTACTTTTTGGTACACTCTTGCCACGTAAAAGTATAACACAAAAAAGACATTTTTGTTACAAAATTTTACGACTCCAACAAATAATTTGTAATGTAAAAGTAACTGTACCGAAAACTACACCTTTTGGTTCAAATTGCGTTTGTTATGGTTAAAAAGGAGTTAATGCATCAAAATTTATTGCTTTCTCGCAACAAGCAAAAAGCTTCGGTAGGTAGTGCTGGCTTAAAGTCAGTGTAACGCTCCTTTCAGTATGAAAATATCGCTGTCCACATATGCGCTCCTAAGTTACTCGCAATAATTTACAAAGTGCAGCTTAGGATGTGTCCTTAGCGATATTTTCTTGAATTGTTGTCGCTGCTTTTTGCTAATCGTTGCTTTGAAAGCAGATAAATTTTGTTCGTGAGGTTAGATTATATTGCTTCTTGGCAAGCGGAAGCTTTGTAATAAATATATTACTCTAATTTTTGAAAGAGGTGTTTTTCTATGGATAAGAAGATATTGAAAAGGAGCTTGGTACTTAGTGCGTTGATGGCGTTTGTTATTACTGGTAGTGCCATGGCGGGGAATATGGTAGAAAGTAATTTCCCTGCAACGGGTTCTGCTTCAGGTCAATTGGACTACGCTGAATTTGATTTTACGAAAACATATGACAATATTGTTATTACGAATATTAATAATACGGCAAGTTCTTCTATAGGTTACTATGGTGTGGCTATGGTTGGTCAAGATGAAAAAGAATTAAATGCAAACGCAAGCATTGTGATTAGTGCTAGTGATATAGGTATTACAGCATTGGATGCAGGTAGTGTGCTTACTGTGAGCGCTCCTGAAATATATATTAAGGATATGAAAACAAAACATGGAGGTATTCATTTAGCTAGACAAAATTCTAAATTGTACGTTAAAGATTTCACTAAATTCTCTATACAAACTGAATTTAATGAGAGCAATGGTATTAGAGTTCACGAGCCAGGTGCATTAGTGCACGCTATTGGTAAGACAGGTAGTTCTATTAAAATAGATGTGGGTTGTAGTGGTGTTGTAATGACGGCACAAGGAACAATAAAACTTTCGGCAGACGAAATTGATATAACTACTAAAGGGCGTAATACTAGTTCAGAAAAACCTTATAGAGCGAAAGCTGTTGCTAATACTGGTGGTGGAACAATAGATATTTTAGCTGTAAAGAAAATTAACCTTACTAATACTAGAAACGAAGCGGGAAAACCTAGAGATGTGGTGTATGCTGACAAAGGCGTCATAAATATTGGTACTGTTGATGGCATTAATAATAAAGCTGATGTAATAGTTACTGGCGATGTAAAGGCAAAAGATAACGGCAAAATTAATTTAAATTTGGAAACAGCTAAATCTGTTTTAAACGGGACTGTTAAAGATGAAAACATTACAGGCGAAGGCAATGGTACTAATCTTACATTAAGTAACGGTGCAATATGGAATAACTCTGGGGAAAGTAATGTTACTTTTCTTGACTTGAATGGTGGTATAGTTAAACAAAGTACCGGAGCAGGTGTTGTTGGAGTTGGAACCCTTTCTGGTAATGGTACTTTTGAAGTAGCAGATGGTACTGCTAAACAGATGGTTGTTCAGAAGAAAGAAGAAGGGGCTGAACTTACTGTTTCTACCAGTGATGAAGATACAAGCTTAAAAGACTTGACTGATGTTGCTATTATGTCAACGTCTACAGAGGAAGACTTAGTGGTTGCTGCTGATTATGTTGAAAAAACTGGTGGTTCTATTTATGAAAAAATAAGTGCTGCTGTAAATGAAGATGGTTCCCTTGGTGAAACCACCAAAGTTGTAGATGCTGGTAACCTTGCTGCTAACGATATGGCTGCAATTGCTTTAATGTCTTGGCGTGCGGAAATGAACGATATGAATAAGCGTATGGGTGAATTGCGTAATGCTAATGGTGACCTTGGTGTTTGGGTTCGTATGGTTCGTGGTGAGTCTGAATATAATAGCGTAAAAAATCAATATAACCAATATCATTTAGGCTATGATGAAAAGCTTAGTGTTGATAAACGTTGGACTGTTGGTGCTGCACTTAGCTATACTGACGCTGAAAACAGCTTTGCACAAGGTAATGGCGAAAGCACTAACAAAGCATTATCTATTTATGGTAGCAAACTGAATGATGACGGTACTTTCATTGACTTGATTGCTAAGTACGCTCGTCTTGAAAACGAATTTGATATTGTTAGCGGTATGGGCGATGCTGATTACAGTACCAACGGCTATAGCTTTAGTGCAGAATTTGGTAAACGCATTCAACAAGGTAAAGGCTTGTGGATTGAACCGCAAGTTGAACTGACTTATGGTAAAGTATCTGCTGTTGACTATGTAACCGCAAATGGTGTTAACGTAGCACAGGATGGTATGGAATCTTTGGTTGGTCGCATTGGCTTTAGCCTTGGCAAAGACATTGAAAAAGGTAATGTATATGCTCGTGCTTCTTACTTGTATGATTTTGACGGCGAAACTAAAGCAACCTTGGACAATGACGCTGTTCTTACAAATGATCTTGGTGGTGACTGGTGGGAAGTTGGCGTAGGTGCTAACATTAATTTGTCTAAAGCAACCTATATCTACGCTGATGTTGAAAAGACTTTTGGCGGCGAAGCAGATACCAACTGGCAATGGAACTTGGGCGTACGTTATTCCTTCTAATTTGATATTGGATATAAAAATTGCGGCTCTGCGATATGCGGAGCCGCTTTTTGAACTTTGTGTGTACTTTCTTTAGAATTATTGTAATGAAAGGCAAGGGCTTGTTATAATATAGGTAATCAATAGAGATTGAGGTGATGTTATGAAATATATTTTGTTGGCAGTATTGGTTATCGGTGGTTTATTTATGTTCATGCAACGTGGAGGTGTCAATGAGGTTATGAGTTACGAAGAATTAAAAAATAAATTAGATAGTAAGGCGAACTTTGTTCTGGTGGACGTGCGCACCAAGGAAGAGTATGATGCAGGGCACATTCCCACTGCCATCTTACTCCCTTATGACGAGGTGAATACCAAGGCAGCAATTGTTCTTCCTGATAAAGAGAAGGAGATTGTAGTTTATTGCCGTAGCGGTAGGCGCAGTGCTATTGCTAAGAAAGCATTGCTGGAATTAGGCTACACCAATGTTGCAGACTTCGGTGGTATCAACAGATGGCAGGGCGCACTAGAAAAGTAAGTGGTAAAATTTTAATATGACCTAAAAAATAAAAGCTGTACTGCGATTTGCGGTACAGCTTTTGTACAGATAAGTATATTAGTAGATGTTAAAAATAATTAGAAGTGCTGGGCAGCAAGGTGGAACAATATTGTATGGCGAAGGCGTGCTGCTTGTGCGTCGAGCAATCGCAGTTCCACAAAGTTAGGCGATGTTCATTGCGAGCTTTTTGAGGGCATGGGAATCTGCGCCAAGATGATTGCTACAAAAACTAACGCGCAACCCCACAGCTCACGAGTGGTGAGTACTTGTCCCAAGAGCAACCAGCCGCTGAGCATGGCGAAGACGCTTTCCAGGCTCATAAGCATGGAGGCAATGACGGAGCTGACATGCTTTTGGCCGATGATTTGCAGGGTGTAACCAACACCGCTACTCATGATGCCTGCGTAGGCAACTGCTTCCCAAGCAAGAGTTAAGTTTTTCCAAGAGGGCGTTTCAAAAATAAACATCAGGACACCATTTATTAGGGCGCAAACAAAAAGCTGGATAAAGGATAGGCGTACACCGTCCAAGCCTTGGATAACGCTTTCGATGCATAAGATGTGAATTGTAAAGCAAAAGGCACAGGTCAGAATGAACATATCACCTTTGTTTATGGTGAAGGCTTCGTTGATGCAGATAAAGTACATGCCGACAGTAGCAATGACTACGCTGAGCCATTGCAGGATGTTGACCTTGTTTTTAAAGAAGAGCATACCTAGAATTGGTACGATGACAATATATAATGAAGTGATGAAGCCTGCTTTGCCAACAGTTGTGTGCGCCATACCTATTTGCTGGAAAAGGCTGGCAATGGCAAGCGCCACACCACAGATGACGCCACCGCGCAGCAGCTTTTGACGAGTGGCTTTGTCTTTCGTTCCCCACAGGCTAAGTGGTTTGCCGGCAAGCTTATCAAAAATAAGAAAGCAGGGCAATAAAAAGAGTGCTGCAAAAAAACTACGGGCGCAGTTAAAGGTAAGAGGCTCTAAATATTCTGCACCTACACTTTGGGCGATGAAGGCGGTACCCCAAATGAGGGAACACATGGTCAGCATGATGATGCCGCTAAAATTATACATACGCATACTCCCGAATAAAAAGATTAACAAGAGGTATTGTACCACTTTTTGACGCGAGGGGGAATATGTAGAGGACGTTTTCTGAAAACAATGGGGACACTGCAAGGACAAAGGGTTTGCTTATTTTTTGAAGTGGTTTGGTTTCGAAATATGCTCTAACGCAAGACTCGATTGTAAAGTCAAGAGTGATTTTCCTAAGTGTTTTAAGATTTTTTGCAACAGTGCTTACGGTAAAGTTTTTCTAAATTTTTACTACATATTGTTCTGCTTCTTATTGATATACACGATATATTGTGATAAAATTTTACCAGTGGAAAGCAAGGATAGTTGCTTCGTTTAAGATTTTAGTATTTGTGCAGATTAGGGAGAAGGAGTTTTAATCATGAAAGTTATTAAGCGCGATGGTACTACCGTTGATTTTGATGGCAGTAAAATTGTTATCGCTATTCAAAAAGCTAACGCTGTTGTTGACGCTCAAGATAGAATTGATGAAGAGAAAATTCAAGAGATTGCCAGAAACGTTCAAGCTCGCAACAGAATGCGCTTGCTTGTAGAAGACATCCAGGACATTGTTGAACATAGCTTGATGGACGCCGGCAAATTTGAACTGGCAAAGCAGTATATTATTTACCGTTACAAACGTGCTTTGGTGCGTAAGGCTAATACTACTGACGAATCCATCCTGTCTTTGATTCGCAACAGCAACAAGGATGTAATGGAAGAAAACTCCAATAAAAATGCTGTTATGGCAGCAACTCAACGCGACTTGATTGCCGGCGAGGTTTCCAAGGATTTGACCAGACGTATCATCCTGCCGGAAAAAATCTCTGTTGCTCATGACGAAGGCGTGCTGCACTTCCATGATGCGGATTATTTTATTCAGCCTATTTTTAACTGCTGCCTGATTAATATCAGCGACATGCTTGATAATGGTACGGTTATGAATGGCAAGATGATTGAAAGCCCCAAGAGCTTCCAAGTTGCCTGCACCGTTATGACCCAAATCATTGCTTCTGTTGCTTCCAGCCAATATGGTGGTCAATCCGTAGATATTTGCCATTTGGGTAAATACCTGCGTCGTAGCTATGACAAGTTCAAACGCAATATTTTGGAAACTGCCAACGGCAAGCTGGATGAAGAAACTTTAGAAAATTTAGTACAGGAGCGTTTGCGTGCTGAACTGCAAAGTGGCGTGCAAACCATTCAATATCAAATCAATACCTTGATGACCACCAATGGTCAATCTCCCTTTGTTACCCTGTTCCTGCATTTGAAAGAGGATGACCCCTATCTGAAAGAAAATGCTATGATTGTGGAAGAGATTTTGCGCCAACGTTTGCAAGGTATCAAAAACGACAAAGGCGTGTATGTTACTCCTGCCTTCCCCAAACTGGTTTATGTTCTGGATGAAATCAACTGCCTGAAAGGCGGTAAGTACGATTACATTACTCGTTTGGCAGTAAAATGCAGTGCTAAGCGTATGTATCCTGACTATATCAGCGCTAAGAAAATGCGCGAAAACTACGAGGGCAATGTGTTCTCTCCCATGGGCTGCCGCAGCTTCTTGGCACCTTGGAAGGATGAAAATGGTAAGTACCAATTTGAAGGACGCTTTAACCAAGGTGTTGTTTCCATCAACCTGCCGCAGATTGGTATTATCTCCGGCAAGGACGAAAAGAAGTTCTGGGAGCTTTTGGAAGAACGTTTGCAGCTTTGCTACGAAGCCTTGATGTGCCGTCACAATGCTTTGAAGGCTATTCGCAGTGATGTTAGCCCCGTGCATTGGCAATATGGCGCAATTGCTCGTTTGGGTAAGGGCGAAAGCATTGAAAAGTTCCTTTATGGTGGTTATTCCTCTATTTCCCTGGGTTACATTGGCTTGTACGAGGTTACTATGGCGGTTAAGGGCTGCAGCCACACCGAACCTGAGGGCAAGGACTTTGCTTTGCGCGTAATGCAACGCTTGCGTGGTGCTTGTGATAAATGGAAGGCACAAACCAATATTGGCTTTGCTTTGTACGGAACTCCGGCAGAAAGCCTGTGCTACCGCTTCGCACGTATTGATAAGGAACGCTTTGGTAGCATTGCTGACATTACTGATAAAGGCTATTACACTAACTCTTATCATATTGATGTACGCGAAAACATTGATGCCTTTGAAAAATTCACCTTTGAAAGCCAATTCCAAAAGATTTCTTCCGGCGGCGCTATCTCTTATGTAGAAATTCCCAATATGCGTCATAACACCGAGGCTTTGGAAGATGTTGTACGCTTTATTTACGATAACATTCAGTACGCAGAGTTCAATACCAAGTCTGACTACTGCCATGTATGCGGCTTTGATGGAGAGATTATCATCAACGACGAGGGTGAGTGGGAATGTCCTGCTTGCGGTAACAAGGACCACGCTTTGATGAATGTTACCCGTCGTACCTGCGGTTACTTGGGAGAAAACTTCTGGAACGTAGGCAAGACCAAGGAAATTAAAGCGCGTGTACTGCATCTGTAAGAGGTGAGCTGAATGAATTATGCAACCATTAAAAAAATAGATGTAGCTAATGGTCCTGGTGTGCGTGTATCCATTTTCGTAAGCGGCTGCACCCACCATTGCAAGGGCTGCTTTAATCCGGAAGCTTGGGACTTTGGTTACGGAGAAGAGTTTACCCCTGCAGTAGAGGATGAGATTTTAGAAGCATTGAAGCCTGCCTATGTGAAAGGCTTGTCCCTGCTTGGCGGCGAACCCTTTGAGCCTGCTAATCAGGCTGCGCTCCTACCGCTGCTTCGTCGCTTCAAGGCGATGTATCCGGAAAAGACCGTGTGGTGCTACAGCGGTTACGATTTTGAAAAGGATATGCTTACCGGCAGCCTTGGTCCTTGGGAAGTTACCAAGGAAATGCTTTCCTACATTGACGTTTTGGTTGACGGGGAATTTGTTTTGGAATTAAAGAACCCCAACCTACGCTTCCGTGGCAGTGCTAATCAACGTGTTATCCGCGTGCAGGAATCCTTGCAGGAAGATAAGGTTGTACTGTGGGATGATAATGAAGGCCTGTTTGAAGGCAGATAATTTAATAGGTGTATATAAATAGGAAGGAACTCCTTGGCGGGAGTTCCTTTTTTGTGTCATTATTTGTGAGTATTGGCTTCTTTGTTGTTCGTATCCTTGCTCTTTTTATCGGGCTTGTTACGTTCCCAAAGGAAAAGTCCCAACAGCATTTGGGCGAAGATGCCGCCTAAAAGGAAGTTGTCTATGAGCAGGAGGACAGTAATGCCCACGCCAATGAGCATTGTTTCTGTAGAAGAAAGGTTGAAGAAGGAAGTTTCTTCTTCGTTGTAGGTAACATTGTTTAATTGTATGCCTGCCTCTTTGGCAACTGCGCCTGCGATGGAGGCGTAACCTTGCATGATGCCCTTGCTGTAATTGCCTTGGTCAAAGAAGGGTTGAATGTTTTGGGTTTGAATATTGTACACCAAGCTATTGGGCAGCGCTCCCTTTAGTGCATTGCCAACTGCAATGTAGCTTTGCTTTTCTTTTGTAGAAATTACGAGAAGCGCACCATTGTGACTTTCCCTGCTGCCTAAGTTCCAGGCATCAAGAACAGCGTAGGAATAGGCTTCGATAGGTTGTTTGTCCAGTTCCTTCACTGTCAGTACCACTACCTGCGCCGTAGTTCTGTCCTGTAATTCCCTGCCAATGTCCAAAATCCTCGCCCTGTCAATGGGGGCAACCACCTCTGCGTAATCCTGCACATACATATCAGCTCCCGCAGGTTTTGGAGGAATAACAGGATTGGCGTGTGCTGCTGCGACGCATAACACTTGAACTAACAGTAAAAAAGTTAATAATAATTTTTTCATGATAAGCTCCGTGACCAATTTAATTACTCTTAAGCAACATCAGGGAATTTTTAAAAATTTTCCGTTGCGGAGAGTATTAAATTTGTTCTTATAACCTTTACTTAGTAATTGATCTCCGGCAAATTTTGAGACCCTGCAACCTCTTTGAAATACTCCTTGTTATAATAGCCAAGAGGACCGGCGAAAATAGAATCCGGCAGAGATTTAATGCTGGTGTTCATCTTTTGTACATATGCATTGTAATCCATACGGCTGGCTGCCAAAAGATTGTTGGCCTTTATCAATTCTTCGCGAGCTGCGGTGAAGGCTTCGTTGGCTTTAAGTTCAGGATAGGTTTCTGCTAAAGCTAACAGCTTGTCAACAGAAGCATCCAGCTCCTTGTTGGCAGCCTGCAGTTCTGCAACGGTCTTGGCTTCTGCCAATTTGGTACGAGCCTCTGTGATTTGGGCAAAGAGCGCTTCCTCGTGGGCAGCATAGTCTTTGACGGAATCAGTTAGCTGTGGAATGAGCTCACTTTTTTCGTGGAGCTGCACCTCTATTTGTGCAAGCTTGCCGTCTACGGCTTCGTTAAGGGTGAGCAGACGATTGTAACTGTTATAAGCTGCTCCTGCAATCAAAAGCAGGATGACTACTATTGCTACATAAATTTTTTTCATAATAAGTACCTCCATGTGGAATTTGGTTATCCACCTAAATTGTAGAATTCTTGCGGAAGAGAGTCAAATGACTACGGGGCAGGGGCGTGACGTGGCGGTAAACAGTTTTTGAATTTTACTGCGGAAAAAAGAAGTTCACCTTTTGGTGCGAGGCTTTGTCAAAATATTTTCACTTGCGGAAAGTCGAAAAGTCAAATATAATAAAGTAAAACGCTATACATTATCAGCTCTTGTGGCAATTTAAGGTGGTATATATTATGAGAAATTTAGCAGATGCTATTGAGAATTTTATTATTCAGGAGTTTATGCGCGACAGGGACGATGCCTTGCTGGTGAAGCGTAATGATTTGGCAGAAAAGCTATCCTGCGCTCCGTCCCAGATAAGCTATGTTTTGAGTACCCGTTTTACACCGGAGCGTGGCTTCATTGTAGAATCACGTCGTGGCAGCGGTGGCTTCGTGCGAATTGTGCGCGTTGTTCCCAAGGAGGAGGTTCCAGAAAAGGAACCTACCGCCATGGAATTGGTGCAGCATTTGGCACAAAAGCGAATGATTACCGCAAGGGAAGCAAGGCTTTTACAATTTCTTTTAGATATTATTGATATTGACGAGGAACAGAAGAAGGTCATTCTGCAGCAAGCAATTGGACAGATGACTGGCAGTGGCCAGGGGTGAAGATATGAGTGAGATTATTTGCGAAAAATGCGGCAAGAAGCCTGCAAGAGTACATGTTGTTGCCCTGATGGGCGAAAAGAAGGTTGACCAATGGCTGTGCGAGGACTGCGCTAAAGAATTTATGCCCTTTGCCGGCGGAGAGCTTCCTTTTACTCCGGAAGCAGCCAAAAGCTTTTTTGAGGATATGCTTAAAATTAGCCAAGCGCCTGAGCCTGAGGTATCCAAGGATGGCTTTTCCACAAGAGCTTCCAAAATTATTAGCGGTGCCATTGGGAAAGCAGTGGATATGGGCAGCGAGCGCATGGGAACGGAGCATTTGCTGTGGAGCATGCTCTCTATGGAAAACAACCTTGCCAAAAAAATTATTACCGGCTTTGGGGTGAAGGTGGATACTTTATTGCAAGAGCTGGATGGCTGGATGGATAAAGGTGTAAAAAAGGAAGGCAATGTTTTTGTGCCCTATAGCCCCATGGCTACCAAGGTTTTGGAAAAGGCAGGAGAAGCTGCCAAAGAAATTGGACAGGGCTTTGTAGGAAGCCAGCAAATTTTGCTTGGCCTTTTAGCAGCCGGTGAAGGAATTGCCTGCAAGGTGCTGAACAAATTTGGCGTTACCTATGAAAATGTGGCAGAGGTAATCCGACAGATAGATGAACATCGCAAGGCGCTTTCCGGTAAAGGCCCCCGCGCTAAGAGCGGCGAAAAGAATAAGGATGTTCTGGAAGTGTTGAGCGGTTTTGGACGCAACCTTAACGAGGCAGCACGTCTTGGCAAGAGCGATCCGGTTATTGGACGTGAGGAGGAAGTTGAACGCCTCATTCAAATTTTGTGCCGTCGTACCAAGAATAATCCGGTAATCATCGGTGAAGCTGGGGTAGGCAAGACTGCCATTGCGGAAGCCTTGGCGCAAAAGATTGTGAAGGGCGAAGTGCCCGACTTCCTGGAAAATAAAATTGTTTTCTCTTTGGAATTGGGTATGCTGGTAGCTGGTGCCAAATACCGTGGCGAATTTGAAGACCGCTTGAAGGAAATTTTGGAGCTTATCCGCAAGGACCAACGGATTATCCTCTTTGTGGATGAGCTGCACACCATTATTGGTGCCGGCAGTGCGGAAGGCAGTATAGATGCTGCCAATATTGTGAAGCCTGCCCTTGCCCGCGGTGAGCTGCAGGTGATTGGCGCAACCACTATTACGGAATATCGCAAGCATATTGAGAAGGATGCTGCCTTAGAGCGTCGCTTCCAGCCTGTGCTGGTTAACGTGCCCAATGCAGAAGCCAGTGAAAAAATGCTCCTTGGCTTGCGGAAGCGTTACGAAAAATTCCATGGCTTGAAGATTGAAGAAGCTGCCATCAAGGCGGCAGTAGAGCTTTCTGATAGATATATTACCGATAGAAATTTGCCTGACAAGGCGATAGACTTAATGGACGAGGCTTGCGCCCGCCTGCGTATTAAAACCTATAAACGTTCCTTGCCTGCTCGCAAGCTGCAGGAAGAATTGGAATATGTGCAGCTGGAAAAGGAAGAAGCTGTAGAAGAACAAAAATACGAGCTGGCTGCGGAGCTGCGTGATAAGGAAAACAGCTTACAGGAAAAATTGGCGGCTGCTTTGGTAGAAGCAAGCGGAGATTATTCTGTAACTGAAGAGGACGTAGCAGAAGTTGTAGCGTCCTGGACTGGTATTCCTGTGCAGAAGCTTACGGAAGGCGAAAGCAACAGGTTGCTAAAACTGGAGTCGAAGCTGCACAAGCGCATCATTGGTCAGGATGCAGCAGTTGTAGCGGTGAGCAAGGCAATCCGCCGTGCCCGCGCAGGCTTTAAGGATAAGAACAGACCTGTTGGCAGCTTCCTCTTCCTTGGGCCAACCGGTGTGGGCAAAACAGAACTGGCGAAAGCCTTGGCAGAGGATTTGTTCGGTGACGAGCGCGCCATGCTCCGCTTCGACATGAGCGAGTATATGGAAAAGCACACTACCGCACGCCTTTTGGGTGCGCCTCCGGGTTATGTTGGCTACGAAGAAGGTGGTCAGCTGACGGACGCAGTGCGCCGTAAGCCTTACTGCGTAGTGCTGCTTGACGAAATTGAAAAGGCACATCCTGATGTGTTCAACGTGCTGCTGCAGATTATGGAAGATGGGCGCCTGACTGACGGTCAGGGTAGAACCGTTGACTTCCGTAACGCGGTAATCATTATGACCAGCAACGCAGGTGCCCAAAAATTAAGTATGACAAGGCCTTTGGGCTTTGCTTCCGATAGCGCCAGCGAATTGAAGAACCGCAAGGAGCAGGTGCTTGCTGAAATTAAGCACATCTTCCGTCCGGAATTTTTGAACCGCGTGGATGAGATTTTAGTATTCGACCCCTTAGGTGCAAAAGAGCTGGAGCAAATTGCTGACAATATGCTGGCAGAGCTGAACCAGCGTATGCAAGCCAATGGTTTGGAAATTGAATTGGTACCTTCTGCCAAAGAGCTGCTGCTTGCGGAAGGCAGTGACAGCAAGTACGGAGCGAGACCTTTGCGTCGAGCACTGCGCAAGCTGATTGAGGACCCCGTAAGCGATTTATTCTTGGCTGGCAAGTTTACTAAGGGCGATAAGATTATTGCAGAGCTTGGCAAGGACAAGGAGCTGCAATTTCATAAGGCTGTGGAAGCAGAGCACTTCATCATCGAATTGCCTGTGAATTTTGCAGAGCCTGCCTATACGGTAAAGGGAGATGCTCATGGCGAAGACTAAGTATCATTTTGTGTGCCAAAGCTGTGGCTACACCACCGGCAAATGGTTGGGACGTTGCCCTGAATGTGGTGCGTGGGATTCTTTAAGTGAAGAAGCAGAGGTGGCGGCAAAGAGCAGAAGCTTTTTGCCCACCAATGCAGAGAAAATAAAACCAAAGACTATTGCCAGCGTTGCCCAAACTAAGGTGGAGCGTTTGGCGACAGGCATCCGCGAGTTCGACAGAGTGCTTGGCGGTGGTGTTGTACCCGGTAGCCTGGTGTTGTTGGGCGGCACTCCCGGTATTGGCAAATCTACTATTTTGCTGGATGCAGGCCTGCGCTTTGGACAGCAGGGTATCAAGACCCTGTATGTCAGCGGCGAAGAATCCGAGGAGCAGACAGCAATGCGCGCTGCCCGTTTGGGTGGTGCCAATGATAATCTTTTGATTATGACGGCGACGGACTTGGATGCCATTTTAGTACAGGCTCAAAACCTTGCGCCTAAGCTTTTGATAATCGACTCTATCCAGACTATGTACAATCCTGAACTGCAAACTGCGGCAGGCAGCGTGGGGCAGGTGCGTGAGTGTACAGCTAAGCTTTTACAATTTGCTAAGACTTCGGGCATTGCAGTACTGCTTATCGGTCACGTTACCAAGGACGGCAATATTGCAGGGCCTCGCTTGTTGGAGCATATGGTTGACGTGGTGCTACAGTTTGAAGGCGACCGCTCCTATTCCTTCCGCGTATTGCGTGCCTTGAAGAACCGCTTTGGCAGCACCAATGAAAGTGGAATTTTTTCCATGGAAGCTGGCGGCTTGCAAGAAGTTGCTAACCCCGCAGGCTTGTTCCTTGAAGACAGGGATGGGGAAGCAGCAGGCAGTGTCATTGGCGCGTGTATGGAAGGCAACCGTCCGATTATGGTAGAGTTCCAAGCTCTTGTGGCGAAGACTCCTTATGGTATGCCCCGCAGGACTGCTGTTGGCTTTGACTATAACAGGGTGAATATGCTGCTCGCCATTTTGGAAAGACGTATGGGTTTTGACTTTGGTGTGTACGATGCCTACATCAATATTGTTGGCGGTATGCGCGTTACGGAGCCTGCGGCTGATTTGGCTGTAGCGGTGGCACTGGTTTCTAGTTATCGTAACAAGCCTGTGCCCAAAGGTGTACTTGCTTTTGGCGAGGTTGGGTTGACTGGCGAGGTACGTCGCGTGAGTGCGCCGGAGCGTCGCATTGCGGACGGTATCAACCTTGGGTTTACCAAGTTTATTGTTCCGGACAGCAACATTGCCTTGAAAACTGATGCCAAGGTGCAGATTATAAAAGTAAAAACTTTAGAGCAGGCGTTGAGGGCTATGTTCTACGAATAAAAAATGAAGGAGACTTCCTACAATGGAGGTCTCCTTTTTGTATAGTGTAAATGGTGTGAATGTATGGGAACTATTGCAGTTCAATAAATATCAAAAGTTTTGTTATGTGTTATCTAAAAAAGTATTTATAGATTTTTTCTCCATTCTTTTTTCCTCTATTATATTCTTTCAAGAGAGCATCTCTAATTTCAATAGAAGAATTAATGGAGAAAGCAAAAGTTCTAGGATTTTTATGCCAATCATATTTTGCGAGCACTACATAATTTTTATTTTTATATCTTTGATGACTGACAGTTATATAATTTTCGGGATGGGGGTATATTGTTCCGTAATTTTTGAAAAGTAACCATCCTTGTGATGATGTATTGTTGGTAACCTTGATTTTATCTTTTTTATTAAAAGCTTCAGCAATACGGTGTGCAATAAATTCAGAAACTGAAACCGGTATTGCAAAATTTCTAGGTTTCCTTCTTTTAAAGATTTTGCTGAGTACAACATAGTGTTTTTTATTATAAATCTGATAACTTATACATATCTCTGTGTTGTTGTCAATTTTAACTCTATTAATAGAGCTGACAACTTTCCAACCACTTCGTTGAATAGATATATTAGGATATTTTTCAATGGTATCAGATTTTTGTAAAGTTATTGGTGTTTCTGAAGTAATATTAATGTCTATATACTCACTGCTTCCTGTATTTAGGTTAGCGCTCTCAGAATGATTGTTAGCAACACTACTTGTACCATTTTTGTTTGAAGCATCATCTTCATTAAGCTTTTTGTTAATAAAATCAGAAATGTAATCATCATCATCATTGGAATAGTATATATAATCATTTATCCAAAAATCATTTTTGTTATATCCTATTTCTTTAAAACTCTTAAACTTTTGATCTACAATTGCATCATCTTCGTCAAAAATATCAGATTCAGTATTAAAAAATATTGTTTCAGGAACTTCTGTAAAACTCATAACAATCTCTCCATTTATGCTAAGAATATACTACCTTTTTACATTCATTTTGTTAGCATGTATTGTAGCAGCTTCCATTAATTTAGGTAGCATTGATGCTATTTCTTTCCATCTATTGTCGGGATGCTTTTCTAATAAACTTACAGGTCTTTTTTGAACATCTATTATTTTATCATTACTATCTTTTTGATTACTGCTTATTCCATAGGTATGTGAGTAGTCTAAAATATCAGGAAGAATTTTAGTAAGCATGCTTATAGGTATGGTAATTACTTGGTTTTTATGGTTGAAATCATCCTCTTTAAAGATTTCGAGGTAATATTCATTCGTTTCTTTAAGTTGTAAAACACATAGGTCAAAGGCATAGACGTCGTTTCTTATAAATCTTTTGCCTTCTTTAAGTGTATAAATTTGATTATCTATAACTACATTTGCCATTATTAATTACCTCCAGAAATTTTTGATAATGTAACATATAAAGTGTTGTTTTGTCAAATTCAACGTCAACACAACAAAAAAGTTAGTAGATTGATAAGTTGCGTCCTAATTAAACAACATAAGCAAATAACCTATGCCAACCATTGTCAGTAATCCTAGTAAATATATGATGGCACCAATTAGAATGTATCCAATAATACCGAGATAAAAATATGCACCTTCCCACCAATGTTTATTTTTCTTTGAACTAACATTTTTTCTTTTGGAAAATATGATATGGGGTATGTGCTTTATGAAAGGTATCAATGGTAGGCGTTTAGATTCTTTTCTACAGAATTCTTTATATTCGTAATAGAAAGTAACAACTACTGCTATGATGAACAAAGTAATTACGAATATAACGTAAGGTAAGAAGATATACATAGTGTCAGCTCCTTGTGTAGGTAGAAATATATTTTGTAAGCAAGATATTTTTACGCGCTCCAAACTTTTAAATGGAAGTGTATATTGTTTTCTTCTTTCCATTTCCACAGTTCGTGTGTTAGTTGACTCTGTAGCCAGCGCCTTGCATTATTGTACTGCGTAGGACGATAACATAGTTTTCTGTTTGATGCAGGTTTGTTGAATTTTGGGTGTAGCCTGTGACGTTCATACCAAGTTATTATTTTATCGTGTATTATGGTTAACTTCTCGTCTTCAAATATAGCTAACGGATACAGATTTTCTATATCTTCAATCCTATTTTCAAGTTTTGCATAAAGTAAGTACCATTTAAGCGTCCACTGCCAAGCAAACCAATTAGCAGGAATTCTATTACAGTCATCTTTGTTATATATCGGGAAGTAGCCTAAATTTCTATAAGTGGTATACTCATAATTAATATCATTGGTTAGAATCCAGTTTGTTAGGTCGTTGAAAATTTCATAATACAAATCATCGTATAATTTTAGAATTTTCTTAGTCATAACTATATCTACCTTCCATCTTCTTCATAATAAAGCAAAAAACTTTGTGTTACGAAACTATAACACAAAGTTTTATCGGATTGAGAGCATATTTAATGATTTTAATATAGTGGTTGTCGATGATTTTCTTCGCCTCATGAAAGCACCTCCTGAAATTTTTTCCTACTTTAGCACAACTTTTTGGTGCTTGTCAAATTTTTTAGAAAATGTAAAGTAGAATGTCCTAAAATGATTTGAATAAACTGGTAATGAAAATAAGCAAAAATTCGCTTTCCAAGCAACGATTGTAAAAAATAGCGACGATAAAAGAAAACATCGCGACGTTCCACATCCTAAGCTGCACGTACAAGATTTTTGTAAGCAATTTGGAAGCGCATATGTGGACAGCGATGTTTTCAACTAAAAGGAGCGTATATTTTTTACTGTTGCGGGAAAGTGATTTTTTGCGTGTAAAATCTGCTTGTTAAAAATATAGAAGTATACTTTATAATGAAGGCATCTTGTAGCAGGATTTACAACTACTTACATATAATATAGTAAAGATAACAACAACGCGAGGTGCGACATATGATTAAGATTGTTTCCAATAAAAGCAATAGACAGGATAAATACCCCATTCAAGATTACGGTGTGAAGGTGGCGCAGGAGGTTTGCGCCTACCACCAAGGTTATCCGGAATATTCTATGACGCCGCTGGTGAAACTGGATGCCTTGGCGAATGAGCTGGGCGTGAGCAAGCTGTTGCTCAAAGATGAAAGCAAACGCTTTGGCTTGAACGCCTTTAAGGTGTTGGGTGGAAGCTACTGCATTGGCAAGTACATTGCGGAGAAGCTTAAATTGCCTGCGGATAAGTTTAATTTTGCAACGCTGGTGAGCGATGAAGTGAAGGGGCAGCTGGGCGAGCTGACCTTCGTAACTGCAACGGACGGCAATCATGGTAGGGGCGTAGCTTGGACTGCCAACCGCCTTGGACACAAGAGCGTGGTCTTTATGCCCAAGGGTACTGTCCCCGAACGCTTGGAGAACATCCGTAAATTGGGAAGTGATGCTTCCATTACGGATATGATTTACGATGATTGCGTGCGTAAGGCGAAGGCTTGCGCTGATGAGTTTGGCTGGGTGGTTACTCAGGACACTGCTTGGGAAGGCTACGAGGAAATTCCCAAATGGATTATGCAGGGCTACACCACCATTGCTTACGAAATTTTACAGCAGCTTGATGGCGAAATGCCTACTCATATTTTCCTGCAAGCGGGTGTTGGCTCTATGGCAGGGGCGATTACCGCTTTTTTTGCAGATTACTACGGTGAGGACTGCCCTGTGATTACCATTGTGGAGCCTAACGGAGCGGACTGCATTTACCGAACTGCAGAAGCCAACGACGGCAAGCTCCACTTTGTTACGGAGGACCTACATTCCATTATGGCAGGCTTATGCTGTGGCGAGCCTTGCACCATTGCCTGGGAAATTATGGAAAGCTACGCTAAGCATTTCGTTTCCATGCCTGATTGGGTGGCGGCGAAGGGGATGCGGGTTTTGGGCAACCCCTTGGGTGCAGATGAACGCGTTGTTTCCGGTGAAAGCGGAGCATCCTGCTTTGGTTTGGTGGTAGAAGCTTTACAAAATCCGGAGCTTGCTTGGCTTGGAGAGCAGCTTGGTTTGAATGAAGAGTCTAAGATTTTGTGCATCTCTACTGAGGGCGATACTGATAAGAAAAATTACAGAAGCATAGTGTGGGACGGTGCGTACCATAAATAATGAAGAGAGGTAGAAAAAAATGCGTTTTTATACTGCAGAAATCAATGGTAAAGAAGAAATATTAGTAGCTTTTGCGGAAGGAAGCATTGCTTATAGAATGGTTCGCCTGCAAAAATTAGTACCCGCTCTAAACTTTAGGGATATGAATGAGCTGATTTGCAATATCCATGCAGAGCTTTGGGAAAAGCTGGCACGCTTGGCTGCCAACGAAGACGTTTTGTCCGGGGCAGCAGTGCGCTTGGAAGAAGTGAAGCTGTGCGCTCCCATTGTGCGTCCGCGACAGGATGTGATCTGCTTGGGTATTAACTATGATGCTCATGCTAAGGAAGCCGGTAAATTTTCTGATGAAGCTTTTGGTGGCGAACGTCCTTATACTATTTACTTTTCTAAGCGCGTAAACAAAGCTGTTGCCACTGGTGAGGCTATTCCTGCTTACGAGGGCTTGGTAGATAGCTTGGACTACGAGGTGGAATTAGGTGTTGTGCTCGGCAAGTATGCTAAGGGAGTAACTAAGGAAGAAGCTTTGGATTATGTTTTTGGTTATACCATTATCAACGACGTGAGCGCTCGCAACCTGCAAACACGTCATAAGCAATGGTACTTGGGCAAAAGCTTGGATGGCTTTACCCCCATGGGTCCTTGCATTGTAACTGCGGATGAGATTGAAGATGTGCAAAATCTTAATATCAGCTGCGTTGTCAATGATGAGGTACGCCAAAACAGCAATACTAAATATATGATGCAAACCGTTGCCGGAGCTATCGCAGAGCTTTCCCAAGGCATGACGTTACAGGCGGGAACGATTATCGCTACTGGCACGCCTGCCGGTGTAGGTATGGGTATGAATCCGCCTTGCTTCTTAAAACGTGGGGATAGAATTATTTGCGAAGTAGAAAAAATTGGGAAGCTGACTAATTTTGTTGAATAAAATATAGAAGTTAGTTTCTTGTGTATAAGCAAGAATGTATTTCAAAAATCTACAAAGTACAGAAGCTATCCAAATAAATGTTAAATTTTAACACTATTTGTTGCTTTAGAGATGGAAAACTAAAAAAAACCTACTAATTTGACTATTTTATTGCTTTTTGTAGAAATATACAATAAAATATGGTTAGAAACCACTTGATTTTAAAGGAGGCGCTCCCTATGGGCAAATTTGTTATTCGCAAAACTAATACTGGTATTAAATTTGATTTGAAAGCTGGTAATGGCGAAGTCATCGCTACTTCCGAAGTATATTCCTCTGAAAATGCTTGCCGTAAAGGTATTGCAAGTGTTATGAAAAATGCTCCTGTTGCTGGTGTGCAAGACCAAACTGTTGAAGGTTATGCGCCTGTTAAACATCCTAAATTTGAAATTTACAAGGACAAAGCCGGTGAATTCCGCTTCCGCCTGAAAGCTACTAATGGTCAAGTAATCGCTACCGGTGAAGGCTATAAGGCTTTGGCTGGCTGCAAGAATGGCATTGAATCCATTAAGAAAAATGCTCCTGACGCTGTTGTAGTAATGGCTGAATAAAACCTATACATAAAAATTAACGCTCGCTGAATTTCAGCGAGCGTTTTTGTGTCTAAGCACTCCCTTAAAAAGGGGGAGAAATACTGGAAGGTGCGAAGCAACGAAGCTTGTGCCGCGATGGCGTACTAGTAGTACGTCGAGCAAGTAAATGAGTTGCGACACAGCATAATGGTGCTTATAGCGATTTTAGATTGATGACTATAATTTCGGGGGCGATTTCCGTTCGTACCGGCGGACCCCAAAAACCATAACCATTGCTGGTAATGGCAATCATACTTCCAAAGTTGGCACGTCCGTAATCAAGCTTGTACATTTTTTGAGTAACCAGGCGGTTAGGGAAGAGCTGTCCCGTGTGGGTATGCCCTGCCACATACAGGTCGTAGCCTGCAGCACTGGCGGCATCCATCTTACGAGGCTGATGGTCAATCAAAATACTGTAGTAGGCAGCGTTGTCGGTGCTTAATTTTTCTAAGGAAGCTGTACCTTTATTGCGGCTAAAATCGTTCAAACCGCTAATCTTTAGCTTGTTATCTACTATTATACTTGTGTCTCGTAAAACTTTAATGTTGGTTGCCTCAAGCATATGCTGCCATAATTGAGGTCTGTCTAAATAATCATGGTTGCCGTAAGCAGCGTACACTCCTAAGGGCGCGTTAAGCTTTGCCAAAGGGCTAAGGGAATCTTCCTGTTCTACATATCTAATTCTTTCGTCCAGCATATCGCCTGCCAAAAGTACAAGGTCTGGCTGCTGGGCATTTATTTTTTGTACTAAGTCTTTGGCATAAGAATTACCTAAGATTCTGCCTAAATGAATGTCGCTGACAAGGACTATTTTATAATTTGTTCCGGTGGGCAATTTATGAGTGGCAATCTCTTCTGTACGGATGGTTGGGTTGAAAGCGCGGAAGGTACCCCAAGCAATGAAAAGCAGGATGAAAGCAAGACCTGCGGTAGCAAGCTTTTGCTGGGGTAGGGCAAAGTGCAAGAGCTTGCTTCCTAAGAAGATTACTCCGTGGAGGATTGCCAATAGCACAGAATAATACATAAAGGCAATCCACAAACCGCTTAGCCAGGAGGAAGCCTTTAAGATGAACAGGGGCGTCGCTTTCGGTAAGATGCGGGAGCCTACGGTGTTGGCTGCCAAGAATAAATATAGGAAGAAAAACGTCCAAGTTTTGGCAAAGGCAAAGTTTTGTCTATAATAAATATAAGAAACTGCGCTGAGAATAAAATCTATTGCGCCCAGAAAGAATATAACCTTCATAGAAATCTCCTTATAATATAATTTATATAACTATTATAAAGCGTTAGCTTTGGTGTAAGTCAAGAAGAATATGTGAAAAAGTATTGCATTTTATAAAGAGTTCACAAAGCTTAGATTTAGTTTGATTGACTGACACACAATAATTTTGACAATGCTTTATACTATGTTTGACGATAGGGATGCAGATGGGAAGAGGCTACCTGCGAAGGAGGTTAAGGATATGAAAGCAGTAAAATGGTTTTCTCAGGCTATGACCTTGGGATTTATCTTCTTCATGGCTTTATTGTTGGTTAAGCCTGCCAACAGCATCGAGTTTATAGCGATGATTCCGGTGGGAGCCTTCATTGCTTACCTGTTTACGGAACAATATGGCGAAGATGAAGAAAAGGATCACGGTGTTCACGAAATGGAACACAAGAAAATGTTTTTCTTCGGGCTCATTGGTGGTGTTATCATGAGCTACGGTGCTATGTTGGCAGATGGTGGCTTGGAAGGGAATATTGTTAGTGGCGTGGTGTACGGAACCATCAGCAGCTACGCTTTTGTATTGGCAACCCTGTTCACTGCTGTTCCCGTTGCTATTCTAATGAAGGAATACTCCGAAAGGAGGGCTTAGTATGTATGACACTTTAGTTACTATGGCTTTAGGACTGTGCTTAGGCTTCACACTTTACTGGGCAGGAATATCCAATCGCAAATGGGTACGCTCGTCTCTGCGTTTGGAAAACCTTACCGTTATGAAGATTATGGTGTACGCAGTAGGTTATGCAGTCTTTCTTTTAGCGCTTACTACTTATATGGATTACTTTTCTACGGAAACCCTTGCTCTGAAAAAGATGAGCCTTGCCGTCGTTATTGGTGGGATGCTGTTTGGCCTGGGACTGGGAATGGTTGGCAATTGCTTTAGTCTAAGCCTGGCGGCATTGCCCCATGGTCATAAATGTAAAACCTTTGGCATTATCGCAGGCAGTATTTTAGGTTACTACCTGTATAAGCTGAGCCATGGATATTGGCAGGACACGGGAGTGTTTTCTGCTTGGAATCTTAACGAAGTGACAGTGTATAAGATGAACGAAAGCGTTGCTTCGCTTTTGCCCTATGGGTATGAAGGGATACTGTTCTTTAGTTTCATTGTTATGGCGCTGGCTGTGGAAATGCCCACTCATTTTAGAGGTAAATAGAAAGAAGCAGGCAACTTGCTCAAAAGGTTGCCTGCTTTTTTGTGGCGTGTAGGGATGGAGTTTACATTTTAATTTGTATACATAATAAATTACGATACAATATTGATTTTTTGCGTTCAGTATAGTAAAGTAATAAGTAATTTATAAGTTATTTGCACGAGGAAAGGTGTGTTATTTATGAACTTGAAGAAAATGTTGAAATTTGCTGCTTGCGGCGCAATGGTTGCTGCATTGGCTATGACTGCTGGCTGCGGCGGTGACGAGAAGAAAGCTGACCAAAAAGTTTTGAAAGTTGGTATGGAATGTGCGTACGCTCCTTACAACTGGTCCCAAACCACTGCTGATGGCGGCGCTGTTCAAATTGCAGGCTCCAAAGAATACGCTTACGGCTATGACGTAATCATCGCTAAAAAATTGGCTGATTCCATGGGCGCAAAACTTGAAGTACACAAAATTGAATGGGATGGCTTGCCCCCTGCAGTAGTATCCGGTAAAATTGATGCTGCTATCGCTGGCATGTCCATTACTTCTAAACGTAAAGAAACCGTTGACTTCACTCTGCCGTACTACTATGCAAACGTAGTTGCTCTTGTTAAAAAAGGCACTCCCCAGGCAGAAGCTAAAAGTGTTGCTGATTTGAAAGGTGCTACCGCTACTTCTCAAATCAATACCATCTGGTACGACCAAATCGACCAAGTTCCCGAAGTTAACAAGCTGCCTGCTATCGACAATGTTCCTGGTATGATTGTTGCTTTGAAATCTGGCAAAGCTAACCTTATCGTAACCGATATCCCCACTGCTAAAGCTGCTGAATTCGCTAACCCCGAATTGCAAATGATTACCTTCCCCGAAGGTCAAGGCTTCAAAACTTCCCGTGAAGACGTAGAAATTGGTATTGCAGTTAAAAAAGGCAACAAAGAATTGGTTGATGCTATGAACAAAGTTCTGGGCGGCATGAAAGAAGCTGACTTCAACAAGATTATGGACGAAGCTATCCAAAAACAACCTTTGGCTCAATAATCTGATACAGATTTAATTATAGGGCGGCGAAATCGTCGCCCTTTTTTCCTATTGTAATAATGTTACTAAAGAAATTGGTGGAAGTATCGGAAGGCGCGAAGCAATGAAATTCGTGAAGGGATGGCGTACTGGTGGTACGTCGAGCAAGCGGATGAATTGCGACAAAGCATAACGATGCTTATGGCAATTTCACGAGAAAGGGTTTTAAAAATGCCAACAACATTCTTCGGCTGGGTTCTCTTCTTAATGGAAGAATACGGTCCGGTTTTGCTTACCGGCGCTGGTGTTACCTTACTCCTTGCTGTTGTAGGTACCTTTATTGGGTGCTTGATTGGTTTGGTAGTAGGTATTATTCAAACTATTCCAATGGAAGATAACGACAGCGCTTTGAAAAAAACTACTATCAAAATAGCACAGCGTCTGCTTGATGCTTATGTAGAAGTTTTTCGCGGTACTCCTATGATTGTACAAGCCATGGTTGTGTACTATGGTGCAATGAGCGTGTTTAATATTGATATGTCCCCTATGTTTGCCGGCTTCTTTGTTGTTTCCATCAACACCGGTGCTTACATGGCGGAAACAGTTCGTGGTGGTATTGAATCCGTTGATCCCGGTCAAAAGGAAGCTGCAATCGCCATCGGGATGGATCACTTCCAAATTATGTATAACGTAATTCTGCCTCAAGCTTTGCGTAACGTAATGCCCCAACTTGGCAACAACCTGATTATCAATATTAAAGATACTTCCGTATTGAACGTAATCTCCGTAACAGAATTGTATTTCGCATCCAAATCTGCTGCAGGCGTTTACTACAAATACTTTGAAATTTTCTTCTTGACTTGCGTAATCTATTTCATTATGACTTTCACTGCTTCCCGTCTGCTGCGCTGGATTGAAAGCAAGATGGATGGCCCGAAGGATTACCAGCTGGTTAACTACGACCCCATGGCTGATCCTTGCGGTCACGTTCCCCTGCCTACTAAAAAACAGAAAGGACGGTTTGAATAATGGCACAAGATAGAGAGCTTTTAGTATCCGTTCATGATCTGCAAAAGGCATTTGGTGAACGCGAGATTTTAAAAGGCATTAGCTTTGACATTTATCGTGGTGATGTGGTGTGTGTTATTGGTCCTTCCGGCAGCGGCAAGTCCACTCTCATTCGTTGCATCAACTATTTGGAGCATCCCACTGGCGGCGATATCTGCTATCGTGGCGAATCTGTAATGAAGCATTTTAAGAAGCTTACCCTGTTCCGTACCAAGGTTGGTATGGTGTTCCAATCCTTTAATTTGTTCAACAACATGACCGTTCTGGAAAACTGTATGGTTGGGCAGGTTAAGGTTTTAGGAAAATCTAAGGAAGAGGCAAAGGCTACTGCTTTGAAATATTTGAAGCACGTTGGTATGGATAGCTATGTGAATGCTAAACCCCATCAGCTTTCCGGTGGTCAAAAACAACGTGTTGCCATCGCCCGCGCATTGGCGTTGGAACCGGAAGTGCTTTTGATGGATGAACCTACCTCTGCTCTTGACCCGGAAATGGTAGGCGAGGTACTGCGTGTTATCCGCGATTTGGCGGAATCCGGTTTTACTATGGTTATCGTAACTCACGAAATGGCTTTTGCCCGTGACGTTTCAAATCGTGTTATCTTCATTGACCAAGGCGTAATTGCTGAGGACGCTGCGCCGGACGTACTCTTTAAAAATCCTAAAAACCCCAGAACCAAGGAGTTTTTGTGTCGTTTTCAACAATAAGTGAATATGGCAGGATTACTAGCCCTAATTGTAGAACTTTACGATTAGGGCTATTTTGTATTTTTACGCCTTTGGGCGCTACATAGAAAAGAGTTGATGATTATGAAGTGCTTACGTTTAATTTTATTAGCACTAATGCTGTTGTACTGTCAAAGCCTGTGGGCTGCTTCGCCTATCCGCGGAACATTACTGTATATTCCCTTAGACGATAGACCTGTTTGCTTGGCTTATCCGGTGCAGACTATGAAGGCTGCCGGTTGGGAAGTAAAGACTCCGCCCTTGGAATACATTGCCGGTGCGGAAAGGGGAGGTAACCCTGAAGCTCTATACGATTGGCTGCTGAACAACGCTGATGAATCCTTAGGGATGGTTGTGTCTTCTGACGCGCTCATTTACGGAGGCTTAGTAGATTCCAGAACACATTTCCTTCCGTGGGAAGTGTTGCGTTCTCGTGCCGAAAGACTTGTGGAATTGAAGAAGGAGTTTCGCAATCAGGAAGTTTATGTTTTTACGACAATCATGCGCTCGCCCAAACGCAGTGCTGCTCCCGTAGAGCCTGCTTATTACAAAGAGTGGGGAGCAAAAATTTTTCGTTTAGGTGAATTGGAAGATAAGCGGGAAGCTAAAGAGATTGGCAGGCGCGAGCTGCGAGAGCTAAAAGAACTGCGCCAAACTATTCCCCGGGAAATTTTAGTTGATATGTATACCCGTCGCGAAAATAATATTAAGGCTACGGAGCTGCTTCTGCACGGAGTAGAGAGTGGAGATTTTGATTACCTGCTGGTTGGGCGTGATGACACTGCGCAATTTAGCCAGGCTCACCGCGAAGCAAGGAATATGGATATTTTGGTGAACGAGCTTCCCAAAGAGCGCATCCGCTTTTTTGCAGGAGCTGACCAGTTAGGGATGCTGCTGCTTAGCCGTGCTTCTACTAAATTGCAATACGAGATTCCCTTAGTGCAAATTGTGTACGCTCCCGGCAAGGGCGGTGCTACCGTGCCTGCTTATGAGGATAACACTATTGCTGCGAGCGCAAGACAACATGTGTATGCAGCAGGCGGCGTTCCTATTTTGGGACATAAGCGTGCAGATTTAGTGCTTGCTATTAATACACCCAAGGATGGCGTAACTTTGGAAGCAAGTAGTCCTGAAAATGATTACCTGGTCACTCCGGAAGTGGAGAAGTTTACGAAGCTATTAGAAGCCATGTGCAATCAGGACAAGCGGGTTGCGGTAGCTGATGTTAAGTACGGCAACGGTGCTGACAATGCCTTGGTAAGTAACATTTTTGCTAATGCTTTAGAATACAGGCTTGCTGCTTACGGCGGTTGGAATACTGCAGGCAATTCCATTGGCTATGCCTTGGCGCAAGGCTTGTTAAGTAAAGCCTATAGCTTCGATGACAGGCAGGAGCTTTTACAGGTGCGTTACTTGGACGATTGGGCATATCAAGCCAACGTGCGCATGGATGTGTACCGTAATCTGATTTGGAAAAATTATTGGCCCAACAGCGGTCTTAGTGCAGAGCAAACTGTCATTGCGGAAGCAGATATTACTAATTTGATGAATAGCGTTGCAGAGCCTATGTTGGGCGAAGCTGTTAAGGATTATCGTTTTACCCTGCCTTGGAACAGAATGTTTGAGGTTTATGTGGAAAAAGCTTCTGCAACGGAAAGCTGTTCTGAAAATAAGTAAGTTTTTAAATTTAGGGTAAGTTAGATTTATAAGGAAGCTTTTATTTTGTAGATTGGTGAGGGGATGTAGATGAATTATAAAATTAGACCAGTGCAGTTAAGTGATGCGGGGCAGATTATTAAAGTATATGCTCCCTTTATAACTGATACCTGTATCTCTTTTGAATACACTGTGCCAAATTTGGAAGAATTTACCCAACGGATAAAGGGAATCGCTGAGGAATATCCTTACATAGTTTTAGAAGCTGAGGGTGAAATTGTAGGATACGCCTATGCACACCGTTACTTGGAACGTGTTGCCTACAGTTGGGATGTGGAAGTAACGATTTATTTAGCACCGCAGGTGCAGGGCAGGGGGTTAGGCATACTTTTGTATGACGCCTTAGAAAAGCTGATGGCGCTGCAAAATATTAAGAACCTTTATTCCTGTATTACGGGTGATAATGTGCATAGCATTGAGATGCACCGCGCCATTGGCTACGAATATATAGGAACTTTTCCAAAAGCAGGCTTTAAGCACGATAGATGGTTAGACGTTGTGTGGATGGCAAAGAGCATTGGGGAAAAGGAAGAGGCTCCGCTGCCTTTCGTTAAGTTTCCGGAGGTGGATGCTGTGGAAATACAAAAGGTTCTGCGAGAGATTAACGCAGTGCTTAGAAAAAGAATTAACGTATAAAAAATAAAACAAAAAATACCTGCTTTATAAGCAGGTATTTCTTTGTTTTCCAAGCTCTTTCATCAATTTGGTAAGAGCTGCTTCGATTGTAAGTGTTCCAGCGGATTCAGCACCGAGCTTTTTAGCGAGAGTACCAATGGGGTAAACAGAAAGGTTCACTCCGTCGTAGATGCATTGGGTTGCACAAAGGACGCGCACGCCATTAGCAATGAGCTTTGCGACCATGGGGAGCCAGTTGTTTTCGTCATTGGGCACTCCGCCCGCGCCGAAGCTTTCTAAAATTACACCTTTGTACCCGCGGTCAAGGTAGTAGTTTAAAATGTCTGGCGGTAAACCTGGGGTAACCTTCACAACGGCAACCTTTTCTTCCAATTTCGTACCAACGCTAAAGGTTTCGCCGCTCGTTCCTGCACCTTCGTAAGAATTCCAGTTCAGCGTGTGCTTGTCAATGGTTGCCAAATGTTCACGGTTAATACTGTAGAAGCCATCAAAGTTTTCACTACACATTTTTTTAGCGTGCAAGCCGTGAATGACAAATCTTCCGAAAACAAGAGCGACACCTTGCAAATTGCTGGTGGCTGCCAAGAAAGCGTGGTACACATTGCCCTTGGCGTCGGTGCCTTCGGCTTCAATGGGGAGCTGTGCTCCTGTAAAGACAACAGGTTTTTTACAGCCTTTTACCATCCAGCTCAACGCAGCTGCGGAATACGCCATGGTGTCTGTGCCATGGGTAATGACGAAGCCGTCGTAATTATTGTAATCAAGGGCAAGCGCTTTAGCAATAATTTTCCAATGCGTGGGAGTAATGTTGCTGCTGTCTAAATTCAGAATTTGTTTATAATCTATTTGGCACAAGCCGTCAAGAGCAGGAACCATTTTTACTAAGGTCTTGCCGTCGAGAGCAGGAATAAGTCCATTTTCAGAGGGAACACAGGCAATGGTACCGCCTGTTCCTAGCATTAAAATTTTCTTCATGATTAGTTCTCCAAAATAAAGTCGTTGTAAAATTTATTATACCATTTTTTTCGAAAGGTTGTTAGGAAAACAAAAGAGGGACAAAAAAAGTCCGAGTATAGATTTACAAGTCCCTGCGATTTTACATAGATTTAATTAAAAAATGTCACAAATTTGACGTTTTTTCTTGACAAGGCTTTGATGTCCCCCTTACAATGGAGATAGTTAGTTTAGAATTTTAAATACTTTCTTGATTCTAAGGAGGAGTAAAACATGAAATTGAAAAAAGTTTTAGCTGCTGCTATGATTTCCCTGTTTGCAACTGGTGCAATCGTAGGCTGCGGTGGCGGCGAAAAGAAACAAGCTGACGCTGGCAAAAAAGTACAAATCGAATATTGGCACGTAGCTGCTGAAAGCTTCGGCGGCGCTACCGTTAAAGAATTGGTTAAAGACTTTAACGCTAAAAACCCCGGCATTGAAGTTGTAGAAAAATACAACCCGGATATGTACAAAGGCTTGACCCAAAACCTGCAAGCTGCTATTGCTTCCGGTAAAAATCCGGACGTTGTTCAAATGGGTTACTCCTTCTTGAATTACGCTGCTGAAAACTTCCAATCCGTAAACCTGAATGACGCATTCGCTAAAGCTGGCGACCCGAAATTCTTGCAAGACAACTTCCTGCCCAACGTATTGGAATTGGCTCAAACCGAAGACGGCAAACAAGTTGGCTTGCCCTATTCCATCTCCGTACCCGTTCTTTATTACAACCCGGAAATTTTCGCAGCTGCTGGCTTGACTGAAGCTCCGAAAACTTGGGCTGATGTTAAATCCTACGCTAAAATCATTAAAGATAAAACCGGCAACATGGGCTTCTTCATGCAAGAATATGCTGACAACTGGGCTCAACAAGCAATCATCGAATCCAATGGTGGCGTAATGCTGAAAAAAGTTGACGGCAAAGTTCAAGCTGGCTTTGATACTCCGGAAGCTGCAGAAGCTTTCCAATTGATGGCTGATATGGTTAAAGAAGGCAGCGGCTTGCACGCTACCAACGAAGAAGGCTTCCAAGCTTACCTGTCTGGCAAACTTGGTATGGTTTGCACCACTATCGGTAAACGTGCTAACTTCGAAAAAACTGCTAAATTCCCTGTTAAGGTTGCGTCCTTCCCTGAATTCGAAGGCAAACCGGTTCGCGTTGCTGCAGGCGGTAACTTCTTGATGGTATTCTCCAAAGATGCTGCTAAAGAAAAAGCTGCTTGTGAATTCATTAAATACCTGCAATCCCCCGAAGCTCTCGTAAAATGGTCTACTGGCACCGGTTATTTGCCGCCTCGCAAAGGCATTGCTGAAGATCCCAAAGGCTTCAAGAAAATGGCTGAAGAAAACCAAAACATTCAAGTTGCATTGTCTTTGATGCCGAAAGCTGTTAAATGGGCTTCCTTCCCCGGCGCTAATGGCTTACAAGCTGAACAAATGTTGATTGACGTTCGTGACGTTATCTTGAGCGGTGAGAAACCTGCTGCTGAAGCACTGAAAGAAACTGCTAAAAAAGTTAACGATTTGCTGTAATGTGACGCTGAGGGCTGTCTCTTATGAGGCAGCCCTTCTATGTGTTTTTACGGAAGGCTTAAAAAATGACTATTTTTGGCTTATTTAAGGAGTTTTTATGAGTAGAAATGTCAAGGAAGCTTTAGTATATTTGGTTCCGTCCATAGTATTGTTTTTAGTATTCTTCTATTGGCCGCTGATTCAAAACATCTATCTGAGCTTCTTTTCTTGGAATATGGTAAGCCCCACCATGAAATATGTGGGCTTCAAAAACTTTGCTGAGATCTTATCCAGCCCTGAGCTGATTAAGATTATGATTAACACTGTGTTCTATGTTGGCTTCATGTTGATTTTGATTTTTGTACTGCCCTACTTCTATTCTTATATTTTGGGTCATCTCATCAAAAAATGGAGTAACTTCTACCGTAGTGCATTGTTCTTGCCGGCAACCTTGTCCTTGGCTGTAGCAAGTATCTTGTTCTTGTGGATTTACAATCCTTTGGCTGGTCCTATTAATATCATTCTCAGTATGTTTGATATTACTTCTCCCAGATGGTTTAAAGAAAACTATTTGGTAATTTTCGCAATCTGCTCCATCGTTGGTTGGAAGTTCTTTGGCTACAACCTTATTGTTATGTTGGCGGCAATGGTTGCTGTTCCCAAAGAAATGATTGAAGCTGCTAAATTGGAAAACGCTTCCAACTGGGTAATCTTCAAAAAAATCATTTTGCCGATGACCTCTTCCACTGCTATATACGTATTTACTATTACTGTAGTATTCAGTTTGCAACATATTTTGGTGCCTGTAAACATGCTCACCTACGGTGGCCCTGACCAAGGTTCTTCTAACTTGGTTTACATCGTTTACCAATATGCATTTACCTTCTTCCAAACCGGTAAAGCTGCTGCTTACGCTGTAATCACTATGTTCGTTTATATGGCATTCCTTTATGTGAAGAATAAATATCTGGAGAAGAAAGTATATTATGAAAACTGAGACAAGAAACGAATTAATTTGGCATGGTTTCCTGGTTGTAGCTATCTTCTTAACTTTGTGGCCCATCGTGTTCATGATTTCCACTTCCTTCAAAGACTTGAGCCAAGTATTTGAATCTACCTTGAACCCGTTGCCCTGGCCTATCACTTTTGATAACTATACTACCGTATTAGGAAACTTCCCCTTATTTACTTATATCTGGAACACTTTCCTGATTGCAGCAATTGTTACTGTTTCTAAAACTTTGACTAGTGTTTTGTCTGCATTTGCTTTTGTATATTATGATTTCAAATATAAAGAAAGCCTTTTCAACGGTATGTTGTTGACCTTCTTTATTCCTATCACCGTATTGGTTATGCCCAACTATTTGATGATGTCCAAACTTGGCCTTTTGAACACTCCTTGGGGTGTTGTATTGCCTTGCTTGGTAGACGGTATGGGCGTGTTCCTGATGCGTCAAACCATGCGTTGCGTACCTAAAGCGCTTCTCGAAGCTGCTATTTTGGACGGTGCTAAACCTCGCCAAGTTTTGACCAAAGTTATTATGCCTTTGATCAAACCTGCATTGTTGGCTAACTCCATCCTGTTCTTTATTAACTCTTGGAACGAATATTTCTGGCCCTTGCTGATTTTGCAAGATAAAGATTCCTACACTTTGCCCTTGGCGTTGCAAATGTTTATCAGTGCCGAAGGTGGCAGTGAATGGGGTATTGCAATGGCAGTAGCAACTTTGACAAGTTTGCCGCCGTTGATTTTGTATGGCTTCTGCCAAAAATTCATTATCAATACATTTATGAGCTCGGGGGTTAAAGGCTAATGGAACATAGTATTGTATTTTCTCACGTAGATAAAGCATACGGTAAAACCGTTGTTATTAAAGACTTAAACTTAGAAATTCGTAGAGGCGAACGCTTAATTCTTTTGGGACCTTCTGGTTGCGGTAAAACTACTACCCTGCGCATGATGGCAGGCTTTGAAGATATCTCCGCTGGCGAACTTTACATGGATGGTAAAGTTGTAAATGATGTTCCTCCCGGAGAACGTAATATTGCAATGGTATTCCAAAGCTATGCATTGTTCCCCCACTTGAGCGTATGGGACAACATCACCTTTGGTTTGGTATTGCAAAAACTTCCTAAAGAAGAAATCGAAAAACGTACTTACCAAGCATTGGACATCCTCCACTTGCGTGGGCAAGAACATAAAAAGACACACGAGCTTTCCGGTGGTCAAAAACAACGCGTTGCTCTGTGTCGTGCGCTTGTTAAACAATCTCCGTTCTTCTTCTTGGACGAACCTCTTTCCAACCTTGACGCTCAATTGCGCCAAAAAGCTCGTACTGAATTGGTTAAGATTCACGAAATGTTCCGTCCCACTATGATTTATGTAACCCATGACCAAATCGAAGCAATGACTGTTGCTGACCGTATCGCGGTTATGAATAAAGGTAAGGTTCAACAAATTGATACTCCGGATACCATTTATCATCATCCGGCAAACGTGTTCGTTGCTACCTTTATCGGTTCCCCTGCAATGAACGTAGTTAAAGCTCGCATTGAAGGTACCAAAATTGTAATCGGTGAATGTGCTGTTGAAATCCCTGCTGAATGGCTTAAAATCGTTGGCACTCGCAAAGAAGTTATCTTCGGTTTGCGTCCTGAAGCAGCTAAACCTAACTTTGACAATGCCATGGTTAAAGGTACCGTTGACTTCTTGGAAAATACCGGTAACCTTAAAACTGCTAGCTTGACTTTGTCTGATGGTCAAAACTTCTTTATCCAAGATAGCAACCAAAACATTGACCTGCGTAATGTTAGCGGCTTTGACTTTGATTGGAATAATGTAAACTTGTTTGACGTGGAAACCGAAATGAATATCGGTTACGTGAAGGAGTAAGAAATGAAAATTGCAGTAAGTGATTTGCTTTTCCCCGGTTTCAGAAAGTTTGGCATCCGTCCGCTGAACACTGAATACGGAATTGAATTTTTTTATGAATTTGGTTGGGACTATTATTGGGATGAAGAGGTTGCTGCTTGGGGCGACCGCGAATTTAGTATTCATGGTCCTTGTGTAGCAGTTGATTTGGCAGATAAGGACAATTTGAACTACCTGTCCGCTTTTGAAGCAACCTTCAAATATGCGCAAAAGATTGGTGCAAAATTCGTAGTAGTACATACTAATGAATGCTTGCCGGAAGATATCAAGGCTGGTCAAGAGCTGGTAATCTCTCGCTTGGCAGAGCTGCTGGAAATGGCAAAGGGTTATGGCGTGAACCTGGTTATTGAAAACGTAGGCTTGCGCTCCAAAGGCAATGTACTCTTTAATTTGGAAGAATACTATGCGCTCTTTGAACGCTTCCCTCAAGCTTTATCCTTAATTGATACCGGTCATGCTCATGTAAATGGTTGGGATATTCCTGCTGTTGTAGAAAAATTAGGTAACAAATTATTTGCCTTCCACATTCATGACAACGATGGCAATGGCGACGACCACTTGCCCGTATGGCAAGGTACTATTCCTTGGGACAAGCTGTTCCCCGCTATTAAGGAACATGCTTCCAACGCAATTCTTGTAATGGAATATTGCTGCGGCTTTGAAAACACTGCAGAGCTGGAAGCTCACCTTACTGAACTGAAAGCTAAATACGAGCTGTAAAATAAATTAATCCACTTTGTTTTAGAACTACTCTAAAGCAAGGTGGATTTTTATATTTGCTCTTGTTTGTCATTTGTAGTAATTTACTTTATAATTGAAGCAAGATATTTTAATGGAGGATGGACCATTATGAAAAGGCTTTTGGTAAAAATTTTATTGTCCTGCATTTTGTGCTCCTTGCAATTTTCCTGCTTCGCTGCAGAAAAATCTATAAAGGAACAGCTGCACGACACATATTATACATCCATATCTGCTGCTTCCTGCTTGGGAGTGTACCTGCCTGAGAATTCTACAGAGTTTAGCTTTATGCGTAGTCATGGCTGGGAGATTGCTCCTTATGCGTTTGAGGATGAAAGCGTGCGCACTAACTTTTCCATAGCGCGCAATGTTTGTGCTGATTGCGGTAAGGAACTGTATATGGTTACTTTCCGTGGTACTACTAGCAAGAAGGACTGGGGGATAAATCTCAAAACCTCTCACACTGCTTACGGTGGAAATACTTTGGAAGAGATGGAAGCTATTGCGAAGAAGGCTCCGGAGGAAAAGAAGCCAGCCGTACATGAGGGCTTCAATACTTATGTGGATTCTGTGCTGCGTTCTTCCGTAGTGAATGCCCAAAGTAAGTTCAAGGGTGTTTTTAAAAGAGTGTACGAAACGGATAACACCCATTTGATTTTGACGGGGCATAGCTTAGGCGGTGCAGCCGCAACTTTATTAGGGGAAAGATTGATAAGCTTGGGGATGCCCAAGGACAAATTTACAGTTATTACTTTTGGTGCGCCTGCTGTTGGTAATGACGAGTTTGCTTTGGAACACGGGGATAAAATCAATTTGCTACGCGTTACCAATACTTCTGACCCTATTCCGGGAAGTTTGCAAACTTTCTTTGGCGGCTATAAACAGTTTGGCGAGCATGTAAAGTATCATATCTCTCCGAAGATTAGCAGTAATAATCATGACATAGCTATGTATTTGGATCATAGCGTTAGCGAATACTACAAAGCTTTTGATAAGGCAGCTGCTGCAGGCATTGCTCAACCCTTGCCGTATAACAGAACTACTTCCGGAAAACCATTGGTTGCTTTATGGCTGCACTCCGCTCCTGGCGTGGAAAAGCGTCCTTACGTTCCTGATATCAAGCGCCTAATTGCGGAAGAGTATATGGGTATACTTCCTTCCTATGTGGTTATGGACGATGCTCTGGATATTAACAGCTTCTATCGTCACGAGGATATTATGCGTTTAAGCAGAGAGGTTGGCGCAGAATACGTTTTGGTTTGCGGCATTGACGGCAATCAGGCTAAGGACAAGGATTATTGGTATGTCGTTCTGAACCAAGGCTTATTTAAGGCAGATGGTTCTTTGTTAAGCATTGTTACCTTGGCAAAGAAGGTTTCTCCGGCAGCAGGCAATATCCAAGCTACAGGCGAAAACCTGTTGAACGCTAAGGCTGAGCTGGAAAGATACTTGCCCTTTGTAATTACAGAGCGTCAAAGACTTTTATGTAATTTTTAATTTGACAGGGGGAAGTGGCTGTGGATTTAAAAGATTTAGAAATAGAACTGAATAATTGTAACCAGTGCTCATTTCGTAAAGACTGCATCAGTCCGGTGGGCTGGTATGGCAATCCTGAAAGTCCCATTGTATTTGTGGGAGAGGGACCTGGCGGTGTGGAAGATGAATATGGCTGCCCTTTGATTGGACCTTCGGGACAATTATTGGATAAAGCTCTGTGGGCGGCGAAGATGACCCGTGACAGAGTGCTGGCTACCAATGTTATCAAATGTCGTCCTAAAAATAATCGCACTCCCGACGTGGCAGAGGCAGATTTTTGTGGACGTGCTTGGCTTGATAAGGAATTACAAATTATTCAGCCCAAGGTTATTGTTGCTTTAGGTGGTGTAGCACTACATTATTTGGGAACTTCTGAAATGCGCATCACGCGTGATAGAGGGCAGTGGTTCCGAACACGTCAGGGGTTTGACTGTATAGCCACTTATCATCCTGCGTTTTTATTGCGCTTGTACGGCAAGCAGCTTGTTACTGCCAAATGGGATGTGTTCCATGATTTAGAGATGGCGCGTAATCGTGCGGCAGAGCTTGCTCCTGGTTATCAGTTTATGTCTGAAGAAAAAGTGGATTTGTTTAAGCTTTTTCATAAACGCTCTATGTAAACAATGCTATGCGTGAAATGATTGTGAAAGCATTGTATTGTCTATGATTTAAGGTTATAATGGGGGCATAAAAGGTCAAGGTTTCTCTACAGAAACAAGCAAAATTTAACATAATTTAAGGAGTGAGAAATTATGAAAAAATTTTTCCTGTGCAAACATTGTGGCAATATGATTGGCTTACTTCATGACGGTGGTGTTCCGATGATGTGCTGTGGTGAGAAGATGGTAGAATTAGTTCCCAATACCACTGATGGCGCTCACGAAAAACACGTTCCTGTTGCTACCATTGAGGGCAATAAGGTTGCGGTTAACATCGGTAGTGTTGATCATCCCATGATTGATGCTCACTGGATTGAATGGGTATATTTGGAAACCGATAAAGGTGGTCATCGTAAAGTACTGAAACCGGGAGACAAGCCCCATGTAGAATTCGCTCTTACTGAAGATGAAACACCGGTTGCAGTTTATGAATACTGCAATTTGCATGGTTTGTGGATGACAAAAATTTAAAATACGTTATAAGCACTGTCTTCCTGCGTTGGAATTTCAATTGCTTGACGTACGCTAAATGACTTATAAAAAAATTAAAGGCATCACCCAGGCGGGCGATGCCTTTGTTCATTAGTGTATAAGATTTTTAGAAATGCCAGAAGGCGAGGAACAGCGAAATTTATGAAGCGAAGGCGTAATTGGTGTACGTCGAGCAAGTAAATGAGCTGTGACAAAGCATAATGGCATTTATAGGAATTTTATTATATGATTTTGGTTGTCCAGTCCTCGATATTCCAAACCTTGTCAATCCAACCTTCGTAGAATTCAGGTTCGTGGGAAACGAGGAGCACGCTGCCTTTAAAGTCTTTAATGGCGCGTTGCAGTTCTTCTTTTGCGTCCACGTCCAAGTGGTTAGTGGGTTCGTCCAATACCAGCCAGTTGATGTCTTTAAGCATCAGCTTGCACAGACGTACCTTGGCAGCTTCGCCACCACTCAAAACAAAAACTTTACTGGTGATATGCTCGTTGGTTAAACCACAGCCTGCGAGAGCCGCGCGAACTTCGTAATTGGTAAGGCCTGGATATTCGTCCCAAACATCTTCCAAAGCAGTCTTTTCATTTTTCTCGCGTTCTTCCTGTTCGAAATAACCGGGGGCAAGAAATTCACCTAACTCAACCTTGCCGCTGACGGGGGGAATAATACCTAAAATGGTTTTCAACAAGGTTGTTTTACCCAAGCCGTTTACGCCGCGGATAGCAATCTTTTGACCACGCTCCAAGTTAAAGGTAACGGGGCGGGTAAGGGGGGAGTCGTAACCGAGTACCAAGTCTTTAGCTTCAACAATGAAGCGGCTGGGAGTACGAGCTTCGCGGAATTTGAAGGTAGGTTTAATTTTCTCACGAGGCTTTTCAATCATTTCCATCTTGTCAAGTTTACGTTGACGGCTTTTTGCCATATTGGTTGTGGCTACGCGAGCTTTGTTGCGGGCAATGAAATCTTCCAGTTTGGCAACTTCCTGTTGTTGGCGTTCGTAAGCAGCTTCCTGCTGAGATTTGTAGATAGCATACATTTCTTGGAATCTGTCGTAGTTACCTGTGTAGCGGGTAAGATTGCTGTTTTCCAAATGGTAGATTACGTTTACTACATTATTAAGGAAGGTAACGTCATGGGATATAAGAATGAAGGCGTGCTCATAGTTTTGTAAAAACTTGGTGAGCCATTCGATATGTTCTACGTCCAGATAGTTGGTAGGTTCGTCCAAAAGCAGAATGTTGGAGTTCTGCAATAAAAGTTTAGTTAGCAAAACCTTGCTGCGTTGACCGCCGGAAAGGTCGGCAACATCTCTGTCCAAGCCTACGCTACCCAAACCCAAGCCGTTAGCAACTTCTTCGATTTTGGCATCAAGGGAGTAGAAGCCGCTGTGCTCCAATTCAGATTGGATTTCACCAACGGTGTTCATCATCTTGTCCAGTTCTTCTGGGGTAGCATCGCCCATCTTGTCGTACAAGTCCAGCATTTGCTGTTCCATTTCGTACATATTTTGGAAAGCAGTGCGCAGTACTTCGCGAATGGTCATACCCTTTTCCAAAGTGCTTTGCTGGTCTAAGTATCCAACACTTACTTTGCCAGGCCATTCTACTTTACCTTCGTCCGGTTGTAAGTGGCCGGTAACAATATTCAAGAAAGTGGATTTGCCTTCGCCGTTAGCGCCAACCAAGCCAACATGTTCGCCGCGCAGTAATTTGAAGGAAACATCTTCTAAAATTTGGCGACCACCAAAGGAGTGGGAAACATTAGTAACGTTTAAGTAACTCATTTTATACCTCTTAAAATCTGTTTTCGTGCATAGATATTAAAATTTTAATATGCAAGCCTGTATTTGTAAAGTGTTATGAGGGAATTATAATAAATTTGTTATTATGGCTTGCGTTGTGATAAAATAATCATATCAATAAAGAACAGAAGGTGATTAAGATGATTACTGGTAATAAAAGTGATATCGCAAAAATGCTTCCCTATGTTGACGAAGGCTTACAAAAAGCTTTGGCATACATTGCGGCAACTGATTTTGCTCACATTGAAAACGGCGAATATGAAATTGATGGACGCAATGTGTTTGCTCGCGTAAATACTTACGCGACTGAGCCTAAGGTAGAACGCCGTAGCGAAAAACATAATGAGTACATTGACGTACAATTCATTGCTCGTGGTGAGGAAGAAATCTGGTTTGCGCCTTACGAAGAAAAATATGTGGTTACTGAGGATTTGAGCAAAGAAAACGACGTGCTCTTTTACGAAGACCCTCAAGAATTGAACAGTGTAAAACTTAACGCAGGTGATTTTGCCATTTTCTTTCCCTGGGAGCTGCATCGTCCTAACTGCCGTAAAGGTGAGGAAGCGGTTGATGTCCAAAAGATAGTGGTCAAGGTAAAAGCTCTTTAAAGCTGTTCTAAAATTTTTTAAAAAAGTTTTATAAAAAGTGTTGACAAACTCACGGATTATCTATATAATAACATTCGTGATGTTGAGCAACGCAAAACATCAAGGAAATTCCCCGATAGTTCAGCCGGTAGAACGGCGGACTGTTAATCCGTATGTCGTAGGTTCGAGTCCTACTCGGGGAGCCACCTGGCCGGTTGGTCAAGCGGTTAAGACACCGCCCTTTCACGGCGGTATCAGGGGTTCGATTCCCCTACCGGTCACCAATGGTCGCTTAGCTCAGCTGGGAGAGCGTCTGCCTTACAAGCAGAATGTCGGCGGTTCGATCCCGTCAGCGACCACCACTGAAATTTAGCACTTCAACTTCGGTTGGAGTGCTTTTTGTTTTATTAGTATTCAGTTATCAATCGTGTGAATGGTATAAAAAACAAAAACTCTGACTTGCTTACTTGGTGTGTAAGGTGGTCAGAGTTTTTCTGCTTTATGAAGTTCGATGGCTTGGGGCAGGACGCTTTCGATAAATGCCTTAACGATATGCGGGTCAAAATCTTGTCCTGCTTTATCCTGCAGCTCGGTGATTGCTTCGGCGTGAGTTTTTTGCCAATGTTGAGTACAGGGATTAATGTAACGGTCGTAATAATTGGCAACTGCGATGATGCGCGCGCCCAAGGGAATGTTCTGCCCTTTTAAGCGTTTGGGGTAACCAGTGCCATCATATTTTTCGTGATGGGAACGAATGATGCTGATGATGCTACCGAACTCCGGAAAGTTTTCCAGCATGGCTGCCCCTGCTAAACAGTGACGTTTGTAAGCAGCCTCTTCGCGTTTGGTAAGGTAGGGGACTTTAGAAAGCACCAGGTTAGGTACAGAAAGCTGACCGATATCGTGAAGTAGTGCTGCAGTTTTGATGCAGGCAACTTCAGCAGGAGGTAAGCCAATTTTTGCTGCGATACTTGCGGAGTAGTTGGCAACCTGCTTGCTGTGCATATAGATGCTTTTATTTTTTATTTCTAATATCTGTAGGTAAAAGTCACAGACTTCCCGACTACGATCATCGTAGGGGAACTCCAGACATTGTGGTAAAGCAATCATTTTTTATCCGCCCATCATAGGTTAGTGTACTTAGTAGTATATCACTTTCTTCATGAATGTGAAATAGAGGCTTGCAGAAAATTTTTGGAAAGAATATAATGTCATAGTGCAACCCGGGTCTGTGGTTGAAAGTCGATGCCAGTTGCAGGCGAAACGATCCACGTAAGCAGCATAAAATTTGCTGTGAGCACGGTGCAGCTTAGAAGTAAGTCCTGCCGCAATAATAAATTTTCGGCGAGAGGGGTAGTAGTGGGGAGCTGAAGCTTAGGAGCGAACCCTCCAGCAGGCGAGTGTGGGGGCGAAGACCAGGTCAGCCGGGTTGCATAAACATTTAATAGAATTTTAATTAAATTATGAAAGAGTTGCTTGCTGTTTAATTTGAATGGGTATATAATTATACATAAATTTTATGCAGGAATCTTTATTAAATTTTGAAAGGAGATTATCAAAATGAAGAAACTTCTTGTTTTGATGATGACCATCATTGCTGCGGTTGCAATGTTGGTTGCAGGTTGTGGCGGCGGAGAAAAGAAAGCTGCTGAAAAAGTTTTGCGTGTAGGTACAGAGCCTACCTTCGCACCCTTTGAGTTCCAAAAAGAAGGCAGCAGTGAATTTACTGGCTTTGATATGGATTTGATTCGTGCCATTGGTAAGCAAGCAGGCTACAAAGTTGAAATTATGAATATGGGCTTTGATGCTCTTATTCCTGCTTTGAACGCAGGCAATATTGATGCTGCCATCGCTGGTATGACCATTACCGACGAACGCAAAAATGCTGTAAACTTTTCTGAGCCCTATTACACTTCTGGTTTGATTATCATGGTTAACAAGGATAATAATGAAATCAAATCCATTGACGATTTGAAAGGCAAAAAGATTGCTTGCCAAATCGGTACTACTGGTGAAAACAAATCCAGAACCATTGAAGGTGCTAAGGTTGTTGCTTTCAATACCAATACCGAAGCCGCAATGGAACTGAAAAACAAAGGCGTTGATGCTGTAATCAATGACAGCCCGGTTGTTGGCTACTACCTGGCACAAGGCGGTAACGAAACTGCTAAGACTGTTGGCGAAGTTATGGAAGCTGAACAATATGGTATTGCCGTTAAAAAAGGTAACGACAAATTGGTTGGCGAAATCAACAAGGCTATGGCTGAGCTGAAAAAGAATGGCGAATTTGACAAGATTTACAAAACCTGGTTTGGTGAAGTGAAGAAATAATATTCGGTTCTTGAAGGAGCACAGTGTGGGTTTAAGACGCTTGTGCTCCGATTTTTATTTTGATAGAAAATACGAGGGGGATTATCCATGAAAAAAATATTAATTCTGATGATGGCGGTTTTGGCTGCTTGCAGTATGCTTTTGGCAGGCTGTGGCGGTGAAGAAAAGAAAGCTTCTGAAAAAGTTTTGCGTGTAGCAACTGAACCTTCCTTTGCTCCTTTTGAGTTCCAAAAAGAAGGCAGCAAGGAATTTACCGGCTTTGACATTGACCTTATTCGTGCTATCGGTAAGCAGGCAGGCTACAAGGTAGAAATTCAAAACATGGGCTTTGATGCTCTTATTCCTGCATTGACCAGTGATAATATTGACGTTGCCATCGCTGGTATGAGCATTACTGAAGAACGTAAAAAAGTAATTACTTTCTCCGACCCGTACTATACTTCCGGTTTGATTGTAATGGTTGCTAAAGACAATAACGAAATCAAATCCATTGACGATTTGAAGGGCAAACGCATTGCCTGCCAAATCGGTACTACCGGCGAAAAGAAATCCAGAAGCATTGAGGGTGCAGTGGTTACTGCTTTCAATACTCAAAGCGAAGCATCCATGGAATTGAAAAATGGTGGCGCTGATGCTGTAATTAACGACGCTCCGGTTGTTGGCTATTATTTGGCTCAAGGTGGCAGCAAGGTTGCTAAAACTGTTGGCGAAGTTATGGAAGCTGAAGAATACGGCATTGCTGTAAATAAAAAGAACACTCAACTTGTTCAAGACATCAATAAAGCTATGGCTGAACTGAAAAAGAACGGCGAGTTCGACAAAATCTATAAAACCTGGTTTGGTGAAAAGAAATAATCGCTACCATATTTAGAAGTTAGGTAAAAAGCTATTGGTGTCCCAATGTAGAAGGGATGAAGAGGATGGATTTAAATTTTGATTTGATTGCAAGTTCTTTTCCGCTGCTTTTGGCTGGCGCAGCCATTACTGTGGAAATCACTGCTTTAAGTGTAGGCTTTGGTCTGTTGATTGGCTGTATGGTTGGTATTGCACGCTTGTGTAATGTTAAACCCTTGCGCTATTTGGCAAATATATATGTAGATTTTATTCGTGGCACCCCTTTGCTGGTACAAATCTTTTTGGTTTATTTTGCGTTGCCCGGTATTACCGGTAGCCGTGTAGACCCTTTTTTTGCAGCAATCTCTGCTTGCTCTATTAACTCCGGTGCGTACATTGCAGAAATTTTCCGTGCAGGTATTCAATCCATTGATAAAGGGCAAATGGAAGCAGGTCGTAGCTTGGGTATGAGCTGGGCGCAAACTATGCGTTACATTATAATGCCTCAGGCTTTCAAACGCATTATCCCGCCCTTGGGTAATGAGTTTATTGCCATGTTGAAGGATTCTTCCCTGGTTTCCGTTATCGGTTTTGAAGAACTAACCCGCCGCGGACAGCTTATTATTGCCCGTACCTATGCATCCTTTGAAATTTGGATGTGTGTTGCTCTGATTTACCTGGTAATGGTATTTATGGTTGCAAGACTGGTTGCTATGCTTGAAAGGAAGTTTGATACGAAATGACAAAGGAAATGATTAAAGTAACAAACCTGCAAAAAAGCTTCGGCAACTTGCACGTTTTAAAAGGCGTAAACCTTACCATTACAGAAAAAGAAGTAGTGGTTATCATTGGTCCTTCCGGTAGCGGCAAGAGTACCTTGCTCCGTTGTATGAACTATCTGGAAGAACCAACTGGTGGCAGCGTTGTTATTGATGGTATTCCCCTGACCAATGATGCTAATATTAACGAGGTGCGCAAGGAAGTTGGAATGGTGTTCCAACGTTTTAACTTGTTCCCTCACATGACTGTACTGGAAAATTTGATGCTTGCACCCATGAAGGTGCGTGGCATTATAAAAAGTGAAGCAGAGGCTACTGCGAAAATGTACTTGGAAAAGGTTGGCTTGGCTGATAAGGCGAATACCTATCCCGAACAGCTTAGTGGCGGTCAACAGCAGCGTGTTGCCATTGCCCGCGCTTTGTGTATGAAACCTAAGGCTTTACTTTTTGACGAACCAACTTCCGCACTGGATCCGGAAATGATTAACGAAGTTTTGGACGTTATGAAGAGCTTGGCTCATGAGGGTATGACTATGGCTGTTGTTACTCACGAAATGGGCTTTGCCCGTGAAGTAGGTGACCGTGTTGTTTTTGTAGATGGCGGTGTAATTTTGGAAGAAGGTACTCCTGATGACATTTTCTTCCACGCTAAAGAAGAAAGAACCAGAAGCTTCCTTTCTAAAATTCTCTAAAGCTGTAAAGATGTTACACTTTGTTGCCTAAACGATTAAGTTTATAATAATTATGATAGATTTTGCAGGAATTACAGACTTTGTGGCGAACTAATAAAGCAACAAAGGAAGTAACATTCCTTAATACCTTGAAGTATCAAGGAGGTAAGATCTATGAGTATTAATGTAAAAGGCAGAAACGTTGATGTAACTCCGGCAATGAAAGATTATGTTGAAAAGAAGATTGCCAAAATCACCAAACAGTTCAAAGCAGTAGATGACATTACCGCAGTGCTGAAAATTGAGCACGGTTATCATATCGCTGAAATTACTGTTCCCGCAAGTGGTATCTTGCTGAGAGCTCAAGAATCTACTAAAGATATGTATTCTTCCATTGATTTGGTTGTAGAAAAAATCGAACGTCAAATTCACAAATATAAAACTCGCCTGATGAAGAGAAAATATGCTAACTTTGCAGAAGCTCCTGTATCCGCTCCAGTACCTGCTGCTGAAGATGATGGCGAATTTGAAATCATTAAGAGTAAAAAGTTTACCCTGCGTCCTATGAATGTAGAGGAAGCAATTTTACAAATGAACCTTTTGAATCATGACTTCTTCGTATTCTATGACCCTGAACTTGACGGCGTGAATGTTGTTTATCGACGTAAAGATGGTAAGTATGGTCTGCTCTCTCCCGAATTAAAATAGAAAACCATTAAAATACTTAAACTTCACAAAAAAGCGCAGAACTTTGTTCTGTGCTTTTTTGCTTTTCAAAAATATTTCTGCTATAATTTAATATTAGGTGTAGTGTCTTTATTTGCATCATATAATTCAAGGAGTGATAGTTTTGCTCGATAGTATCTTAAAGAAAATTTTTGGTGACCCTAACGAAAAAGAATTAAAACAAATTAGAGTTATTGTAGATAAGATTAATAGTTTGGAAAAATCTATGGAATCTTTAAGCTCTGCAAATCTTGCTGCTAAGACCAGCGAGTTTAAAGTGCGTCTGCAAAAAGGTGAAACCTTAGATGATTTGCTGCCGGAAGCTTTTGCAGTAGTGCGCGAGGCTTCTCGTCGTGTTACCGGCATGCGTCATTTTGATGTACAAATGATTGGTGGTATTGTTTTGCATCGCGGTAAAATTTCTGAAATGCGTACCGGCGAAGGCAAAACCTTAGTTGCAACCCTGCCTGTATATTTGAATGCTTTAACCGGCAAGGGCGTACACGTTGTAACTGTTAACGATTATCTTGCTAAACGCGACAGCGAAGATATGGGTCGCATTTATAAGTTCTTGGGTTTAAGTGTGGGCTTGATTGTTCACGATATGAATCCCCATGAACGTCGTGCTGCTTATATGGCAGATGTTACTTACGGAACTAATAATGAATTTGGCTTTGACTACCTGCGTGATAATATGGTAGTAAACATGGACCAAATGGTGCAACGTGAATTGAACTATTGCATCGTTGACGAAGTTGACAGTATCTTGATTGACGAAGCTCGTACTCCGCTCATCATCTCTGGTCCTGGCGAAAAGTCTACAGATTTATACAGAATCATTGCACAAGTTGTCAGCACCATGTCCGAAGGTGAAGATTACACTGTAGACGAAAAACAAAAACAAGTTGCTCCTACAGAAGTGGGCATTGCTAAAGCAGAAAAAATGCTTGGCATTAAAAATATGTACGATACAGAACATGGCATTGACTTCTCCCATCAACTGATGTGTGCTTTGAAGGCAAAGGCTTTGATGCACCGCGACCGTGACTACGTTGTTAAAGATGGTCAGGTTATCATCGTTGACGAATTCACTGGACGTTTGATGTTTGGCCGCCGCTTCTCCGAAGGCTTGCACCAAGCAATCGAAGCTAAGGAAGGCGTAAAGGTAGAACGCGAGAGCCAAACCCTGGCAACCATCACCTTCCAAAATTATTTCCGTATGTACAAAAAATTGGCTGGTATGACCGGTACTGCTAAGACCGAGGAACAAGAGTTCCAAAAAATTTATGGTTTAAGCGTAGTGGTTGTTCCTACCAATAAACCTATGATTCGTACTGATGCGCCGGACGTAATCTACAAAACCAAGCTTGCCAAGTACAAGGCAGCTGTTAACGAGATTGAAGAGTGTCATAAATCCGGCAGACCTGTTCTGGTTGGTACTACTTCTATCGCTCAATCTGAAGAGCTTTCCGCAATGCTTAAACGTCGCGGTATCGCTCACAATGTATTGAACGCTAAGTATCATGAACAGGAAGCAGAGATTATTTCTCATGCAGGTCAATATGGTGCAGTTACCATTGCTACTAATATGGCAGGTCGTGGTACTGACATTGTGTTAGGCGAAGGCGTACCTGAACTTGGCGGCTTGCACATCATTGGTACCGAACGTCATGAAAGCCGTCGTATTGATAACCAATTGCGTGGTCGTTGTGCTCGTCAAGGTGACCCTGGTTCTTCTAAATTCTTCCTGTCCTTGGAAGATGATTTGATGCGTCTGTTTGGCAGTGATAATATTGCCGGTATTATGGATAAATTGGGTATGGAAGATGACGAACCCATTGAGCACAGCCTCGTAACCAAATCCATTGAAAATGCGCAAAAGAAAGTTGAAGGACGCAACTTTAACATTCGTAAATACGTTTTGGAATATGACGACGTTATGAATCAACAGCGTGAAGTTATTTACGCTCAACGTAAAAAGATTCTTGCTAAGGCAGATTTGCGCGAAAACATTATGGAAATGGTAGAAAAGGTTGTAAACCGTACCATGGCAATGTACGCTCCTCCCGAAGTTTATTCCGAAGATTGGGATTTGCCGGCACTCATCCGCTATGCAGAAGAATTCTTCGCTCCTCATGGCTTGCTTAAAGCAGAAGAGCTGGGCAACTTTAGTCGCGAGGAATTAGATGAATATCTGCACAAGGTTGCAGAAGAGCACTACAAAGCTCGCGAAGCTGCCATTGGTTCCGAGCTGATGCGTGAATTGGAAAACTTGGTAATGCTCAAGGTAGTGGATAATCACTGGATGGAACATCTGGATTCTATGGACTTGCTCCGTGAAGGCGTGGGCTTGAGAGCTTATGGACAAAAAGACCCCTTGGTAGAATACAAATTTGAAGCTTACGATATGTTCGAAGCCATGATTGATGCTATTCAAGATGATGTTGTCCGCTATATTTACCATGTAAATGTTGTTACTGAACAACAACCGGCGCAAGCTGATGGTATCGAGGAAGCTGAAATCGTAGAAGACGACAAAAAATAATTGGCAGTGCAGGCTGCGTAGAATAACTAAATTTGCTTAGGAAAGGTTGTTAAGAACTTGCTGATTGAAGAATACAGACCTGAAATCAACAATTTACAGGCAAAATTAGAGGAAATGAAGGTTTCTTTAGACATAGTTGTTAAAGAGGACCGCATTTCTGAATTAGAGCATAGAATGGGTGACCCCACTTTTTGGGATGACCCGGAAAAGGCGCAAAAGATAGCGCAGGATGTTAATTCTCTTAAAGAAGAGGTTGATGGTTTCCATAAGCTTTCCGGTGACGTTGATGACTTGGAAGCTTTATGGGAGATGGCTACTGAAGAAGGCGACGAGAGCCTTGTTCCTGAAATGGACGAGCTGCTGGCAAAATGCAAGGCAGATTTGGAGCATTTGGAATTAGGTATGCTTTTGAGCGGTGAGTACGATGCAAGCAATGCTATTTTGACCTTGCATGCAGGTGCAGGCGGTACTGAAGCTCAAGACTGGACTTCCATGTTGTACCGTATGTTTACCCGTTTTGCAGAACAAAATGGTTTTTCCGTGGAGGTGCTGGACTTTTTGCCCGGTGATGAAGCCGGAGTAAAGAGTGCAACCATACAAATTAATGGACACAATGCCTATGGCTTTATGAAATCTGAAAAGGGTGTGCACCGTTTGGTACGCATTTCTCCTTTCGATTCCAACGCACGCCGTCACACTTCCTTTGCAGCGGTTGACGTTATGCCTGAAATTGACGATTCCGTAGAAGTTAACATTAATATGGATGAAGTTCGTGTTGATACCTACCGTGCTTCCGGCGCAGGCGGACAACACGTAAATAAAACTTCCTCTGCAGTGCGCATGACACATGAACCTACAGGCATCGTGGTACAATGCCAAACCCAGCGTTCTCAAATCCAAAACCGTGAACGCTGCTTACAACTCTTGCGTGCTAAATTATATGAATACGAAAAGGCTAAACAGGATGCTATGATTAATGACCTTGCAGGTGATTATCAAGCTATTGAATGGGGCAGCCAAATTCGTTCCTACGTATTCCAACCCTACACTTTGGTTAAAGACCATCGTACAGGTTGTGAATCCGGGAACATTCAAGCTGTTATGGATGGTGATTTGATGAACTTCATCGAAACCTACCTGCGCAGCCAACAAAGAAAAGTGTAATTCAAGTTTACGAAAAAGGTGAAATTTAATGAAGAGCCGTTATAATCCGGTGCTTGTAGCTATTATATTTGTAGGTTTAGTTTGTGCTTTGTGGATTAACTGGAACCGCCATGAAATTGAACAAAGAAACAATACTGTGGAAATGGCCATGGAGTACGAAAATCTGCGCAAGCTGGCAGCACTGGAGGGCGTTTCAGAGGAAAGCGTGTTGAAGCAATTTCAGGATGCAGGTATCAACTCTTTAATGGTGTTCGATACTACTCTGGAACGTTTGGCGAAAATGGGTGCCATTAATATTGCTACTGGTGGCGAGCTGCGTCAGGCAAGAGCCCTAGGAGCTGATACCGGTGTGTTTGCTCCTGTAAAAGAGCTGCAGGAAAATGCAGTTTATATTGCAGAAGGTAGTGACAGAGTTGCCTTTGAGGAAGCCTGGGAAGATTTACGTATCCACTACGGGGCAGAGCGTTCCAAAATGATTAGTAGTAATCCGCCTATTATTGAGGTTCTTGGCAGCACTGAGCTGGTTGCAGAAGACAAATACAATGAACCCCGTGGTATTTTGCAGGCTCCCTTAGGTTTATCCAGCAGTGAAATGCGTAAGGTAGCAGATTATGGCTTCAATGTAATTGTTCGCCCGCAAAATTTCGTAAACGTAAATGAAGCAAAGATTGATAGTATTTTCAAACGCATTGTTAAATCAGGTGTGAAAGTAAATACCTATATGCCCGCTGGTCGTGAGGTTGTAGGATTTCCTGACAAAATCGACTATATGGCGCAGAAGCTTGGTGAGCGCAAATTAGTTATGCTGGAACATTATACCCAGCTGCAATTTGCGAAGATTGATGGCTTGGTGCCCTTGGCAGAAGCCCTTAATTACAGAGCTGTCCGTTCCTACGTGATTGACAGCTTGGAACAAAAAAAGATTACCGTGGGCGAAGGCTTGCGTCGTTGGGCTTTAACTGACGAAGAGCGCAACGTGCGTGTTAATTATATTCGTCCCTATATGCTGCCCCAAAATGGGCAGGATATTTTGACCATGAACCTGCAGTATGTAAAGGACATTGCTGCTAATGTTAAGGGTCGTGGTTTTGTGATTGGTGAAGCAGGTTTGTTTGAAGCACAGCCTTCCGCAGAGAAGAATGGCTATAGCGGACCATACTTCCCCAATAAAGTTTTCTTCATTATAATAGGTGCTGCCATCATTGCAGGTGGAGTACTCTATCTGGCTCAGCTGTTTACTCTTGGCAATGGCAAACAGATTATGCTTTGGGCTGCCTTAACCGCAGTTATGGCACTGGTGCTTTTGGCAGGACGTGGCTTGGTGATGCGCCAGGCTCTTGCCTTTGGGGCGGCGGTGTTCTTCCCCGTGTTGTCCATGAATGTAATTCTGGATATTTGGGATAAAGGTAGAGCAAGCACGGTCAGTGCGGTAAAGGTTATCTGTGCTGCTACCTGGCAGTTGGCTTTGGCAGTTCTTATGTCCTTAGTAGGGGGCATGTACTTGGCTGCTATTTTGGCAGATAGCCGCTTCCTTTTGGAGATTGATATTTATCGTGGCGTAAAGCTAACCTTTGTTATGCCACTAGTGCTGATGACCATTCTTTATGTTAAGCGTTATGATATGCTGGGTGTAATGGGGGCAGGCATCAAAGCTTCTTTCAGCAGAGTTAACGAGCTATTAAGCAAGCCTATTACCTTTAAGCACATTGCTGTTTTAGGTGTGCTGGGGATTATTCTGTTGTATTTTGTAGCTCGCAGCGGTCATAGTGCCGGCGTTCCTGTTGCTGCCATTGAAGTAAAGATGCGTCTTTTCTTAGAGCAGCTGATGTACGCTCGCCCTCGTCAAAAAGAATTTATGATTGGGCATCCCGCCTTCTTCTTAGCGGCTTATGCTACGTATTGCAATGCTCCAAGGCTTGTCCAATATGCCCTCACCTGTGGCGCGGTGATTGGTCAGGCTTCTTTGGTACAAACCTTCTGCCATATGCGTACCCCTGTTTTTATGAGCACCGTGCGTGCTTTGGACGGTTATGCTATGGGTGCGGTTATTGGTATTGTACTGGTAATGGTGCTTGCTTTGGCAATGCCCCAGCTTTTAAAATTAAAAAGGAGATACTTGAGCAATGAGTAAGATAGTAATTTCCGGGTATTATGGATTTGCCAATGCCGGAGACGAAGCAATGCTCACTGCTATTGTCAGGTCGTTGCGTAGTGCAGAAGCTGCTGTGGATTTGACAGTTATCTCCGGTAATCCCCATAACACTGCTACTAAACATCAGGTAGCTTCCATTCATCGTTTTAGTCCTTTAAAAATTTATTCTGCTTTGGCAAACTGCGACCTGCTGCTAAGCGGTGGTGGTAGCCTGCTGCAGGATGTTACCAGCAAAAAAAGTCTGCTCTATTATTTAGCGATAATATGGCTGGGTAAATTGCTGAATAAAAAAGTTATGCTTTTCGCTCATGGTATCGGGCCTATTCGTTCCGGCATCCTGCGAAAGCTTACAAAATTTGTGTGCAGTAAGGCAGATCTTATTACTGTGCGTGATACAGATTCCTTGGTGGAGCTGGAGCGTTTGGGCGTTGCTTTGGAAAAGGTACGCTTGACTGCCGATGCTGTATTAACCCTTGCCCAAGCCGATAAGGTGCAAGGGCTTGCGTTATTGAAAAAATTTAATGTAAGCCAAGAAAAGCCCATAGTTGCCATCTCTGTGCGTAGCTGGGGCAATGGCGATAAATATTTGCAGGAAATGGCAAAGGCTGCTGATGCCTTAGCTGCTCAGCAGAAGGTACAAATTGTACTTTTACCCTTGCAGTATCCCGCCGACGTTACTGCTTGTAAAAGATTGCAGCAGTCCATGCAGCATAAGGATGCTGTAATTTTGGATGCTGCTTTTGATACGGAGCAGTTCTTGGCGTTGATGGGGTGCTTTTCCTTGTTGATAGGTATGCGTCTGCATGCCCTTATTTTTGCTGCGGTAATGGATGTTCCTTTTATCGCCCTGTCTTATGATCCTAAGATAGATGGATTTGTCAAAGAAGTTAGAGGCACTAATATTGGTGCCATTGAAAATTTTGTAGCAGAAGATTTAGTTCAAGCTGCACAAAATGCCTTAGAATCTGAAAATAGTAGTAATGAACGTTTGGCTCAGCTGCGAACCAAGGCTTTGGAAAATGCGCAGTTAGCCTTTGAATTACTTAAATGATAAATAAATAATGAAGGGAGATTGAGGGCAATGCTTTTTATGTCTGATGTAAGCAAGGTTTACCCCAATGGCGCGCAGGCCTTGCAAGCTGTTAATGTTCGTATTGAGCCCGGTGAGTTTGTCTTTGTGGTTGGCCCCAGTGGTGCAGGTAAGTCCACGTTTATAAAAATGTTGTTTCGCGAAGTTCTGCCTACAACGGGCAGCATCTTTGTCAATGGTATAGATATCCTTAATTTGCAAGACAGAGAAATTCCCTACCTGCGTCGTCAGTTGGGAATTATTTTCCAGGATTACCGCTTGTTGCCTGATAGAACCGTTTATGAAAACGTGGCTTTTGCCATGCAGGTAATCGAAGCTCCCTATCGCAAGATTAAGCGTAGGGTAATGAATGTTTTAGAATTGGTTGGCTTGCGTAATCGTGCCAATGCTTATCCCAATGAATTAAGTGGCGGCGAGCAGCAATGTGTTGCCATTGCCCGCGCTATTGTCAATGACCCTTTGCTGGTAATTGCAGATGAACCTACCGGTAACTTGGACCCTGAAACCAGCTGGGACATTATGGAAATTTTTAAAGAGATTAACGAAACAGGCACAACCATTGTTATGGCAACCCATGATAAGGAAATTGTAGATGCTATGGGTAAACGTGTTATTGCCATCGAAAAGGGTAATATCGTGCGTGACGAAAAGATTGGGGTGTACGGATATGAACTTTAGTACCAAGGAATATTTTGTACGCGAAACCTATAAATCTGTTCGTCGCAACGGCTTCATGAGTTTTGCATCCATCTCCACTGTGGCGGTATCCTTAATGGTTTTGGGTATCTTCCTCTTGATTTTCTTAAACACCAATAATTTGGCGCAGCATTTGGAAAGCCAGGTACAGGTTTCTGTTTATATGCAGGACGATGCCAATAATGAAGAGCTGGAAGCTGTACACGCCAAATTAGAAAAAATTGAAGGTGTGGTTAAGGTTACTGCCATTACCAAGGCGGCAGCCTTAGAGCGCTTTAAAGAACGTTTAGGTGACCAGCAAAAATTGTTAGATTCTTTAGGCGGGGATAATCCCTTTCCCAATTCCTTTGACGTGCAGGTAGAAAGCCCTGACGATATTAAAAGGATTACTGAAGAAATTGATAAGCTTCCCAAAGTAGAAACTGCCCGCTTCGGACAGGAGGTAGTGGAGCATTTGTTTTACCTGACGAAGGTATTGCGCTTTGGCGGTATCGCCCTGGTAGTTTTCCTGGCGATGGGTACCTTGTTTATTATTTCCAATACTATTCGCCTGACGGTGTTTGCCCGTCGTGAAGAAGTTATTATTATGAAATATGTAGGTGCTACCGACTGGTTCATCCGTTGGCCTTTCTTGTTGGAAGGCATGAGCTTGGGCTTCTTGGGAGCAGTTGCAGCTAATATTGTGCTTAACATTTCTTATTCTTCCTTGTTAAGTACTATTCACGCAACCTTGGCGTTCCTGCCATTGTTGCCATATAGTCCCCTGATGATTTATGTAAGTATCTTTTTGCTTCTGGCAGGTACTGCCATCGGAGCTTTAGGTAGTTACATTTCCCTGCGTAAATATTTGCGCGTTTAAGGGAGGCAGCAGGAAGTCATGAAGATAAAGGGATTGTGTATGGGCGTAATAGCCTGCTGGCTTGCAGTTACTCCCTTGCTTAGCAGCTTGGCTTTTGCCAACGAGGTTGATGACAAAAGGGCAGAGCTTGGCGAAGTGCAGATACAAATGCAGGAAATGGAAGCGCGTAGGGCTAAAGCAAGACGCGAGGCTGAAGCAGCCAGTGATAATTTAAATGCAACTGTGTACCGCTTACACCAGGTGCAGCGAGACGTGAACCATTTGGAAGGCAGAAAAGAATGGTTGGAATATCTCATTCAGGAAAACACAACGAAGCTTGCGGAAACCAAGGCTCAGCAGGCAGAACGCATGAAGGTTTTTAGAAAACGCTTGCGTGATATTTATATTGAAGGTCAAGTAAATTATTTGGACGTACTTTTGGGTGCCAGTGATTTCAGTGATTTTGCTTCCCGTATGTACTTACTCAAGAAGGTACTTACTCAAGACTCTGCACTGCTGAATGATATTGCCAAAGCCACTAAGGAAATGAACGAGCGTCAGCAAATGCTTGATGAGTGTATGCGCGACGTGCGTGTAAACGAAAGAGACTTGGCTGTCAGAAAGCAGGATTTAAATGAAGTGCGCGAAGAAAGAGCGCAAATCCTTTACAAGAAAAATGAAGAAAAGCAGCAGGCTGAATATGAATATGAGCGCTTGCTGGAGCTTTCCGAAAATATCGCATCCATGATTAGAGAGATGGAGTCCAATGGTATGATTGGCAGTGCGCCTCCTGCGCAGCAGCCTACTCAGCAGGTTAGCAAGCATCGCTTCATTTGGCCTTGTCGTGGCGTAATAACATCCTACTATGGCTGGCGTACCCATCCTATTTTTGGAACAACCAAATATCACAGCGGTATGGATATTGCTGTAGATTACGGTACTCCTATTAAGGCTGCGGCATCCGGAACCATTGTCTATAGTGGTTGGCTTGGCGGGTATGGATATACCATTATGATTGACCATGGTGGCGGCTTGGTATCCTTGTATGCTCATAATAACGAGCTTGCTGTTTACGAAGGCCAGTATGTAAATCAAGGTACTGTTGTTGCTTACGCAGGCAGCACGGGCTGGTCCACCGGTCCTCACTGCCATTTTGAAGCACGCTTGCATGGCGAACTGACGGAGCCTTTGGATTACTTACCGCCCGAATAATGTAATGTTTTTAAATGGGGGCAGTGAAATTGTTTAGTAAAAGAAGTTTACAAATCATAGCTTACTGCCTTGTATCTGTATTTGCTACTCTGTGCTTTGTGGGGTGGCAATTACAAGAGCTGACAGGCAACGCAGCAGAAACTCTAAAATTTTTGCGTGCTATGTATGTAATAAAAAATAATTATGATGGCGAAGTAGATAATGCCAAATTATTTGACGGAGCCATCGATGGTATGGTTAAATCTTTGGACGACCCTTATACTGTGTACTTGGATAAGAAGGCTTTTGCTGATTTGTCAGAGGCTACTATTGGTAGCTTTGGTGGAATTGGCATTGTCTTTGGCAAGCGCGACGATGATTATGTAGTAATTTCTGCGTTGCCAGATAACCCTGGTGCTTTGGCTGGCATCAAGAACGGGGATAAAATCCTTGAAGTAGATGGCAAGGCAACTAAGGACATGAACATGGAAGAGGTTGCTACCAAAATTCGTGGCGAGATTGGCAGCGAGGTTACCTTGAAGCTGTTGGAAAAAGACGGCAAGGAAAAAACTGTACGCGTAATTCGCAAGGAAATTAAAACTCAATCCGTTGGGGCGGAGATGTTGCCCGATACTAAGATTGGTTACATTCGTGTGGTAATGTTCAACGAAAAAACAGGCGTTGATTTCGCCAAGGAATACGAGAAGCTGGAAAAGGAAGGCATGCAGGCAACAATTTTGGACCTGCGTGGTAATCCGGGTGGCGTTTTGGATGACGGTGTTGCTGTTGCGAAAAAACTTGTACCCAAGGGACCAATCGTTTCCATCATTTATAATGACGGCAGCCAATTTGTAGAGAATTCTGACCTGCCTAAGATTAAATATCCATTGGCAGTGTTGGTTGACGGTGGCAGTGCCAGTGCTTCTGAAATTGTGGCAGGAGCCATCAAGGATACCAAGGCGGGTAAGCTTTTTGGTGTAAAAACCTTTGGCAAGGGTAGCGTGCAGGGCGTTTACAGATTAGATGCTTCTACCGCTATTAAGGTTACCACTGCTAAATACTACACTCCTTCCGGCGTGTCCATCCATAACGTAGGTATCGAGCCAGACGTGGTAGTAGAGCTTCCTGAAAACGCAACTGAGGACCTGCAGCTGAAAGCCGCTGAAAAATATTTATTGGAAGAATTAAGCAAACGAGGTGAGTAAAATGCTATTTGTTTGTTACCCCAAGTGTACAACCTGCCAAAAGGCAGAAAAATATTTGCAGGCGCAAGGCGTGGAATACACCCTGCGCAATATTAAAGATGACAAGCCTACTTTGGAAGAGCTTACCGCTTGGTACAAATTAAGTGGCTTGCCTTTAAAACGCTTCTTTAATACCAGCGGGTTACTGTATAAAGAATTGCAGCTTAAAGATAAGCTTCCCACCATGAGTGAAGAGGAACAGTTAAAACTTTTGGCAACTGATGGCATGCTGGTAAAGCGCCCTTTGATTGTAACGGATGAATTTGTTTTGACAGGCTTCAAGGAAAAAGAATGGCAAGCTAAAGGATTATAAAAATTAAGCAGATACTTTCTTAAAAGGAAGGTATCTGCTTTTTTGTTGCTTACTTGGGGGTTCGCGAAGCGAAGTACTTTGAGGCTGTGAAGTAGTGGAAAAGATGTAATCTTTTTTACTACTTCACACCGAAAGGTCTTGATGGGGGGGACAACTGTGCTATAATGTAAGCGTCTAAAGATTAGTCGCTATAACAATTAGCTTCTAAAAAATTTGATTGTCTTTTTTACTAAGGATTTGGCAATCTTGTTTTCCTCTTAGAGGCAGGGGTGGTTATACTTCGAAATTTAGGCATAGCCTTGAACGGAGTGCCTTGAACCGTTTAAGGCTCCTTGGGTTATAACACACCCGCAAGGAAAGCTGTAGTGATGACGTGAAATTTTAGAGGAAACTAGGACACTCTTAGAAGGAAGCGGCAGAGCTTAGGTTCTCCCCAAGGTGTTTTATAAAAATAAAACATTTTTTAAGGAGGAAACTCTCATGAAAAAATCTTTAGTTCTTGCAATGGCAATGGCTCTTGGCGTAACCGCTTCCGCTTACGCAGCTAACCCGTTCTCTGACGTTCCCGCTGGCCAC
>JAFUKD010000006.1 GCA_017467905.1 Phascolarctobacterium sp.
AAGCGCAAGCCTTTTTCGATAGCGATCGGGGTGATCAGTTCTACGTCCATGGTTACGTTGTCGCCAGGCATTACCATTTCTACGCCTTCGGGAAGTTGGGTTACGCCGGTTACGTCAGTGGTACGGAAGTAGAATTGCGGACGATAGCCGTTGAAGAACGGGGTGTGACGGCCGCCTTCTTCTTTGGTCAGTACATATACTTCACCTTTGAATTTGGTGTGCGGGTGGATGGAACCCGGTTTTGCCAATACTTGACCACGTTCGATTTCTTTACGGTCTACACCACGCAACAAGCAGCCTACGTTGTCGCCTGCTACTGCTTCGTCCAACAGTTTGCGGAACATTTCTACGCCGGTTACTACGGTAGATTTCTTGTCTTCTTTCATACCAACGATTTCTACGGTGTCGCCTACTTTTACGGTACCACGTTCTACACGACCGGTTGCTACGGTGCCACGGCCGGTGATGGTGAATACGTCTTCTACGGGCATCAGGAACGGTTTGTCAGTTGCACGTTCCGGTACCGGAATGTATTCGTCTACTGCTGCCATCAAGTCGAGAATTTTTGCTTCGTATGCAGGGTCGCCTTCCAATGCTTTCAATGCAGAACCTGCTACTACGGGGATGTCGTCGCCGGGGAAGTCGTAGCTGGAGAGCAGTTCGCGTACTTCCATTTCTACCAATTCCAGCAATTCTTCGTCGTCAACCATGTCTACTTTGTTCAGGAATACTACCATTGCGGGAACGCCTACTTGACGAGCCAAGAGGATGTGTTCGCGGGTTTGCGGCATCGGGCCGTCAGCTGCGGATACAACCAGGATTGCGCCGTCCATTTGTGCAGCGCCGGTGATCATGTTTTTAACATAGTCAGCGTGACCCGGGCAGTCAACGTGTGCATAGTGACGGGTTTCGGTTTCATATTCTACGTGAGCGGTGTTGATGGTAATACCGCGTTCTCTTTCTTCGGGAGCTTTGTCGATGGAAGCATAGTCCATGAATTCTGCGCCGCCGCGTTGTGCCAAAACTTTGGTGATTGCTGCGGTGGTGGTGGTTTTACCATGGTCAACGTGACCGATGGTGCCGATATTAGCATGGGGTTTAGTTCTTTCGTATTTAGCTTTTGCCATTTTGAATTTCCTCCTTAAATGTATCTAGAAGATATTATGCATTAGTGCCTTTGTTTTTAGCAACAATTGCTTCAGCGATGTTTTTGGGAACATCTTCGTAGTGGTCAACTTCCATAGAGTAGTTGCCACGACCTTGGGTTTTGGAGCGAAGGTCGGTTGCGTAACCGAACATTTCTGCCAGGGGAACGAAAGCTCTGATAACTTGTGCGCCATTGCGAGCTTCCATACCTTCGATGCGACCACGGCGGGAGTTGATGTCGCCGATTACATCGCCCATGTATTCTTCAGGTACAGTAACTTCAACTTTCATGTACGGTTCGAGAATTACCGGGTTAGCTTTGGCAGCACCGGACTTGAAGCCCATGGAGCCGGCAATTTTGAACGCCATTTCAGAGGAGTCAACTTCGTGGTAAGAACCATCGTAAACAGTAACTGCGATGTCAACCATCGGATAGCCGGCAACTACGCCGTTTTCCATAGCTTCTTTAACGCCTGCTTCGATGGGGCTGATGTATTCTTTAGGAATAGCACCGCCAACAACTTTATTTTCAAACTTGAAGCCTTCGCCCGGTTCCAGCGGAGTGATTTCCAACCAGCAGTGGCCGTATTGACCTTTACCACCGGATTGACGAACGAATTTACCTTCAGACTTAACGGATTTGCGGATGGTTTCACGATAAGCAACTTGCGGGTTACCTACGGTGCAGCCTACTTTAAATTCGCGCAGCAAGCGGTCAACAATGATGTCCAAGTGAAGCTCGCCCATACCGGAGATAATGGTTTGGGAAGTTTCCGGATCAGTGTGAACGCGGAAGGTCGGATCTTCTTCAGCAAGTTTTGCAAGGGCAATGCCCATTTTTTCTTGGTCAGCCTTAGTTTTGGGTTCTACTGCAACGGAGATTACCGGATCAGGGAATACCATGGATTCCAGGATAATTTCGTGTTTTTCGTCGCAGAGGGTGTCACCAGTAGTGGTGTCCTTCAAGCCTACAGCAGCAGCGATGTCACCGCAGTAAACGGTATCGATTTCTTCACGGTGGTTAGCATGCATTTGCAGGATACGGCCGATACGTTCGCGTTTACCTTTAGTGGAGTTGTAAACATAGGAACCGGAGCCGAGGGTACCGGAGTACACGCGGAGGAACGCAAGTTTACCAACGAACGGGTCAGTCATAATTTTGAATGCCAGTGCGGAGAAGGGTTCTTCGTCGCTGGAAGGACGGCAATCTTCTTCACCGGTTTCAGGGTTAATGCCTTTGATAGGCGGAATGTCGGTCGGAGCAGGCATGAATGCAACTACTGCGTCCAGCAGCGGTTGTACGCCTTTGTTCTTATAGGAAGAACCGCAGCAAACCGGAGTCATTTTGCAAGCGATGGTTTGTTTACGGATACCGGTCATGATTTCTTCTTCGGTCAGTTCTTCACCTTCCAGATATTTCATCATGAGTTCGTCGTCGCTTTCAGCTACAGCTTCAAGAAGCATTGCGCGGTATTCTTCTGCTTTTTCTTGCATATCAGCAGGGATTTCAACGAATTGTTCATCCTTGCCCATTTTATCGTTGTAAACGATAGCTTGCATTTTAATCAGGTCTACCATGCCTTCGAAGGTATCTTCGTAGCCGATGGGGAGTTGAATGGGAACCGCATTAGCGCCCAGACGATCTTTCATCATTTCAACTACGTTGTAGAAGTTAGCGCCGGTGATATCCATTTTATTTACATATGCCATGCGGGGAACGCCGTATTTGTCAGCTTGACGCCATACGGTTTCAGATTGAGGTTCTACGCCGCCTTTAGCACAGAATACTGCAACGGAGCCGTCCAGTACACGCAGGGAACGTTCTACTTCTACAGTGAAGTCAACGTGGCCCGGGGTGTCGATGATGTTCAAGCGGTGACCATCCCATTGGCAGGTGGTTGCAGCAGAAGTGATGGTAATACCACGTTCTTGTTCTTGAACCATCCAGTCCATGGTAGCGCCGCCATCATGGGTTTCACCTACTTTATGTACTCTGCCGGTATAGAACAGAATACGTTCGGTGGTGGTAGTTTTACCAGCATCGATGTGAGCCATGATGCCGATGTTTCTAGTTTTCTCAAGCGGAAATTGTCTGCCCACTTCTTAAATCCTCCTCAAACAAACTGAGTCAGGCCATTACCAGCGGTAATGAGCAAATGCTTTATTTGCTTCTGCCATTTTGTGGGTATCTTCACGTTTTTTAACTGCTGCACCAGTGGAGTTAGCAGCGTCCATGATTTCGCCAGCTACGCGTTCGCACATGGTTCTTTCACCACGCAGACGAGAGTAGTTTACCAACCAGCGAATACCCAGGGTGGTTTTGCGATCAGCACGTACTTCAACAGGAACTTGGTAGTTAGCACCACCAACGCGGCGAGCACGTACTTCCAGCAGGGGCATTACGTTTTGCATTGCGGCATCGAACACTTCCAAAGGATCTTTGCCAGTTTTTGCACGAACCAGGTCGAATGCATCGTATACAATACGTTCTGCAACGCCTTTTTTACCGTCGAGCATAATTTTGTTAATGAATCTAGTTAAAAGTTTAGAACCGTACACCGGATCCGGCAATACGTCTCTTTTGGTTACAGGGCCTTTTCTCGGCATGTGTTTCCCTCCTTCAGGATGTTATCATTCTTAGTTTCTTAATGTTTTTCTCGCTACGCTGCTATTATTTTTTAGCTTTTGCTTTTTTAGCGCCGTATTTGGAGCGAGATTGGTTGCGGTTTGCAACGCCTGCAGTATCAAGAGCACCGCGAATGATGTGGTAACGCACGCCCGGAAGGTCTTTTACCCTTCCGCCTCTGATAAGAACAACACTGTGTTCTTGAAGATTGTGACCGATACCCGGGATATAAGCAGTAACTTCGATGCCGTTAGTCAAACGTACACGAGCTACTTTACGAAGTGCAGAGTTCGGTTTTTTCGGGGTAGTGGTGTAAACACGGGTGCACACGCCACGTTTTTGCGGGCATTCTTTCAATGCCGGAGCAGTAGATTTAGCTTTCAAAACCTCTCTGCCTTTACGTACCAATTGGTTAATTGTAGGCATATCGGCACCTCCTTTCCAAACAATTAGATTTTAATGATTATAAAAACTCAGCTTTCGCCAAGCCCTTATCAAGGATTAAGTATTGCGGCCGCCGCTGCTTTAACGTGAATCCCGCAGGCTTTGCCCAGCTCGTGCATGGTTTCAACCTTAACCACCGTCACCGCCTTTTCTTCGCAAAGCTCAACAAGCTTTTCGGTAACACGTTCATCAGCATCCTTTGCAACATACACCTTCAAGGCACTGCCTTTTGCTACAGCCTTTTCGGTTTGCTTCACGCCAACGGTACGTTTTTCAGCTTGCATCAACTCGTCAAGCGTCATTCAGTTACCTCCTTCACGAGAGCATAGTTAGCCCTAACACTGCTATATTGTAACATCCTGTACAAAGCGTGTCAATACTTTTTTACAATTTTTTTGAGCGTGCAAACAACGTATTTATGCACGTCTTTCTTTCCACTAATCCGTGTGTTTCATCAAGGTTTTTTCTAAGAAGTTTTTAGCTTACAGGGACACCTTCACCTCTTCCACCCTTGCTCCTTTTCTGGTAAGGCTTGTACCATTGTTTCACGTGAAACATTTTACAGAGGGGGACATACTTTTAATAAAAATTTTAATATTTCTTTTTAGGGAACAAGGTTAGTAACGCTTACGCATTACTTAGATTAAAGACTATAGTAAGGAACATAGTAGCAAAGCTACGCTTTGCTTGATTAGGGCAAGAAAATAAGGAAGAGGAAGAAAATTTTATAAAAGAAGGAGAAGGAAAAAAGAATCTCACTCTTATAATGGGCAATTTTTTAGTAAAAAGGGACATGGACGCGCAAAAATTTTTAAAAATCTAAGAAAAAGTGGTTTTCAAAATTTTTTTGGCAAAGTATGTCCCTTTTTGTTGTTTTTAGACCCATTATAAGAGTAAGGGGGTTCAAAGCAAAAAAAGGGTAACACAAACAAAAACAGGCACAAGCCTTTTGGCTCATACCTGTTAAAAACAAAATACGTTTTAAATTTTAGAAGTATGTTTAGAAAAGGAAAACGCCTTAAATCAAGCTACGCATTTCTTCCGCAGTAAGGGTGAAGTATTTTTTCTCTGTGTATAAAGCTTCCCTACCACGACATTCCACCAGCAAAGCTACGTCCACGTCAGGAACATTTGCCAGTGCTTCAGCAATGGTTTTGCCATTTTTTGCATAAGCTTCAAAACGCAGCACCATGGTTCTGCCCGTACCCGCAGGTACCAGCACAGCTTCAAAGTAATCGTCATCACGAGGAACATCTTTTAAATTAACCTTGCCACGCAAAAGCACATCGTCGTATTGCTCTTGGGGCAGGTAAATGCGCAGGTAAGCGTCAATCAAAGTTGCTTCCTGCTTGCCTACGTTTTTATAATCAAGCTCAACCTCAAAATCTAAACGCTCTGCAGTTTCGCTCACCTTTGCCGCAGCAGTACGCTTCTTCATATCGAAGAACATTTCGGCATCGCCCTGCATCCAGATGTAGGCGGCAACTACTGCCACACCCAAGACTACCAAGGCAAGAACTATTTGTACAATACACCAAAGCATTTTACTTCCTCCTTACGCCTTGTAATAATCTTTGATAATGCAGATGGGAGTTTTTTCACTGCCATTGCCAAAGGGGTTATCAATTAAAATTTCTGCAACCTTATCTGCATCTACGCCCTTGGAAACACCCAGCACAGCGCTACGCTTCAAATCGTTTACGTCCGCTACAGCAGCACCGTAGCAGCCGCAAGCTGCAGTAATCTCTTCGGCAATCTTTGCCGGATTAGAAGGACCATAAACAATATGCTTGTCATAAGGAGGCATGGTTCCGGTAACGTCATCAATCAAACGCCCTTGCTCACCAGCCAAACGATAGAACACACCGCTTACCCCTACGCATTTAGCGGCAAAGCCTGCAATTACCGCCCAACACACACGCGCACCGCCTTCGGCATCTATTAACGCCTGCATACTGTAACGGCTGCTGATACTTCCCTTGGACGGAAACAAGCGGCACAACACCTTTGCCAAAAATCCCGGTTTAAATTCTTCGCAACGCATTGCCCTGCCTTGAATAATGGCAACAACACTTTCTGCAATGCAAACAACATCATTAGGACCTATTTTTTCCTTACCGTATTCCAAAATTGCACCGCACACATCGTCATGATGGGTCAAAATTCTGGTCGGTACAGGTACGATAGTATATTTCTCCATGCCTTACTCCTTGGTATTATCTACTTCGTAAATTTTTTGCAAGCGTTCCATCCACTTGCTGCTAATACGGGTTACTCTTCCGTTTTTATCGGTGAATACATTGCGCACCAAGCCTTCTGCCGCCACAGCACCGTCACGCAGGCGAATAACTCTTTGCTCAAACTCCATCTTGATTCTGTTGACATTGGCAAGACTGGTCTGCACCTCGTACTCATCATCATAAACGCAGCTGTTTTTATACTTCACATCCACTTCCGCAATGGGGAACAGTATTCCCTCCTCCATCAGCTCATTCAGGCTAATGCCAGCCGCACGCAGCAGCTCTGCCCTGCCCATCTCGAACCAATGCAAATACTTGGAGTGATGCACCACGCCCATAGTATCTGTTTCTACAAAGCGCACTCTATCACGAATGGTAATCATATTCTAACCTCAATTCATAAAAAACTAAATTTTATTATATCATTCCAAGCGTAAATTTTATAGTGCTTACTCTAAATCACCCATATTTTTATCCGTCAGGTTATGTTCCACCTTTTCAGAAAACAGAGTATATGCAACGGAGCAAATGGGTACACTTAATACCATACCCATAATTCCGGCAACGCTGCCGCCTATGGTAACGGCAACCAGCACCCATAACTCGCTAAGCCCAACTGCCTTGCCCACAATTTTCGGGTACAGCAGGTCTCCTTCAATGCGCTGTAATACAATGAAGAAAACTAAGAACACCCAAATCTTTTCGGGAGCGGCAACCAAAATCAAAAAGCAGCCAACCGTAGCGCTGATAATGGTTCCTAAAATGGGAATCAATCCCAAAACCGCCACCAGTACAGAAATAACAAGAGCGTAGGGCAAACCAACGATAACCATGCCCACAAAGCATAAGCAGCCTAAAATCAAGGCTTCGGCAAATTGACCGGCAACATAGCCGTTAAAAACCTTTTCGCTAATTTGGGCAGCCTTTACTAAATAATCAGCACGTTCCTTAGAAGCAAAGGCATAAACCGTGCGCTTCAGGCTTTGCTTGAGAGAGAGCTTTTCCAATAGCAGGTACACCGCTGCCACAATGCCAATGGCAAAATTGGTTACTACATCCACAATGGTAGTGGTTGCAATCCAAGTGCGGGAAAGAAGCAGGCTTTTATTATCCTGAATGAACTGGAATAAAGTTTGATAAGCATTGTTCCATTGCTTTTGCAGGTACAGGAAATCATCTTCAAACATATTAAGCTGCGCTGCCTTTTCCTGTAGGTAGATATTCATCTTCTCCACCGCAGGAGGTATCAATTTAATGAGAGTTTTAACACTGCTGTTAAGCTCCGGCAGAACAAGGATAACCGTAAAAGCAAGAAAGGCTACGATTAAGGCAATGCTAAGCACCAAGCAGGCAACAGTTTTTATTTTATGTAAGGGTCCATTACTAAAAACCTTGTCCCAAATCACTTCCAGCTTTGTCATTAGCACGTTAACAATAAACGCAATGAAGCCACCAATTAAAAAAGGAAGAATGATTCTGTAAAACCTTTCTACAAGCTCCAAGCTGACGCTATAATTCCACAGCGCCCAGCACAATAGAGCAGTAAAGGTTATTACGCCATAAATATTTTTATATTTCATAAGCATTACCCCGCTTAAACTTTCCTAATTTAATTGTAGCATAATCTTCGTGACAATACAAAGAACTCCCTTTCCAGCCGGCAACTAACCGGAAAGCAGCAAACATTGCTCATTAACTGTAAATATGCTATAATTCACTTGACTGTTGCGCCTACAGCTTAGGACAGCAGCTAATTTTATAGCATCGCCTCTTAGTTTAATGGATAGAACCTACGCCTCCGGAGCCGTAGTTGATTTCGCGAAACCTTATTTAGAAATGTAGTCAGGAAGCCACTTTCAAGACTTACGGCATTTTAACCGACACCCAAATCGTGCAACTTTCGTGCAACTCTATCATACATTGTCCTACAACAACTAATATTATGGCCTCGTAGCTTAATGGATAAAGCATTCGCCTCCGGAGCGAAAGACTGACAGTTCGATCCTGTCCGAGGTCACCACTAAAAAATAAACTCCAACACCAATGGTTTTTTCACCATAAGTGTTGGAGATTTTTTATTTTTCTTCATTATTAATAAGCTTATCATAAGCATTAGATACAACTGCCGTACCCTCACGTTGTGAATCTTGCAAAGTTCTTAGATAGATATTGGTTGTTGCAATATTTGTATGACCAAGCATATTTTTCACAACATCTAATGGTACTTTATTACTCAAAGCATATGTTGCTGCCATTCTACGGAATCCATGAATACCAACGTGCTTGATATCGTGCTTACGCAAAAAACTTCGTAACCAACTGTAGAAAGCCCCTAACGACGGCATTTCTACTCTGTCTGTCACCGCCTTTAAAAACACGTAACCTTCAGGATTGGTCAACTGATGTTCAAATAGCCATCTATCTTGATAACGTTTATGCCTCTTGAATAGCTCCACAACTCTATCATCAATGTAAATAGTTCTATTAGACGTGAATGTTTTAGTATCTTTAACCATGGTTTTACGATCTTTTTCATATGCACCTTTATTTATTCGAATGCATTTAGCCTCAAAGTCCACGTCATTCCAAGTTAATGCAATATGTTCGCCTCTACGACAACCATCCAGTAAGCTCAGATAACAGAACAGCTGGTGTTTAGTATTAGTATGATTATTCTTCAAAGCAAATAGTGCATCAAAAAACCTCTTCATCTCGTTACTCTGCCAAATCTCTGGTTTTGCATAGATTTTCTTTGGCCTGTCATCATCACTTAATGCAGAACATGGATTGACTGAGATATATCCCCAATCTACGGCCCTATTTAACATATTACGTAATAACTTGAAAATGTTAAAAATAGTTCCTAAAGACAGGTCTTTATCAAGTCCATCTAAACGCGTTCTTTCTACTTTCAATTCATTGAAGTAATCAGCAATATGCTTGGTGCTCAACTTCGTTATCCTAATAGCACCAAAGTAAGGAATTAATCTCTTATAAATCCAACGTCTATCACACTCTTGAGAATTTGGTCCAAGCTTCGAAAGATGTCTTTCATCAAAAATGCGAGCGAACTCCGCAAAAGTCACTCTGCTATTGATTTGTGCTGGTTTCTTTTGGAATTCACACTCTAACTCAAACGCAATTTTCTTAGCTGCTCTCAAGGAGCTTGCTTCTATTGTTTTGGTTGCACGGTTAGGTTTACCATCAGCACGAAAGCCATTACTAATAAAAATCCGGTATTTACCATTTCCAAGGTCTACTATACTAGCCATTGCCTCAACTCCTTAAAGAAGAAGGCGAGCATTAAGCTCGCCTCTCAAATTACGCAACCCCAAGTTGTCTATCGCGCCATTGTAATACATAGCGTTCAGAAAACACCAATTTACCCCCGACTTTCAAAGCTTTCAGCTTCTTTTCGCGCACCAAGTTCAAAAGTGTTCTATAACTCAGGTGTCCATCAAACAAATCCAATACCTGTTTAGAATTCAACAACTTATCGTTGGCCTCCATCATAAATCTCACCTCCTTCACAATCACAATTACCAGTCTTTAACTGCGGTAGCCCTGCAGTATCATAATAGTCAATGTTTCTATTAGCAATATATGCAACCATTCGTTGATCAAAATAATGGATAGCATTAACCTTCAGTTCTGACGGCCAATTGAAATAATGCTTAAAATTCACACCAAGCATACTAACGCCATAAGCAACAGCAGCTTGCATTAAAAAATTTTGAGCATCATAAAAATTTTTGAAAATTCCTACTTGTAAGATAGTGATCAAATATTTGGAGCGTAGCAGAAACTCTAATTCAGCAGAATCTACAATAGCCAAACCTTCAGCTGCTAAAATAGCTCTAAACTTTTTACCATAAACATAATCATTAACTACTTTGTCTTGTTTATTAACAGAAACCGTACCAACAGTAGTTACACCAACAGGTGCAACACTACTATTGGGGTTGGGATTGAAATAATTACCGTTTCCTATTGCAGATTGATTCAAAATTTCATAAGCTTTCATTATTATTACCTCCTAAAAAAGCATGTCAATATAAATTGCCAGCCAGCGTTCTCGTTTATACTGGCTATTAATTTTGCTTGGAATCATTCGTGTTAGACGTTTACCAGAATCACCCCACGCAGTGTACCCTTTTCTTTGAAGAGATTCCATCATCTCCTCGCAACTCTTATCAAGGCTCAAACAAGAATCTGAGGCGTATGCCTGTAATTTCTTGTACCATTCTGCCTGTTTAACATAAATGATTGTACGTCCCTCTTCAGTGGTTCCTGTTATCGCAATGGTAGTTATATCCAATTGAGGAGCATCAAGAAGCATTTCACGCAAGACTTTTATAGTAACGACCTTTATGCCGTCATCATTCAAGCCTTTCCGTAAGAGTTCAAGAAAGAGTTCTTCAGTACAAACGAAGGCCCTCTCCTTCTCTGCGCCTCCACAATATAAACCTACAGCTTGTCGAGCCATCGCCTCACGGCTTCTTATAAAGGACTCTTCTAATCGCGCCCATTCCTCGAAGTTTGAAACAACAGCGTTGATGGCAAGCAGCACTTTCAAGTTACCAACAATACGAGGGTGTGCATTTGGTAGCATTCTAGTTGCTTTTTCAAGGAAATCCTCTTTATTCTGCACCAGAAATGCTATCACTTGGGTTTGACATTGATACAGGTAGCGTATGAATGCTACAAAATATCTTTGCATAATCTCAGGACGATTCGTAAATTGTATTAACTGACTTAATATCAAATCACCCTTTTTAAACCTTATCGTTAAGTGCCGTGCATCAGAGCTTTCTGAGCTAGTAAGCATTCCAGTTTCGGCGGTTACAATGCAGACTACTTCAGGCGCTTTAGTAACATCAACACTTTGGCTAAGATTACTTTTTACAACCTGACCTTTATCTGACAGAAAGCGTGTCAACCCTTCAATGCTTAACCTTGACTTATCGAGATGAACCTGAGAACCAGGAGCTACATCGTCAACGATACAGCTCTCATGTCGATATCCAGCAACAATTCCTTTAAGGATGCCCTTAGTAGTAGAATTATTGACAGCTATCAGCCGGTTTTCCCAGTCTTGGAATACATTATATAATTCACGACTAACCCCCGTTTTGTAACTCCCACTCGGAGCCTCCAAAACTACCAAAAACTCAGGACGCAACCCACATTTTTTTAAAAATGGATACAAATAGCAAGCGTGCGCCGTCAGAAACATTGCTTGAATAGCAGGACCATATTGCCCTACAGCCAAGAACTTTGTCCCTTCAATCACTGCATTTGGAATGTCTAGGTCATTCTTCCTAATTACAGAATAGTCACGGTTTGTAACATATACATCAGGACTAAATGAAGTATGGAAGAAATCCCCTTTTTCATCCTCTATCCAACCTTCTACTAAAGAAACTCTTTTAATTCTCAAGCATTCAGCCGTCAAAGCCCGTAGTTCTTGAACATACGCATTAAACGCTGTACGGTTAAGGACTACACACCTACCTTGCTTCTTGGTAATCTCGCTATCGAGTTTTTCAATCTTCTCCAGGATTACTGACACGTAGAAAAATCTACAGCCTTCCATATTCACCCTAAAGGTAATTGTCTCTGCTTCAAAATCACCATTAGCTACTTTCTGAACTTCCCTGATTTCAGTAGGCTGCAACACAAAGTTAGCAATCAACTCACCTTTAGAAGAACCTTTCCCTCTTGTGTAAAGGCAGTTTTGGACCTCAATCAAAGATAGTTTTTTTACATCTCGTTCATGATACTCTTCGGTATTTGTTATAGCCAAAGGTTTCGTAAAGATGCTACTAGCTAAATAACCATACTGACTATCTACCTCGTAGCAAGATTGGATAGTATCTGGTCTACCATAGTGATGGTCACTCTGGTCAATACTAGTGTAAACTTGAGCTAGTTGTGTTTTTTTCAATTCCTCGCTCAAAGTTACTGGTTCTGTAAACAGCATATCATTAGCGATTTCCATGTAAGCCATTGAGTCACCCCTTTCATCGTAATGTGTCGAACATATCGACACGGAAATAATAACTCATCTCTCAGTTAAAAAAAATGGAGACAAATTCACAGAAAGTGGCAATTAAAGCCTACATAAAATAAAAACAGGCAACTATTTAGCTCTTTTATTGAAAAAGCACCTAATAATTACCTGTTTTCTCCATTATGTTATTTTGGCTTATTCTATGGTGTTTAAGTACGCTTCGATTTCCTCCCGCGTTTCATTCAAGAAATAATAAACGTACAAATTATCTCTCGTGTACTCCGATGTCCCTTCAACTATTTTTGTAGCATTATTGTATAGACTTAGAAAAGCATCAGAAAAACATTCTGCTTTAGGAGCGGCTATTATAGGTAATAAAAACTTTAAAATACTACCAACGACATACTTGACATCATAAATCATATACGGCTCAACTTCTTGAACATTAACCGGCACGTCTTTATCCTTAACCTCTTTTTTGAGCATATTAAAAAATCGCTTCCCAAAATCCTTAGAAGCATCTTTACCTATCTGCATCATACAGTAAATTAGTCGCAACAAGATAACACATTCTTTTATACTCACTTTTACCATACCGTTATCAGAATCATAAAAAAGACTAAAATATTTCAGTGCTCGTTGAGTTTTTTCATTCCGCTCATTCATGAAGGCATACCTTATTAAATCCTTATAAGGTGTCAGTAGTCTTTTTTCCTCATTTATAAAACACCCATTTTTAGTATCAATCTCTATCTCCCTGGTATCTAACATCAATTGGTCATAAATTTTATTTAATTCATTAAACCTCTTTACATCCTTTTCTTCGCTTAAATCTAAGCCTTTTTTTGAAAGAACTTGTAAATATTCCTTTATCCTTCTACTTGCTTCTTTTCTTGTTTCCAGCATCACTTCAATACTTTTACGCCTAAGTGTTACATAAAATTCAGCAAATACATCCTTTTTATATTCCTCACACATTTGTTCCTTAGCCCTAAGCCAGGCAATTATATCTATAAATAAAATTCTTTGGCCCACATTTTTTATACCAGGTAACCGTTCTGTAACAGTAGCAGGAAAACTTGGGTTCTCAACCGCATAACAGAACCTACAATCTGATATTCGATTCACCAAAGGTGAAATTTCCTTTAAGTTTATATATGCACATGCCATTTTCATATAATCACTATATGCCCCTATGTATTGGCCATATGGATTCAACTCGTAGCAATAGTCATTCGTTTTATCCCTCCACTTGACGCGTTCCGCCTTGTTAAGAACGAGCAGATAATACTTATCTATATTTTCACAAAAATCAAACAACCTGTCATAATATTCGTCAATATTCTTTTTAGTTTCTTCAGTAATCTCTTTCTCTACTTCCTTTCTTAACGCCTCAATTTCATCTATTTTTTTTATCTTTACATCTTTATTATCTACAGATGAACCCTTCCAATAACATTTTGCAAGAAATTTAACTATTTTTAATGTCAACTCATCATTTTTGCTTATCCCTTCACTTCCAAATCCAATCTCATCTCTATCATACTTAGACAACCATCTTTTATAGAAACTTTCTCTATCTACTTTGCCTTTGAATAACCACGAGTTTATTCTATCTATATCATTATCAACAAGCTCTTCATCTACAACATCTACATTTTTAGCACTCCAAGCATAAATGATCCTTGCCAAATCCCTTTTAGAAACTTTACTGTACTTACACTCTCCTCCAAAATCAAAGTCACACTCTAAGGAGTCAATGTCAATTTTTGTTTTACTCTCCCGTCCAATGTCCGAAGGGTTAGTTTCGACCTTTGATGCCCTTGTCCTTTTCCCCATTATAATACCCTCCTGTCCTAAAGGTTGTCCAAGAACTTGTCCAAAACCAAAATATGCCTAATCAGCACTTATAAAAACCCGCTCGGACAAGTTTATGTCCCCTATATATGATGGCAACAACCACTCGCTTTCCAAAGCCTTGTTAAGCTACATTTGTCCCAATTGCCCCTCAAATAACCTTATTCACCATATTTTCCCATAGGACATATTAGGGGACAAGATTTAGTACAAATGCAGGTAAGAACTTAGTTAACAATACAATTAGCCACTTCCTCCTTAACTCCTGCCTATCTACGAATCAAAATCCACAAATTATGCTGGTATCTTCCGTATCTTGCTATTAATAATTAGCGCAGCTAAAGTATTTTTTAACAGACACTATCAGAAAGCTATTACAGTAGGCATAAATAATATGTACTATGTCTGTTAAAAAATACCTTAGCGACAAAACTTCGTAGACAGCGAAGCTGTCGAAGAATGTTTTGTCGCTAATTATGTTCCTTATCATCATTGAATCTATCTATTAAATTCATCTATACTCTATCCTCCTTTCAGACCTAGTAATGTTAAATCTACTAGTATAAGATTATAAAAAATTTATAACATCACTATTATAATAATCAAAAAGAATAATGTATTGACCACCAGAAAGTTATATTCCTGTTAGTCAATACATTACCTATCTCCTTAAGAATTTGATATTTAAACTAAGAATTTTAATATTGTTTTACTCAACAACCGTTTCTCTGCTACCCTCATTTTCTTTAAAGAAACTAACTCTTTTGTAAGTTCCAGAATCTCCTTTTCATCCATAGTTCTCAAGAACCTACGCAACCTTGAAATCATGATGTTAGCAATACGTTCTATAACCACTATGTTTCGTAAGTCATTATTCTCTTTCAATAGCTCTGATATAAGATTATCACTCGTACTCATCATATCTCTTAACATATGCTTATCTAAGGCTGACAATGGTCTCATGATAATCCTCCTATGCAGCTTTATTAGCAAGTTTTTGACAATCTCTACACAATACACGCCCGTATCTATTGTTTGAGAAACTTATCACTCTTGCATCAGTGATAATCGTCCCACAATCTACACAAGCTTTAGAATTACTAGTTGTCTTTGGTTGGGTAGTAGGTTTAGCTTTTTCAGAAGTTGCTTCATCAGTACCCGTATCCGCTTCTGGATCATCACCAGTAGCAATACAAAGACTAAGCATAAAAGCATATTTAATGGCAGCTGTTTGAGCCTTCATAACGGCTTTATCACCTGCATCTTGTCCAGAGCCAATACCAAATAAATCTACTGATTCTCCTGTGTCGCTATCAATAAGATGTACCTGAACACTGACAGTTGCAAGGTGTTCTTTCTTTTCATTCCGATTCAATACTTCAAGCATAGATTCAAGAGTAGGAGATACAATGCTTGCAATGTTGTACTTAGTAAGAGAAGCATTCACTTTTTGAAGCACATCTTCTGCAGTAGCATATTTGTAATTATGGTAATCATTTTGACCGTTCTTGATTACATGACTACATTCACTCATAACCTTTACCAATTTCTTTGCGATATTTTTATTTTCCAACATAGTTCCTCCTTAATTATCACTAGGGAAAAGTATGGTTACAATGGTATATTCAACTTTGTTTTCACTCTCTGCCATAATCCAAATCTTTCCCTTGGTCGTTTCATAAACTGCTAATACTCTATCTTTATATTTAAGAGTATCATTATTTACGATGATATCTTCTGGTGATGTCTCACCAAAGTCTAAACGTAAAAACTTAGAGGTAGCAGTCATTACTTCCTTACTAAAAGTTTTAGATTCTTTAGTCGCTAAATCAATAGTTTCTGTTTTGCAAATTCTTGCCTTATCAAATGGTCTCATGCTATTCACCTTTTCTGATAATCATATGTCGAAGTATTTCATCGGTGCTAATCTTCATAGCTCTGTCAAGTTCATGCACGCACTTCGATTCAGCCAAAAATGTTACAAGCACATATAATCCTTCCTTTAAATTTTGAATCTCATAGGCAAGACGTTTCTTGCCCCAGCGGTCTACTTTTTCGATGATACCGCCATTATTAGTTATCAGTGTGTTGAATTTGCTGACGATGTTTTCAAACGCATCATCTTCCATAGGTTTGACGATATACATAATTTCATAACTTTTCATTATATTTACCTCCATAATCAGCACCACCCGTAAAACGGGTGGTTTGCTCTGAGGTTAGAAACCTCTTATGCCAGCTGAGACTTAAGTCTCACCAAAAATCCTCCAGCTGCACATTATTTACTAGCTAGCCCCTTAACAGGGGCTACTTTTATTTAATAGTCATTTTTCAAAAGGATCAATCAACTCTTTTAATACCAGTTGGTCGCTCATCCTATCTTCTTGCAATTGTTCCGCTATATATTTCTTTATAGCTTTCTCATTGCGTCCTACCGCATCCACAAAATATCCTTTGCACCAAAATCTTCTGTTGCCATATTTATATTTAAGATTTGCGTGTCGTTCAAATATCTCCAACGAACTTTTGCCTTTCAAATATACTATAAAATCTGATACAGCATATTTAAGCGGAATACTCACTAACATATGGATATGGTCAAGGCAGGCAGTCGCCTCCAATATCGTTACACCTTTTCTTGCACATAACTTTCTCAATATTTTACCAATGTCTTGTTTTATCTTCCCATATATAACCATCCTTCTAAACTTTGGCGCAAACACTATATGATAATTGCATCTCCATTTGTATGTGATAAAGTATTTAAGTCAGACATACTAAAAAGCCTCCTTTGATTTTTATGTGCAGCTGGGGAGCTACACTTATTTTATCAAAGGAGGCTTTACTTCATTTTCATAGCTAGAAGCTTCCTGAACCACACGCATAGCGCGTGGTTTTCTTCACACCAAAAGAAAAGACTCTGGAATTTTCCAGAGTCTTTTTCTTTATATCACACTAACGCCAATATTCACTTCTTCCAACACATCAAGTAATGCACGGACAGTATCTAAAGATGTAAGCATGGTTATATTATTTTGGATAGTACATTTTCTTATGGCAACACCGTCGTCATAATGCACACCTGAAAAAATCGCACGGGTGTTAATAACATAGCTTACTTTTCCGGAACGAATTTCTTCCAAGATTTCTTCACTACCTTCACTCAGCTTGCGTAAAACCCTACTCTTAATACCATGCTCTGCTAAAAACATAGCAGTACCAACGGTAGCAGCAATATTAAAGCCTAAATCATAAAAGCGTTTCAATAAAGGTAGCGCTTCTTCTTTGTCCTCATCTGCAACCGTGGCGATAACAGTGCCGTAAGAATGTAATTTAATTCCGGAAGCAAGCAAGGCTTTGTACATAGCTCTGTGCAATTTCTTATCATAGCCAATGGCTTCACCGGTGGATTTCATTTCCGGAGAAAGATACGCATCCATCCCGTGCAATTTAGAAAATGAAAAGGCAGGCGCCTTGACATAATAACAGTCTTTTTCGGGCGGATAATTTTCCGTAAAGCCTTGTTCTGATAAAGATTTACCCAACATTACCAAGGTAGCAATATCTGCTAAGCTATAACCAGTTGCCTTGGATAAAAACGGTACCGTTCTAGAAGAACGCGGATTTACTTCTATTATATATACATCCTCTTTACCATCCACAATAAACTGAATGTTAAACAAACCAATAATTCCAATTCCCAATCCCAAGCGTTGAGTATAATCTAAAATCGTCTGTTTAACCTTATCTGAAATACTGAAGGAAGGATATACGCTTATGGAATCTCCTGAATGAATGCCAGTCCTTTCCACCAGCTCCATAATGCCCGGCACAAAAACCTGCTTACCGTCACAAATAGCGTCTACTTCAACCTCTTTACCACGAATATACTTATCAACTAAAACTGGCTTATCCTCATCAATTTCAACGGCAGTCTGCAAATATTGACGCAACTGCTTTTCTTTCGCCACAATCTGCATGGCTCTACCACCAAGCACAAAGCTAGGGCGCACTAAAACTGGATAACCTATTTCACTTGCAGCCTCAATACCTTCTTCGATACTTGTTACTGCCTTACCACGAGGACGAGGAATTTCCAGTTCATTCAGCAATGCTTCAAAGGCTTCCCTGTTTTCTGCACGCTCAATGGCATCACAATTGGTGCCAATGAGCTTTACGCCCCTATCTTTTAAAGAAGCAGCCAAATTTATGGCAGTTTGTCCGCCTAAGGTAGCAATAACGCCTAAAGGTTTTTCCAGGTCAATGATGTTCAACACATCTTCTGTACACAGGGGTTCAAAATATAATTTATCAGAGCAAGTGTAATCCGTAGAAACAGTTTCCGGATTATTGTTAATGATGATTGCCTCGTAGCCTGCTTCTTTAATGGTTTTAACGGCGTGAACAGTAGAATAGTCAAATTCCACGCCCTGTCCAATTCTGATAGGACCGCTTCCCAAGACTACAACCTTTTCCTTATCTGAAACAACACTTTCGTTTTCAATTTCGTAGGTGGAATAGAAATAAGGAATGTAGCTATCAAATTCCGAAGCGCAGGAATCTATCATCTTGTACACAGGCATAATGCCATTTTGCATACGCAAAGCATAAACTTCTTGTTCCGTCATCTTCCACAGCTCACCAATGGCACGGTCACAAAAGCCTGTTTCCTTAGCAAGACGCAGCACTTCCATGTCAAGCTTATTGTTTTTTAAATAACCTTCCACGGCTACAATCTTCTGTAGCTTACTGATGAAAAACTTATCAATACCAGTAGCATTAATTATCTTATCAACATTGCAATCCAAGCGTAACAATTGAGCGATTGCGTAAACTCTATCATCAGTACCAGCTTCAATGTACTTTAACAATTCATCCTGACCCATGGAGTCAAACTTGGGATGTTTCACGTGAAACAATCCTATCTCAAGGGAACGTACTGCTTTTAAAAAGCTTTCCTCAAAATTTCTACCAATGCTCATAACCTCGCCGGTCGCTTTCATCTGGGTTCCTAAGGTGTTATCTGCATCAGTAAATTTATCAAAAGGAAAACGCGGCATTTTCGTCACTACATAATCAAGTGCAGGCTCAAAGGCAGCAGGAGTATTGGCTAACATTATTTCGTCCAGCGTCATACCTATCCCGATTTTTGCTGACACGCGAGCTATCGGATACCCACTTGCCTTAGATGCCAAGGCAGAAGAACGGGACACTCTTGGATTTACTTCTATTAAATAATATTGGAAGGAATGTGGGTCAAGAGCGAACTGCACATTACAACCGCCTTCAATTTTTAACGCACGGATAATTTTCAAAGCACTGTCCCTAAGCATTTGGTATTCTTTGTTGCTTAAAGTCTGGGACGGACAAACCACAATAGAATCGCCCGTATGTATGCCTACGGGATCAATGTTCTCCATGTTACAGATGGTGACAGCAGTATCGTTGCCATCACGCATAACTTCATATTCAATTTCTTTATAGCCCTTAATGCTTTTTTCTACCAAGACCTGTCTAACAGGAGAAAGCGCAAGGGCATTTTTCATTAACGTCCTAAATTCGGAAGCATTATCTGCAAAACCGCCGCCAGTACCACCCAAAGTAAAGGCTGGACGCAAAACTACGGGATACCCAATCCTTTGGACAATGGTCAAACCCTCTTCAAGATTAGTAGCAATGTCAGAAGGAAGAACAGGTTCACCCAAGCTTTGACATAGTTCCTTAAAAAGCTCCCTATCCTCCGCCTGTTCAATACTTTTACTAGAGGTTCCTAAAAGTTCAACACCACAGTCTGCAAGAACACCGCTCTTTTCCAGCTGCATGGCAAGGTTCAAGCCTGTTTGTCCGCCAATTCCAGGAAGAATGGCATCAGGATGCTCACGATAAATAATTTTTGTCAGGTATTCCAAAGTCAACGGTTCCATATAAACTTTATCAGCTATACTGGTATCCGTCATAATGGTAGCCGGATTAGAGTTACACAGAACAACTTCATAACCCTCCTCCTTTAAAGCGAGGCACGCCTGAGTTCCTGCATAATCAAATTCAGCAGCTTGTCCTATAACAATGGGTCCACTACCAATTACCAGAACCTTTTTAATATCCGTTCTTTTAGGCATGCTCTTTCGCCTCCTCCATTAAATCCACAAACTGCTTAAAAAGATACTTCCCATCCTGCGGACCAGGTGCGCTTTCAGGATGATACTGCACGCTGAAAACCTTATCCTTTACGCAACGCATTCCTTCCACAGTATCATCAAGTATATTTAAATGAGTAATCTCCAAGGGAGTTGCTTTGATACTTTCCGGTTCCACTGCGTAGGAATGATTTTGAGAAGTTATTTCAATTTTATTATTTAACAAGTTACGTACGGGATGATTGCCCCCACGATGACCAAATTTTAATTTATAGGTCTGCCCGCCATAGGCAAGAGCAAGCAGTTGATGACCAAGACAAATGCCAAAGATTGGATACTTACCCAAAAGCTTACGTATATTTTCAATTAGCTCTTGTACATCTTCGGGGTTACCCGGTCCATTGGAAAGAAAGATGCCATCAGGAGCAATACGCTCTATAACTTCCACAGATGTATTCCAAGGCACACGAGTCACCTGACAACCAAACTTGTTCAGCTCACGAATGATATTCATTTTTATGCCACAGTCTATGGCAACCACATGAAATTTAGGATTCTTCACATTATAGCGCCACATACATTGACAACTTACCTGTTCAACAGCATCTTTAGGCAAGACACTTACCCTTAAAATTTCTAAACCTACATCCAAAGGAGTACTCGCCTTAGTTATCAATGCCTTAGAACTACCAAAATCTCTTATGGCACGTGTCAGCTTGCGTGTATCAACCCCATACACGCCTGGAATGCTAAATTCCTTCATTACCATAGCTAAAGTTTTAGTGCTGCGAAAATTGGAAGGCACATCATTATATTCTCTTACAATCATTGCCCCAATGGTAGGAGTTTCTGTTTCATAATCATCATCTGCCATACCATAGTTGCCAATTAAAGGATAGGTCATAACTACAGCTTGATTAGTATATGACGGATCGGACAAAATTTCCTGATAGCCAGCCATAGACGTATTAAAAACTATCTCGCAAACCTTATCCTCGTCGTAGCCAAAACCAAAACCGTAATATTCCTGTCCATTTTCCAAAATAATTTTCTTATTATAATTCACGGTCATGAGAGCACCTCATTTTTTCTTGTGAGAAAGTTTTTGCTCAAATCTATTTTTACTGCCTGCGTAAAGAATAGAAGTTGGATACTCATTGGTAAAGCAGGCGCTACAAAAATCGTCATTCCCTACAAGTTCACGCAGTTCATCCGTTGCCAGATAACCAAGACTATCCACGCCAATTATTTTCGCAATCTCTTCCACAGTATGATGGAAGGCAATCAAATTTTCTTCAGAATCAATATCAGTTCCATAGTAACAGGGATGTAAAAAAGGTGGTGCAGAGATACGCATATGAATTTCTTTGGTGCCAGCCTCACGCAGAAGCTTAACAAGTCTTTGACTCGTAGTTCCGCGCACGATGGAATCATCTACCAAAACTACGCGTTTCCCCTTAACGCTGGCTTCTATGGCACTCAACTTAATGCGCACTTGGTCAAGACGAAGCTCCTGCTCAGGAGCAATAAAGGTTCTGCCAATATATTTATTTTTCACCAGTCCTATTCCGTAGGGAATACCACTTTCCTGACTAAAACCCAAGGCTGCATCCAAGCCAGAATCCGGCACGCCTATAACCACATCAGCATCGACAGGATGATGTTTTGCAAGAAGTCTGCCTGCACGCAAGCGTGCTTCATATACGGAAACATCATCAATCACAGAATCTGGACGTGCAAAATAAATATATTCAAAAATGCAGGTACGCTTAGGACAATCATGGCAATGTTCCTTGTAGGAAGTAACGCCTTCATCTGTAAACGCAATTATCTCCCCCGGTTCCACGTCACGAATAAACTCTGCTCCTACTGCTTTTAAGGCACAGCTTTCAGAAGCAATAATGTAAGTGCCATCTAAAGTCCTCCCATAGCACAAAGGGCGAAAGCCGTGAGGATCGCGAGCGCAAATTAATTTTTGCGGAGACATCAACACCAAAGAATAGGCTCCGTCTAAAACCTTCATGGCAGCACTTACTGCTTTTTCCATAGAGCCAGTACGCAGACGCTCCTTGGTAACAATATAGGCAATAGTTTCCGTATCGCTGGTAGTATGAAAAATTGCACCACTTAATTCCAACTCAGAACGTAATTCTTCCGCATTGGTAAGATTCCCATTGTGCGCCAATACCATCTTGCCTTTTTGATGGTTCACTTCAATGGGTTGGCAGTTATTGCGATTGGTTGCGCCAGTAGTACCGTACCTAACATGACCTACAGCCATTCTCCCCTTTGGCAGTTTAGCTAACACATCAGGCAAAAACACTTCATTGACTAAGCCCAAATCCTTATGGGAAGAAAATACTCCGTCATCATTAACCACTATGCCACAGCTTTCCTGTCCACGGTGCTGTAAAGAATAGAGCCCGTAATAGGAAATACTTGCTACGTTACAAGGCACTGGTGCCATAACACCAAACACCCCGCATTCCTCATGAATACTCATTTTTCGCCTCCGTGTACTCGTTCTAATGCAGCTCCTACAAAGCCCTTAAACAACGGATGTGCTTTATTTGGTCTACTTTTAAATTCAGGATGATATTGCACACCCACATAAAAGCTTCTGTCACTAAGCTCTACGGCTTCAACCAACCTGCCATCTGGAGAAGTACCACTAAGTGTAAGTCCTTTTTCTTCGAAAGCCTCACGAAAATCGTTATTAAATTCATAACGATGTCTATGTCTTTCGCTAATCATTGCCTGTTCATAGCAGCGCTCCATTGTGGTACCAGCTTTAATGCGGCAGGGATAAGCGCCAAGGCGGAGAGTGCCACCTTTATCAACATCATCACTTTGTCCAGGCATAAAATCTATAACCTTATGCTCACACAGCTCATCAAACTCACCGGAATTTGCATCTTTGATTGCCAATACATTTCTAGCGTATTCGATTACGGCAATTTGCATACCTAAGCAAATTCCAAAATAAGGAACAGCTTTTTCCCTAGCAAACTTTGCTGCCAGAACCATGCCTTCAATTCCCCTACTACCAAAACCGCCGGGTACAAGGATACCGTCAAGCTTTCCTAATTTCTCATGAACATTGTCTATAGTAAGCTCCTCTGAATCAATCCAATGAATACATACGTGCGTGTTATGATGAAAGCCTGCGTGCTGCAAAGCTTCTACCACGGATAAATAAGCATCGTGAAGACCTACATATTTGCCAACAAGACCTATATCAACACAATAAGGTCTACCTTTAATACAATCCACCATGGCAGTCCATTCTTTTAAATCAGGTTCCGGTGCAGCAATGCCAAGCTCTCGACAAACAACTGCAGAAAAATTAGACTTTTCCAGCATTAACGGTGCTTCATAAAGATTAGGCAAGGTGATGTTCTCAATGACACAATCCAGCTTCACATTACAAAACAAAGAAATCTTTTTGAAGATGGATTTTTCCAAAGGCTCATCACAGCGAAGCACCACAATACTAGGATTAATACCCATACCTTGTAATTCCTTAACTGAATGCTGAGTTGGTTTTGATTTATGTTCACCAGAACCACGCAGGAAAGGAACCATTGTTACGTGAATGAACAGACTGTTTTCCCTGCCAACCTCCAAAGAAATTTGACGTACCGCCTCAATGAACGGTTGAGATTCAATATCACCAATGGTTCCACCAATTTCAGTAATTACTACATCAGCATTGGTCTTCTTGCCTACATTGTAAACGAATTCTTTAATTTCATTGGTAATGTGAGGAATAACTTGCACAGTAGAACCAAGATATTCACCACGACGCTCTTTGTTCAGTACATTCCAGTAAACCTTGCCAGTAGTAAGATTGGAATATTTATTGAGTTCTTCATCAATAAAGCGTTCATAATGACCTAAGTCAAGGTCAGTTTCGGCACCATCTTCGGTTACATAAACTTCCCCGTGTTGATAAGGGCTCATAGTACCAGGGTCCACATTAATGTAGGGATCCAGTTTTTGGGCGGCAACCTTTAGACCACGAGCTTTTAATAACCTGCCCAGAGAAGCAGCTGTAATACCTTTACCCAATCCCGACACAACACCACCGGTTACAAAAATATATTTAGTCATACATCTAACTCCTTTTATTCCCATTCCACAGTTGCAGGCGGTTTTGATGTTATATCGTAGACAACCCTTGTAATGCCTTGCACTTCATTGGTAATCCTGTTGCTCACCTTTTCCAATAATTCGTAGGGCAGGCGTGTCCATTCCGCCGTCATAAAATCATCGGTACTTACTGCACGCAAGGCAATAGTGTAACCATAAGTGCGAGCATCACCTTTTACGCCTACGCTACGTAAGTCTGTTAGCACGGCAAAATATTGGTTAGTCATAAATTCGCAACCACTATTAACAACTTCTTCCCTAAAAATAGCATCTGCCTCTTGCAAAATTGACAGCTTCTCTTCTGTAACTTCGCCAATCACTCTCACTGCTAATCCTGGACCGGGAAAGGGTTGTCGCCATACTAATTCATTCGGTATCCCAAGACGTTCCCCAACTTCACGCACCTCATCCTTAAACAAATCTCGCAAAGGCTCCACAACTTCTTCAAAATCCATTAACCGTGGCAAACCACCTACATTGTGGTGGCTTTTAATCATGGCAGAATCTCCCTTTCCACTTTCCACCACGTCAGGATAAATTGTCCCTTGCGCTAAAACATTTATATCACCCAATGCTTTGGCAACTTCTTCAAAAACACGGATGAAACTTTTGCCAATTATCCTACGCTTTTGTTCAGGCTCCGTTATGCCAGCAAGCAACTTCAAAAACCTATCCGCCACATTGACGCGAATTAAATTCATACCAAATTTTTGGCGAAAAACGTTTTCTACAAAATCACATTCACCCTTACGCAAAAGCCCATGGTCAACGAAAACACAAGTTAAATTCTGCCCTAAGGCACGATGCAACAACATCGCAGTCACAGAAGAATCCACCCCACCGGAAAGTGCCAACAAAACTTTTTTACCAGCTAAATGCTTGCGATAATAGGCAATAGTAGTTTCCACGAAGTCTTCCATCTTCCAATCACCACTGCAATGGCATATTTCAAAAAGAAAGTTGGCAAGCATTTTGCTACCATACACACTATGGGTTACCTCAGGATGGAATTGCACACCATAAAGGTTACGTGATTCATCACACATAGCAGCACTGGGACATTTGTCAGTAAAAGCTATGACTCTAAACTCAACCGGTACTCTAACAACATAATCAACGTGGCTCATCCAGCAAATATTTTCTTCAGGAACACCTTTAAACAAGCGGCTATCCTTCACATAAACCTTAGTTTTACCATATTCGCCCCCACTTTCTGCATTACAAATCAAACCGCCAGCCATATACGCCATCAATTGCATTCCGTAACAAATTCCTAAAACTGGAATACCTGCATCTAAAATAGCAGAATCAAAACAAGGAGCATTATTATCGTAAACACTATCTGGTCCGCCTGTTAAGATAATTCCCTTGTAGCCACTTTCTTTAATTTCGGCTACCGTTATTTTGTTGTAGGGTTTTATCTCCGCATAAACATGTTGTTCCCTTACACGACGAGCGATTAACTGATTGTACTGTCCGCCAAAATCAAGTACTAATATTTTTTCATTAACCATTCCAAAACTCCATCCAATATTTTTAGCATCTATTACACTAAACTTAAATACGTTCTTGCAAACGCTTCATTATTTCTGCATAAGCTTCTTCTACGCCACCAAGGTCACGACGAAAACGATCTTTATCTAATTTTTCCCCAGTCTTGCTATCCCACAAGCGACTGGTATCAGGACTAATCTCGTCCGCTAAAACAATGGTTCCATCATATAAGCGACCAAACTCTAATTTGAAATCCACCAAGGTTACCCCACACTCATCCCAAACAGCCTTTAAAATTTCATTTACCTGCAAGGCATATTTTTTAATAAGTGCAATTTCTTCTTCTGTTGCCAGCTTCAAGGCTACAGCATGCTCCTCATTAAGCAATGGGTCTTCCAAAGCATCATTCTTATAAGAAAATTCAATGGTGGGTTTTGAAAAGGCAATACCCTCTGCAACGCCATAGTGTTTGGCAAAGGAGCCCGCACTGACATTACGTACAATCACTTCTAAAGGTACAATGCTTACTTTTTTCACAAGGGTTTCCCTGTCATTGAGTTCCTCTACAAAATGAGTAGGCACGCCCATTTTCTCTAAGCGTTGCATCAGAAGGTTACTCATCTTATTATTGATAACCCCCTTGCCAACTATAGTCCCCTTTTTTAAGCCGTTAAACGCGGTCGCATCGTCCTTATAAGAAACAATGACAAGTCTCTGATCAGGAGTGCTATATAATTTTTTTGCTTTACCTTCGTATAATTCGTGAATTTTCTCCATTTTGGTTCCCCTCTTTACATTTCTAAGACAAACGCCAAAAAGTTGGATGAACAATCCAACTTTTTGACACCCTATAATTTTTATTTAATTCTTTTCCAGTACAAAGTCTGCATAGGCTCTCACAAGACCATGTTCAGCAGTATCAAGGCCTTTAACTTCTTCCTCCTCACTAACACGTAACCCAAATATTTTATCAATGAAGCTAAAGGTTAAAAGCATCATCACTGTAGTCCAAGCCAAGATTCCCAGAACGCCAAGGCATTGTACTGTTATCAATTCAGCTTTGCCCGTATATAACAAGCCTTCCAAACCAGCAGGTGCTTCTGGATTTGCTAAAAGACCTACTGCTAACGTACCCCAAATCCCACTTACAAGATGCACGCCAACTGCACCAACAGGGTCGTCAATATGTAACTTCATATCTAAAAATTCAATGGATTCTACTACCAGAATGCCAGATACAACACCTACAACAAGGGCGCCTACTCCGTCCAATGCATCACAACCGGCAGTAATACCAACTAAGCCAGCCAAAGAGGCATTTATACACATGGAAACATCTGGTTTGCCAAGCTTATACCAGGTATAAAGCATTGTAGTAAAGGTAGCAGCTGCCGGGGCTATGGTTGTTGTAAGGAAGATGGAAGTCAAAGCTGATATGTCCCAAGCAGCTGCACCGTTAAAACCATACCAGCCAAACCACAGAATGAAGCTGCCCATTGCCCCCAAGACTATGGAATGACCGGGAATGGCATTAACCTTAATAATTTCCCCAGTTTCGTCTTCAATATATTTTCCTAAACGCGGGCCTACCATAATGGCGCCAATAAGTGCGCTTAAACCACCAACAGTGTGGATGGCAGCAGAGCCTGCAAAATCATGGAAGCCTTTTTGCGCGAGCCAGCCTTGACTGTTCCACACCCAACCTGCTTCCACCGGATAAACAAACAGAGAAATAATTGCAGAATATAAACAATATGAGCTAAATTTTGTTCTTTCTGCCATAGCGCCGGACACAATGGTGGCAGCCGTGGCACAGAACACCAGATTAAATACAAAATTAGACGCATGGTTTTTAATAAAGCCTGAGAAATCTGTAATGATTTCTAGATTAGGAATACCAATAATTCCAAAAGCATAATCTTCTGCCATCATCAGGCTAAAGCCCACAAACATAAAGCAGATTGTACCAATGCAAAAGTCCATTAAGTTTTTCATAATAATATTGCCAGCATTTTTCGCTCTAGTGAAACCACTTTCTACCATAGCGAAGCCTGCTTGCATAAAGAACACCAAAGCGGCACCCATTAAGAACCAAACGCCAAAAACTTCACTTCTTGCTACATCCGAAGTAAGCTTTGTAATTTCGCCTAAATTCATAAAAATCCCCTCATTTTCCCCTCATTATGGCCTTTCATTTTTATTTCACACCAAACAGCAAATCGCTATAGGTGGGAAACGGCCAATATTTTTTTGCTGTCAAAAGCTCTGCTTCATCGCAGGCAATTCTCAGCGCATTCATTTTTTCTAAAACATTGTCACGGATAGCATTAGCCTCATCACCAACATCCTTTGCTTCGTGCAGTTCTTGCAGTGCTATTTCTAATTCTTCTATGTTTCCTGCAATTCTATCTGTCAAAGTAGAAAGATTTTTAATAAGCTTGCTTTCGTATTTACAAGGCAAATTTGCTTCAACAAGTCTTTTTGCTGCTACAGCCTTGGCAATATCAGCGGCATAAGCTTCAACTGCAGGTGCGATAAGCGTTTTTGCCATGCTCACCATTGTATTAGCTTCAATCACTACGGTCTTGCAATAATTTTCCAGTTGAATTTCACATCTGGATTTCAATTCTGCTTCCGTAAAGACTTTATGACCAACAAGCATATCCACATTCTTTTTATCTAATACGTGGGGTATGCAATCAGGAGTAGTGCGATAATTACACAAGCCTCTTTTTTCAGTTGCTTCTTTTATCCAAGCTTCATCGTAACCATTGCCATTAAAAATAATGCGTTTATGGTCTTTGATAGTTTTCTTAATCATTTCATGTAAGGCAGTTTCAAAATCTGCTACGCCTTCCAATCTATCTGCGTAAATTTTTAAGCTTTCTGCCACAGCAGCATTCAACATAATGTTGGCGCAAGCAATGCTGTTAGAAGAGCCAAGCATGCGGAACTCAAATTTATTGCCAGTAAAGGCAAAGGGAGAAGTTCTGTTGCGGTCAGTAGTATCACGATTGAACTTAGGTAACACATCAACGCCAAGCTTCAACTGTGTTTTTGCCGTGCCGTTATACGGATTACCAGTTTCGATAGCTTCCAAAACTTCGGTAAGCTCGTCGCCCAAGAACATAGATACAACTGCCGGCGGAGCTTCGTTCGCACCAAGGCGATGGTCGTTTCCAGCAGTAGCCACAGAAATACGCAGCAAGTCTTGATAATCGTCAACAGCTTTTATTACTGCACACAGGAACAATAAAAATTGTGCATTTTCATAGGGTGTAGCACCCGGTGCCAGCAAGTTAATGCCAGTATTAGTTGCCATGGACCAATTGTTATGTTTGCCACTGCCATTTACTCCTGCAAAGGGTTTTTCGTGTAACAAGCAAACCAAGCCGTGTTTAGCAGCAACCCTTTGCATAATCTCCATAGTCAGTTGGTTGTGGTCTGTAGCAATATTCGTTGTTGTAAAAATTGGAGCCAGCTCGTGCTGTGCAGGAGCAACTTCATTGTGTTCAGTTTTTGCTAGAACGCCCAGCTTCCACAATTCTTCGTTCAGTTCTGCCATAAAAGCAGCAACCTTAGGTTTTATAGCGCCAAAATAGTGGTCATCCATTTCTTGTCCTTTAGGAGGTTTAGCACCGAAAAGAGTACGACCAGTAAATTTAAGGTCAGGTCTTTGTTCATACATTTCTTTGCTAATCAAAAAATATTCCTGTTCCGGACCTACGTTGGTGTGTACACTTTTCACGTCCTTATTGCCAAATAATTTCAGAATGCGCAATGCTTGTTTATTCAACGCCGCCATAGAACGTAAAAGCGGAGTCTTTTTATCTAAGGCTTCACCATTGTAAGCACAGAAGGCTGTAGGAATACACAAGGTTTTATCTTTGATAAAGGCAAATGATGTAGGATCCCACGCAGTATAACCCCTAGCCTCAAAAGTGGCACGCAAGCCACCGGACGGGAAAGAAGAAGCATCGGGTTCGCCTTGAATAAGCTCTTTACCAGAGAACTCCATAATTACACCACCATCATCAGTAGGTGCAATAAAGCTATCATGCTTTTCGGCGGTAATGCCCGTCAAAGGTTGGAACCAGTGTGTAAAATGGGTAGCACCGTTGGCAACAGCCCAATCTTTCATGGCATCAGCAACTACACTGGCAACGCTACTATCCAAACGAACTCCTTCCTCTCTGGTTTTTTTCAGAGATTCATATACCTCTGTTGGCAAATTGGCTTTCATAACCTTGTCGTTAAAAACCAAACAGCCAAAATAATCAGGTACACTTCTCATAACGAAATCCTCCTTTTGCTTTGTTTGTAATTAAAAAAGGCGACTCTGATGCTACAAACATCAAAGACGCCATTGCCTTACAAACATATTAGATTTTCTAAATTACATACCTAAAAAGCTTTCTTATTTTTCAAAACCATTTGCTTTTTACGTTTCGAATTATACACCCCTTATCGAACAATGTCAACGAATCCTTTGTGAACTTTTTCTGAACCATCTAATCTGAAATATTGCGAAAATCCCCTTGTTTCTTGACATAGATGCATTTTAAGAACTATAATATACACGAAAAAGCGATTGTGTTTTACCGAACGATTTTTATATTAACATTTTATCGTTCGGAGCAAAAGTCTCACTGCCCATAGTAATATTAAGGAGAGTTGCCTTATGAGTTTTAAAGAACACACCTACAACGTATTGATTCTTTCTGCATCTGAAAGTTTCAATGCAATTTTAGATAACATACTTCCTCAAGGCATTTATCCAGAAAAACATTTCTTTTCTAGCTTCGCAAATGCCAGCAAAGCACTAGAATCTAAAAGCTACGACTTTATAATTGTCAACACTACTGCTCAAGCAGATGCTGGTATTCGCTTTGCCTTGAACGCTTCCAAAACCAATAGCAGTATCGTTCTGCTCCTAGTAAAAAGCGAAGACTACGACGAAACCTATGACAAGGTGGCTGACCACGGCATCTTCCTTCTTGGCAAACCTCTTGGCAAACAGACATTGCTTGCAACTATTTCGTGCATGGCAAGCGCCAAGGAACGGATGCGCACATTGACAAATAAAGTTCATCTCGCCGAAGAGCAGGCCGCAGAAATTCGTTTGACCAATAGAGCCAAATGGCTTTTAATTGACAAGGAAGGTATGACTGAACAGGATGCACACCGCTTTATAGAAAAACAAGCCATGGATTCCTGCTCGCCCCGCAAAAAGATTGCTCTCGAAATTATAAACAGATACATTTAAACAGCACAACCCATAAAGGATGGTGCTGTTTATTTTTTATCCAAACCGACCTTGCACATAGTCCTCTGTCTTTTTATTGGAGGGAGCAGTGAATATTTTACTAGTCTCATCAAATTCAACTAACTCACCCAAGAAAAAGAATGCTGTTCTATCTGAAACACGCGCTGCCTGCTGCATATTATGGGTAACTATGACGATGGTATATTCCTTTTTCAAATTCAAGACCAATTTTTCAATTTTCATAGTGCTGATGGGGTCAAGTGCGCTGGTAGGTTCGTCCATTAAAAGCACTTCCGGCTTTACCGCCAACGCTCTCGCAATACAAAGCCTTTGCTGTTGCCCGCCAGAAAAGCTCAACGCACTTTTGTGCAATCTATCTTTTACCTCGTCCCAAACCGCAGCCTTAACTAAAGCTTCTTCTACAACCTCATCTAGAAGTGACTTCTGTTTTATACCATGAGTGCGCGGTCCAAAAGCAATGTTATCGTAAACGCTCATGGGAAATGGATTTGGCTTTTGGAATACCATACCTACTCGCTTGCGCAGCAAATTAACATCCTGCACTTGGAAAATATCTTCCCCATCAAACAAAACCTTGCCCGTAACTTTACAGCCATCAACCAAATCGTTCATTCTATTCAATGTTTTCAATAATGTGGTTTTACCACAACCGCTTGGCCCGATGAACGCAGTAACCTCTTTTCCCTTTATCTCCATATTTATGTTATGAAGTGCATGGAAGTCACCATAGTATAAATTCAGATTATCTATCTCAAACTTGTTCATCCTAATTTCCTCTCATTAACTTTCCAGCCATCCAAGTAGAAGCCCCATTAATAATAACGGTAATTATCACTAACACAACCGCAGTCGCAAAGGCTTGCTCCATAAACAATCCCTCACTTGCCAGAACATATAAATGTACTGCTAAAGAGCGTCCTGAAGAAAACAAATCTTCCGGTAACTGGGCAACAGTACCGGCAGTATAAACCAATGCTGCCGTTTCACCCATAATGCGTCCAATACTTAAGATTATCCCAGCTAAAATCCCAGGCACTGCCGCAGGCAAAACTACTACCAATACTGTACGCAACTTGTTAGCACCTAAAGCATAGCTTCCTTCCCTGTAGGATATAGGTACAGCTTGTAAAGCTTCTTCTGTAGTGCGGATAATCACCGGCAAAATCATAATCGCTACGGTACAGGCACCTGCGAGCAATGAATAACCCATCTGTAAGTAAATCACGAAAAACAACAAACCAAACAAGCCATAAACCACCGAGGGAATCCCTGCCAAAGTATCCGTAGTCATATCCATTATTGAAACAAACTTATTGCTCTTTTTAGCATACTCTACAAAATAGATGGCAGTACCTATCCCAATTGGAGCTGCCAAGCTCAAAGCAAACGCTACCATAAGGAGGGTGTCTACTAAAGCAGGAAACAGGGAAACATTTTGGGTTGTATATTCAAGAGCAAATAATTCCCAACTTAAATAAGGAATCCCCTGCGCCAAGATGTAGCCTATTAAAGAAATAAGGATTAAAATATTTACTCCAGCAGCCAACCACACGGTTATCCCTAAAACCTTGGACGCAGTTGTAGCAGCTTGCATTTTGAAACAATTAACCATTCCCAAACATCCCACCTTTAAAATAAGCGAAGCTTAAATTCAAAAGCACAATAAATAAAAACAACACCAACGCTGTAGCAATCAAGGCATCATAATGTAAATCCGTAGCGTAACCCATTTCAATGACTATGTTTGTTGTCATGGTACGCACGCCTTCCAATAAACCTTGGGGCATACGCGCCTGATTACCTGCCACCATTATTACTGCCATAGTTTCGCCCACTGCTCTGCCTAAGCCTAAGATTATCGCCGCCACAAGTCCACTTTTGGCAGCTGGAACAATGGTAAAAAATACACTCCTTACATGGTCAGCACCTAAAGCCAAGGCTCCCTCATAATAACTTTCCGGTACTGCTCTTAACGCCGCTTCTGCAACTGTAACAATCGTAGGCAAAATCATAATTCCTAAAAGCAGGGCTGCCGTTAGCAAGCTGTTTCCCGTACCGCCAAAGTTATCGCGCACCAAGGGAACAAGCACTACTAAGCCAAAGAAGCCGTAAATGACGGAAGGTATACCTGCCATAAGCTCTACTATCGGTTTGAAAAAACGGTAAAGCTTACGTGGACAAAAGCGTGCCATAAAAATTGCTGTTAAAATTCCGATGGGTACGCCAAATATTAACGCGCCCATCGTCACGTACATACTTCCCAAAATCATAGGCAGAATACCGTAAAGTTCGCTGCTTGGTCTCCACTGTGTACCCAATAAAAATTTCATTACACCAATCTTTTCCAAGGCAGGCATACCACCAACAAATAAAAAACTGCAAATCATCACTATAGCTACTACTGACACAAGCGCTATACAGAAAAAACCGTTTTTAAAAAATTTATCTTTTTGCAAGTTCATAACTATTAATCAAAACTCTTGCCAAGTTTTTACTTTACCAGTAAAAATATCAGCTACATTTTCCTTGCTAAGATTATCAATTTTATTTTCTTTATTCACGATAACAGCGATACCATCATTGGCAATCTTAAAATTATGCAAGCCTTTATCTACTTCACTTTGTTTTAAATTGCGAGATGCCATACCGATATCGCACAAGCCTTTTATGGTTGCCTTAATCCCAGTGGTGGAATCGCTTTGTTGAACTTCAACTTTAACCTTGCCATTAACTTTTTGATATGCTTCCTTAAGCTTTTCCATAATCGGAGTTACTGAGGAAGAACCTGCTACAACAACCTTGCCTTCCACATCAATGCCCAAATAAGCATCTGCCTTTTCATTACCGATGTAACCATGCTTAGCAACAACAGCTTGCCCTTCCTTGGACATAATGTAGTTGATGAAATCTTGGGCAGCAAGTTTGGTGCTTCCAGTAGTCACAACATTAAAGGGACGGTAAATTTTATACGCACTACTTTTTACATTGGCAGCACTTGCCTCAACACCATCAATCTTTAACGCTTTAACGCTATCATTTAAAGAGCCTAAAGAAATATAACCAATAGCATTTTTATTGCCTTTAACCGTTGTCAACATTACTGCCGTGCTGTTGGTAATGGCAGCATTTTCCGTAGTAAGGTCAACCTTCTTGCCGTTGGCATCTTTCTTCTCAATCCCAAACAGTTCCACAAAAGCACCACGAGTACCACTGCCATCTTCACGGGAGATTACAACTATGCCATCATCTTTAGCGGCAGTTGCATTTTTGCCTTCATTCCCACAGCCCATAATGCCTAATGCCAACATTGCTATCAAACCTAAGCTTAAAAGTTTTTGTTTTTTCATTTTAATCTTCCTCCTAAAAAACTTTTTTGAGTTTACAAGGCAAGTATAAGCCGCCGAAGTAAAACCCTTATTAGAGAAAGGTATGCGTCATGTAAAAAATTGTTAAATAAAAGTAAAAGCGGCAGATATTCATCTGCCGCCAAACCTTAATCTTCAATTTTAGGTAACTTGATAACTATGACTGTGCCACTGCCTAAAGCACTTCGAACACTGATGCTTCCGCGATGAATCATTACTCCATGCTTAACAATGGATAAACCTAAACCAGTTCCTTCACAATGCCTGCTCTTGTCCACACGGTAGAAGCGTTCAAAGATTCTCTCCTGCTCATCCTGCTCTATACCTATACCTGTATCAGAAATGCTAATCACCCATTTTTTAGGTGTTTCTTCTAAGGAAACGATAACACTTCCACCTTCGCAATTGTATTTAATGGCATTGTCTATAAGATTACTAAAGACTTCTTCCAGCATTGCTTTGCTACCGATTACAGGCATAGAATTCACACTGCTTTCAAACTTTAAGGTAATGTTATTTTGGTCAGCCTTATTTTGCAAACGTAGCATAACATTTGCGATAACTTCTCGCAAATTAAAATGCTCCGTATAATTCTTCTGCTGTTCATCCAATTTAGATAATCTAATGATGTCATCAATCAGCTGTAAAAGATTTTTAGCTTCATCATAAATTTTTTGCAGGAAGCGTTTCTGATCCTCCGGTTTTACTAAACCGTTCAGCATAATTTCGGAATATCCAAGCACGGACTGTAAGGGAGTCTTTAATTCGTGGGATACATTTGCAGAAAATTCTCTGCGCATTTGCTGCTGGTTCGCCAACCTACGAAGAATTGGTCTTAGCTCCGGATAAGCCTTTGCTTTCTGAGGATGCTCTAAATCGAAAGTTTCTAAAGGCGCAAGCACATTTGCTGTAATTTTACGCGCTACAATGAATGCTACCGCCAAAAGTAATAGCGAGGCTAACATGCAGTATTGCAGCACATTGCCAAACTGAGCGTATATTGCGTCATTAGTTCGTGCGAAACGAATGATATCACCATTGGTTAAACGGGTTGCGTAATAAATTACTTCTTTGTTTAAAGTAGAGGAGTACCTTGTGGCAAATCCTATATTTTTCTCCAAAGCTTGTTGCACTTCTTCCCGCTCCAAATGGTTTTCCATCTGCTGAGCATTAGCATAATTATCAAATAAAACCCTTCCATCAGCGGAAAGCACTGTAAGCCTGTCCTCTATTTTTGCATGGAAAAGATTTTCATAATCCAACTTACCTTGTTCATCTAAAGCTAAGAGTATTTGCGCCTGGTTTCTTAAGCTTTGAACATTCACCTCAGTAACCTGGCGATAGCTTATCCATAAGAATAATGCTGTAGCAAAAAAGAGCACTGTAAATGTCAGCAAAAATAAACTGTAAAATATTTTCTTTCTCATTATTTACCTGCCAAGCGATAGCCAACGCCACGAATTGTTTCAATATATTCTCCTGCAACACCAAGCTTTTGTCGCAAGGTACGGATATGCACGTCTACCGTGCGAGTTTCCCCACTAAACTCATAGCCCCAAATTTCCAAAAGCAATTTATCACGCGAAAACACAATGCCTGGATTATAGAGAAACTTTTTCAACAGTTCATACTCTTTTAAGGTCAACACGATATTTTCCCCAGCAACAACGACTGTATGACTGGCAGTATTTACACTTAACTCACCATAAGTAAGAAGCTGTTCTTGAGGCTTATCATTATTGCAACGGCGCAACACCGCCCGGACACGGGAAACCATCTCTAACATTCCAAAGGGTTTAGCAATATAATCATCTGCACCTGCATCTAATCCTTTTACCTTGTCAAACTCCATTCCCTTCGCAGTAGCCATAATAACAGGTATATTGGCATAGCGCGCATCACTACGCAGTCTTCGTAAAATGCTTAAACCATCTTCATCCGGCAACATAATGTCCAGTAAAATAAGCTGTGGCACATTATTTTCCAGTTCAGAAAAAAGCTCTTTGCCTGAACTGCACCCCTTAGCTTCAAAACCAACAGACTGCAAAGTATAAACCTCCAGCTCGCAAATATTCTGTTCATCTTCAACACAAATAATCATTTGCCAAATTCCTCACAAAACTTTTACTAATCTATTTCATATCATAAACCAAGTACTACGGATAGAATGTAAAATCTGTGTTAAAACTACAGTAAATACACCCGCCACACAAAAATGACGGGTGTTGTCTCTCACAATTTTTACTTGAAAGTTATAACACTATAACAACTCTTTAAGCACGATGGTCTGCTCACGATTGGGTCCTACGGAAACTATACCAAGTCCAACGCCTGCAACCTCACTTAAACGTTCCAAATATTTTTTAGCGTTTGCTGGTAAATCTTCATATTTACGAATGCTGCTGATATCCGTAAGCCAACCCTCGAATTCTTCATAGATAGGCTCCACTTGCGCCAAAACGTTTAGGCTGGCAGGAATGCGTTTTAATACTTCATCTTGATATTTGTAGCCAACACACATCTTAATTTTAGGCAAGCCGTCTAAAATATCAAGACGAGTAATCGCCAAATAATCTAAGCTGTTTAAGCGAGCGCTATAACGAAGCATAAACGCATCTAACCAACCGCAACGACGCGGACGACCAGTAACTGTTCCGTATTCACGTCCTGTTTCGCGCAAATAGTTACCATCTGCATCAAAAAGTTCTGTTACAAAGGGGCCTTCGCCTACACGAGTAGTATAAGCTTTTACTACACCAACAACGTGGTCAATATTTTTCGGACCGATACCACTCCCCGTACAAGCATTGCCACCTGTAGGATTAGAGCTTGTAACGTAGGGATAAGTGCCATGGTCTATATCTAAAAATGTAGCTTGCGCTCCTTCAAACAAAACTTTTTTACCAACAGCAAAAGCTTCGTCCAAAATCACACCTGTATCAGTAACATAAGGGCGCAATTGTTCTGCGTAGCCTAAGTATTCCTCTAAAACCTCTTGGTAAACAAAAGGTTTGGCCCCATAAATCTTGGTGATGATTTCATTTTTCGCCTGCAAATTAATCTTCAACTTTTCGGCAAAGGTTTCTGCTTCCAGCAAATCGCAGATACGAATACCAACCCTTGCCACCTTATCCATATAACAAGGACCTATGCCACTTTTGGTAGTTCCTATTTTATGACTGCCTAAAGCATTTTCTTGTAGTTCGTCCAATCTTTGATGATAAGGCAGTACAACATGGGCACGGTCTGAAATAACTAAATTTTTACAAGCAATACCTTTAGCCTGCATACCTGCAATTTCTTCCAGAACAACCTTGGGATTTACAACTACGCCATTACCTAAAACATTTATTTTGTCAGGGAACAACACCCCTGACGGAAGCAAACGCAGTTTATAAGCAATGTCATTTACCACAACAGTATGACCAGCGTTGGAGCCACCGGAATAACGTACAACCACATCAGCTTCTTGCGCCAAGTAATCTACAATTTTGCCCTTACCTTCGTCTCCCCATTGAGCGCCTAATACTATTACAGATGCCATAATATCATCTCCCTCTTACAAGCCAAACCTAGACATAATCAAATCAATATGACGGAGCATAGGCTTCGGGTCAAAACACTCTTCAATTTCATCAGTAGCAAGATATTCTTTGATGTCAGGATCATTTGCTACATTAGTTTTAAAATCGGCACCTTCTAGCCAACGCGCCATAGCATTGCGTTGCACCCACTTGTAGGCATCTTCACGAAGCACGCCTTTGCTAACTAAAGCAATCAACAGATTTTGACTATAGATGAGTCCACCGGTTTTATTGAGATTTGCCAGCATAGCTTCCGGATAAACAAGAAGCTTGTCGATGATATTAGTAAATTTACGAAGCATATGGTCAAGAGCAATGCAGGCATCCGGTAAAATTACACGTTCCACAGAAGAATGAGAAATATCTCTTTCGTGCCACAGGGCAACGTCTTCTAAAGCAGCCATTGCATAGCCACGCAAAAGGCGTGCCATACCAGAAACCTTTTCACAGGTAATAGGGTTGCGTTTGTGAGGCATTGCAGAGGAACCTTTTTGCCCCGGCGCAAAATATTCTTCGGCTTCACGGATATCAGTACGTTGCAAATTGCGAATTTCCGTAGCCATTTTGTCTAAGGAAGAACCAATAATCGCTAAGGTTGTCAAAAAATCTGCGTGTCTATCTCTTTGAATTACTTGAGTTGCCAACTTCACTGGTTGCAAGCCAAGATGTTCACATACATATTCTTCTACGAACGGGTCAACATTGGAATAGGTACCAACTGCTCCGGAAAGCTTACCAACGCGCACAAATTCTCTAGCTTGTTTTAAACGTTCAATATTCCGTTCTGTTTCGTCCATCCACAAAGCAAACTTCAAGCCAAAGGTCATAGGCTCCGCATGTATGCCGTGCGTACGACCAATCATAATCGTATATTTGTGTTCTGCAGCACGGCGTTTTAAAACAGCGTGAAATTTTTCCAGGTGTTGCAAAAGCAAATCTGCTGCCTGCACCATCATATAGCACAAAGCAGTGTCTTTAACGTCACTGGAAGTTAGCCCTTTATGAATGTATTTAGAAGAATCACCTACATATTCAGCAACATTGGTTAAAAACGCAATGATGTCATGGTTGGTAACTGCTTCAATTTCTTTTATGCGTTCAACACGAAAATCAGCCTTAGTTTGGATTTCCTGCAACGCATCATCGGGAACAATGCCTAATTTGTTCATAGCCTCGCACGCTAAAATTTCTACCTTTAACATCGTACGAAACTCATTCTCTAAAGACCAGATGTTCCCCATTTCAGGATGAGTATACCGTTCAATCATAATATATGCCCCCTCAAGCATAGTCTAAGAAAATTTATAACGTTCGTATTTTTGAACATTATCAATAAATTTTCCAGACTAATTATAATCCCAACTATTTTCAATTGCAATATTTTCGAATATTTTTTGCCACCCATTATTTAACGTTCGCAAAATTTTATTATTTGCGGGAACTTTTTTCTTTAGGCAACCTATTTTTTATTGCCAATAAATAAAATAACCGAAAGCATTGTGCTTTCGGCTATCTTGTAGTCTATTTCTAATTCACGCAGCTTTCAGATTAATTTCTTTAACCATTTTCCCGTACTCACAATTATCTGCGACTGCACAATAATCTAAGCACTTACGATTCTTCCAACGTTCTTTTACAGTGCATACTGGTGGCAGATCCTTTGTTTCCAAGGCTCTTTTCAGACGTTTTGCTTTAGTTTCCATATAAAGCTTAATCCAGTGGTCGGAAATTTTGTTAATGTTGATGATATACAAGGGACTGGTAATGTTTCGTTCAGCAGCAATACGTAAGCTAAAGTCTCTACAAAACGCTTGTATCTTCATATCCTTGACTTCAAAACCTCTTTGTTCCAATAGAATACGGTAATAGTTGAGCTGGATTGCCCAGTCTAAAATATGGCGTACACCATCTGTACGCCATTCTTTTTTAGTCTTATGCTGACCCTTTTTCAATCCTGTTTTGTATACTTCACCAGTAGGAACATCCACTTTGTAATATCCTAATGCTCTCATGAGCTTATAGGAACTAGTGATTTTATAATCACCGAGAGTATTATCTCCATAACTAATTATTTGCCCATATAGGTCGAACTTACCGCTGGTTATATCATCAGCCAATCGTTCTTCGCTTAGTATATTCCCATCAGTAAATCCTTCATTAATGGTATGCACAGCACTACCATGTAAGGCATAGAGTTGTTGCACTGGATCAACTGCATAATCGGTTGTTTTCTTGAGATAGGTTTCCCTCGTACCACAAAGAAGTTCAGTGACAGTAGGTTCATCAATCTTTCTATCTAAAGATTTTGCTACAGCTCTAAGGGTGGGAAGAAACATACATCTTTCGCTTCCAACACAGTTTTCAAGGCATAAACCTATAGGTATCTTGTTACCACTGGGACAGATAAATTCTGTTGCACCCATACTTAAATACTTCCTTTCATTCTTCGCTATATTCGTAAAGATTGAAGTAATCATCTTTCTTATCTATAAGCCAGTTCTGCACTCTATCATTTATTTTGTCAACGGAATCATGATTAGAAAATTCCATTGCCGGAATCTTTTCTCTAAGCACCTCTACAACTTCTTTGAATGTTGAATAGTATTCCATAACATACTCACCATTGATGCAGAAGTCTAAATGATACTGATCTGAAAAGAATCTTCCCTCGGTATCAGTATTAATGTAAATTTCAAACCCTGGTTCTTCAGAACAATGGACAAAGTTTATTTGATTTTCGAAACGTTCTTGAATAATCTTACTGAATACTTCAACATGTGGACTCCAAGCCGTTTCCGTTTGGATGATGAAATAATAAGAAGTATCATCTTTGGCAACGTCGTCAGGCACTTCAACAAAGGTATCTCTACCATCTGTAAATTCCACTGCTTCTACTTCGGTATAGCCACATTTAATAACAAAATCACGAATGTATTTGCATTCACCATCCATCAGCTTTCTTAACAATTCCAATTTATTCAAGTCATTGCCATAGAAGGCAATGCAGTTACTACAATAATTAGCCATAGCCCTTCTCCTTATGCAACAAATATATTAGTAGTTTCTGCCATTTCAATTACCTTGCCGTAAGAAGCACAGTTTCCATGCTTGGCTTCATTGAAGCTTCTTTCACTCATCTGCATTTCATTCTGCAGAGCATCTACTGTCATCCGAGCAGTAGTCTCGTCATAAGAATCAACGATAAATACTTTTGTTTCTACAACTTGAAATCTCATCATAAATTCCTCCAACAAAAAACAGGCAACCCAAACGGGTTGCCTATTTACTCTTTAAGCTGCCTGTGGGAGCATTAGTATTTTACTTTTGGGTTCAGCTTTATCGACACCTTCATCAAGAAGCACACCACCAATACGCTCAAGTTCTGTTGCCCTGTTGTAATCTTTTACGTCTTGGGAAGCACGAGTTACTGCATTGACAAGACCGAAGTGAGATAAATCTCCACCTTTCATGAAGTGCATAAGAATAGAAGCGTTCTCTTGCCTGTTAAGGATATATCTATCACATAATAGGTCTACAGTTTTGATGGGGTCATCACCAGTACTGATGCTTTTAGCCTTACGCATCTTATCTACGGTAAGTTGAAATTTTGCCTCATCTACTGCACAGCTTACAATATCCTGCACTTTCATGAAGTAAGCCTTGTCATCTGCAGCAAGGGTTGCATCAGAATAAAGTTCATATGCATTATCAGTGTTCTCAATCTGTCTGCCTGTATGATATTTCTTGTGAGAATAGTCCTTGCTAATCATGCCGTTCTTACATACCAGACGATAAACAAGCGGTTCAATCTTGAGTGCCCCTAAACCAATCTCACTGTTAGAAATGACAAAACCAGCTTGCACAACATCTCCTGTAGAGATTTCTGCTTTCAAGGTCTTGTTGATTACCTTTAAGTAGAGATGTGTTTCTGTAATGTCTTGGCTGATTACTTCACAACCTTTCATCTGTGCTATTACAGGCAGAATATGGTCCACAAGTTCCAGATTATCCAATCTACGGTAACGGTCACTAAGAAATGCTCTAAGCTTCCCATCTAATGTACGAAGCATACGTTTTTGAGGATTACTCATAAACCAGCAGTTTACGTTCATATCCAGAAGCTGAGGTTGTTCGTTGAGCATTCTCTCATAATACTTGAAGGGAATGTTGAGATAATCTGCTAACTGACGATGGGCAATATCAGATACATAGTAAGATAATACATCATTGCCTGTATTAACATTAATAACGCTATTGCCTTTAATACTGTTAAAAGTAAGTAGGGAAGTGTCGGCAGACAAATCCTGCCTAGCTTCACGTTGACGGATGAGTTCTTCATAGAGCTTTTCGATACTTTTGATTCCTTGTTTCATGATATACATCTCCTTGATTTTAGATTTAGTTTTATATGTAAATAACGCTGGCAGTACTAGCCAGAGTTAGGATTTTAAACATAAAAACTCCTCAATGCTTTAGCATTGAGGAGTGATGCTATCTATGTTCCTATGTTCCGTTGCAAGGGCTTATGGTATAGCCATAAGCTTGCAAGTTCTTATCTATAATATATGTTCAAAGCAAATTACTTTTACTCATTTACTACCTAAATAGCTTATTTCTTCTTAATTACTCCTAACATACTATTAAATTAGTAAAGAGAGGAGGTAGTGTTATGCTCAATTACGTACAAGTATCTAAAGCATTGCTTACTGTAACGGAAGCAGCATGTGTACTAAATTGTAGCACCTATCCAATCTATGGACTTATACGAAGAGGCAAATTACCAGTAATTATGCGTGGCAAACGTTATCTTATCCCTGCTGAAGCATTACAGAAGTATATAAGCACTCATTGCGTTAAATACTAATTTCTAAGATTAGTATATATTTTAGCTGATTAAATTTAGAGGCAATATGGAAATCATTAGATATGTATATTAAAGCTAACATAATCAGTAAAAAAACAATTGAGAGGAGATTTAATCATGCTTAACGAATATAGTGAAATCTTAACGGTAGAAGATGTAATGGAGATATTAAACATTGGAAAGAACGCTGCCTATGACCTTTTTCGTAGCGGTGAGATAAAATGCTTTCGTTTGAAGAACCGCTGGAAAGTTCCAAAGCAAGCAGTTATTGATTATATTAACAATCAGTCTAAACTTTCCACACGATAAGTTATCTGCATATAAACAATACTTATATATGCAGATAACTCCTCTTTTTCTTGATTATCTGCATATAATAATGCTAAAATATATGCAGATAATCCTAGTTAGGAGGCAATGCAATGAGAGTTTTTGATTATTCATTTTTAGATAACGGATTACTTCCTGCAAATATAGTCAACTTCACTAGTAATATTGCTGTACTATCTACTAAAGCTATCGCACACAAAGCAGAGTACAAGCAAGTCTTTACTGAAATGGAAAATATCGCTAAGGTACAATCTGTTAAAAGTTCAAATGCTATTGAAGGGATAATAACAAGCGATGACCGTATAGCAGCCATCGTAAATCAAAACAGTGCACCGTTAAATCATGACGAGGCAGAAATTGCGGGTTATCGTGATGCTCTCAATCAGGTACACCTTAATTATCCTCATCTTAGCTTTAATGTAGATACGATATTGAAGCTACACAACATTATGTTATCTTATGCAGGAACAGATTTTGCAGGCAAATTTAAAACTGAAGATAACGTAATTTTAGAAGTAGATGCTAAAGGGAAACGAAAAGTGCGATTCCGTCCAACACCAGCAAGTGAAACACTTGATGCAATGGAACAACTTGAGCTTGCTTATCTTGATGCAAGAGATAATCCTAGAATCAATCAATTGCTTTTGATTCCTTGTGTGATACTCGACTTTTTATGTATCCATCCGTTCCGTGATGGTAATGGTCGTATGTCTAGGTTGCTCACTTTATTGCTTCTATACAAAAATGGTTACGATGTAGGCAAATACATATCTTTTGAAGAGCAAATCAATAAAAATAAGATTTTTTATTATGAAGCCTTAAAAGATTCTTCTATGGGTTGGGCTGATAACAATAATAGCTATTTCCCATTTATAGAAAATTTCCTGACTACACTTCATAGTTGTTATAAAGAACTAGATAAACGATTCGCTATAGTTAATAGCAAAAAAGTAACGAAAAAAACACGAATTGAAGCCACAGTTTTGAATACACTTGCTCCTATTTCTAAAGCTGAAATCTGTAAAATTCTTCCTGATGTTAGTCCTACAACTGTTGAAGCAGTTTTAGGTATTATGATTAAAAGTGGTCAAATAGAACGTATTGGTAGCGGTAGAGCTAGCAGATACATCAAAAAACAATAATTATTCAACTCAACCAATCAGCACCACCCGTAAAACGGGTGGTGCTGATTTTCTCAATATTTCACAAGTATATATCTGTAGTAATGAACCTCTCCACATGAATCTGCCCATACAAAACCATTAACAACTACATTAACCTTTTCTTTAATTATTCATCCCAAAGACTCCTTTGGCAAAAAACTGAGGGAGTATTTTGCTGTTTTGCACAAAAACTAAGGGAACTTTTATCATTTCTACACAAAAGTCGGAAAATATCTGTTTTTTGTGTAGAACTTCTGTCTATTTAATCATCTGTTAATTGAAATGATAATAACTTTTCAAGCTGTTCGCTTGATAAATTTTTCATTTCACGCTATACTTTTATCGAACGTTATTTTGTTTTTGTTTCAAGTTTGCGAAAGCGTGATTTCATGAGAACCATCTTACACATTGATATGAATAACTTTTATGCCTCTGTAGAATGTCTTTACCGTCCAGAGATTAGGCTTCTACCTGTCGCAGTTGCCGGAGACCCGTTGAATCGCCATGGCATTATCCTCGCAAAGAATATTCTTGCAAAAAAGTTAGGCGTTAAAACGGGAGAAGCTATATGGGAAGCAAAAATTAAAGCTCCTGACCTCGTTACGGTTCCACCGGACTTTCGTAAATACTTAAGATTTTCTCGCTTTGCTCGCCAAATACTATATGATTATACAGACCAAATAGAGCCTTTTGGCATTGACGAAAACTGGATAGACGTTACCGGTTCCACTTTACTTTGTGGTGATGGTTCTGCTATCGCTAACTCTATTCGTTTAAGGATAAAACAAGAGTTAGGAATTACTGCAAGCATCGGAGTATCTTTCAACAAAATCTTTGCTAAACTTGGTTCTGATATGAAGAAACCTGATGCCGTAACACTAATACCTCACGATAAGTTTAAAGATATAGTTTGGCAACTACCGGTATCAGAACTGCTCTATGTTGGAAAATCAACACAGAGAAAACTTAATGCCAGAGGTATTCTTACTATAGGAGATTTAGCCCAATATCCGGTTGAATCACTAGTCGGAATGCTTGGCAAATGGGGCGAGGTTCTTTCTTTGTTTGCCAATGGTAAAGATACTTCTCCTGTACGAAAATTAAATGAATCCAGTGCAGTCAAAAGTATTGGTAACGGTACAACTTGTCCAAGAGATTTGATAAATAACCACGATGTAAAACTTGTTTTCACCGTCTTAGCTGAATCGGTAGCAGCAAGGCTCCGAGACTATGGTTTGAAATGCATGGGAGTACAAATCTATCTTAGGGATAATAACCTGTCTTCAGTTACAAGGCAAAAGAAATTAAAGAAACCGACATATCTAAGCACTGATATCTTAGATGCTGCCATGGAACTTTTGATAGCTAATTACAGTTGGCTAAATCCACTTCGCTCTGTTGGAATAAGAGCCATAGACCTTGTAACCGAAAACAGTTATATGGAACTTTCGCTCTTTGATGATAACGAGAAAATAATTCAGCAAGAAAACCTTGCACACACCATTGATGCTTTAAGAAGTCGCTTTGGGCATGACTCTATAATAAGAGCCTCATGCCTTCTAGATTCGTCTTTGACAAGCTTTAATCCCAAAGAAGACCATACCATACACCCTGTTTCTTATTTCCGTTAGGAGATGATTTTAATGCCTAGAATCAAACTCGATATAGTAGTAAGACATACGCCCGAAGGCAAATGTATCCCCATAAAGATTCTATGGGAAGATGGCAGACACTTCTATATCGACAAAGTAATAGACATAAGAAAAGCCGCCGCACTCAAGTGCGGTGGCATAGGTATTCGTTACATTTGTAAAATTTGTAATAAAGAAGTAGCTATTTTTGATGAGGAAGGTAGCTGGTTTATTGAAAAGTAAAATAGCCGTTACAATAAAGTAACGGCTATTAAAACATTATTTTTTATGTATTGCTACGCCTTCTGCAATAAAGCTTTGTAAGCATGATTCCATTCGTTTTCTACCAAAAGTTTTTTCAAACTTACGGTAATCACTTAACCATTCTATCATCCACACTAGATTGGCATAAAACTCTTCTGTTACCTCATAATCATCACTTAAATCCTTTTTAATAATGTCCTTAGCCATTAAACTAATAGTTTTTGTTTTGTGATCTACTGTTATCATGAAACTATCTCCTTTGTAAAATATTTAGTCGTTTTACTGACCTGGGTTCATAATAAACTATTAGAAACTTAAGCGAAATAGAGACATTTTGTTAAAAACCGGCAAAACATGACGTCATTTTGATTTCTTAATGCAATCTATTATATTCTTCTATCAAATCTCTATTATCAAGGGATAATATTGGACTTAAACCAAAGTACATTAGTACATATGATGTAGCTCTCTTTATTCTAATCAATTCTCTCTTATCGATATCTAATTTCCCAACACCATCGTAACAACTAACAGTATTTATTGCGAAGTGAATGTGCTTTTGAGTAGGGTTATCAAGATGAATTCCATAACAAACTTGATAGCCATTAGGTAATATTTTACACACCTCAAAAGCTATCAACTCCAATTTATTGTCATCCAAAATACAACTTTCGCATTCGCTAAAAGAAATAACTATACTCAAAAACATTCTGCCATAATTTTTCCCTTGTAAGATTTTTACTAATTCCATTTCTTGTAATGCTATATCTGGATTATCCGACACTCCATACCCACCAAAAACAGCTTTTTTTTGCACATCTGCCAAATACTTAATTTCCTCATCCAACGTTTTAGGGCTAGATGAATACAATATCAATACTGCCATATCCATCCCCCCAATCAGTTAATAGATATATTCTTATTTTTGCTGTGCTTAACTTTGTAATAAGCTTTATTTTTTCTGTTATTTTCTTTATATTTAACCATTTGATAAGCTGAATCATCAAAAGGCTCGTATAGCTTTATTGCTACATCATCAAGATTCTCTTCAAACTTACTTACCTGCTCGCCAAGAATCTTCAATTGCTTTACTTCTCGCCTTAGTTCGTAGACATTTCTAATAATTTCTATACCACATTCAACATTCACTATTTTTAAATTTCTAAGCGCACAATTTACAATTTCTGTTTGAGATAATCCAGTCCTTTCTGCTTCCTGCTTTAAAATTTTACTAGCGCAATTATCTAACATAAAAGTGCTCTTGATTTTTGTTTTTTTAATACTCATAATAAAACACTCCTGTAATTTAAATTTAATTACAGATATGTTATTATTGTGGTAGAAAAAAACTTTACTTAATCTAATATGAACTCAAATAAGCTCATTTAACTAACTCTAAATATAGCCTTTTGTATGTACGCAATTATTGATAATATTTTTTTAGATATTAATGGCATTCGTGCAAAATTCGTGCAAATATGTGAAACAATGTGCAATATTATGTTATTTTAAGTGCATTCTAAAGCATTATCTGACACTATCAAAAAACCTCAAAAACCGCATAAACACTGGTGTTTCAGGCATTCTCTGACAGGAACAAAAAGCCGAAACATCGGCCTCCGGAGCGTAAGATACCAGTTCGATTCTGGTAGAGGCGACCATGTAATGACAAAACTCCCCGCTGCCTTTCGGTAACGGGGAGTTCCTTTTTCAGTTAAGCTTTAATCAACGGGGGAAATCGTTGTTCATATTATCTCTTACAACAACGTCATGTGCTCCGCCTTCAACCAAGGAAGTAGCAGAAATCAAAGTGATTTTAGCTTTTTGTTGAAGCTCAGGAATATTCAGCGCGCCGCAGTTGCACATAGTAGAACGAACTTTGCTCAAGGACAGGTTAACATTATCCTTCAAGCTGCCTGCATAGGGAACGTAGGAGTCAACACCTTCTTCGAAGGAAAGCTTGGAAGCGCCACCCATGTCATAGCGTTGCCAGTTACGCGCACGGCTGGAGCCTTCGCCCCAATATTCTTTCATGTAGTTACCATTGATGTTAACCTTTTTAGTCGGGCTTTCGTCAAAACGTGCGAAGTAACGACCAAGCATCATAAAGTCAGCACCCATTGCAAGAGCAAGAGTCATGTGGTAATCATATACGATGCCGCCGTCAGAGCAGATGGGTACATAAATACCGGTTTCTTCAAAGTATTCGTCACGAGCCTTAGCAACATCAATCAAAGCAGTTGCTTGACCGCGACCGATACCTTTTTGTTCGCGGGTAATACAAATGGAACCGCCGCCAATACCAACTTTAATGAAGTCAGCACCTGCTTCTGCCAAGAAGCGGAAGCCTTCGGCGTCAACTACGTTGCCTGCACCAACCTTAACACTGTCGCCATAATGTTCGCGAATCCAGTCCAAGGTAATTTTTTGCCAAGCGCTGTAGCCTTCGGAAGAGTCAATGCACAGTACGTCGCAGCCAGCTTCAACCAAAGCGGGTACACGTTCAGCATAGTCGCGGGTGTTAATGCCAGCACCTACGATATGGCGTTTTTGGTCATCCAAAAGTTCCAGAGGATATTCTTTGTGAGTAAGATAATCTTTGCGGAATACCATGTAGAGCAAACGGCCTTCATCATCAATGATGGGCAGAGTGTTCAGCTTGTTTTCCCAAATGATGTCGTTAGCTTCTTGCAGGGTGGTGTCCTTGCCGGCAACAATCATTTTTTCGATAGGAGTCATGAATTCCTTAACTTTGGTATCCATGCTCATACGGCTGGGGCGATAGTCACGGCTGGTAACGATACCTTCCAATTTACCGTTAACAGTGCCATCAGAAGTAACAGCAACGGTGGAGTGACCGGTGCGTTCTTTCAGCGCGATGATATCAGCCAAAGTGCTGTCCGGACGGATATTGGAATCGCTGCTTACGAAACCTGCGCGATGGCCTTTAACACGAGCAACCATTGCAGCTTCGTCTTCGATGGATTGGGAACCATAGATGAAGGAAATGCCACCCTCTTTGGAAAGAGCAACAGCAAGTTTCTCACCGGAAACGGATTGCATGATTGCAGATACCATGGGGATATTCATAGTAATGGCAGATTGTTCACCTTTTTTGAATTTTACCAGCGGAGTACGCAAATCAACATTAGTGGGAATGCATTTTTCAGAAGAATAACCAGGCACTAAAAGATACTCACTAAAAGTATGTGCCGGCTCATCATAATAAAAAGCCATCGTCTCATCATCCTTTACTTTAATTTTATATTTTTTATATTCTATCTCTTTAGGGCTCTCCACGCAATATCTTTTCTATAAAAAACTTTATCAAATTTTATTTTTTCTACAGCAGCATAAGCGCGGTCACGAGCTTCACGAATATTCTTGTCCACAGAGGTTACGCCAAGCACTCGTCCCCCTGCAGTTACAATCTTGCCATCAGCTAATTTAGTACCTGCGTGGAACACCACAGTAGCTTCATCTGTATTAGCTTCCACCAAACCGCTAATCTCTTTACCATTTTCATAGCTGCCGGGGTAACCGCCAGAAGCCATTACCACACACACAGCAGCCTTGTCAGACCAGGCTACCTCTACCTCGTCAAGAGTACCGGTTGCGCAGGCAAGCATAATTTCTGCCAAATCACCATCTAATAAAGGCAGGATAACCTGAGTTTCCGGGTCGCCGAAGCGGCAGTTAAACTCTACAACCTTCACGCTATCGCCCTTAATCATTAATCCTGCGTACAAGCAGCCCTGATACGGAGTGCCTTCCTCAGCCATGGCAGCAACTACCGGTTTTAAAATTCTTTCAGTTGCCTTCAAGCGCAGCACGTCAGTCATAACAGGAGCAGGAGCGTAAGTACCCATGCCACCGGTGTTAGGGCCTTCATCATTATCATAAACACGCTTATGGTCTTGGGCAGCAATCATGGGTACAACAGTTTTGCCGTCGGTAAAAGCCAACAGGGATGCCTCTTCACCTTCCATGAACTCTTCCAAAACAACACGAGCGCCTGCGTTACCAAATTTTTGGTCAGCCATCATCTCGTCAATGGCTTCTAAAGCTTCTTCCTTAGTCATGGCAACCACAACACCTTTGCCAGCTGCCAAGCCATCAGCCTTAACTACAATGGGAGCTCCCTTTTCTTCAACATAAGCTTTGGCAGTTTCAATGTCCTCGCAAATTTTAAAGAAAGCAGTAGGGATATCATACTTCGCCATCAATTCTTTAGAAAACGCCTTGGAGCCTTCCAGTTGAGCAGCAGCCTTAGAAGGGCCAAAGACAGGCAAGCCACGACGTTTGAAAACATCTGCGATGCCTGCTACCAAAGTAGCTTCCGGACCAACAACAGTTAAATCAATACCATTGTCCTCTGCGTAGTCGGCAACCTTTTCCAAATCATCTAAATTCAAAGCAATACATTGGCATTTAGGGAGTTCGGCAATACCAGGATTACCCGGCGCCGCAAAAATATTTTCAACCTTGGTGCTTTGTGCCAGCTTCCACGCCAGTGCGTGTTCGCGACCGCCACCACCAATCAATAAAATCTTCATATCTTCACCTCTTAGAGTTACTTTCTATCATCAATAATACTTGCAGCTTACGCTCAGGATGAAAACTTAACGCGACCTTTGGCTGAAAGCGATATGGCTCACTCCATCATCGCTCGCCTTATATCACTTTCTTCCCTATCGTCGCTATTTTCATATTCGCTCCAGCAAGCAAATATTATTTTATTCAGCAAGAACTTTTTTAAGGTAATCGCTAATCATAGCATCATATTCTGCAGTATGGGTGAAGGCTTCCAACGCAAGCTCCTTACGAGTGTGAGCATCAACGTCGCCGGTTTCCTTCAGCATTGCCATCAAACCTTCATAGCGGGAAGGATAGGTTACGATAACAACATCTTTAAAGTTTTTAGCAGAAGCACGTACCATTGCAGGACCGCCAATATCGATATTTTCAATTGCTTCCGCTTCGGTTACGCCAGGTTTAGCAACGGTTTCGCGGAAGGGATAGAGGTTTACTACAACCAAATCAATGGGAGTAATAGCGTGCTTTTCCAAAGCAGCCATGTGTTCAGGATTGCTACGCACTGCCAGGATTGCACCGTGAATTTTAGGATTTAAGGTTTTTACGCGACCATCCATAATTTCAGGGAAACCGGTAACATCACTAACATAGGTTACAGGGATGCCTGCTTCTTTAATAGCATTCATGGTACCGCCGGTGGAAATAATTTCTACGCCGTTTTCGCTCAGGAAACGAGCTAATTCTACAATGCCGGTTTTATCGGATACGCTCAGTAAGGCTCTCTTTATTTTCATAACAAATCCTCTCCTTCAATATATGCATACAAAATTGTTAGAAGTGCCGGAAGGCGCGAAGCAATGAAATTCGTGAAGCGACGGCGTACTGGTAGTACGTCGAGCAAGCGAATGAATTGCGACAAAGCATAACGGTGCTTATAACAATTTTTTTACCTTTCTACCTTCGATGACAAGTTTACCTTCCGCCCAAAGCTTGAGAGCTTCCGGCATAGCTTGATGCTCCTGCTCTAAAATGCGGGCCGCCAAGGTATCGTGAGTATCATCATCCAAAACAGGTACAACCTTTTGCAAAATGATGGGGCCTGTATCGGTACCTTCATCTACAAAATGCACGGTGCAGCCGGTAAACTTCACGCCGTAGTCCAAAGCTTGACCTTGTCCGTCCAAGCCGGGGAAACTGGGCAAAAGTGCAGGATGAATGTTAATAATTTTATGTTGCCACTTGCTAACGAAGCTGCCGCTTAAAATACGCATGAAGCCTGCCAAAATTACAAGCTCACAGCCAGCTTCAACCAGCGCCTCGTGAATTTTAGCTTCAAACTCTTCTTTAGTAGCACATTCCTTACGCACTACAACCACAGTTTTAATACCCACGTTTGCAGCACGCTCTAAAGCGTAAGCATCAGCCTTGTCACTAATTACCACGCTAATTTCCAAAGGCAGGTAGCCATCAGCAATTCTATCCAAGATTGCTTGAAGATTACTACCACGACCACTAACTAATACGCCAGCTTTACGATTATTCACTGAACACTCCGCCTTTCATGACGGTTTTTTTGCTGCCTTCTACCACCTTGCCCAGCTCGAAGAACTCTTCGCCAGCTGCACGCAGGTGTTCACGAACAGCATCAGCCTCCGCAGCATCAATAACCAAAACCATACCTACGCCCATGTTAAAGGTGCGGTACATTTCTTTCCAGGGAACATTGCCCCATTCTTGCAGCTTTTTAAATACAACGGGAACTTCCCAGCTTTCAGCATTAACCTCTGCATCGCAATCTTCCGGCAAAATGCGGGGAACATTTTCATAGAAGCCACCGCCGGTAATATGAACCATACCGTGAATATCAAATTTTTCAATTAAGGGCAAGCAGGTTTTAGGATACAAACGGGTCGGGGTCAAAAGCTTTTCACCCAAGGTGCAGCCAAATTCAGGAATCTCAGTGCTCATATCAAAACCCATTGCTTCAAAGCAGATTTTGCGAACCAAAGAATAGCCATTGGAATGAACACCGCTGGAAGGCAAGCCCAAAAGCACGTCGCCGGGTTTAACCTTTTCGCCGGTAATCATTTTACTTTTATCTACAACGCCAACACAGAAGCCTGCAATATCATATTCGCCTTTGGCATAGAAGCCTGCCATTTCTGCAGTCTCGCCGCCAATCAAAGCGCAGCCGGATTCCTTGCAGGCATCAGCAACACCTTTTACAATGTTGGCAACCTTTTGAGAATCAACCTTATCTACTGCAATATAATCAAGGAAGAACAGAGGCTCAGCGCCTTGTACCAAAATATCATTTACGCACATTGCAACTGCGTCTTGACCAATGGTATCGTGCTTATCAGCCATGAAAGCCAATTTTAATTTAGTACCAACGCCGTCAGTACCGGAAACCAAAATAGGTTCCTTGTATTTGCCGCTGTTTAAGGCAAACAAACCGCCAAAGCCGCCCAAATCACCAATAACCTCCGGGCGATAGGTAGCGCGTACACTATCCTTCATTAATTCTACCGCTTTATTGCCTGCGTCAATATCAACACCGGCATCAGCATAGGTAAGTTGTTTCTTTTCTTCGCTCATGTCTTCCTCCTAATTTCTTGCGAGAGATGTGGGTTCTTTTTTAACTACTTCGTCAGCATCATCAGGATAGCCTGCGCTAAAGCAAGCACAGCACAAACCATTAGGGTTAATAGCGCTGATGGCACGCTTCATACCTTCCATAGAAACATAATGGAGGCTATCCGCACCGATAAATTGACAAATTTCTTCAATAGTACAACGGGTTGCAATCAAATCTTTACGTTCAGAGGTATCAATACCATAATAACAGGAATCGGTTACCGGAGGGGAAGAGATGCAAACGTGAACCTCGCGGGCACCTGCATCCTTCAATAATTTTATAACCTTACCACTGGTAGTACCGCGCACAATGGAGTCATCCACAATAACAACGGATTTACCTGCAACAACGCTGCGCACCGGGTTTAGCTTCAGGCGCACTGCATTAAGGCGCTGCTTTTGGGTAGGCTGAATAAAAGTACGTCCAACATAACGGTTCTTGGTTAAACCTTCCATAAAAGGAATACCTGATTCCAAAGAATAACCAATAGCAGCAGGGGTACCACTATCCGGAGCAGAAATGATAACATCCGGATTAAGGTCTGCAGTTTCCTTCGCCAGCTCACGTCCCAGTTGAATACGTGCTTCATAGACATCTTGGTTATCAATCTTACTATCATTACGGGCAAAATACACATACTCAAAAATGCAGTGAGCAGTATTTTGAGGCATATCATTGCACCACATCATACTACGGGGTTCGGCATCATCACTGTCGATAATAACCATCTCTCCCGGTTTAACGTCACGCACCAGCTCCGCACCTACAAGGTCGAAGGCGCAAGACTCTGAGGCAACGCACCAGCCGCCGGTTTCCATTTTGCCAATGCACAAGGGACGGAAGCCAAAGGGATCGCGGGCAGCAATAATCTTATTGCTAGTCATAATCAAAATTGCAAAAGCACCTTTAATTCTATTCAAAGCCTCTGCGAAACGTTCTTCCACAGTATCCTTACGGCTACGCGCCAGCATACTCATAACAACCTCTGCATCAACAGTAGTCTGGAAGATAACGCCTTCTGCAGCCAGCTCCTTACGCAAAGCGCCTGCATTGGTAATGCTGCCATTATGGCTCAAAGCCAAATGACCGCCATCAAAATATACCTTTAAAGGCTGGGTGTTAAACGCCATATTAAAACCGGTAGTAGAATAGCGCACATGACCAATGGCAACATGCCCCTTCATCTCACCCACACCATCTTTAAAAACATCGGTTACAAGACCCATACCTTTTTTAATTTTCATATGCTGACCATCTGCAACAGCAATACCGCAACTTTCTTGACCGCGGTGCTGCAAAGCAAAAAGTCCCCAGTAAGTATTCAGGGCTACATCTTCATTATGGCTATAAATACCAAATACACCACACTCTTCGTGCAATTTATCGTCTTCAAAAAAGTTTCCCACAATAAATCCCCTCTTTCTCATTATGTGGCTTATTGTGCCTGACGCAGTGCAGCAAGCTTTTCGCCTTTAGCCTTTACTTCTTCCTGCATTTTTTTGCGGTCATCCGCCAATTTATCAACTAATTCAGGATATTTGGTTGCCAAAATTTGTACAGCAAAAAGCGCTGCATTCTTCGCACCATTAATTGCCATGGTTGCTACGGGGATACCTGCAGGCATTTGTACAAAACTTAAGAGCGCGTCCATACCATTAAGCGGAGTAGCGTTGATAGGAATACCAATTACAGGCACAGTAGTATACGCAGCAATAACACCGCCCAAATGAGCAGCAGCACCTGCCGCAGCAATGATAACTTCCACGCCGCGCTCACGAGCACCTGCCGCAAACTCATGTACAACGTCAGGAGTGCGGTGAGCAGAAGCAACAACAACCTCTACCTCCACACCAAAACCAACCAAAGTCTTTTCCGCAGGTTCTAAAATGGGCCAATCAGAATTACTACCCATGATAATTGCAACTTTCATAAATAACCTCCCGAATATTTTGTCCAAGGAAAAAACAAAACCCAAGCAAATTTTATTGACTTTAATTCAGTACCTAAAATCTCCCTCGGGCTTCGGTGTAATCTCATACATCATAATTTTACCAAGCCCTTATCAACGTGTCAAATTGATTATGAACTTTTAAATTCAGTAATTTTTCTAACGTTCGTAATGGCTCTAACAAAATCAGATTTCTTTTTATTTTTTTGTTTTTGCCGAAGCGGATGCTAATCCCAACAAGCGGCTCCCTCTTCTCCAATCCGGAAAAGAGTTCCCATTTCGGAAACTTCTTGCCAAAATCCAGAAAAAGTTTCCCATTTCGGAAACTTTTTCCATCTAAAAGCGCAAAACAGGATTTAACGTACCTTTCAGTACATTTGAGTATTTCTTTGCCTTGTATAGGAATGTTGTCACAGGCATATTACACTCTCTGGCAGCCTCCCTGCTGCTCAATTTATGACATTGCCATTTGACAAGCACCTCGTAAAAATTACTCGGCAGCTCTTTTGCCGGTCTGCCAAAACGTACTCCCCTGCTTTTTGCGGCAGCTATCCCCTGTGCCTGACGTTCCCTAATATGTTCACGCTCCGTCTGGGCAACAAAGGAAAGTATCTGCAAAACTAAATCTGCGATAAATGTTCCCAACAAATCTTTACCGCTCCTCGTATCAAGTAGTGGCATGTCAATTACCGCAATGTCCACGTGCTTATCCTTGGTTAAAACCCGCCACTGCTCTTGAATTTCAATATAGTTTCTCCCAAGCCTGTCGATGCTTTGTATATAAAGCAAGTCGCCAGGCTTTAACTTTTTAACAAGCCTTTTATACTTTGGTCTTTCAAAGTCCTTGCCACTTTGCTTATCGACGAAAATATTTTTCCTTAGTACGCCAACACATTTCAACGCTTCCAGTTGCCTAACTTCATTTTGTTCTACGCTTGATACTCTAACATAACCATAAATCTTGCCAGTCATTCACTCCATCCTTTCCAAGCCCTATTGTTTCACGTGAAACATTTTCCAAAGAGGGACATGCCTTTAATAAAAATTTTAGTATTTATTTTTAGGAAATAGGGTGGGTAACGCTTACGCATTACTTAGATTTAGGGCTGTATTAAGAAATCAGGTTGCAAGGTCTTCAACTTGGCTTGACACTGGCAAGAAGAAAATGAAACAAGCCCCACTCGGCAAGCCGAGCAGGGCTAATGTTCAAATATATTTATGAAGTTATCCTCTAACCTGACCATTACCGTTAATCAAATACTTGGTACTTGTCAATTCCGGTAACGCCATAGGTCCACGAGCGTGTAATTTTTGGGTGCTAATACCAATTTCTGCACCAAATCCAAATTCAAAGCCATCAGTAAAGCGAGTGGAAGCATTTACATAAACGGCAGCAGCATCCACGCCTAACTGGAAGATGCGCGCGTTCTCGTAATCTTCCGTTACGATGCACTCGCTGTGATAGGTGGTGTACTTGGCAATGTGCTCCATTGCTTCCTCCAGGCTATCCACAATCTTTACAGAAAGACGCAGGTCACCATATTCGGTGCTCCAATCTTCTTCCGTTACGGGTACAACCTTGTTGCTAAAGCCTTGCACTCTTTCGTCACCACGAATCTCTACGCCAGCTTCAAAATATTTCTCCAACATAGGAGGCAGGAACTTTTCAGCAGCATCCTTATGGACAAGCAAGGTTTCCATTGCATTGCATACGGAGGGGCGCTGCACCTTGGCGTTGTAGCAAATCTTCACTGCCATTTCTACATCAGCAGAAGCATCTACAAAAGTATGGCACACTCCTGCGCCGGTTTCTATCACAGGAACGGTAGCGTTCATCACTACAGTTTTTATAAGCCCTGCGCCGCCGCGGGGAATAACTACGTCCACCAAGCCGTTCATGTGAATTAAATCATTAACTGCTTGGCGGTCACTGGTATCTACAAACTGTACACTGCCTTTCGGAATGCCAACTGCTTCCGCAGCTTCGGAAAGTACTTTGGCAATGGTAAGGTTGGACTGCATTGCTTCACTGCCACCCTTTAAGATTACAGCGTTACCACTTTTAAGGCACAAGCCTACAGCATCCGCAGTAACATTAGGGCGCGCTTCGTAAATAATGCCAATAACCCCCAAGGGCACACGCACCTTGGTAATGCTCAAGCCATTTGCCAGACGGCTACCGCCTACAACATTACCAATGGGGTCAGGCAGAGCAGCAACCTGCTCCAAGCCTTCTGCCATTCCGGCAATGCGTTCCGGTGTCAGCTTTAATCTATCCAGCATGGAAGCCTTCATGCCTTTAGCGGCAGCAGCCTCCATATCCAGGGCATTCGCTGCCAAAATCTCTTCCTGTTTATCCAATAGGGCTTGCGCCATTGCCAGCATTGCCCTGTTCTTTACAGCAGTACCGGTGATGGCGAGCTTAGAAGCTGCCTGTTTGGCAGCAGTTGCCTTTGCTTTAACTAATTCATAAGTAGACATAATCTTCACCCTCACAAAATAACTAAATCATCGCGGTGAATTACTTCATCAAAATTTTTATGACCAATCAGCTCTTCGATATCAGTGGATTTGCAGCCTTTAATTTTTTCTAATTCCACAGAGCTGTAATGCACCAAACCACGCGCCAGCTCGTGACCCTCTGCAGTTTTTACGCTAATAGTACTTCCCGGCTCGAAGCTGCCTGCCACTTCAATAATGCCTGCAGGCAAAATGCTGCAGCCGCCTGCCTTACGCAAAGCTTTAACGCAACCTTCGTCAACGGTAATGCTTCCTTTAATATTAGCGCCAAAGGCAAGCCAACGCTTACGGAACTGCAAACGATTTTCACGGCTTACGAACAGAGTGCCAATCTCTTCGCCATTTAGGATTCTGGGGATAGCATTCTTTTCTGTACCGCTGGCAATTACCAGATGAATACCACTGCTGGTGGCAGCCTTCGCCGCCTGAATTTTAGTAGCCATACCACCGGTTCCACGACTGGAGCCCACGCCACCGGCACTTGCTTCAATGGCAGGAGTAATCTCGCTCACCAAGGGAACAAGCTTCGCATCAGGATTTGTTTGCGGGTTAGCAGTGTACAAGCCGTCAATATCAGAAAGGATAATTACTAAATCAGCATCAATGATACCTGCCACAAGAGCAGACATATTATCATTGTCGCCAATCTTTAGCTCGTCCAAAGCAACAACGTCATTTTCATTAACGATTGGAATAACCCTTTGCTTGATAAGCTCCATAAAGGTATTGCGGGAATTAGTATAGCGGTGTCTGTCCAAGGATTCCGTCTTAGTCAAAAGCACCTGCGCCACAATCTGACCATAATCTGCAAAAATCTTCTCGTAGGTATGCATCAGCACCCCTTGCCCTACGGCAGCAGCAGCCTGCTTCCCGGGAATAGTATCAGGCTTCTTAGGCAGGCCCAATCTATCCACGCCCACAGCAACTGCACCGGAAGTAACAAGAATCATCTCCTTGCCCTGGTTCTGCAAATCGCTCAGCTCCCTGGCAATTCTATCAATCTGGCTAAAATTACGCTTGCCATTGGCATAAGTGATAGTACTACTACCCACCTTCACCACAACACGCTTCGCCTTTTTTAAAAGCTCTCTATTGAATACGTCTGACATAATATCATCTCTATTCTAAATTGTTTATTGATTGTATGAAAATAACTAATCAGTTTTCCTTATACTCAAAGACCATGTCGCGAATACGCACAGTCTCCCCTTCCTGAACACCCTTTTCCTTGAGCGCTTCATCAATCCCCAAACGCTTCCAGATAAGTTGGAAACGATACAGCGCCTCGTCGTTGTCGAAATTAGTCATTGCAACTAAGCGCTCAATGTTCTTACCACGCACTTCGTAGTCAGTATCGTTACCCACAACAATTTCGTAGCTGTCCGGGTCAATTTCGTCAAAGCGGCTCAGCTCCTGCTCATCCTCTTCGGGAACATATTGCTCCAGCAGCTCGTAAGCCTTGAACATCAGCTCACGCAAGCCTTCGCCCGTTGCAGCAGAAGCCTTGGTAATTTCGTAGCCCTTAGCTTCTACATATTCCTTCAAGCGCTCAAAGTTTTCCTGTGCTTCGGGTAAATCCATTTTATTAGCAACCACCAGCTGTTTACGGCGCGCAAGACGTTCGCTGTATTCTGCAAGCTCGTGGTTAATTTTTTCAAAATCGTCAATGGGGTCGCGTCCATCTACGCCTGCAACGTCCACAATGTGCAGCAGCACCTTGGTACGCTCAACATGGCGCAAAAAGTCATGACCAAGACCAACTCCCTCGTGAGCACCTTCAATCAAGCCGGGAATATCCGCCAAAACAAAGCTGCGCTCTTCATCAACGCGCACCACACCCAAAACAGGAGTGAGAGTTGTAAAATGGTAAGCAGCAATCTCCGGACGAGCAGCACTTACCTGAGCGATAATGCTGGACTTGCCAACACTGGGGTAGCCCACCAAGCCAACATCAGCCAAAAGCTTCAGTTCCAGCTTTAACCAACGGTTTTCACCGGGTTCTCCTTTTTCCGCAAAGGTTGGAGCCCTGTTGGTACTGGTAACGTAGCACGCATTACCTTTACCACCGCGTCCTCCCTTAGCCGCTCTGTACTCCTGACCATCTTCGATTAGATCTGCCATAACCGCACCGGTAGCATCATCACGAACCAAAGTGCCCATAGGTACCTTTACATAAACAGTATCAGCGCGCATGCCGGTACAATTTTTAGTGCCACCTTGACCGCCACGCTTAGCAACATACTTCCTTTTATAACGGAAGTCAATTAAAGTATTAAGGTTCTTATCAGCCACTAACACAACGTCACCGCCACGTCCGCCGTTACCGCCGTTAGGACCTCCCTTTTCTACAAACTTTTCCCTGCGGAAGCTGCTCATGCCGTCGCCGCCATCGCCTGCTTCCACATAAATTCTTGCTCTGTCAATAAACATGTTTTATCTCCTATCTCTCAGATGTTACAATTTTATTTATAGTTATGCTTATTATAACCTGCCTTGAAGCAGTTGTTCAACACCTCTCACATAAATTTTACCTGCTCCAAAATCAGGAAGGATATTAAATGAAGATTGCTGTAATTTTTCACGAGCATTGTTTTTAGGAAAAGCTTTCCCTGTTTACTAATGAGTGTACACTTTCTACCAGAAAAACACAAAACGTAAAACTTTTCCTTGTCTTAGTAATTTTTCCTTGACAAACTACACACCTATTGCCATAATAAAGAGAACACGTTACCTTAAAAATAAAATATCCTTTTGAAATGCAATGAACGGAAAAATTTACTCTTCTTCCTTTTAGAGATGCAGCGGTTGGTGCAAGCTGCAAGAGGTTTAGTAAAGAAGCTCATCCGGAAGCAGCCATCCTGAAATTTTAGTAGGGCTGGACGCAGAACCAGCGTTAGTTATATTAATGAAGAAAAAAATCAGGGTGGTACCGCGCAAGATTATCAATGCGCCCCTATCTGCTAATGCAGATAGGGGCTTTATTTATTAAAATCGTTATAAGCACTGTTACGCTATGTCACAGAACTTCTGACGATTTTGGAGTAGTCACAGTTTATAAACACAAATTTTTATAATACAGTTTGGAGGAATTTGCTCATGGGTATGACAATGACAGAAAAAATTCTGGCGAAACATGCAGGCCGCGACAGCGTAAGCGCAGGCGATCTTTTAGTTTCCCAAGTTGACATGGTATTAGCCAACGATATCACTGGCCCGCCGGCTATTACCGAATTCGAAAAAATTGGTCGTCCGGTGTTTGACAAAAACAAAATCACCTTGGTTCCCGACCACTTCTCTCCCTGCAAGGATATCAAATCTGCAACCATGTGCAAACGCATGCGTGACTTCGCACGTAAGCACGAAATCAAAAACTACTTTGAAGTTGGCAGAATGGGTATTGAACACGCCCTGCTTCCCGACCAAGGCTTGGCTGCTCCCGGCGAAATTATTATTGGCGCCGATTCCCACACCTGTACCTATGGCGCACTTAACGCCCTCAGCACCGGCATGGGTCAAACCGATATTGGTGCAGCAATGGCAAGTGGCACTACCTGGTTCAAGGTTCCCCAAGCTATTAAGGTTAACCTGGTTGGCAAGCTGCCCCGCTTCGTTCGCGGCAAAGACATCATCCTTACCCTTATCGGTATGATTGGCGTTGACGGTGCTCGTTACCAAAGCTTGGAATTCTGCGGCGAGGGCGTTGCAGAGCTTTCCATGGCAGACCGCTTCACCATTTGCAATATGGCGATTGAAGCAGGCGCTAAAAACGGCATTTTCCCCGTTGACGAAAAAACTATTGCTTACCTTGAAGGACGCGTAACTGACCGCACTTGGGAAGCAGTAACCGCTGATGACGACGCAGAATATTCTCAAGAAATCACTATGGAACTGGATAAGCTTGTTCCTGTTGTAGCATACCCCCACCTTCCGGAAAACACTCATCCGGCAAGCGAAGGCGGCTCTATCAAAATTGACCAAGTTGTTGTAGGCTCCTGCACCAATGGTCGTCTGGAAGATTTGGCACAGGCTGCTGAAATCCTTAAAGGCCGCAAGGTTTGTGATGGCGTGCGCATGATTATTATTCCCGCAACCCAAGAAATTTACAAAGAAGCTATGCGCTTAGGCTATGTTGATACCTTCATTGATGCAGGCGCTGCTGTTTCCACTCCTACCTGCGGACCCTGCCTGGGTGGTTACATGGGCATCTTAGCAGCAGGCGAACGCGCTGTTTCCACTACCAACCGTAACTTCCGTGGTCGTATGGGTCATGTTGACAGTGAAGTTTATTTGGCAAGCCCCTACACTGCAGCAGCAAGCGCAGTTACCGGTTACATCACCAGCCCTGAGGAGGTAATGAAATGAGTAAAGTTTGGCGCTACGGCGATCACGTTGACACAGACGTAATTATTCCCGCAAGATATTTGAACATTACAGATTTTACTGAACTGGCAGAGCATGCCATGGAAGACGCTAAGGAAAACTTGGTAGAAAACTTCGCAGCAGGCGTAACCCCCGGCGATTACATTGTTGCAGGCAAAAACTTTGGCTGTGGCTCTTCCCGTGAACACGCTCCCGTTGTTATCCAAGTTAAAGGCATCAAATGCATTATCGCAGATAGCTTCGCCCGCATCTTCTATCGCAACGCTATCAACATTGGCTTGCCCGTACTGGAAATTGGCAAAGACGTTGAACAGATTGAAGCCGGCGACGAAATTGACGTTGATATGGCTAAAGGCGAAATTAAAATTCTGAACAAGAACATCACCATCACCTGCAAACCGCTTCCGGAATTCATCCAAAAAATTTCTGACTGCGGTGGCTTGATTAACTACGTTAAAGGAGAATAATCCATTATGAAAATTACCCTGCTCCCCGGTGACGGCATCGGTGTAGAAATCGTTGACGCTGCTGTTGAAGTGCTTGACGCAGCTGCTAAAAAATTTGGCTTTGAAATTGAATATGATAAACAGCTCATTGGCGGCTGTGCTATTGATGCAACTGGCGTTCCCCTGCCGGAAGCAACTGTTAACTCTGCTAAAGCTGCAGATGCAGTACTCTTAGGTGCAGTTGGCGGTCCCAAATGGGATAATGTTGCTCCTGATATCCGTCCGGAAAAAGGTCTCTTGGGTATCCGCAAGGCTTTGGGCTTGTACTGCAACCTGCGTCCCATGACTGTTTCCAAATTTACTGCTCACCTTTCCCCGCTGAAAACTGAAAACGCAGAAGGCGCTGACCTTTTGATTGTACGCGAGCTGACCGGCGGCATTTACTTTGGCGAACATAACGAAGCTCACCTCAACGCAGAAGGCATTGAAGAAGCAAGCGATATTGAGCTCTACACCCGTCCCGAAGTTGAACGCATTGCAAAATTCGCCTTTGAAGCTGCTAAAAAACGTCGCGGCAAAGTTACCAGTGTTGATAAGGCTAACGTGCTCGGTTCTTCCCGCATGTGGCGCAAAATTGTTGCCGAAATGCAAGCAAAGGATTATCCTGAAATTGAGCTGAACAACTATTATGTAGATAACTGCGCAATGCAGCTCATCCTGAACCCCAAACAATTTGACGTAATCCTCACCAACAATATCTTCGGTGATATTTTAAGTGACGAAGCAAGCACCATCGCAGGCAGCATTGGTCTCCTGCCTAGCGCAAGCTTGGGTGATGGTACCGGCATGTACGAACCCATCCACGGCAGTGCTCCCGATATCGCAGGTCAAGGCATTGCAAACCCCTTGGCAACCATCCTTTCCGTAGCAATGATGCTCCGCTACTCCCTGAACCAAGCAGAAGCAGCTGACGCTATCGAAGCAGCAGTAGATGCTGTAATGGAACAAGGCTACCGTACTCCCGACCTGTACGCAGAAGGCTTGAAGAAAGTTTCTACTTCTGAAATGGGTTCTTTAGTAGCAGCAGAACTCTTAAAGTAAAATCGTTATAAGCACTTCTAACGATTTTAGGTGTAAACAAGATATTTTAAAAGACCGCCGTTTAATATCGGCGGTCTTGATATATTTAGGTGACCCAGTATGAACAAAGAAACCTCTACAGAAATTGACACGTCTCTTGATAAATCTGCCTTCTTTGAAGGCTTGCGTGACGGTATCCCCATTGCTTTGGGATATTTTGCCGTAGCCTTTTCCCTTGGTATTGCCTATCGCAACGCAGGCATCACTGCTTTCCAGGGCTTTCTCACAAGTATAACTAATGCAACCAGTGCAGGTCAGTTTGCAGCAGTAACCTTAATCGTAGGCAATGCTTCCTACTTTGAAATGGCATTGACAACCCTCATCATCAACGCCCGTTACTTTTTGATGAGCGCTGCCCTAAGCCAAAAGCTTTCTCCCAAAATGCCTTTCTACCACCGCTTTCTCTTTGGTGCTGCTGTAACGGATGAACTCTTTGGTATTAACATTGGTCGTCCCGGCTACCTTAACCCCTACTATTATTACGGGGCAGCCATCGCCGCCGTTCCCAGCTGGGCTACGGGTACAGCAGTTGGCATTATCGCAGGCAACATGTTGCCCTCCCGTATTGTCAGCGCTCTTGCTGTTGCCCTGTACGGAATGTTCCTTGCGGTAATCATCCCCCCTGCTCGCAAGCACAAGATTATTTTTGCACTGGTGCTTTGCAGCTTCATTGCCAGTCTTGTGGCTAACCTGTGGGCTCCCTTGGCTGCTCTTTCCGGTGGTACAAGAATCATCCTCTTAACAGTAACCATCTCCGCTATCGCAGCCTACTTCTTCCCCGCTGACGAACATTGCAAGGAGGTAAACGAAGGTGAAAAATAATATCTACATTTACATTGCAGTAATGGCGCTTACCACTTACATCATTCGTGTACTTCCACTTACCATCATTCGTCAACAAATACAAAACCGTTTTATAAAATCCTTCCTATATTATGTACCCTACGTTACCCTGGCAGTAATGACCTTCCCCGCCATCGTCAACGATACCCAAACTCCCATCTCCGGCGCCTTGGCTTTAGTACTTGGCATAGTGGCAGCTTGGCGTGGACTTAGTCTTATCAATGTAGCAGCTTGCTGCTGCGCTTTAGTGTTCGTTGTAGAATACTTCCTGATTCCATAATGCAGAAATTTTCGCTAAGTGATGAAATCCACGTGAACCTTTTAAATCACTTCCTCACAACAAGTAAAGCTCCGTTCCCAAATTGGAATGGAGCTTTATAATTTATATGATTGTTTTCACGTCAAAATTGTCAGAAGTGCTGGAAGGCGCGAAGCAGTAAAATTTGTGAAGCGAAGGCGTACTTGAAGTACGTCGAGCAAGCAATCGCAGTTCCAACACAGTTAGACTGTGCTTATAACGCTTTTTTGAAAGTTAGAAGCTGTAACGAACTCCCAAATTCCATTGCCACTCCGTATCCAACCTACCGCCAAAGGTCTTCTCCACATCTGCGTAAACATAAGTAGCTTTGGACAGGTTGATGTTAGTTCCTAAGCCAACTTCCCACCAGCCTCCGCCAATGTCTTCCTTAATGGTTCTGCTTACTCCATCCTTACTAAAGGTGGTTTTAGTATCGCCATCAAAATCGTACAGGTAAGAAGCGCGGGCGTAGATATTGCCATCCTTAATGTCCTGCCCCACTGCAAAACCCAAGCGTCCAATGAAGCTATCCATGGAGCCTTGATGTACTCTACGTCCATCCAAAATATAATTGGCTCCATCCAGCTTGCCGTAGGTAAGTTCTACCTGCGGTTCTACCCAAAAGCCTTTATCGTCAGTAATGCGTTTGCCATATTCCGCACTCATGCTAAAACCATCAGTGCTGTAATCCGCTTTATCACCGGTAACGCTAACATCACTCTTCAAATGTGCGTAGCGGGCAATCAAATCTATGAAGCTGCCATCGTCATTCAGCTTGCTGCCATAAATTGCAAAGGCAGTGCTCTTGTCATCAGTGGAGCCTTTATAGAAGGTGCTTTCCCCGTCAGAATAGGTAATCGCTCCGCCAAGCACCCAACCATCGCCGCCAACCTTGTGGTCATAGCCCAGTTGGTATTGATTATATTGAGCCTTCACGCTTTCGTACTTAGCTTCGCCACGAACCATACGAGTCCACACGCCTTGCTCACCGTCAGCATTACGCAGGTCACCTAAGCGTTTATTCATATCATTCATATGGGCGCGCCAATGTGCCTTCAAAGCCACGCCTGCATCGCCAATAGCCTTGTTCTCGAAATTAACTGCTTCCTTGACGGACTGCAGCTTGCCGTTCCCGTCCGTCACCGCGGTAATGGACCCTGCCACATCGCCTGCTTCCGTAGTAATGGTTTTTTGCTTATTGCCCTCTGCAATAGCTACGGTATCAGCAAAGCTTTGTAGGTTCTTCTCCACATCACCCTTGGCAATTTGATTGGTAACTGCACTATTGCCGTGCAAGGTTACGTCCGTATTATTATTGGTGCCAATCTGCACACTGGTTTCCAAATCATTAATATTTATTTTTGCCTTGTTACCTTCCAAGGTAGTAAGGGTGCTATCGCCGGTAACATTCCATTCCGCACCATCATACATGGTCAGGGTGGTAGTACCGCTTCCGTTGACGGAGCCTGTCAGGTTAGAGGCAGCAGTACCCAAAACTGTGTTAATACTGCCGCCATTTGCCAACACATTACCGCTTACGCTAACATTCTTACCTTTTTGACCAAGGTTAATTTCGCCACCAGCTTCCGTGTACATAGCAAGGTTCCCTCCGGGAACAGTACTGGTATTAGAAATAGAAGCATCACCTAAAATAGTAATTGTTCCTGCCGTACCGCCAATACCGGCGCTCAAGGAGGAAGCTCCCTTGTAATTTTCTTCCACACTGACAACAGTATTGGTGTTAGCGCCAATAGTAACTGTGCCGGCGTAATCTGCCCTAATGCCGTGAGCAGCACTGTATTCCGTAGGAGCAGTGCTTGAATCTACATTATCACCGCTATGAACATCAATCACTAAATTTTGTGCGTTAATATTAACTGTATGACCAAGGCTGTAAATTCCGGCAGTACCGTTGGAATGAGCAGGGTTCCCTGTATCCACACCGGAACCGGTAACATTTATAGTAAAGTTATCCACTGTATCTGCAGCTTCCAAATTACTCATCACGCCCACAGAATTTGTCTGCCCCACGCCTTCAAGGATAGTAGCGTTAAGGCTTACATCCTTACCGGTAAAATACACTGTGCCAATACCGGCAACGCCATTAGCCCCGTGGTCGGATTCAGAGGTAATAATCGTAGACGGCGAATTAAAATAAATTTTAGACCCTGCATCTGCCACCTGTACCGCTTGCGCAGTGTAGCCTTCGCTGGTAGCAAGCAGATTGCTGGTTTCTCCATTAAAGTTTATGGTGCCGCCTGCCCCTGCCTGCACCGCATTGGACCATTCGTACATTACTGCGTCAGTCGCCTGCCTGTTGGCAACAATTTTAGCGTTACCATTCACAGTAGTCGTTCCGCCCCAAGTATCCAGTCCTACCACCGCGCTGTCGTAAACAGTCGCCGTAATATCTATATCGCCATTAAAATTGATAGTAGCGCCAGAAGTAACCTTGTCATTACGCACGCCTCTTGCCTGTCCCGTTCCGTCAGCCAGTACATCTATCTTTACATTGCCATCCACGTTCAGGGTTGCGCCGTCCAAAACAGCAATGCCATAATTGCGTTCCGGTGGAAGCAATTTATTTGTAATCGTCAAGGCTGCACCATCTGCAACGCTAATGGTATAGCTGCCTCCATTTTGAAAGGCAACCCCATAGCTGCGGTGGCTCCCTTCATTTAAAGGATTAGTTTGATACAGATTATTCGCCTCAATAGAAGTTACGCCTGTTCCAATATCAGTATTATAAAAGCTGGCAGCTTCAACACTGTTTTGCCAACCAATTCCTAAAAAACCTACAGTAAATAATGATAGCAGCACTCTGCGGGTTAAAGCCGTGGAGTTTTTCATAAGCCTTCACTCCTTAAAAGTTTACCCCATAGCATGTGCCATGGGGCATTTTGTAGCTGTATGTTAACGGGCAGTGCTGCGCACTCGCTGCCCGGTAAGCGTAACGCTTACAGCTTTTGTAGCTTCATTATAGACCAAAGCAAAGGCTTTATTGTTACGGTAGTTTGCTGTTTTTATGAAGAATTTTGGAAGGAAAATACTATTCCCTTGCATAGCAACCCGTGTTAAAATAAATTTATCATGAAAAATAAACTTCCCCTTTACATAAAAAGAATATTGCACGCCTTAAACCAAGGTGGCTTTGAAGCCTATGTTGTGGGCGGTGCGGTGCGTGACCTGCTGCTTGGCATTGAACCTGGAGATTTTGACGTAACCACCAGCGCCCATCCCGAACAGGTCTTAGAAATTTGCCGTCAGGAAAATTGGCGTACCGTGGATAAGCTGGGCAACAACTTTGGTTGCATCATCGCCATCGTTGACCATATTCCTGTAGAGATAACCACCTTCCGCGGTGAAGCCTATGGTTATGACGCTCACAAGCCGGAGCAGGTTTGGTTCTGCGATAATTTGCGCGAGGATTTAAGCCGTCGCGATTTTACAATCAACGCTATGGCGCTAAACGCTGAAGGCGAATTATACGATTACTTCGGCGGGCAGGAGGATTTGCAAAACAAAATCCTGCGCACCGTTGGCAAGGCAAGCCAGCGTTTTGAAGAAGATGCCCTGCGCATGCTTAGAGCTTGCCGTTTCGTAGCGCAGTTAGGCTTCACCTACCAGCAGGATGAAGATTTGCTCCCCGCCTTTGGCATGGAAGGCACGCCCTATTATTTGGAGCGCAGCTTTAAATTTCCAGTAGAGCGTTGTGCAGGACTATCCTTGGAGCGAGTGCGGACAGAGCTTGATAAAATGCTGACGAGTAAATACGCAGGCAAGGGCTTAATGCTTTTTATGGCAACAGGCTTGGCACATGCCACCTGTCGCGTAAAGGAAAATGGCAACTTTACCACCATCCCCATCCTGCCGGAGCTGGAGCATTTGGCAGGCCTGCACCAGAACCCACGCTTCCATTGCTACGATACTTGGGAGCACACCCTCGCCGCCATTGATAACAGTCCTCAGGATTTAACCATCCGTTGGGCACTGCTTCTGCACGACGTGGCAAAGGGCTTGCCGGGAATACGCAAGCAAAACAAGGAAGGACAGCCTTCCGACCACGGGCACGAAGCCAAAAGTGCAGAGATGACTGTAAAAATTCTGGAACGCCTCCGCTATCCGGAAAGCTTTAGCAAGCTGGTCATATGGTTAGTGGCGCAGCACATGCGCTTTGCCCCCATGCTCATTACAGGCGAAAGAACCCTGCTCCGTTGGGTGCGCAGTGAAGCCACCAGTGGCAGCTTCCGCACACAAAAGGAGCTGACCACAGCCTACGAAAAGCTGGTGGAAGTTTTCCTTTCGGATATGGGAGCAACCAACGCCAGGCAGAACCCCAAGCTAATGTCAGAAGGCAGACTGTTGGGTGAATTGGTTGTTGGCTTGGCGAAAGAACGCATGCCTGTTTCCACCAAAGACCTGGACATCAACGGCAGGGACCTCTTACCCCTAATGCCTCAAAGTAAAATCAAGGGCACGCTCTCCTATTTATTGGAGCGCGTCCAAAGCGGTAACCTTCCTAATAAAAAGGCAGCACTGCTCACCGCTTTAGAAAAGCACCTTGCAAAATTGGAAGCCACTCCCTAAAACAGAACGGAGCCTTCTAAATCGAAAGGCTCCTTCCCAAAATAAAACAGAGTCTTCCAAACTGAGAGGCCCCTTCCCAAAATAAAACAGAGCTTTCCAAATCGAAAGGCTCCTGCCTAAAATAAAATAGAGCTTCCTAAATCGAAAGCTCTCTCCAAAATTTATACACTGGTGATAAAAATGAACAACACTTTAAAAATAATAGGCGGCCTGGCAATTTGCGGCGCCATCTTCTTAGGGATAAACACCCTACTCAATTCCACAAGCCCCACGTCAGAAACAACTAATTCCATAGGCGGAGGCGCTGCTAAATTTGAAGGCAAGCAGGACATTAAGAACAGTCCCTACTTCACCGCTCCGGATTTTTACAATATGCAGCCTAACGAAAACCTGTTGCTGCTGCCAAAATTTAAAACTCGCCAGCAAATTACAGGCTACACCTGCGCCCCTGCGGTGGCTTCCATGGTAGTGGAATATTTCTTGGGCAAACAGCTCCACTCCGAAATGGAAATAGCAAAAATCATGCACACCAATAACATCAACGGCACTACTATTAAAGGCGTTGCCAAATATTTTGAAGAATTAGGCTGGGAAGTAAAATCTTCTGCCTCAGAAGCTGCTCCCAATAAATTTTCTGTTTTCAGCAGATGGGTGCAGAGCAATTTGCGTGACAACACTCCCATCATTATAGAAAATGTAGAATGGGGCGGGCACTACCGTATCATCATAGGCTACGACTCCATGGGTACCCAGTACCAGGGTGACGACGTGCTCATCATGGCAGACCCCTTCGATTTAGCCGACCACGTTCAAGACGGTTACACCATCGAAAACGCGCAAAACTTTTACTACATGTGGTTCGACCACCAGCTGTTCACCAAACCAGAGCAAAGCAAACCGTGGCTTACCGCCAAGCCTAAGAGTTAAGAGAAAGACACAAGACCCCTGCCTCCAAAACGGAAGCAGGGGTTTGCTGTATCTGTTTTAAATTTAGACTGTAATAACTTCCCTAAACCTAAAATTAGAAAGTGAAGTATACGTCAGCAAAGATTCTTTCGTCTTCTTCATTGCCAACTTTAGCTTCGGTGTTGTAGTAGTTAACATCCAACATAATATTTTTAGCGATAGTATAGTCAAAGCCGATATTGTAGCCTTCATAGCCGCCATCTTCTTCGAATACATTACCATCATGAGTCGGGCTCAACCAGCAGTTGATAGGTTGGTCAAACCATTGAGCATGGATACCGAAGGAACCAACTTCTTCGCCAGCACCTTTATAGTCCAAACGAGCTACCCAACCATCTTTGGAGACAGCTTTATCGTATTCGCTGTCGCCCCACATATATTCGTAACCAAGACGAACATTTTTAGCAAGGTCTAAGCCCAAGCCAATGTTGTAAATTTCTTTGGTTTCATATTTACGATTATCTTCACCAGTAGTTTTAGTTTCATCTACAACAAACTTGCCTTCTTCCAAATCTTCTTTGTAAGTATATTTACGCTCATCCTTGCCAGCCACCCAAGCATTGTCAGCTTTAAAATAGTTAGCATAAACATCAAATGCACCAACTTTAGTTTCAGCGCCCAATACATATACGCGGTCACCGGAATCCAAGGTCATATCAGTATAGCAGGAAGTAGCAGCTTTAGCAGCCATACCATAAACTTTAACTTTTTCGCCATAGGAAACTTTAATACCATCTACATAAGCATCGAGGATGTTAGCGGTAGAGGTGCATTCATCCCAACGACCAGCATGCACAGCCAAACCACCAAGACGGCCATCCAAATATGCACGATTCAATTTAACATCTTCACTTGCAGCGTCATCATCAAGGTCATTTACATGTTGGAGTAATGCAGTATATTCCCAACCATCATTGATTTGACCATTTACCCACAAACGAGTACGCATGGTGTGTTCGTTGCCGGAAAGGTCAGATTCCATATAACGATAACGTACTTGACCATTAATCTTAACAGCGTCAGCGCCTTTTTCCAATTTAGCTACACGAACACCAAGGGTATCCAATTCGTCAGCAAATTCTGCAGCCAGTTTGTCAACGTTTGCGCCTTTTGCCATAGCTTTTGCTACGATTTGTGCCATTTCATAACGGGTCATCAATTTGTCGCCGTCGAATGCGCCGTCAGCATAGCCATCAACTACGCCTGCAGCTGCCAATTTAGCTACGGAGTCATATGCCCAGTGGCCAGCAGGAACGTCAGAGAACGGGTTAGCTGCGTAAGCGGAAGCGGTTACGCCAAGAGCCATTGCCATTGCAAGAACTAAAGATTTTTTCATGAGAGTTTCCTCCTTAAAAAATGTTTTATTTTTATAAAACACCTTGGGGATAACCTAAGCTCTGCCGCTTCCTTCTAAGAGTGTCCTAGTTTCCTCTAAAATTTCACGTCATCACTACAGCTTTCCTTGCCGGTGTGTTATAAACAGAATAAAAAACCTATTTTTATATAAGCACACTACTTACAAAAGGTAATACATATACTCAAGGCGACTGACAAAAGCCAGTCGCCTTAATATACATACTAACTTTAAACCAAGCTAATATTAGAAAGTGAATACAACTTGACCCCACAGGGTTTCATTTTCTTTACCAGAGTTGTCTTGAGCTTCGAGGTCATACCATTCAACTTTAGCTACGATGTTTTTAGCCAAGGTGTAAGCTGCTTGTACGCTGTAACCTTCAAAACCACCAAGTTTCAAGAAATCGCCTTCCGGAGCATTCATGGTGTGGTCAACATAGGTAGCGTCACCCAGGTCATACCAGAATGCTTCTAAGCCCCAAGAACCGGGAACGGAAGCTTTAGCGCCTTTATAAGCCAAGGATGCTTGGAAGCCTTTGTCTTCAACAGCGCCTTTCATATCGCCATCCAGATAAATAGCACTCAATTTTAAGTTTTTAGCAACCGGCATTGCTGCGCCAACAGCCCAGATTTTTTTGTCTTTTTGAGCACCATCAACAACTTCAGTGTCTATCGGTTTAAAAGTACCATTTTCCAAATCAACCTCAAAGTTATCTTGATTTTCTTTTACAACTGCCTTCTCACTCCATTCAGAAGCGTCTTGGAAGTCATAGTAGCCAGCCATCAAATCGATAACGCCAACTTTACCGGACAATTCGCTATATACTACATGGTCATAGGATTTAGCAGTTTGTTTACCAGCGCCAACCATCAATTTAACGTCTTTACCATAGGTAGCTTGTACGCCATCAAAACGATGGTCATTAACTGCTTTTTGACCCAATTGGAGGTTGTAACGACCAGCGCGAACTTTCAAGCCGCCCAGTTTACCATCCAAGTAAGCACGTTGGAATTTAACGTCTTCAGTAGCAGCGTCGTCATCCAGATCGTTGTTGTGTTCGATCATGCCAGTGTAGGTCCAGTCGTCATTTACAGCGCCAGTGAACCAAATACGGGAACGCATTTTGTCTTCGTTACCGTTTTTAACGTCGCCATCATGTTCAGCATAGTGGTAACGAACTTCACCGGTAATTTTAACAGCGTCAGCGCCTTTTTCCAATTTAGCTACGCGAACACCGAGGGTATCCAGTTCGTCAGCAAATTCAGCAGCCAGTTTGTCAACGTTTGCGCCTTTAGCCATAGCTTTTGCTACGATTTGAGCCATTTCATAACGGGTCATCAATTTGTCGCCATCGAATGCGCCGTCAGCATAGCCATCAACTACGCCTGCAGCTGCCAATTTAGCTACGGAGTCATATGCCCAGTGGCCAGCGGGAACGTCAGAGAACGGGTTAGCTGCGTAAGCGGAAGCGGTTACGCCAAGAGCCATTGCCATTGCAAGAACTAAAGATTTTTTCATGAGAGTTTCCTCCTTAAAAAATGTTTTATTTTTATAAAACAC
>JAFUKD010000022.1 GCA_017467905.1 Phascolarctobacterium sp.
CGTCCTGAGCCAGGATCAAACTCTCCAATACAGTTTATTGAAGAACCGATTGGCTCTGCTTATTTTTTACGAAATTATTTTGACTTTTAGGTCGTACACTTCCTTGGAAGTGCTTGACCCGCACATTCGCTTTTTTCTAGGTTATTGTTCAGTTTTCAAGGTTCTGTAGCCGCCGTTCTGTCAGCGACTTTGTATATAATAGCACTCAAAGCACTTCCTGTCAACACCCTTTTTTCACTTTTTTGAAGTTTTTTCATGACACGCTTGGCTTCGTTGCCAAAAGAACCGTGTCCTGCTCTCGCAGGACACGCCTTCAAAAATTTATAGCTTCACTTCTATAACGTTGGTTTCTTCTCCCAAAGTCTTAACCAGCACATAAAACTCCCTACTTTCACCGCTGAAAATATCATTTTTAAACAGTTCAATGGGATAATTCTTATGAATCTGTCGCCAGCTGCTGAACTTATAATTTTCTATATACTGGCTAACCTTTTCTTCATCTCGCCAGAAATCAGAAACTTCTTCAAAAATTACTTCTGTATTCCAGCGTAACCATTCAGGCTTCCAGCCCGGAATAGCTACAAAAACATCGTAACGTAAAATCTCAATCAAAGCATCTGCATCCGCAGAGCAGTTCTCCAAAATAAAATCATATAAAATTTTTGCCACGCCTTTAGAATTATGAGTTTGCGGATAATGACCGGCAGCCACCCACCAATTAGTTAAGCTTTCGTAAAAGGCAAAGGCTCCCTGCCCATTCTCCTCTATTAGGTGACGCAAGATATTAGGGAACGCTCCCGTATTATAGGTTTGTTCAAATACACTTTCCAATCGCTTTAAAAATTGCAATTCCTCGTAAGGCATATAATCAGTTGCCAAAATTTCATAAGGAGGCTCATCCATATAACGCAAACCGTGAAGCTCTGTTTCCTTATTCATCTGCGTACCGGGAAGCACCTTCAAGAAACCTAATTGCAGCATATCGGGCTTCAAGGAATAAACATCATCAAATGATTTTCTAAATTCACGCAAGCCCTCGTAGGGTAAGCCTGCGATTAAGTCTAAATGCAGGTGCATATTCTTAAATCCCAAAAGCCTTTGGCAGTTATGCACCAGCTTATCCCAATTATCCTGCCTGTTAATAGCTTTCAAGGTAGGCGGATTAGTGGTTTGCACACCAATTTCAAACTGAAACCTTCCCTTAGGAACAGTCCCCAAGAAATCCAACACCTCTTCACTTAAAATATCTGCTTTGATTTCAAAGTGGAAAGTAGTATTGGTATCTGCTTCTGCCAAATATTTCATCATGGGCAAGAAATACTTTTCATCTAAATTATAAGTACGGTCTACAAATTTTACCAAGGGAACCTTAGCCGCTATGAATCTATCCATATCACGCAGTACCATTTCCAAAGGACGCTTGCGAACAGAGCGGGAGATACCACTTAAACAATAGGAGCAGTTAAAAGGGCAACCACGAGTACATTCATAATAAACTATTTTGTGAGCCTCCGCTACTTCCTGCAAATCAGGATACGGGAAGGACAAAATACTCAAATCTTCAATAACGGTTACGCCACCATTCAGGCACACTTCCCCATCTTGCTTATAGGAAATATGCAGGGGAATGCTTCCAGTGGTAAAGCCTGCCAGGAAATCTGCAAAGACCTTTTCGCCTTCACCCTGTACAATATAATCTATGGAAGGCAATTCTCCAAAGATACGTTCCACATCAAAGGCAACCTCAGGACCGCCAACCACTACCTTCGCTTCCGGACGCAGCTTTTTCAACATAGAAATCAATCTGTAAACAAAGGGCTTGTTCCAAATATGAACAGAAAACCCATAGACCTCTGCCTTATGCGCCATAATATTTTCTAAAACCGTCAGGATGGGTGTGTTAATTGTTTCTTCTATTAAATGTATGTCAAAGCCCTGTTCCTTAGCGTATTCAGCAACGTAACGCAAGCCCAAGGCAGTGTGTACATATTTACTGTTAATTGCAATTAAAAGAGTACGCATTTTTCTGCTCCTTTATATTTCATATGCTATAATGATAGAGTAATAATTTTGTTTTTGCAAGGAGTGAAATATAATGACTGAAAAAATTATTCCCGCTCATGGCAGCAGCGTTCCTCGTGCAGATATACCTGCTGACTGCAAATGGCGGGTAAATGATATTTATGTTAACGAGCAAGAGTGGCAGACTGCCTGTGACGAACTGAAAAACAAATTGCCCCTGTTAAGTGAATTTAAAGGCTTGTTATGCGATGCCAAGGTAATGGCGACTGCCCTAATCATGCAGGATGGATTAGCACAGCTGGTAGAAAAGATTTATGCTTATGCACGCCTGCAACAGGATGCAGATAACACCGACCAGCATTTGCAGGCTCTTGCCGGCGAGGCAGAAGCATTGGCTGCAGCTTTCAGCAATGCTAATTCTTTCATCGAACCGGAAATCTTAGCGCTGGACAAAGACCTTTTAGCAAATATGCTGGCGAGCGAGCCAGCTCTTGCCAATTACAAGCACTACGTAGAAAATTTAGTGCGCCTTTCTAACCACGTTCTTCCTGCCGAAATGGAAGAGCTGCTTGCGCAGAGCCGCCTTGCCACAGGAACGGCTGCAACTACCTTCCGTGCTTTGGTAAGTGCGGATATGCAGTTCCCTGAAATTACGGATGGTGCAGGCAACAAAGCCACAGTCAGCGAGGGCAATTACCTTTTGAACATGACCTCTCCTGATAGAGAGCTACGCAAAAACTCCTTCCAAGGTTTAATGGGAAGCTACCATAAATATCGCAATACCTTGGCAGCAACCTTGACAGGAAGCTGTCGCAGTGCTAACTTCCGTGCCACTGCACACAAATATCCTGATACCCTTACCGCTTCTTTAGCCGAAGACAATATCCCAACTTCCCTTTACGACGGCTTGCTTCAAACCGTTCACGACAACCTTGCTCCCCTACATGAATATATGCAGCTGAAAAAGGAAGTGCTAGACTACGACGAGCTGCACCCCTACGATATTTATGTACCTTTAAGCAACGCAGGTGACAGCTTCGCCTGTGAATTTGACGAAGCCTGCGAAAAGATTGTTGCTGCTTTGGAACCCTTGGGTGAAAAATACATAGCTACCTTAAAGAAAGGCTTTAGCGAAGGCTGGATTGATATTTACGAAAACAAGGGCAAGCGTAGCGGCGCTTATTCCTGGGGCGTGTACGGCGTACACCCCTTCGTACTGCTTAATTACCAAAAACGCTACAACAGTATCTCTACCATCGCCCACGAAATGGGACACGCATTGCATAGCTACTTTAGCAGCAGCGCCCAAACCTACATCAATGCAGATTACACCATCTTCTGCGCCGAGGTAGCGTCCACTACTAACGAAATCCTGCTTTTGGAACATACCTTACAGCACGCAGATGATCAGCAGAAAATTTATCTACTCAACCAATTTTTAGAAGCAGTGCGTACCACCGTATATCGTCAGGTGCAATTTGCAGAGTTTGAAAAATTCATCCACAGTGAAATCAGCGCAGGCAGAACCCTGCAAGCAGAAAAACTGGAAAATTATTGGTTGGACAGCAACAAGCGTTACTACGGCGAAGCTTTGACCGTTGATGAAGAACTGGCAAGTGAATGGAGCAGAATCCCCCATTTCTACACTCCCTTTTACGTTTACAAATACGCAACCGGCTATTCCGCAGCTACTGCCTTTGCCGCAAGCATCTTAAAAGGCGAAGAAGGCGCTGTAGAAAAATACTTGGGCTTCCTCCACGCAGGCGGCAGCGATTATTCCCTGAACATCCTGAAAAATGCAGGCGTGGATTTGAACACTCCTCAACCTGTAACCGTAACCCTGCAAAAATTTGCAGAGAAGCTTGCTGAACTGAAAAAGCTTTTAGGTAAATAAGGTAATAAATAAACTGAGGCTTACTTCCTTTTGTAAGAAGTAAGCCTCTAAATTTTTAGCAGGATTTATCCAAAGCAGCAGCCACAGCAGCTTCCATCTCTTCTGCAGGGATAACTTCGCTGTGTAAAACAGGCATGGTTTCCAACGCTAACATGCGTTCCGGAATGGCAGCACCTGTTTTTTCATTTAACTTGCGCAACAAAGCAAAGGGGTCGTCCTCAACCTGCTTTTTGTCTTCCAAAGCTTCCAGCACGCTATTGCAGAACTTGTAAGGACTGGCAGTGGAAAGCACAATGCTAAAGGTTTCATCGCTGGTGAGGAAACGATATTTTTCCAAAGCGCGCCACGCAACTGCAGTATGAGTATCCATCAGATAATTGTAGTCACTGTAAACGCGGGCAACGGCTTCTTTCGTTTCCACCTCGTCAACCCACGCGGCGAAGAACTCGCTTTGAATAATTTTCAAATACTCTTCTTCAATTTTATAATTACCGTCGTTGTTGAGCTTATCCATCAAAGCAGAAACCTTTTCTGCGTTCTCCTCTGTTACAGAATATAAAAGGCGCTCCAAATTGCTGGAAACAAGGATATCCATGGAAGGAGAAGCTGTTTTGTAGAACTCACGACGTTTATCGTACACACCGCTGTTAATGAAATCGGTAAGAACATTGTTGCTGTTGGATGCGCACAGCAAACGTTCCACAGGCAAGCCCATCAGCTTAGCATAATAGCCCGCCAAAATATTACCAAAATTACCGGTAGGCACAACAAAATTGATGGAATCCCCCATCTTAATACTACCTGCCTTCACAGCATCAACATAGGCACTGAAATAATAAACTATTTGCGGTACAAGACGTCCCCAGTTAATGGAGTTGGCAGAAGAGAAAGCGTAACCCTTTTCTTCCAATTCAACAGCAAGCTCTTCGTTACCAAAGATTTCCTTAACACCGCGCTGTGCATCGTCAAAATTGCCTTCAATGCCAAAAACCTTAACGTTCTTGCCAGTTTGGGTAATCATCTGGCGTTTTTGGATATCGCTAACGCCTTCGCTGGGATAGAACACAATAATCTCTGTACCCTCCACATCAGCGAAGCCTTCCAAGGCAGCCTTGCCGGTATCGCCGGAAGTAGCAACCAAAATTACAACCTTATGCTTTTCGCCAGTCTTGGCAATGGCTTTTGTCAGAACATAGGGCAAAAGCTGGAGAGCCATATCCTTAAAGGCAGATGTAGGACCATGCCACAGCTCCAGAACGGAGGTGTTATTGTTAACTTTAACCAAGGGTGCAGGCACGCCACCAAATTTTTCCGGAGCATAAGCCTTGGTAACGCACTCACGCAGCTCGTCCTCAGAAAAATCTGTCAGGAACTGCAGTAAAATATCTACAGCGCGCTCTGTATAGGGTTTCTTTTCCATAGCTTTAATATCGCCTAAACGAATTTGCGGAAAGCGTTTGGGAACAAACAAGCCACCATCACCTGCCAAGCCACGAGTAATGGCGTGGGAAGCACTGACTAAATCTGTTTTGCCACGAGTGCTTACATATAACATATAAAGTTCAACCTACTTTCTTAGAAAATCATCATGAGTATCGTTACACTTTTTCGCAGCGCATTTACTCGTTCAATGTACCAACAGTACGCCTTCGCTTCATAAACTTCGCTGTTCCTCGTCTTTAGACACTCCTAATGATTTTGTACTAACTTATATTATATAGATGATTTCATTCCAATATCATATATCACAATGAAATAATACCACATTTAAACCAAAGCGACAACTATCACTCAAAGATGAGGGCTGCCACCGTCGCACTGGTAGCCCTTACTAAATCGTCAGGGGCAAGTACCAGCTGCATTCCTCGTTGTCCGGCACTAACAGCCATTTCTTCCCACAGCACGCAGGTTTCATCAATAAAAACAGGGTAATTCTTCTTCGCGCCCAGGGCAGTACAGCCGCCACGAATGTAACCGGTTAGTGGCAGTACCTCTTTTAAAGGAACAAGCTCCGTTCTTTTGTTGCCGCTTACCTTTGCCAAAGCCTTTAAGTCTAATTCTCCATTACCGGGTATAACTGCGAAAAGCACTCCCGTTTTATCACCACGCACAACCAAAGTCTTAAAGACCTGCTCCGCAGGCATCCCCACTGAATGAGCAACATGAACTGCGTCCAAATGTTCTTCGTCCACTTCGTACTCCATAATCCTGTAATCTATCTTCATATCATCTAAAATGCGGGCAGCATTAGTTTTTTTGTTGTGTTTCAAATTAAAAGCCTCCTTCAAAGTGGCACAAACAAATCTTATTTGCTATAATATCATCAGATATATTTAATTGCAACTAACGAGGTGTGCAAGTGCTTATTAAAATAATTTGTGGACAAATGAATATAATACCCGGTCGTCCCGACGAAAACTATAAAAGAATATTAGAGCTTATTAACACAGCTAAGGACAAGCAAGCAGACATTCTGCTTTTGCCGGAGATGTGCCTGCCCGGTTACCTCATTGGTGACCTGTGGGAACAGCAAACCTTCCTTGACGATTGCCACTACTACGCAGAAAGAATCATTGACGCTTCTCAAGACCTGTGCATTATGTTCGGCAATGTTGCTTTTGAAAAGAACAAGCTGAACGAGGATGGTCGCCTGCGTAAATATAACGCTGCCTTCGCCTGCCAAAACGGTAAGCTTATTGGCGGTTATATGGGGCGAAGCTTCATTATAAAAAATTCCCTGCCCAACTATCGTGAATTTGATGATTATCGTTACTTCTACAGCCTGCAAAAGCTGTGCGCAGAAGAAAACGCTGTCGTTAGCGAAGCCCTACAGCCCTTGCAGCTTACCATCAAAGGGCAAACTATTAAAGTCGGCTTGATGATTTGCGAGGATGGCTGGACAGAAAATTATCACCTCAATGTCCCCCAAACCTTGGCTAATAACGGCGCAGAAATTCTTTTTAATCTTTCCTGCTCTCCTTACAGCTTGGGTAAGAACAAGAAACGTAATAAGCTTTTTAGCACACAGGCTAAGGCGGCAGGCATTCCCCTTGTGTACTGCAATAACGTAGGCGTACAGAATAATGGTAAGAACGTCTTTACCTACGACGGATGTTCTTCTGCCTATAATGCTGATGGTACCTTAGTCAGCTCCGCAGAAATGTATTCTACAACAATTTTAGAATGTATCTGGGACACTGAAACAGGCTGCTTTGTTGGCGAAAATAGCATAGCTCCCTTACCACAGGAACCGGAATCCATCTATAAATCCCTGCGCTACGGCACGAAAAAATTTTTAGAGCAATGTGGTATTAGGAAAATGACTATCGGCTTGAGCGGTGGTATCGATTCTGCCATTACCGCTGCCATGTATGTGGACATCTTAGGACCGGAAAATGTTTTGCTCATCAACCTGCCCTCTGATTATAATTCAGAAACCACTAAAAACATCGCCTATAATTTGGCGAAAAACTTAGGTACCAATTACGCAGTCATCCCCATCAGCCTCAGCTGCTGGATTACGGAAGAACAGCTTACCTCCACCCCCATACTCGATATGGGTACTGGAGAAGAAAGCCACTTGCTGCTTAGCAATATTGTTAAAGAAAACATCCAAGCCCGCGACCGTGGAGCGCGTATCATTGCGGCAGCCTCCGCTGCTTTTGGCGGTGCCTTCTCCTGTAACTCCAACAAAGCAGAGATTACCGTTGGTTACTGCACCTTCTATGGAGATATCTGCGGCGCTCTTGCCATGATTGGCGATTTGTGGAAGCATCAGGTTTATGCTCTTGGTCGTTACTTAAATGAGCATGTCTTCCAAAAAGAAGTTATCCCCGAAGAAATATTTACCATTCGTCCCAGTGCAGAGCTTGCCAGCAGCCAAACTGTCGGCACGGGCGGAGACCCCTTAATTTACGAATACCATGATTATCTTTTGGCTTCCTTCGTAGAAAACTGGCATAAAACTACTCCCGCGGATATACTCCGTTGGTATAAGGCAGGCACCTTGGCAAAAGAGCTTGGCTGCTCCGAAGAAATTATCAACAAAACCTTTCTCACTCCTGGGGAACTGATAGCAGACCTTGAACGCTGGTGGAAGCTTTTTGCGGGCTTTAGCGTTGCCAAGCGCATCCAAGCACCGCCCATCCTTTCCATTACCAAGCGTGCTTTTGGCTACGACCACCGCGAGTCCCAGCTTACCGCCTACTTCTCCCGTGAGTACTACCAGCTAAAGAAAGAATTATTACAATAGCATATTTACAAAGCAAAAGGAGCAGCCTTCACAGGTTACTCCTTTTCTTCATTAAAGAAGCTGCACCCCTTACGGAGTGCAGCCCATAATCTTCTTATTTGTTTTTAGTTTCTTCAAGGTGTTTCATATAAGTTTTAGTTTCAGATGCTACAACACCACTCAACAAGATTAATGCCAACAAGTTGGGGAATGCCATCAAGCCATTACAGATGTCTGCCAGAACCCAAATTTCTTCCAGTTGCAGATAAGGACCACATGCTACCAGCACGATGAAGATTACGCGATACGGAAGAATACCTTTTACGCCAACCAGATACTCTACGCAACGTTCGCCGTAATAGTTCCAGCCAAGGATAGTGGTGAATGCGAAAAGGGACAAGCCAATCATCAGCAGGATGGGACCAACAGAAGAATAAGTAGAGGTAAATGCTTGAGAGGTCATTGCCGCACCGTTAAGGTCGCCACACCAAACACCAGTTACCAGCAAGGACAAACCGGTCAAAGTACAGATGATAATGGTATCAATAAAGGTACCGGTCATGGAAACCAAGCCTTGTTCAGCAGACCATTTGGTTTTCGCAGCAGCTGCTACGATAGGAGCAGAACCTAAACCGGATTCATTGGAGAAGATACCACGTGCGATACCGCTACGCATAGCCAGCATTACAGTAGAACCTAAGAAGCCGCCTGCTGCCGCAGTAGGATTGAACGCGCCATCAATAACCATGGAGATTGCGTTAGGAAGCTGGTCGATATGAGTAATGATAATGCCAACAGTGCAAACGAAGTAAATAGCTGCCATGGAAGGAACAACCATCTCAGATACATTAGCAATTGATTTCAAGCCACCAATGGTGATAACTGCTACCAAAATAGTAAGTACTAAGCCAGTATAACCAACGGGAATACCTGCTGCAATTTGAGTAATTTCTACGATGGAGTTGATTTGCGCGAAGGTACCAACGCCTAACCAAGCGCACAACACGCCAAACGCAGCGAACATAACTGCCAAAGGTTTATAATTTTTGCCCAAGCCCAATTCGATGTAGTGCATGGGACCGCCGGCAATGTTACCGTTTTTATCTACTTCACGATATTTAACAGCCAGCAAACATTCTGCGTATTTAGTAGCCATACCAAAGAAGGCTGCCAGCCACATCCAGAACAATGCACCGGGACCGCCTGCTTTAAGTGCAGTAGCAACACCTACGATGTTACCGGTACCAACAGTTGCCGCCAAAGCGGTACACAAAGCTTTAAAGCTGTTAACGTCGCCTTCGCCTTCGCTTTCAGCGGTAAAGATAAGCTTCAGTGCGGCAGGAAGTTTCAGAACTTGAATCAAACCTAATCTGATAGTAAGCAGAATACCGGTACCAAGCACCAAAACTATTAAGGGCAAGCCCCATACATACGAGTTAATGGCGTTTAAAGTGTCTAACATTGTTACCTCTCCTTTTGTGTATAGAATTTCTCTCATGTTTAGATAAGTAAATAAAAAGACCAGAGTATTTCATCACTCTGGTTTGATTGCAATTCGCCAACATAACTATCCGCGCTTGCTTTCTCTGTCCTTTGGCCTGAGAGATAAGGATACTTAATCCGTGCACCTTCGGCGCCCATTTAAGGGACTCTCCAGAGTTGTGTCCGCGAGCGGTTCTGCTTTACAAAAAGCACCTGTGAGTTTTGCCCCTTCGGTAGAATGTATCTTCTCCCACACGCTTCATCCACTCATTATTTACTTATGTACTTTATTATAGCATCTTTTTCTAAACTTGCAAGTGGTTTGGCACTTTTTCTTTATGTATACATTACACATTCATTAAAATATAAAAAATAAAATGAAAAGGACCTCCGATTTCTCGAAAGTCCTAAACAGCAAATTTGGTGGAGACGAGCGGAATCGAACCGCTGACCCCCTGCTTGCAAGGCAGGTGCTCTCCCAGCTGAGCTACGCCCCCAAATTGGTATTAAGTTTGTTGGTGGGCCCAGTAGGGTTCGAACCTACGACCAGCCGGTTATGAGCCGGCGGCTCTACCACTGAGCTATAGGCCCAAATCACTTCACCAACGAGTAGTATTGTATAACATATCGACAAGCTTGTCAATACTTATTCTAAAAAGTCTTTCAAACGTTTGCTACGGCTAGGATGGCGCAGCTTACGCAATGCCTTTGCTTCAATTTGACGGATACGTTCACGAGTAACGCCAAAATGCTGCCCTACTTCCTCCAAAGTGCGGGAGCGTCCGTCTTCCAAGCCAAAGCGCAATTCCAGAACCTTCTTTTCGCGCAGGGTCAAGGTTTCCAAAACCTCATCCAGCTGTTCACGCAAAAGCGTAAAGGAAGCAGCATCTGCCGGAGCGGGTGCATCGTGGTCTTCAATGAAGTCGCCTAAATGAGAGTCCTCTTCCTCACCGATAGGGGTTTCTAAAGAAACAGGCTCTTGGGCAATCTTCATAATCTCACGCACACGTTCCACGGTGGTATCCATTTCACGGGCAATTTCTTCCGGCTGCGGTTCGCGACCAAGCTCTTGCAATAATTGGCGAGAAACCCTAATCAGCTTGTTAATAGTTTCAACCATGTGTACCGGAATACGGATGGTACGTGCCTGATCCGCAATGGCACGGGTAATAGCCTGACGAATCCACCAGGTTGCATAGGTACTGAACTTAAAGCCCTTGTTATAGTCGAACTTTTCTACTGCTTTAATCAAGCCAAGGTTGCCTTCTTGAATCAAGTCCAAGAACAGCATACCACGACCAACATAACGTTTAGCAATGGAAACTACCAGACGCAGGTTAGCTTCAGAAAGACATTTCTTAGCATCGTCACCCTGAGCCTGTACTTCCTTCAATAATTTTTGGAAGTCCTCGTACAAGTCCAGATATTTTTCTGCTAAAGTAACATCCTGCTCACGACCATCTGCTAAACGAGACTTAACCTCTTCCAGCAAAGCGTTCAGCGGATACAGGGAATGTACTTCCTTGTCGCTGGTAGGACGTTCAATCATCAGCTTATCGCAATCAGCAATGTAGCAGCGTTGGTCAAGCATCAAACGTTGCAGGTGCAAGCGTTCATCCCTGGTAAATTCAAAAATCAAATCCAGATATTCTTCAATAGAATAGGGAGAGCCCTCTTCCTGACGAGTGCGAATTTTTTTCAGCACCTTGCTTACGGAGCGGGATGCAGTCATCCCCCATTCTTCCTGCAGGTAGCCGGCGATTTTTTCCAGTAAAACCGCAGTGCTGTCAGTTCCGCTAAAGATAGGAGCTTCCAAGGCAATCATCTTACCACGCAAAAGGCGCTCTGCCTGTTTGCCCTTATCCATGCGTTTTGCCAGCTTAATTTCATCTTCACCAATGAGCAGGGGCACGCGACCAATCTCTTTCAGGTACATGCGCACCGGGTCATCAATACTGATACCTTCGGGTACGGAAAGATTTGCCAGCTCAGCCTCGTTAATCTCTTCGATTTCGTCGTTGTCAGCAACCGCGTCATCAACTACCGGCAACAAATCCTCAGCATCCTCAATGTTGGTATCATCAACAATTTCAATGCCTTTAGAAGACATATACTCAATAATTTGGTCAACGCAATCAGCGGTGGCATCCGTAACATTTTGCGTTAACGGCATAATATCTTGATAAGTGAGAACACCATTGTTCGCCTTACCCTTTTGCACGAGCTCTTCAATTTGCTCTAATGTGATTTTTGCTACATTGGTTTCCATGGTGTCCCCTCCTTTCATCTTCTTTTTAGCTTCCATAGAGTCTTTTGATTTCATTCTTAATCCTTTGGCTTTCCATTAGTTCATCCATGAAACGCTCATCTCCGGAGCGCTCAAATTCATCGGCTAAAAGACGGTGCTTTTCGTACTCTTTTTCCAAAAAGCCTTTTTTCATCTGCCGCAAACAATCCTCAACGATTTTTGCACAATCGCCTTCGGGTACGTTCTTCGACAGTATGCCTGCTAAAACAGATGAAGCCTCATCACCTAAGATTTCCATCAAAGGATGAACCTCAATCGCCTGCTCACTCTCATGAGCAAGAATACAGTCAAAAACCTGCCTGCGTGCCTTATGAACAAAACCCACTTCCTCAACAATATCTTGACATCCCAATGCCAGTGTTGGGTGTTCCATAAGCACCGCCAGCAACATTTCTTCTGCCTGCTGTTCAGCAGTATAAGTGGACTTCACCGCAGGCTGCTGCACTACGCCGCTTGCCTGCACGCCACTATTTTTAGCTGCCTTGCGATACTCTGCGGCAATAAGCCCCTCGTCAATAGTAAGACGTTGCGCCAGCCTACGAATATGCTCTGCGGCTTCAATTTCATTTTTACATTCTAACAGGAATGGTATTATTTTCGACACAGCTTCTACTTTTCCTGCTAAATTTGTAACATTATTTTGTAAAATAGTTTCTTCAACCTGATAATCTATGCCATCAAGGGCTTGCCTGATAACTTCTAAGAAAGAATCCCTGCCATGCTGCCTGATAAATTCATCCGGATCCTTACCATCAGGAACATTGGCAACACGCACTCTAAGCCCTGCCGCACGGGCAATACTCACCGCCCGCACCGAGGCATTGCGCCCCGCATTATCGCTATCGTAGCAAAAGACCACCTCGTCTGCCATACGCTTTAAAAGCCGCGCCTGCTCTCCTGCGAAAGCAGTACCCATGGAAGCAACTGCGTTTGTCACGCCCCTGGCATGCAGGCTAATGGCGTCCATATGTCCTTCGACAACTATTGCCTGACGGGTCTTGCGAATTTCATTCACCGCAATATCTAAACCAAACAGCAAGTACCTTTTAATGAAGAACTCTGTTTCACCGGTGTTCATATACTTTGGTGAACCATTCCCCAAGATACGCCCCGTAAAGCCTACGGTTTTACCGCGAGGGTCCTTAATGGGTATCATCACCCTGCTGCGAAACTTGTCATAAGCTCCGCCATTTTTACCGGGCACTGCAAGCCCTGCCTGGGTAAGCAGCTCTGCACTGCACCCCCGCTTGCCCAAGGCATTCGTCAATGCGTTAAAGCTATTGACGGCAAAGCCAATGGAAAAGCTTTCTATAATATCATCTGTAATGCCACGGTCATGTAAATATTCTAGCGCCGCTTTACCGTGGGGAGTTTTGGTGAGACAAGCCTGATAAAACCTTGTTGCCAAATCATTAGCAGCAATAACCTGCTTCGCCTTTTGCTCGCGGGCAATCTCTGCCGCAGATTTCTGCCTTTCAGGAATTGGTATGCCATACTTGTTCGCCAAAAACTTTACCGCATCTGCAAAGCCGCAGCTTTCACTCTTCATTATGAATTTAAAAACGTCGCCGGTTTCATGGCAGCCGAAGCAATAGAAGAAGCCCTTTTCCTCATCTACGGTGAAGGACGGGGTCTTTTCGCCATGGAAGGGACAGCAGCCCCAATGCTTCCTGCCCTTCTTCTTGAGTGCCACATAACCGGAAACAACTTCCACAATATTAGCGTGACTGCGGACCTGCTCCTTAAAATCATTTACTTCGACACTCATACAAACACTCCTGACATAAAATTCACCTTATTTAGTATTCCCTATTCAGCTATAAAATCCTCTTTTTTCACGAAAACTTCTTATTTATGTGACCTTAAAAGTTGCTCCAACCACTAAAAGCACTTATAATTAACCTTACGAGGTGAATTTAATGAAGAAAATCTTTCTTACCATACTAATGATTCTAATGCTTCCTGCCATGTGCCTTGCAGGTGAAACTGCTTCTTCCACCCACAAAACCAGCAAGGGCAAGGAAGTAGTAATCCAGTCCGACGTGCGTACCTTCGATATTATGAAGGGCATTTACGATTTACAGGGCAATGTCTTTGTTCAGCTTCCTGCTCACGACAAAACCCTAACCATTAAGGGTGACAGAACCGCAGTGCATCTTTACAAGATGGAGGTTCACGGCAAGGGCAATATCATTCTCCTGTACGACGACCTTGATTTTAAATGCGACACCGTAGACGTGTTCCACAAGGGCAGAACTGCCTACATCAATGGCAACATCAGCTTTAAGCACGATAAAACCAACATCACAGCAGATAAAGCCACCTTCAACTGGAAAACGAAGCTTGCCACCTTCGAAGGCAATGTTGTTCTAAATGGCGAGCCACAGGAAGGCGTGCTTACCTACCACGTTTTAGAAAAGAAATTCATCTAAAAATTACAAGCCTACTAAATCAAAGACGCACTGTCCAGCGACGAACAGTGCGTTTTATTTTTATTGCGGTAGCTATTCCCCGTAACGCTCTTGGTTCTTACGAACATAGTCCAGAATAATACCTGCTGTTTCTTCGATTGCACGATTGGAAACATTGATAATGGGGCAATGGATACGGCGCATAATCCCTTTAGCGTATTCCAGCTCCTCACCTATACGCTTCATATCTGCGTAAACGGCGCTGTCAGAAAGCCCCATGGTCTTTAAGCGTTCTGCGCGAATCTCGTTCAGCTTAAAGGGGTCAATCAAAAGGCCAACAACCTTGTAGGGCGGAACCTTGAACAACTCCTCAGGAGGAGCAAGCTCCGGAACCAAGGGAACATTGGCAACCTTAATACGCTTGTGAGCAAGGTACATGCTCAAGGGAGTTTTAGAGGTGCGGCTTACACCGATGATTACTACATCAGCTTTCAGCAAGCCCATGGGGTTCTTGCCGTCGTCGTACTTAACGGCGAACTCTACCGCTTCCACACGCTTAAAGTATTCGTGGTCAAGGGAGTGAATCAAGCCAGCCTGGTTCTTGGGCAGCATACCGGTTGCCTTTTCGATAGATTTAATCATAGGCCCAAGCACGTCCACCACCTGCACGTCCAAGGTCAGCGCTCTATCTGCAATATGGTCTCTCAATTCAGGAGAAACAACAGTATAGCACACGACTGCCTTGTTATGGGCAGCTTCCTCTAAAATTTTATCAATCTGAGCCTTATCCCTAACATAGGGAACGCGGATAACATCAAATTTTTCTTCAATGAACTGGCTGGTAGTAGCCTTTACAACGGATTCAGCAGTTTCACCAATGGAGTCAGAAACCGCATAGATAATCGGATTAGCTTTCACTGTGATAGTTACCTCCTTTGCCCTCTGCCAAATCAACCAGCAGACGGGTAAAATTAGTTTTAGTTATACGACCAACTACCTCGTAGCTGCGCTTGCCAACATTTACGGAGCGCACCACGGGCAGGCTGTCAATTTCATTATCAATAATTTTGCGGGCGGCAGCAGCCACAGACTCGTCTTCCGTTGCCACAACTATCTTAGACAAAGGGGTCATCACCATAACAACGGGAAGATTATTCAAATCTGCATTGTTGATGGCAGCCTTGAGTAAATCCTTACGAGAAACAACACCCGCCAAAAGACCAGCCTCGTCCAATACAAAAACAGAGCCTACATCTTCTAAAAACATGGTTACGATTGCTTCGTAGGCACTTTTTTCCTGAGCAATGGCGATGGGCACGGATTGCAAATCCTTTACGCAAATGCTGGAGATTTCTTCCATCAGCATACCTAAAGTATTTTTACCCGTATAATAATAACCAACCTTGGGGCGTGCATCTAAAATACCACCCATTACTAAAATCGCCAAGTCACTACGCAAAGCAGCTCTGGTTACGTTTAAGCGTCCTGCAATATGCTCGCCGGTAATGGGGCCTTCCAGGCGCACAATTTCAGCAATACGTTTTTGCCTGTTGCTTAAAGCTATGATACTCACACCCTTTCCTCAATTTTCACATATAGTATATACTATTAAGACAGTTTTTTCCACATCACGTCATAAATATTTTTTCTAATGCCTTCCACAAAAAGCTAAAGACAGGTACTCCAAGCGGAATACCTGCCCTTTTATATCCATAATTTTTTACTTAGTCACTTAAAATTTATACTTCTATTTGGAAAGCCAGGCCTTCTTCTTAGAACTCAATACTCTTCACGCGTTCAACAGCAGCTTTGGCTTCTGCAATAAGCTTGTCCATAACCTCCTGACAGGTCATAACCTCGTTCAGCACGTTCAAGCTTTGACCAACCATTACAGTACCATTTTCTACATCGCCTTCAAGAATACCACGTTTATTGGTGCCTGCGCCCATTTCCATCAGCTTTTCGGTAGGAGCGCCGCTAACTTCCAGTTCAGTATAGGCTTTGGTAAAAGCGTTTTGCAAGCAGCGTACACCATGGTTTCTGCTGTAGCCTGTAGTAACGCTATCAGTATCAACAGCCTTCATGATTGCTTCCTTCGCTGCGGGATGCGCCATACATTCAGTGGTCAAAATGAAACGGCTGCCCATTTGCACGCCTTCTGCACCCATAAGCAGGGCAGCTGCAATAGCACGACCATCACTGATACCACCTGCTACAAGAATGGGTACATCCTTAACATTGGGAAGTACGTTTTCCATAAGAGCCATAGTGGTTTGCTTACCAATGTGACCGCCTGCTTCCATACCTTCGATTACCATTGCATCTGCACCGGCAGCAGCAATACGTTGAGCAAGTTTTACATTGGGCACAACGGGGATAACCTTAATGCCTGCTTCTTGGAATCTTTTAATGAAGGGAACAGGATTGCCGGCACCCAAGGTTACGAAGGCAACCTTCTCCTCGCAGATAACTTCAACAATCTCTTCAACATTGGGAGCCATCAGCATTACGTTCACGCCAAAGGGTTTATCGGTTAAGGTTTTAGCTTTGCGAATTTCCTCGCGCACCCATTCTGCAGTACGTCCACCGCAAGCAATGATGCCCGCACCGCCAGCATTGGAGACAGCAGAAGCCAGGCAAGCTTCACTTGTCCAAGCCATACCACCTTGAATAACAGGATACTTAATACCTAAAAGTTCAGTGATTTTAGTTTTCATTTTTAGCACCTCACAAAAATATTCCTGCTTATATTATATACTAAAAGCCTTGTAAATCCAGTGAAAAAATGTAGAAGCTTATTTTATTTTTCATATGTGTTAAATATTTTATACTTTCTTCCAGAAAAGCATCTTCCCTCTTAGCAAAATTGACAAGGCGCACAAAAAAATGTAAAATTTTTATATGCCTTTATGTAGGCTCACACTTGTTAATTTTTAAGAAGAGAGGTCTATAAAATATGCGTAGTATTGAAGTAAAAAAAGGTTCTACCCGTGCAGCTCACCGTTCCCTGTTTTATGCAATGGGCTACACCGAAGAAGAACTTAAAAAACCGTTAATCGGTGTTTGCTGTGCAGCAAACGAAATCATCCCCGGTCATATGCACCTGGACACCATCGCCCAAGCTGTTAAATACGGCATCTTGGAAGCAGGCGGCACCCCCATCGAATTCCCTGCCATCGGTATCTGCGACGGTATCGCTATGGGTCACAATGGTATGAAATATCCCTTGGCAAGCCGCGAGCTTGTTGCTGATAGCATTGAAGCTGTTGCCAACGGTCACGCCTTTGACGCCCTGGTGCTCATCCCCAACTGCGATAAAATTGTTCCCGGCATGCTCATGGCAGCAGCTCGCCTGAACATTCCTGCAGTAGTTGTAAGCGGTGGTCCCATGCTCCCCGGTCGCCTGCATGGTAAAGACATCAGCGTATCCACCGTTTTTGAAGCAGCCGGTCGTTTTGAATCCGGTCAAATCAGCAAAGACGAGCTGTGTGAAATCGAACACTGCGCTTGCCCCGGCTGTGGCAGCTGCTCCGGTCTCTTCACCGCTAACACCATGAACTGCCTTACCGAAGTTTTAGGCATGGGCTTGCCCGGCAACGGTACTATTCCTGCAGCTTACAATGGTCAACGCATTGCTTTGGCTAAACACGCAGGCATGGCTGTTATGGAACTTCTCGAAAGAGACATTCGCCCCCGCGACATCATGACTAAAAAAGCTTTTGAAAACGCTATCACCGTTGACATGGCTATTGGCGGCAGCTCCAACACTGCACTCCACTTACCGGCAATCGCTCACGAAGCCGGCATTGACCTGCCCTTAGAGCTGTTCGATAAAATTTCCAAAAAGACCCCGTACCTTACCAAGCTTAGCCCCGGCGGCAGCCATCACATCATTGACTTAAACGAAGCTGGCGGTATCAGCGCTGTTATGCACGAGCTTGACAAGCTTAAACTCATCAAAAAATCCTGCCTCACCGTTACCGGCAAAACCATTGGCCAGCTTATCAAAAAGGCAGAAATCACCCGTCCTGACGTTATCCGCACCGTTGAAGACCCCTATCGCAAAACCGGTGGCATTGCTGTTCTTAAAGGCAATATCGCTCCCGAATGCAGCGTAGTAAAAGAAAGTGCCGTTGCAGAAGAAATGCTCCAACACAGCGGCCCCGCTAAAGTATTCGACTCCGAAGACGAAGCAATCGCTGCTATCTGCGGTAAGAAGATTGAAAAAGGCGACGTTGTTGTTATCCGCTACGAAGGCCCCAAAGGCGGTCCCGGTATGCGCGAAATGCTCAACCCCACATCCGTACTGGCAGGCATGGGCTTGGACAAAGACGTTGCTCTCCTCACTGATGGCCGTTTTTCCGGTGCAACCCGTGGTGCTTGCATTGGTCACATCTCTCCGGAAGCACGCGAAGGCGGCAACATTGCCCTCATTCAAGACGGCGACATCATTGAAATTGATATTCCCAACCGCACCTTGAACGTGAAGCTTTCCGAAGAAGAACTGGCTGCCCGTAAAGCAAATTGGGTTTGCCCGCCGCCTAAAGTAAAATCCGGCTACCTTGCCCGCTACGCAGCGCTTGTAACCAGTGCGGCAACCGGCGCAGTTTTAAGAATTCCCGAATAAAAACTAATATAGTTCACTAAAATTAAAATGCAGACGAGTTATTCATAAGATAATTCGCCTGCATTTTTTATTTGAGATTATAACAACAGCCTAAAATAAGCTAATTTAAAAATTAGGACAAGGAGGCAAAGCTACGCTTTGCTTGAACATGGCAAAAGAAAAAACGAGAGGAACGAGAAGAAGAAAACCAACAAAAGAAGAAGAGCAAGGAGAGCAAAAAAGAAAATCTCACTATAAGAGTTTACTTCAGAAAGCTAAAACGGCA
>JAFUKD010000023.1 GCA_017467905.1 Phascolarctobacterium sp.
TAGAATCAAGACCAAGTTTGTTTTTTGCAACTGTCAGTATTGCTCCATACCACTTTTTTGTGTCTTTTCTACGCCAAACAGCATTGTCGGGAAATTTCTTCCAAAGATACTCTAGCTCATCACCATATCTATCACGAACATAAGAAATAACCTCTTTTGATTGTGGTGATTTGAAAATTTCTATGTCATAGCAATTATTTGCAACCTGCATAAGCACATCTTCAATATGCTTTCTAATTTCTCCGACAAATGAGCCAACTGCATTTGTTTTGTACAGTATATATTCTTCTCCTGTATCACTTTCAATCAAGTTTGTATCTACACTACCAGCAAAAGAAATAACTACTTGAAGATGAAACATGCCCTCAAGTATATCAGTTTCATATTTATAATTGCATTCACCTTTTCCAAAGCCAAACAATAATGCTTTTTCGACATTCAAGGTCTTTCTAACAAATAAATCATCAAACATATTGTTTACCTCGTCAAATTCAAGTTTATTTAACTCTATTATAAAGAACATTTTTATTCTTTTCCATAAAGAAATTTCTAATACAGGTAATCCACATAATCAACAGTTTATACACAACCATTTGTGGAAGTCATTAAGCAGGACTACTATATAATGGAAGAAAGTTGTTTAGTTTTTAATATACCTTTGATTTTTGCTGTTAGGCTTATCTGGAATTGACATGCGAAGTAAACCTAATTCAATTGCAGGGCGCAGGTAATTTCTGCGGAAACCATCTCTGGATTTTAGTCCTAATTTATCCATAAGTTCTGTACTTGTGTAAGGAATATCATATTCCATTACGTCAAGAAGCTTTTTAATATGGAAAGTATTGTCCTCGCTGTTCTCATTTATCTGTTGAGCTACTTCGTCAAGGATTCTTTCTATTTGAGTAAGCATAAACTCAATAAAGATTGTAGATTCACCTGCGGCGTGGCACTGAGCTATTGCATTATAATATTCATCTTGGAATTTTTCGATTTGACTTTCGATGGGGATATATTCAAAGATGGGTTTCCATTTGGATAAAATAGCAGTATGCCATAGACGAGCCATTCTACCGTTTCCATCTGAGAATGGGTGAATGAAAACAAATTCATAATGGAAAATGCTGCTTAAAATTAAAGGGTGAATAGAATTTTTGGCAGAGTTCATCCATTGAAAGAGCATATTCATTAAATCCAGAACAAGTCTAACTGGTGGGCAGACAAAGATGCATCTATCATTGTGAAAAACTCCTTCTTCGCCTTTACGGAAATCACCAGATTCTTCATCAAGATATTTTGTCATAATACCATGAAAGCTTTTCAAATCTTCGATACTAAATGGATTGATATCAGATAGTTTTTCGTAGCAAGCATAAGCATTTTTAACCTCTTGTATTTCTTTTTGCTCACCAAGTACTATTTTACCGTTGATTACATCTCTAACTTGTCCTAAAGAAAGAGAGTTGGCTTCAATTCTCAAAGAAGCATGTATTGATTTAATGCGATTATTCTTTCTAAGATGTGGTTTTGCTTCTAAATTACTTGTTGCTGTAATATGACCAAGCTTTTCTGAAATAGAAGATACCAGTGCTAAAATGTTATTTGTTATTGTAAAAGGCGGTTTGTAGGATTCCATAAGTATCACCTCATCTTGCACACTATCTTGCACACTATCTTGCACACTTACATTATACAATAAGAACAGTAATTTTCAATAAGGTGTTATAAATCAATAAAAGTCAAAAAGTCAGAATGTTTCACGTGAAACATTCTGACTTTAGTTTTTGCTATGAAGTTGCAGTGGGGGAGGGGAGTGATGTTAAAGTTTTCGTACCCCAAATTACTGCTCCTCGCAACACTCAAACGCGAAAAATTAGAGAACTAATTTTTCTAGCGCTCCTTTTGGTTTGAAAATATCGTTGTCCACATATTCGCTTCGCAAGTGTCCAAAAGCTTTTAGAAAGTGCAGCTCAGGATGTGGACGGGCGCGCTATTTTCTTGAACATGTGTCGCTGCTTATTTCGAATCGTTGCTACGGAGCAAATAATTTGGGGAGTGGAGTTAATGGTCTTTATATATGGGATGTGATTCAAGTAGCTCAATTAAATCATCACGATCAATTAGTTGAACTTGATTGACGTGTGCCAATTCAATAGCTTTTTTAGTAAAGTAAGAATTGGTTACGACCATTGTTTCGTTACAACCGTAATATGCTTTGGCTCCTAAAACTTCTTGAATAGGAGTATTATCTAATTTAGTATTGTAGCGTTTTGCTTGAACAGCAATTTTACGCCCAAGTTTAGATAAAATTAAATCTGCACCTTGATCACCAGTTGATTGAGTAACTTCAGCATAGTAACCCATTTTAGTAAATAATTTTTGTAAGAATGATTCGAAATCAATTCCATCCAGTACATCTATGTCTTCAATGGTGTAGTGCCGATTGAACATACCTGTATTGTCAGATAATCCTTGTTCAAGGTTTTCCATATGAGAGGCGATGGTAATTTCCTCGCGTATTTCATTGAGTTCAAAAGCAATCTCATTTATAGTTTCTATGGAATCCAATTTGAAGTCCATTGCAAAATTATCTAAGAAGTTTATTAGATACGTAATATAAGAATTATTTTCTTGAAATATTGAAACATATAGAGACAAGCAACCTTTTTTAGTTATTTGACCATAAGAATTTCTAAGTTTTTCTGGATATATATCTAAAAAAGAATTATTGAACTTTTCTTGACATAATTCTTCTAATATGAGTTGAATTTCATCTTTAAATTCACTGAAAGTTAAAGTTACATCCAAGTCTCCATTTTCTATAATAGTTTTTAATTCTAATGATTGTTCAGATAATCTTTTATCGGCTAATTTTCTAATAGCTTTTATATCTAAAACTGATAATGTCGGAATTGACGGCCATGTTTCGTTCGTATTTATAAATTGTACTAGAATATCCTTTAGTAAACTATAATAAACTTTACTTATTTCTTGTTTATTATCAATGAATAATTTGAATGCATCGACAAAAGAATTATAAGGCATATCATAATCTAAAAAGTTTTTTTCCAATAGATATTTCTTTAGAAAAATTAGGTATTTTCGTGCCGAACCATATTTAGAATAATATACTTGAAAAAAGAATGCTAGTGGATCTTTTTGATAGTAATCATTACTTGTAAAGTATTCACTAAATTCTTCATCCATAGTTCTCATTACATCTTTGTAGCATGCATCTCTATAACTTTTATATAAACTTATAACTTCGTCATGGCTGAAACATAGTTCAGGTTTTATATCATGTGCAATTATACTTATATATTTTAAAATATGAGGTGGTTGTTCTTGTTGATATAACTCTTGGAAACAGTCAAGAAAAGCAAGTTTTGCTTCTAAATCATCTTCAAATTCTAGATTGTTGCAGTTAGCGTTATATTTGGGTAGAAAATCATTTATAAATTCATCATAGTTAGATGGTGCAAAAAGGTCATCTTCTTTCTTACCAAAAATTGAAGCTAAACTACAATCAAATTGTTCTTGAGACGAGATTTGTCAAGGGTAATTTCTGCGAAAGAGTTTTATAGGCAAAAAAAGTAAAAAGGGAAGCTAACTGACTAATAGAAACCAGTTAGCTTCTTTCTTGTAAAACCTATGGCGGGCGGTGTGCTCAGTATGTGGAGCTGGCGATAGAGAAAAGGAAGCTCATACTCTATTTTTCAGCTGCATTCTCGCATAAAATTGCGAAAATCTCTTGAAAAAACGACAGTTTATGATAGAATAGAAATCAAAACGTTGTATTATGCGTTTTTGAGAATTGTCGTACGAAATGCCTTTGATACTTGAAAGAAGGAGAGAATGCATGGCTCTATCTTATAACCGTATGTGGAAGTTACTTGTAGATAAGAAAATGAGCAAAGCGGATCTGAGAAAGGCCGCAGATATTGCGCCAAATACGATGACAAAACTAAGACGAGATGAATCGGTAAATCTCGCTATTTTAGGTCGTATATGTGAGACCCTCGATTGTGATTTTGGCGATATTATGGAATATGTAAAAGAGCCAAAATAAAACAATGCAACTAAGAAATCCGAACATCTTTAAGGGAGTAGTTATGTATGGCAGAGAGGTAGCCGTCCTGGGATAAATATGAAGCAGCCATCCTATTAGAAGGGCTTCTTGCCTCTATAAAAGGCGAACTCACACGCTCGGACGCAATTAAGGCAGTATCTCGTGACTTACGGGCAATGGCACTTCATCGAGGTATGGAAATTGATGAAGTGTATCGCAATACAAATGGTATTTCATTTCAAATGAAAAGCATGGAGTCAGCGTATCTCGGTCACACGGTTTTCAAACCAGCCACCAAACTTTTTGCAGATGTTACAGATTTGTATCACGAATCCTATGATGAGTACCAAAAATTACTGAAGGAGGCAAGGGCAATGATAAGCGATAGAAAAACCGTTGAAGACGACTTTATGCGATATCTTGCTGAACGAGTGTCTCCTGTACAGCTTTCGGAGCTTTATAGATGTTATTCTGAAATAGAAACTTTTTGTCAGAAAATAAAAGTCCTACAAAATCCACTGTTCGAGACAACAGATTTTGAAACCATTAAAAAAGTGCAACGCACCATCGAACAGAACAAAATCTTCAGAATAACCCGTAGACGGCAAATAAATAAGATTGTTGATGCGGGACGACATTACTATAACTACATAAAAGAAGGTTTTTACGCTCACATTACTGATGGAAAGACCGTTGAAGATCGTAGCAGCATCGATCATGAAATGTCCAACCAAAGCCCGCCCGATGTAGAGATGGCCAAGGCAGAATCTCCTATTACTGCATACACAAAAACCCAGCAAGACGAAAGATTGTTGCAAAAACACCCTGCTGTATATAATCAAATCTATAATGCACTAAAAGCCTCTCACGAAAGCCAGAGAGTCACAATTCGAGAACTATGTGAGGCCATTAACCATACCGCTCGTCCCGCTGTTGTTGAGGAGATTCTCGATAATGTGAGCTGGGTATCAAATATCGGAGATTCCTACATCTTTTCAGAAAACACTCCTGCGATCGAACCAGATACCTCCAATACGGAGAGCTCACATAGTCAGGACCCAACTTTTGAAATTGATTTTCATGTGGACTTTGACTTGGCGTACACTAAGCCAGAGCGGTTCAGTTACTTTGGTGAGAGAAAAGCGTGTGGCGATTCGTGGACAGCTCTCTATGTTGCTGTGATGACTTCTGTGATTGAAGATTATCCGCACATATTCAAGCCGGGAATGTCTTTTGCACAAAAATCTGGCCGAATCGAACTTGCGAGTGATGATAATTACAGTTTTATGATTGCCCCCAAACCTATACCAGGAACAGCATATATGCTGGAAACCAATTTGAGTGCAAACGATATTGCGGCAAAAATTCGCTATGTCTTGGACTTGTGTAATGTGGACTGCGAAAATATTGTTATCACATATAGAAAAAAAGAGAAGGAAACTTTTGAACAAGTCCATCAGAGAAAGTCGTTTGAAAACGATGCGATTTGTGAGATAAATAGCAGAAGCTTCTCTCGCTTTCTTTCTGAAACTTTGAACATGGCTGATGCCACCTGCCGGAGCTATTCTTCTGCGATAAACAATTGTGAGGCATTTGCCCGAGAACACCAACTGGCCTCCTGGCAGCTTTACGCAACGGACAAACAAACGGCACAGGAGACAATTCAGTTGCTCTTAAGCAATGCGGAATTTCTTTCCTACAATGCAAGGCAGCACAATCGTTTCCGTGCAGCCATACAGAAATTTCTCGGATTTATTGGCTCGGGCCTGACTTGGACTGTACCTGCAAAGGACGATTCGGAACCGTCAGAAACCTACAGAGATGAAAGCTATGAGGAGGTTCTTAGGCAATACTTCAAGAAGGGATTCCGCATAGATTCGCCTCTTGAGATACGCAAATTCAAGAGGTATTACACGGCAACCCATGATAGGGAGCTAACTGATCCTGATGATGACATTAGCAAAAAAATTAAGCAGCTCTGCATTATTTACGAGGGAAAAGCATTTCTCCCGGATGTCATGTTGAGCGAAGAACTAAAGGACGAATTGCTGAATTACATCGAGACCGCCTTTGTGGACGGTAAAGTCGCTATCTATTATCAAGCGATTTTTGCCGAATTTTCCGATGAGTTCTTGGACTACCATATCCACGATGCCGATATGCTGAAGTCGTATCTGACTTTTATAGGAAACGGCAGATTCTTCATCAACAGAAGTTTTATATCGAAGACGCCAGATGTCAATATGGACCCGCTATCTGAAGTTCGTTCTTGCTTGCAAGACTATGGCAGACCGGCGACTTATGATGAGCTTTTCACTGCTCTGCCGCATCTCCCGCAAAGCAAGATAAAGTTTATTCTTGCCAGCAATGTTGAATTCGTCAACAACGGCCGCAGCGAATACTTTCACGAAAGTATCGTCCATTTGTCCGATGAAGAACTGGACGGAATTGCCGAAATTATCCAGAGAACCATTGACGAGAAAGATTTTATTGGCGGCAATGAGCTCTATGACGCAATCAGTGCGAAATATCCCTATATCATAGACGAGAATCACACCCTCTCTATGTATGGATGCCGGGATGCGCTAAAGGCAAAATTAGGCGATAAATTTTCCTTCAAGGGGAATATTATCAGCCGCTCGGGCCAGGAACTTTCGATGGCAGATGTGTTTGCAAAATATGCGAGAAGTCATGATACTTTCACACTGTCCGAGCTTCAGAGTTTGGCAAATAACCTCGCAACTCCCATATACTTTGAGGCGATTTACGAAAATAGCCTGCGAATCAGCCGAGATCAGTTTGTAGCAAAAACTGCCGCTCATTTTCCCGTTGAAGCAATGGATGAAGCTTTGGATTGTATCTGCATGGGAAAGTATATTCCTCTGCCGGAAGCGACAAACTTCGGCGCATTTCCCTATGTAGGATTCCCTTGGAACATCTTCCTGTTGGAGCATTATGTGGCGAGCTACAGTCAAAAATATATACTTTTACACAGCAGCTTTAATGGGACCGAATGTGCTGGCGCAATCGTCAAGCGTTCTGCAGGCATTGACAGCTTCGATGACTTAATTGTTGACTTATTGGCAAACAATCAAATAGAGATGAAAAAAGCCCCTGTGCTTCAATTTTTGAGTGACAAAGGGTATCTTGCCCGCCGTAGATACTCAGAAATAGAATCGCTCATTATCAAGGCGAACGCACAAAGGCAAAGGAAGGACACCGACTAATATGTACTCATACACTTGGGATGCCGAGACGGGCGGATTACTGCTAAACAGTTCCCCACTTTCCTTTAGCAAGGAACCCCGTCCGGTGTATTATAAAGAACTGGATATTCTGGGGTTTGACCGGTATTGGAATTATGCAAAGAATGACTCCTACCCATATATGTGGGCGGAGGCTAACAATTATTTCTACCGGGGCTGGCAGGTTGCCAAGACAAAAGGAGGTAGTCTTTACACGGCACCTGAAATCGTCATTTTGGATGACCCAGAACCAAATGGACAACCTCTCCGCTTTGTTGACATCCCTGCAATGGTTGAAAAGAACCGGGATCTGTTAGAGAAACTGGCAGCAGAAACAATTAAAAAAATATACAACACTTATGTAGAATACTTGGACCGAGTCGATGTCTTCTATGTGGCGTTCAGTGGTGGTAAGGATAGTGTAGTAGCCCTCGATCTGGTGCAGCGGGCTTTGCCGCACAACAAGTTCAAGGTGCTATTCGGTGATACGGGAATGGAATTCCCAGATACATACAAAATAGTTGAGCAAGTTGAACGGAACTGTACTGAATCTAAAATTGAATTTTTAAGAGCAAAGTCTGATTTTGACCCGGAATTTACATGGAGACAATTTGGCCCACCAGCACAAACAATGCGTTGGTGTTGTAGTGTGCATAAAACTACACCTCAAATTATCTTACTCAGGGAGTATACCAATAATCCTCATTTTAGAGGAATGGCGTTCACGGGCGTTCGTGGAGATGAAAGTTCATCTCGGAGTGAATACGAGGGTGTTAGCCACGGAGAGAAAGTGCGTGGACAGTATAGTTGTCACCCAATCCTTGAATGGAACTCCGCCGAATTGTTTTCCTATATCTATGAGAGACAACTCTTGATAAATGATGCTTATAAAAAAGGAAATAGCCGTGCAGGATGTCTTGTGTGCCCGTTAGCCGCATCGAAGAATATGTATTTTAAGGAACAAGCATACAGCTGTAGTGACAAGGGATATCGGACAACCACAACATTCAATAACATTATTCTGGAAACAACTTCCAAAGAACTGTCTGATCCGAGTGCCGTCAAGGAATTTATGGACATTGGCGGATGGAAAGCACGAAGAAGTGGAAAAGAATTATCATTCGCCAAAAGTTATACAAATGAATCATTTGAACAAGGTGTACTTACAATTCAAGTATCACGTATAGGAACTGATTGGAAGCAGTGGATTAAAACAATTGGCAATGTAACATTTCTGGAGAATGGTAATGTCGAAGTGCTTTACAGAGATAAGTTGTATCACATTGAGATTGCCGAAAATACCAACGGACTAACTGCCACAGTTGTTATAGGGACGAATACCCAGAAAGACATTTATTTTATGTCCGAATTGAAGACTGTGTTCAGAAAAACCGCATATTGCATTGGCTGTAGAGTATGCGAGGCGAATTGTCCGCATGGGTTTATTTCTATGAAGGATGGGCATGTAACAATCGATGACCGATGTGTAAAATGCAAAAAATGTCACGATGTATTCCATGGTTGCTTAGTAGCCAACTCGTTGCGATTACCGAAAGGAGAAAAGAAAATGGGGAGTATTGACAGGTATGGAAATATGGGTATTGAACTCGATTGGGTTAGGTCGTATTTCAAATTAAAGGATGAATTTTGGACTTCTCCTCACAGCCTTGGGACCAACATGGTTAAAAACCTCAAGAGCTTCTTGAACGATGCCGAAGTTACTGTTAAATCAAAATTTGCACCCTTTGGTAAAGTTATTGATAATATTGGAATAGAGAGTTCCGATGCTTGGGCGTTGATGCTTTGCAATTTGACATACACATCGGAGTTTAATTGGTGGGTCAAAAACATTGATTTTTCTACAACGCACACCCCCGATACCATTTATGCAATGCTGGATGACTCAATGAGTAAAAATTCTCGTTCACACATTGTCTCCGCATATAAGAATATCCTGATTTCTATTCCTCAATTAAGCAACGAAATTGGCCTGGGTGTCTGTGACTACACTCTAAAAAACGGAAAGCGTTTTTGGAATAGCGTGGTTCGCATCCCCTGGAAAAATCCGAATCCGCTTGTCATTCTTTACAGCTTATATAAGTTTGCAGAGGCTTGCGGGGATTATCACCAGTTCACCTTGTCCCGGCTCTTGAATCATGACATCGAGAGCGATGGTGTTAGTCCTACTGAGATTTTCGGACTGGATCGCAATCAGATGGAAAAGATTCTCAACGGCCTGACTATCAACTATCCAGACTTTATCAATGCCAGCTTTACGCTTGATCTGGATAATATCACACTCAACAGCGAAAAGACATCCCAGGATGTGCTGAGTCTGTTCTAAGGAGGAAGAAGCAATGCCGATGTTGGAAAAATACCGTCATTATTTCGATATTGACCCAGATTATTTTCCTGCCGTAAATGAAGCGGTCATTACGAAGAACCCAGAAGTGTGGAAAAAATTCTTCCCCCATGAGACCTTTGTGAAACTTCTGAAGAACACAATCAGTGTCCTTGAGCGTAAGCAGAAACTCTGCCTGTGGGTGGAGGGAGCCTACGGTACAGGCAAATCTCACGCTGTCCACACCCTGAAGAAATTGCTGGACTCCAGTGAGGAAGAAACTCGTGAATACTTCCAAAGGCACAAGTTGGATAATGATCTGTGCAACCGCTTCCAGGCTGTGAAATCCAGTGGTCGCATTTTGACGGTCCATCGCTACGGCTCTGCTACCATTCGTAGCGACCACAATCTTGTTTTTGCTATCCAGGAGAGCATAGAAAAAGCACTTGTCGATGCGGGAATTGAAAACAAGGGCGGAAACGCACTAAAAGAGGCCACTATCACATGGCTTTCCGACAAGGACAACAGAAATTATTTCAACGGCTTGATTACGGGTACATACTCTAACCTGTTCGGTGGAGATGATGCCGATACTGTAATTGAAAAATTACGCACTTTTTCTGGCGATGCGCTGGCGAAGGTTATGGACAATATCTTTAAGGTGGCCGATGAGCGTCAAGTAAAAGCGCTCTCGCTGAGCGTGACTGATTTGAGCAACTGGATTCGTGAAGTGATTCGGGCAAACAGCTTGAAAGCTATTGTCTTTATGTGGGATGAGTTTACTGAATACTTTTACAACAATGCTCGCAATCTCACCGGATTCCAGGAGCTTTGTGAAATCAGCGAAACCGATCCCTTCTATTTCGTGCTGGTCACCCATGTTACCCAAGGTTTGTTCCATGAGCGTGACCAGGACTTCATTAAGCTGAACGGACGCTTTGTCAGTCCGCACAGCTTAATCAGTCTGCCTGAAAATATCGCATTTCAGCTCATGGGTGCAGCTATGGAGAAAAACAAGGATGAAGCCGTGCTCGAAGATTGGGAGCTTGCTCTCGGAGACCTTACCGCCAGAACACAGGAATCCCGCAAGCTGGTGAAGTCGGTAGCACGCATTACCGACAAAGAGATGGTGGATATCCTCCCGATACACCCCTATGCTGCCCTGCTCTTGAAACACATCTCCTCTGCGTTTGATTCCAACCAGCGCAGTATGTTTGACTTTATCAAGAATGACCGTGGCGATGAAATCAAGGGCTTCCAATGGTTTATTGACAATTTCGGGCCGGAGGATGATAACCCGCTACTCTCTGTTGATATGCTTTGGGAATTCTTCTATGACAAAGGCAAGGAATATCTGGCGCATGATATTCGCTCTATTCTCGACTACTATAACCGTGCCGGGAATCAACGACTTGATTCTGACCAAAAACGAGTTCTGAAGACGGTTCTTCTGTTGCAGGCAATTTCCCAATACGCCGGCGACTCTGTTGAACTGTTTATTCCCAATGAAAAAAATCTCGACAATGCTTTTGAAGGAACCGACATGGAAGGCTCCGCAGCGAGATGCGCTGAGCAGCTTGTTCGAGAGAAGGTGCTATTCTCCAAATCCCTCGGTGGCGGAAAATTCCAGTATGCAGCCTACAACTATGAAGACGAAATTGATGTAACGCCTTTTGAGGAGCAAATTGACCGAAAAAGCACTTCTGCTTTTATTACGGAGGAACTCGCTGATAGAACTCGAATCGTTGACGCTATTACCCTCGGAGGTGCCCTTAGGCTCCGCTATGAGCTGCGCTTTGTTTCTGCTTCCGACTTCGACTCTACGATCAAGCAACTTCGCAACACGGAAGAAAAGTATGAAAACAAGATTGTTGCCGTAGTATGTTTCGCAAAAGATGATGCCGAAAGTGTTGTCCTAGGCAAGAAAATCCACGATGCCCTTTCTGCCGGAACTTACAACATGGTTTTTATTGATGCCAGCCGAACCCCGTTGGGTGCGGATGGATACGGCGTATATCGTCACGATATGGCGTTATCTATGTCCCAGCAAGGAAAAGACCCTGCATTAGTTACTCAGTATGCCAATAATGCAAAGGATTCGTTGAAAAAATGGAAAACCCGCATTGCCGCTGGTGAGTTCATGGTTCACACCGCCGATAAGCCAGATGGTGAGCGGGCTACTACGCTTGATGCTCTGTACGGACTTCTCGCAGAAATCAATAAGAAAAAATTTGTGTCCTGTCTTGAGGGTTCTTACAATGTAATCGCTAATATGTATACACCAAGCAGCCTGAAGCAAGGTGTTGAGTGTGCTTTCAACGAGAAAACTGCCGGAACCTTCCTGTCCGGCAGTCCTGCCACAAAGTTGGAAACTGCTCTTGATGGCGCATGGAAAGTGCCTCAATACTGGATTTCCAGACCCCATCTTTTGATTTCTAAAATCAAGGTGTGCGTTGATGAAATCATAAATGATGGCTTCCAGAACGGCGGTGGCCGTGTATCCATTAAGAAAATTTATGATGTTTTGAAGACTGCACCCTACGGTTTCATGCCGTGTAATCTGTCGGCGTTTATTCTGGGCTTTGTGCTTAAAGAGTACGCTTCCGGGACATATAGCTGGAGTGACGGACTCACCAACGATGTTTTGAATGTCAATAAGCTCAAAGAAATGATTGATGAGGTCATTCGTCTCGAAATTACACCGAATCCTCGTTACAAGGACAAGTATATTGTTGCGATGACCCCTGCAGAGAAGGCTTTCAACGAAATCACTTCTGTAGCATTTGGTATTCCGCTCAATATGTGTACCTCTGTTCCAAACACAAGAGAACGCATCCGCAGTAAGATGAAGGAGTTCTCGTTCCCGATTTGGACTTTGATGTACATTCTTGAGAAAGAGACGCTTCAAACAGAAACCGCTGTGCTGTCTGAAATCATCGATTCTTTCTGCGGGATTGCCAACAGTAATAACATGGGAGCCGGGACGACTGACAGCGATATTGCCATGGCAATCGGGAATCTTGCCCTCGCCAACGGAAATGCTGCAAATGATTTGCAAAGCATTTTGACCAAAGAAAAGTGTACCCAGGGCATGGCTGCCTACCTTGGAACTTTTGAAAATGGTACTCTTGTCTCCCTTGCTGAAACGGTCGGCGATGGAGGTCAATACATCAATGTCCTTCGCAAAAAGTTCGATGCAGATGCAGCAAACTGGGTGTGGAATGTCGAAACCGCACAACAGAAGATCCGTGAGGTTATTCTGGAGTATCAAATCATTGTAGAAAGCAATAAGATTACCTCCAAAAGCATCTCTTATGATGCGACCATACGGGAATGGTGTGACAAGTGTGGGTATATTCGCATCTCCTATGCGGCCGCAAAAAACTATTTCGATGAGTTGGGACCATTCCTCGGGATGCTCTATACCCTGAAAAAAGCCGGAACTCTGTTGGATTCCCAGAAGCAAACCTTCTTGGAACTTGTTCAGGCTAATGAAAGCACATTCCGCAATTTCTATAATAACCAGGTTGATTTGTTTAAGCGTGTATGCGGATACTATCTTGATGATCTGTCGGACGATGAAATTAATGAAGTATTTTCTACAATGCCTGCCGGTTCGTTCACCTGCGAAAAAGCGGAATATTTGAGCCAAGTCGAGTCCAAAGTTGCCGCCTACAAAGAGGGACAGAAAAATACGCAGTTAAAGAAGTTGTGGAGAGAGAAAACCCGAACAGAGTCTCCCGGGGATTGGTCGAAAAAACATAAGATGCCCATTTTGTGCCTTGTTCCAGACAGCGAAGTGGCGAAGGCAAAAGCTGCATTCGGTGCTGTCAATCGTCCAAAGGCCGATGAGCAGTCGATTGACCGTGCAATGGAGTACTTTGCTTCTGCAAAATTCTTTGACTTGCTGGATGATGCCGCAGCTTTGGATAAAGCGTTCCAGAGCAGCATTATTGGAAGCTATTCCGTCATGCTGACGGATGTTCAAGAAGTGAAAGATTACCTTGACTCTCACATCACAGCAGAGCCGTTTGATTGGTTTGGACTTCCTGAAATTGAAAAGAAGCTTCGCCAGATGGCGGAAGCAAAATACAATCAGGGCGGTTGTGACCGTGCCCTTGCCAAAATTGATGAAATGGATATTGCTGATGTGAAGAAGTATCTAAAGGATCTCATTCGGGATAACATGGTTGTTGGCATGGAGATCATCAAAGGGAATTAAGGAGGTGCAAAATGACCATCCAAGAAGTCATTAAAAAAATTGACCGTTATCTGAAGAAGGATAATGTCGAACCTCTTATTGTCGATGTTCAAAACAAGGCAGATTTGGACGCTATCATGCTCCATTACAAATTACCCCAGAATGTCTTTTTGTGTGCTTCCGACACAGAGTTTTGTAAAGCAGACGAATTTCCTATAATCCCGAACATTCTCGAGCGCCTTACCAACGAAAATAGTAGCTTTTTTGTTAGTGAAATTTCGAGTTTCTTCATGTTAAAAGGCGAAAAGGCATTGGTGCAAGAATTAAAAGAACTTCTATCTATGAGTATTGCCGGTCATGCGGTAATTCTCACCTTTTAATGTGCCGAATATCTGCGCACCCTTATCAAAAATGACCGGCGTGTGGATAGCAGAGTTTGTATTTTGGATGGAGTACGATCCGTTCGGCCAAGACTTGTTTTTACTGAAGAAGGTATCAAACTCACGGGCACAAGTCCGGCGGTAAAAGGGCTTCGAGGTATGGCTAAAGCGGTGGAATCAACCACCGCAGAAGTGCTATACATCGAAACCCACAAAAGTAAGGACAGCTACCCATTTTCTCTCTATTCAATCTCAGACCTGAAGAATCCTTACGAGATTTTGTGCCACCTGGATGGAATGACAGCTGGATTGGTAGAAGGTTATGGCAGCAAAGAAGAATGGCAGTATGCCCTGGCAGAATTTCAAGAATACCCTTCGTGGCAACAGCTCATTTCTGCAAAAATAGGGAGTATTTACAATCTGGATATTGTTATCTCTACCTACCAGCAGAATAGTGCAGATAAAAAATGGCTTTGGTTGTACTTTATTGGGCTCAAACTGTTCTATGCGGGCAACGACTCGTACTTAAACAAGGCAATAGAGGCAGCTTCTTCCCCGGGGGAGCTCGTTCACAATTTGTATCGCACTATTTTAGAAGTCGAGCCAACTGATAGCATATTTGCGTCCATATATGAACGCAGAAAAGCACATTTGAATGCCATTGGCAACCCGCTCGATGAAGTTAATAATTTCTGCAAGATTGTCCAAAGCAAGGGAAAGTATGCGCTCTGCTATCTAACAGATAATACCATTCAGGAAAAAGAGCTTATTTTCAAGTTGCTGGATAGGTACAGTGAAGACTTTGAAAGAGCTGAACTTTTTAGTATATTGGAGCGCATCTATCCTGACCTCCGTGCTTACCTGACACCATACCGTTTCAAAAACGAATTGCTTGACAGCTATTTCCAAGAGTACAAATATCAAAAGGTTGTCAACAAGATTTTTCCGAACTTCATGGAGGTCGTTGCGAAGCAAGCAGTCAATAGAGATTACAATATTATTCTTCCGCCCCGGAGTTCTGTGATCGAGAAAATTGATGTAACAAACGCTCAGACTTATTTCACTGACGCAATGGGCGTTGAATATCTTGGCTACATTATGTCCAGATGTCACGCCCTTAAGTTGATGGCGAAAATCACAGTATGCAGATGTGAGCTTCCATCCATCACGAGCAGAAACAAGGAATTTTGGGATGTGTTATCCACAGAACGGTTCCCGATTATTACCGTTGACAAAATAGATAAAATCAAGCATCACGGTGAAGAAGGATATGATTATAGTCGTGAGGATAGAAAGCTCCCGATTTATTTGATTCGTGAATTGGAGCTGATTGATGAACTTCTAAAGAAAATCAAAACAAACCTCACAAACGGGGACTACCAAAAGGCCATCTTAATCGCAGACCATGGTGCCAGTAGACTTGCAGTCATTCATGAGACTGAAAATCTGTGGGAAATGGAATCAAACGGAAAGCACTCTGGAAGATGCTGCCCTAAAAGCGAGGTCGATGAAAGACCAGACAGTGCTACTGATGCGGAAGATTTCTGGGCGCTTGCTAATTATGACCGTTTCAAGGGAAGCCGGAAAGCTAATGTTGAGGTTCATGGTGGCGCAACATTGGAGGAAATCGCTGTTCCAATTATTGAGATTTCGTATCTTAACGCTGCCATTGAAGTAAAGATAATGCCGGTTGATTCGACGGCGCTGTTTGTCGGCATCCCCGAAATCACCGTCAGCTTCCGCAAAAAAGCTGCAATTAAAATATTTGCTACAGAAAAGTTGGTGGATGTCAGCGTTGTAATAGATGGTCATGTCTATGAAGCGAATCCGATTGATGATAATTTCTATGTTGTAGAGGAGATGGCCGAAATTCGCCGTGCCAAAACATACAGCGTAGATGTATTTGCTAGTGGAATGCCTGTGGCCACTGCCCTTCCTCTGAGAGTAAAGAAGGAAAGCGGCAGCGAAAAGAGCATTCTGTAAGGAGGGATACTCGTGACAGAAAAACTTAGAGATTGTTTCGATGAAATGGTTGTCTACAAGGATTTGAAGAAAAGCAATTTCTTTTCTGCGCTGGGCTTACCATCATTCTTGAGAGATTGGCTACTTAAAAAGTTTGCCGATGATGAAGGGAATCTGGATATAGACGAGCTCACGGATTTCATCCACACCTATCTTCCAAATAAAGAAGAATGGATCAGGATTAAAGATAGAATTATTAACGAAAATGAGCGTGTCAAAATTCTCACGAAAATTTCAGTGGATATTAGCATCAAAACAGGAGAAATAACATTTTCGCTGCCCGACTTTGGGTTAACAAACAAGGAAACCATGATTGATGTGTCTGTATGGTACCAATACCGTGGAGAACTGGTCAGCGGACAGGAGGTTTGGGGCGTAGTTGAACTTGGCTATCGTCCTCCTGATGATACTGTGAAGCCTAAAATTCCAGGGAAAATTCGTCTTACAGGATTTACAAATTTCTGCCCTTATACCATTGATCTTGATTACTATAAGGATGTGCGAAATGAATTTACAACTTCCGAATGGATAGATGTACTGTTGGGTGCAATTGACTACAATGCCGGTGGATACGAAAGTGAAGAACAAAAGCTTTCGATGCTAACTCGCATCCTGCCTTTTGTCGAAAAGCGTCTTAATCTAATTGAGCTGGCTCCGAAAGGAACTGGCAAGTCTTATGTGTTTGGTCATGTGAGTAAATATGGGCTTCTAACAGATGGCGGAAAAGTAACTCGGGCGAAAATGTTTTATGATACCGCTCGGAAGACTCCCGGTTTTGTTACCGGACATGACTTTATTGCAATCGATGAGGTAAAGCTGGTGCAGTTCGGCGATGTGAATGAAATGCGCTCCATCATGCAGGGATATATGGAGTATGGTCAGTTTAACATTGGTGGCTATGAGGGGAAATCTGATGCAGGCATAATCTTTTTGGGAAATATCGCACAGGATAATATGGATGAGTATCAGAATATGTTCTCTGAGCTCCCCTCTTTATTCCAAGAAAGTGCATTGGTAGACCGAATCCATGGCTTTATCAAGGGCTGGGATATACCGAGAATGAATGATGATTTGAAGCTTTCTGGCTGGGCGCTAAACTCTGAATACTTCTGCACGATTCTGCATGAACTCCGCAATGATGTCAGTTACAGAGCTATCGTAGATCAAATCGTTGATGTTCCAGATAGGGCAGACACTCGTGACACAGAAGCCGTAAAGCGGATTGCTACAGCATATCTGAAGCTTTTGTTCCCGAATGTGCGGAGCGCACAGGATATCAATCCCAAGAGATTCCAGCAGTATTGCCTCCGGCCCGCTGTTCGTATGCGGAAAATCATTAAACGGCAACTTGGGATTCTTGATATAGAGTTCAAGGGTAAGGACGTGCCTTCCTTCTCGCTGAAGGAGATTTCATATGAGAGTTGATTGCATTATTTGTGGACAAAAGAACCTCGACAGAAATACCGCTGGCATCAACAAAAAACTATTAGGTGAAGATATAGAGAATTTCTACTGTATGGATTGCCTTGCTGAGTATCTGGGATGTACTGTCGAGGAGCTCCTTGAGAAAATTGAGGAGTTCAAAGAAGAAGGATGTAAATTGTTTGAGTGAGGTGGGATTGTGAAGCGATTCATTTATGCTGACAATGCAGCTACAACACAATTAGATATGGATGCTTTTGAGGCAATGAAGCCATATCTTTTAGGAGAGTATGGTAATGCTTCACAACCCTACTCATTTGCGAGAACGGCGAAAAAAGCACTGAAGAACTCGAGAGAAACAATTGCTCAGTGCATTGGCGCTGAACCCGAAGAAATATTTTTCACCTCGGGTGGTACAGAGAGTAACAACTGGGCCATAAAAGGAACTGCATTTTCAGGCTCTACCAAACGCGCTTTCATAACTTCAGTCATTGAACATCATGCAATTCTGCGTCCGTGTGCTGATATAGAAAGTATGGGGTATCCTGTATCCTATCTCCCTGTTGATTGTACTGGCACAGTGAATGTCGGAACTCTGTCAGAATATATCAATTCTGACACTCGATTAGTTTCCATCATGACAGCAAACAACGAGATTGGCTCTATTCAGGACATTTCTGCTTTAGCTGCTATTGCACATTCCTGTGGTGCCATCTTTCATACAGACGCTGTTCAGGCAGTTGGGCATATTGAAATAAATGTGAATTTGCTTGGTGTAGATATGCTTTCCGCTTCTGCTCATAAGTTTAATGGCCCAAAAGGGATAGGTTTCCTGTATGTCCGAAAAGGGACGCCACTGATGTCATACGCAAGCGGAGGTGGCCAGGAACACCACATGAGAGCCGGAACGGAGAATGTTGCATCTATAGTTGGTATGGCTACTGCACTAAAAAAGAATGTATCTGCAATGAAAGATACAGCGTCGCATTTAGCTTTGCTAGAAAACAGATTGCTTGTAGGGTTGTCTAATGCAAATATACGATTCTCCCGAAATGGGAGCGAGGTGCATATTCCCGGAAATTTAAGCCTTTCCTTCCCTGGCTATAGCGGCGAAGCCCTTTTGCACCGATTAGATTTAATGGGAATTTGTGTTTCTACCGGCTCTGCTTGTAATAGCAAAGAAACTCAGATATCTCACGTATTACAGGCTATTGGTCTGAAACCAGATCTGGCAAAGGGAACTATACGATTGTCGTTTGGAAGAAACAATTCTGAAAATGATGTCGATATAATTGTTGAATCACTTCAGCGAATTTTTAGATAACATGGTCTATGGAGGACGCTCTTTAACGAGATGGGCATGAAAAAAATAGGAGAGTGTAAAATAAAGTGTGTAAGTTACCGGTAACAAAAACTTACGCACTTTATTTTTATTTTAAAGTGCGGTACACTAAACGAAAGGATGAAAGGATTTATGAGTACAGCACTTATAGCACCAAGGAAAAAACGTAATACCAAAGGAGCAGCGATTGCCCAGGCAATCTTAGAACAGTACCAGCCAAAAAACAGAGAGGAAATGCAGGCTGCCATTAAGGATACTTCGGCCCCATGTTTGAAGCCATGCTGCAAGGGGAGATGGATGCCCATCTGGGCTATGAGTCCAACGACCATGGGTACAAAGAAACCGATAACCGCCGGAATGGCTATATAGCAAAAAACGTAAAGACTTCTTACGGAGAGATTCCTGTGGAAGTTCCACGGGATCGCCAGGCTACTTTTGAGCCGCAGGTTATTCCCAAAAGGACACGGGATATCAGCGGAATTGAGGATAAAGTCATGTCCATGTACGCCCGGGGCATGAGCCAGCGGGACATTGCGGATACCATAGAGGATATCTATGGGGTTGAGATATCTCATGAAACTATTTCCAGCATTACGGACCGAGTCATTGAGACCGCAGAGGAATGGCAAAATCGTCCGCTCAAAAAGTTTTACACTTTTTTATTTGTGGATTGCCTGTATGTTTCTATCCGCAAGGAAATGGAGACAAAAAGTTGCGCAGTCTATGTAATTCTGGGGTATGATGTAAATGGCATCAAGGATGTCCTGGGTTTATGGATAGGAGAGGCAGAAGGGAAACACTATTGGATGCAGATATTTGACGAGATCAAAGCCCGGGGCGTGGAAGACGTACTGTTTATCAGCATGGATGGAGTATCCGGTCTGGAGGAAGGTGCAAAATCCTTTTTTAAAGATGTCACTGTACAGCGCTGTATCGTGCACTTGATCCGCAACTCCATTAAATACATTCCTTCCAAAGACTACAAGGCCTATACGGCACAGCTACGGAAAGTCTATGGAGCCGCCAGCCTGAAGGCTGCAGAGGCTGAATTTGAGCGTTTCAAGCAGGCGTGGAGCCAGTATCCGGGAGCTGTAGACGTATGGGTACGGAACTGGAAATATGTGGAGCAACTGTTCAATTACGGGAGCGCGGTGAGAAAAGTCATGTATACGACCAATGCCATAGAAGCAGTCAATTCCAGTTTCAGGAAAGTTACTAAAAAAGGTTCCTTCCCCAGCGAGGAGGCAGTGAGGAAGGCTCTGTATCTGCGGATCACAGAGCTTTACAAAAAATGGAATAGCCGCCCGGTATCTAACTGGTCCATGGTGCGCAACCAGCTTTCCATGGATGACAAGATGCAGGCCCGGATCATGAAATATGAAAATTTTTAACAATACCACACAGGAGGTCTCTATGAATTACTATGATTATTTTGAGGAAGAGGAACATGTAAACGGAGAAGTTTCCATGGACGAATTTATTGCAGAAGCAACCCGTAAAGACTTAAAGTTCAGAACGTTAGCGGAAGAACTAACTCCAGTATCTGCGAACATCCAGAATCACGCTGATCAATGAGCTTTTCACCTGCTATGAGTATCTCGGGGGACGAGACCTTCTGGAATTATACCAGGCTTATCGCAACGGTGAAGAATTGCCCTTTAACTAAGCAAATCGGCGGCCATAATGGCCGCCGATAAAAAATCAAAAAAACTTACACATTTTACTTGACAAACTCAACTCAAAAAAAAGCCGCAGCGGTGACGATGTTCCTCTTGATTACGGTGCATCTGCCAATGAACTCTTTTTCCCGGATACGCTGAATGATGTTCTGGAAAAGCAGATACGCAATGGCGATTTCATTGACGCAATTTTCTATTGCCCTTACGATATACACGAGCTTGTGACGGAGGAATATCTGTCTGAAATCCTGTCGGAACTGAAAGAGGATCACAAAGAGCTGTTGTTTCTGTGGGCTGTCCGGTTGTTCAGTTCCACAAGGATCGCCGCTATACGGCAGCAGAGTGACCGCAACATCCGAAAGGTACGCAATACAATGATGAAAAAGATACGAAAAGAGCTGCTTTCCGCCCTTACGGATAAGGCGGAAAAGCAGCAGCCGATGACTTTAATGGAAAAGGCTTTTTTATCAGACAATGGAAAAGCGGTTGATACAGAAGGATAGAAATAGTATAATGCTAATATGAATTAGAGTTATTCGGGTTACAATACATAGCGGAGGGTTTTGTATATGAAACACCTTTTTGAACGCACCAGTTCCAACTGGGTGCGATATAGCGAATATGAATGGAAAGAGGCGGCAGACGGCACATTGTATCTCACGCCCACAAAGACAGCGCAGCCGAGCATCTATGACCCGCTGGCGGAGTATCAGCGGATCGTCCTGGATGCTATCAATATCGGGCGCATGGGCATGGGTGAGAAGCCGGATGCGGAAATCCAAAAGGCGATCCAGCAGTTTGCCGTAAAGTACGGTCTGTTCGGTTTGATGACTGCACTGCCGACTACGCCTAGCTTTATGGACTATGAAGCGGTGTACCTGCCGAAAAACCATTTCATCAAAGAGGAAACCATGTCCACGGAGGATTATCTGGATTTATTCTTCCCCTTTGACAAACTGGATGTCATCAAGCGTGGAGTGGAATCCATGTGGAATATCCAGAATGACCGCATTATGATGGCGCTGGCCATGACCATGACAGATAAGCCTATGGCGGTCAATATGAGCTTTCAGCGGGAGTATGCCGAGCGCTACGACTGGATGAAGCAGCAGTTTATTGATTTGGCATTTACCTATGTCAACAGCTTTCTTTATTATGAGGACCACGATAAGCTGAACGAGGACACCCGGCAGATCATGCAGGAGAGCATGGCGGCATAGCACCGACCTACCATATTCTCCTGCTGGACAAGCCGACAATCGTATGGGATTTCCACTCGCTGCTGCTTGGCGTACAGATGATGTTCAGCTTTATGCTGACCGACAGCGAGAATCCGATCCGCCTGTGCCGACATTGCACCAAAGCCTTTGTCGCAAGCAGACCGAGCGCCGTATTTTGCAGTCCTCAGTGCAAAAACAAGCACAATGTTTACAAGAGCAGGGCGAAGGATAAAAAGGAATGAAGGGAAAGGAATTGAATTTATGATAGACAGATGGATTGCAGAAGCAACGGAATGTGATTTCAAGGTTGCTCTGGAAGTAAAGAAGCCGAAAAGCTGGCTCAAAAGTGTCAGCGCTTTTGCTAATGGGATCGGCGGTACACTCTTTTTCGGCATTGATAATGACAGAAATGTAATCGGATTGGATGATGCACAGACCGATGCGGAAACGATCAGCCGCTTGATTAAAGAACGCATTACACCGTACCCCAACTTTATCCTTGCTCCCGAAAGAGAGAATGGAAAGGATCTGCTTGTGCTGACCGTTTCCTCTGGACGCACCACGCCTTATTATTATAAGGCCGATGGCGTGATGGAGGCATATATCCGTATTGGCAACGAAAGTGTAATTGCTCCCGATTATGTACTGAATCAGCTTATTCTAAAGGGCATGAACCGTACCTATGATGCCCTGACCTCTGAATATGACTTCAAAGATTACTCCTTTTCCAAGCTGCGTGAGAGATATAAGGTCTGGACGAGCAACAGCATGGAAGATAAGCTGTTCGATTCCTTTGACATAAGGGACAATCATGGCAAGCTGACCAATGCGGGCGCTTTGCTTGCGGACGATTCCCCGGTCAGACATTCCCGCCTGTTCTGCACACGATGGAACGGATTGGATAAAAGCGGTGGTATGGTAGATGCGCTGGACAGCGCAGAACACTCCGGCAGCTTGATTATCCTGCTCAACGAGGGCGTGGGATTTGTAAAGCGGAACATGAAAACCCGCTGGAAAAAAACCGCCAACTCCCGTATTGAAATGCCTGACTACTGTGAGCGAAGTGTTTTTGAAGCACTTGTCAATGCGTTGATTCACCGTGACTACCCCATTTTAGGCAGCGAAGTTCATATCGACATTTATGATGACCGCCTTACCATCTATTCCCCCGGCGGCATGGCAGACGGCACACGGATACAGGAAAGGGATATTTCCAGCATTTCCTCCACACGCCGCAATCCTGTTCTTGCCGATATTTTCGGTCGGTTGGGTTATATGGAGCGTCAGGGCAGCGGATTCAAGAAAATTACGGAAGCTTACCATGCCGCCCACAATTTCCGTACGGAATTGGAGCCTAAGTTCTATTCCGATGGCACTTCGTTCCAAGTTACTCTGTATAACTTGAATTATGGGCAACCAACTGTCGAAACAGGTCTTGCGGATGAAAAACAGGCCTTCGATAACGAAAAAACAGGCCTTCAAATCAAAAAACAGGCCTTTGAAAGCCTGTTAGCAGGCCTTGGGGCCAGCGCACCCACAAAAGAAAATATTTTGAAATTGTTTCAGCATTTTGGTTTCGATACAGTTTTCGCACGAGCTGATGTTATGCAAGTAATAGGAATTACATCAACTCCGGCAACAGAGTTGATGCGAAAAATGAAAGATGCTAAACTGATTGAAAGCGCAAAAGGCCGGGGCGAATATATGTTTGTTGAGCCGAAAGAGTGATTCTTGTATCAGTCTCCCCCAAAGGTGACAGAAAAGTTAATGCCCGTTATCAGCCATACAGCCGATAACGGGCATTCGATTAAGCATATACAAGTTCAGCCAGCACAATTTCCTATGCACAGTTGTGGATGCTGTTTTTACGACGCACCCATTCCATTTGGTCAGCCGCTTTCAGTGTATCAGTTACACCCTCCTGTTTCTCCATGGCGGATATGATGATTTCCATACGGTTTTTGCAGGCTTGGTCGATCTCAGCCAAATGCTTGAATATCGTCCCGTCAAGGATCATGATGTTATAAATTATTGAACAATGTTCTTTCAAGTAGATGCGGCGCATACGCCCATATTTACCGATTCGGTAGTCTCCGGTATCCGGCAGAATAAGGTTGGGGATAAGATAATCTCCCTCTTGACGATATGTGCCGCCCATTTCCTCAAATAGAGATTTCATAGGCAAAAGCTCCCTTCTGTGTGAATTTAAGCGGTTATGCAGATTTTTTACTCCTTTCCTATAACTGCTTTTCAATTCACCACAAATGAGCCGCAGTCATATGTATTAGGTAGCAGAAACTACCCTTTACATATTAACTCTTGGTAATCGCTCATTTTAAAATCCCCTAACAAAAGTAAATAAGAAAGCTAAGAGTTTAGTTAAATTTTTCACATCAATTGCTCCTTTAAATCGTCATCGATTCTTTTTCGCTACCATCGGGGTTTGTGAAATACAAAGTGCTACGACCATTAAAAAGTATGTAAACAGCTTTAACTTTTCTAGTCAACCTATCTTTATACATAATTTTATAATAGTCATCTTTTACAAAATATATGTATAGATTTTGACCACTACTTTGTCTTTTGAAACAAAAAGCTGCATGTATAATATTTTCTTTACTTTGATCATCAAGACGAATAGCCAAAGAATATAATCTTTCACCAACTACTACATCTATATCTTTAAAAGGTGGCATATGAAAACCACGTTCCAAAGATTTTTGGTAATAATAGTCTGTAATTTTCTTACTCGCAACTAATTCAGCGACGTCGGAGTCAAAACTATCTAATTTTTTTGAACTTTTGCTAATAAGTTAGCGTCTCTTCCGTTATTTAAAATATACTGATATTTCTTTTTAGCAGCATCATATAATCCGCTATCAAATTGTTTTTTGTTAATTCAAAATATTCTTCAAACATATTGTCTGGATTAGAAACTGCTTTTTTGAGTATTTTTTTATCATCACAATTTTGAATGACATATTGATAAAGTTGTTGTGCTGCAACATAATCACCTTTTTTAGATAAATTATTTGCGTCTTTTAAATCGTTTTCATAAGAATGGCAGCCAGTGATAAGTAGCATGGATAATGTGGTTAGAATAATACATATCTTTTTAAATAGCATACAAGCATCTCCTTAAAATCTTTATGCTCACACGAAACGTGTTGTCTTGAAGTTGTTATAACACTATTCGTGTTCACAATCAATTCAAAACACCTTTTGCGGTAATACACAGAATTTAAAATCAGATGTGTTAATATCAAAAGCAGAAAGGTGTTAGCTATGAGGTTTGTGAGAATTTTACAGGATTTAAGAGAAGATAGAGATATAACTAGAAAAGATTTAGCAAATGCTTTGAATATTTCAATTAGTGCATTAGGAATGTATGAGCAGGGTAGGAGAGAGCCAAATATTGATATGCTTATCAAAATGGCTGACTACTTCGATGTGCCTATTGATTTACTTGTTGGAAGGTCTTATAAAAATGATAATAACCAACTTTTGATTGAAGCACTGCACCTAAAAAATAAAATAGATAAACTTCCGCAAGGGTATAAAGATATAGTAAACTTTATGTTAGAAACTCAGGAATAATTAAAGGGTGTCTGTCATAATTTGAGCCCGTCGCTTTGTCAATTTTGGGGCTGGCGCTATACCGTTTTGGGGTTTCGCTATGTCATAGTTTGAGCCCAGTGCTATACCATTTTGGGGTCAAGCATTATAAAGATTAATGGTCAAGAGGAGATTAGCAGTTAACTAATCAATCTCTTGACCATTTTCGCATCTAAAACTTGAATGTATCACTTGGATTAAGGCAGTAGAGAATTCTATTACGAGTTCTTTTGAAGTTTTTAAATCCGTTAGCGTTGTATATGAGTTTGGCAACAAGCCGGTTCTTGGATTCCATGAAGCTGTTATTAATTCTCTTATCTTCTATAACGTTAAATGAGTTTATTATTTCTTCGCGCCAGTTTATTAGCAATAGATGAAATTCTTCATATTCACTAATACCACAATTTCCAAATATTGAAATAGCTTCATCAATTCTTACTGGAGCTGTTTGTAATGTAGATTGCTTATTCAGGTCAATGTAATATTCCTTTAGTTCAAATGCAACCTTAAGTGCAGGAAAGCTTTCAAATAAGAAATCTCTTATACCTCGGTAATTTATATACTGCCCAAGTTTCTTGTTATATCTAGGTTCGTTGTCTAAAAAATCTTGGTATTTATGGTCAAATGCTCTACGGAATTTAATTAAAAGATACTTCAAGGTAGGATTTTCTGTAGAATTTTGGCATCTTATCCTCACCTTACGGAAATCATCCGTAAGGTGTTTCAACACATGGAAACTGTCAGCGCAGACTTTTGCCTTAGGAAAGAATATCCTGGCAATATCTCTGAAGTTTTCATACATATCTATGGAAATAAATCTAACATTGTCAAGTTCACTCTTGTTAGTCGTGAAGTTAAAAGTATTGTGTTTAAGCATAGAAAAGTATTGTATTAGATAAGTTTTCTTTCTGTCCGGCAACACGTCTACCATCTCGCCAGTCTCAAAGTTCATAAGTAAGCAACAGTATTTGGCGCTGTGATCTGAGGAGGGGAAGTAGTGTTCGTCTATTGAAAGCACGGTTGGTAGCTTTTTCCTTGGAATCTCGACGTGTTTGTCGAATATACGCAGTACTTTGTTTGGAGAAGTATTGTATCTTTGAGCTACAGAGGTATAAGTCTCTTCAGGATGTTTGAGGTCTTTTAGAATATTTATTTTTGTTTCATAGGTAAGTTTTTCTCTTGAAGCAGAAAAGTGATTACTTTCGTTAAAGGAACAGCTGCAATTTTTGCAAAGATATCTGCGTTGCTCATAGATAATGTAGCAGAATCGATTAGCGAAAGTGGAATGAGTAAGTTTTCTGTCATAATAGGCTTTTACTTTCACATTACCGTTACAGTAAGGACAGAGAACAGATTTCTTAGATAGTCTAATTCTAATAAAAACAGAACCATCTGAGCCTGTCGAAGTAGAAATCTTGGATAGGTCAGATGGTTTAATATTGAGGAAATCTGTGATAAACTTTTCGTAAGACATAAGGTCTACCTCCTTGTTGGATAGAGATTAGGGTTAACTCTATTTTAACGAGGAGGTTTTTGTATTTACAGGTAATTTTAGTGGGCTCAAATTATGACATAGCACTGGGCTCGTAAATGTGAAAGGTACCGTCCCAAAAAATGACAAAGCGAAACCCCAAAAAGGTATAGCGGAAATGGGCTCAAATTATGACATAGGGGCGGGCACAGCCCAAAAGATGACATATATCTTTATAAAACGTATTAAGGATAGCAGAGAAACCTTCCAAAATAAAATTTACCTGTTTCCAAACAGCTAATAGCAAAACATAGCGACATGTATTCAAGAAAATATCGCGACGTTCCACATCCTGAGCTGTAGTTTCTAAAAGTTTTGGAATACTTACGAAGCGAATATGTGGACAGCGATATTTTCAAACTAAAAGGAGCGTAGAAATTTGCTTGCAAATTTTGGTATGTTTTGCGTGCTGGGGAAACAGGAAATTTTATAAATAAATTCTTCTAAAAAATGAGACGCTTCATATAAATATTGCTATATTTCATCTTATGTTGTAATCTTAGAATAGTAGCGGAGGTGGTATAGAAATGAAAGTTACTTATCCTGCTTGTTTCTATAAAGAATCTGATGGTAGTTATACTGTTATTTTTCCAGATTTAAATCATTTGGCAACTTGTGGAGATAGTTTGGAAGATGCCATGGCTATGGCTAATGATTGTTTGGTTGGATACTTATGTGAATGTAAGCAAAGTAATGATATTATAAATACTCCTTCTAAATTACAAGATATAAATCCTAATGATGAGTATAATGATTATGAGGAAGTTTTCGTAAATATTTTGACGGTGGATATTTAGGGTTTTGGTTTTCAAGCGATGCTCAGGCGGGCATCGCTTTTTCTATCTTAAAAGAAGGGTAGAAATTTGCTTGCAAATTTTCTTACGCCTTTTCCGCTAAAATACTATATAATAGGAAGAAAGTTGCAGATATACTTGTAGGTATGTAAAAATTTTAGGAGTACACAATGAAATTATTAAAAGTCTTAGTTCTGCTTGTGGCGCTTGCCCTAAGTATCGCAGGCTGTAAAAATATAGAAGTTGAAGAGCCCGTCGCTGCCGTTGCAGGCAAGGTGGTGAAAGTCGTTGATGGGGACACCTTACATGTTTACAACAAAAAGGGAACCTACAAAATTCGTTTGTCCGGCATTGATGCGCCGGAGCGGGGGCAGGCCTATGGCAAACGCGCCAGGGAGCATTTGCAGGAGCTGGTTGCAGGCAAGCAGGTTATTGCCATTGTAGAAAGCAAGGATAGGTACGGACGCTACGTTGCCAATGTGAAATGCCAAAGCAGGGATGTGTGCGCCGAGATGCTGCAGGCAGGTTACGCCTGGCACTACACCCAGTATAGCAGCAATAAATATTACGCAGATCTGCAGCGAGAGGCAAAACGTGCAAGGCGAGGTCTGTGGGTGGACAAGAAGCCCCAAGCTCCGTGGGATTATCGCAAAGAAAAAAGAGCAGGGGAGTAAAGTCAAAAAGTCAGATTGTTTCACGTGAAACAATTTTAAAATGTACAGTGATAAGATTAAAGGCGATGCCAATTTGGGCACCGCCTTTCTAAATTTAGGGTGGGGTATTAAATTTTGTTAAGTCTTGACCAAATTAACTTATTCTAATTTTTAGAAGCGGTTTGGAATAAACCTGTACCTAATTTTGAAAGTTAATTCTTACCGTTTTGTCCAAGGGATATTTAATGAGGGCAGTGCCGTCCAAATTTTCCTTGTGCATATCCACTGCACTGATTTGGCTGTTTTCGTAGGTGGTGTAATAGTAAATGCCGCGAGTAGTATTACAGCAGGAGCTATAAACCGTAATCTCGTACAGGTCTTTGCCTAAATGCACACTGCCCTTGGGCATTTCCACAGATTTCAGGATATGGAAGAATTGGCTGATGCTTTCTGCTTCGGAGGTGCCTACCACAGAATTTAGTTTTACAAAGGTTGCCTTGACGAATCTTGAAAGGGAGGAAGTGTCTCCGGGTAAGCCAAGGCCTCCCATGCCGCGAGAATACAAATCTAATTTTAAGGTTCCGTTCTTGCCGGCGAAGGTGTTTTGCGGGTTATCCTTAGTAAGCTGCATATAGTTGTTCAGGTTGAACATATGGTAATCAAAGGTGGGGTTATTGGTGAGTACCCCAACAGGATTATCATAAATTTTCAAGCCGTCCTGCAGTGCTTCAACGGTAATGGAACGCTTTTCATCTGCAATTAGCCAATGAACAGGGGTGAGGGTAAGCTGGTCGCTAAAATTTTCGTTGAGGATATTAATTTTTTTCAGCTGGGCTTCTACTTCATCAACGGTGGCGCATTGTCCTAAAAGCCAGGGGATTAGTTCAAAGGGAGGAATATTATCCTTGCCCTCGCAATAGGGATTGTAGTGAGCGTTGTCCGGAAAGTTTAAGCCAGCTATGCTTAATCCTTTTTCGTTGGTGGCGTCGTAATAAAGAGGGTAGTCATCTGCAACGTAAGCCATGCCAATGATGGCGAAGTGGTTTGCTACGGTTCCTATCTTGCGAAAATTAAATTTATAGTTGCGGGGAGTAATGGTGATGGTTTCGTTTAAGGAGTATTCTAAATCCAAGTTTCTGCCAAAATAATGGTCCTGTGTTTTATAAGTGATTGCTGTACACATTTTATACGCTCCTTCTATTTTGGATTGCTAATTTTCACAGTCAACCTTTGCGTTACTGTAATGCTTGTAAAATTTTAGATAGTTCCCAAGGAAATTTTCATAAGGCTTTTCTTCATTATATACCTTATCAAAAATAGGAAGGTGAATTATTGGTTGCAGGTGTAGGGCATAATATTGAAATAAAATTTGTCCAATCAAAGCAGAGATGTTTTTACACTAAAGGTCAAAAAGTCAGATTGTTTCACGTGAAACATTTTTGACTTTCGGGTAAATTTTAGTATTAGAAACAGGCAAGATGTGTTAAAATAAAAACACTGAAATTATGATAAATTACTTCTAAGAGAGCGAGTGCTTGGTAAAAATTAGAAGTAGCTACTGAATGAGCTTAGAAGAAAACACAGGAACAGTAAGATTTAGGCGAAGAAAGACGTTTTCGGAAGAAAGACTAAAGAACGAGGTGAGTTTTGTGGTAAAAGTAATTGCTATTGCAAACCAAAAGGGCGGCGTAGGTAAGACTACTACTGCGGTAAACTTAGCTGCTTGTTTGGCAAAGGAAGGACGTAAGGTGCTTTTGATTGATAGCGACCCTCAGGGCAACGCTACCAGCGGCTTGGGCTTTGACAAAAGGGACGTTAAGAAATGTATTTACGACGCTCTGATTAATGACGTTCCCATGGCAGAAACCTTGAAGCATACTGCTTATGAAAATTTAGATGTTATTCCTGCTACCATTCAATTAGCAGGGGCAGAGATTGAGCTTGTTTCCCTGATGAACCGTGAAGGCAGATTAAAGAATGCTTTGGAGCGTGTTAAGCACGATTATGATTATGTGATTATTGACTGCCCTCCTTCTTTGGGCTTGTTAACTGTTAACGCTCTTACTGCGGCAAGCAGTGTTATGATTCCGGTGCAATGTGAGTTTTACGCTTTGGAAGGTATTACCATGCTGATGAACACCATTCAGCTGGTGCAAAGGAATTTGAACCCTGCTTTGAAATTGGAAGGCGTTGTTATGACTATGTTCGACAGCCGTACCAATCTGGCGCAGGATGTAGTAGAGGAAGTAAAAAAATACTTTAAGACCAAAATGTATAAGACCATTATTCCCCGCAATGTACGTTTAAGCGAAGCGCCCAGCCATGGTATGCCGGTTATTGATTACGATGGCAAGTCTAAAGGTGCTCAGGTTTATATGGAGCTGGCACAAGAGGTGATTGATGATGAGTAAGAAGGCTGGCTTAGGTAAGGGCTTGGGTGCAATTTTTGTGGAGAACGATGCTCCGGCAGTGGAACGACCGGAAGTAAAGGAAGTTGTGGAAGGCACTCCCCAAGAGGTTGCTGTAAATGATATTGTTGCCAATCCCTACCAACCCCGCAAGGTGTTTGATGAAGAAAAGTTAGAGGAGCTGGCAGCCTCCATTAAAGAATACGGCGTGGTGCAGCCCTTGGTGGTGCGCAAGAGCGGTAAGCGCTACGAGCTGGTTGCAGGCGAACGTCGCTTGCGCGCTTCTAAGCTGGCAGGCTTGAAGCAGGTTCCCGTGGTTATTCGCGAATACGACGAAACCGAGATGATGGAGATTGCCCTGATTGAAAACATCCAGCGCCACGACCTGAACGCCATTGAAGAAGCTTTGGGTATTAAGCGTTTGATGGAAGAATGTAAATTGACTCAGGAGCAGGTGGCAGTGAAGGTTGGCAGAAGCCGTACTGCAGTTGCCAATATTTTACGTTTGCTAAACCTTGCCCAAGAGGTACAGGATTTAATAAGCCAGGACAAGCTGACCATGGGGCAGGCAAAACAGATTGCTACCTTGCGCAGCGAGGAAGAGCAGATTAGCGTGGCGAAGGCTGCTGTGGAGCAGGGCTGGACTGCCCGCACTACGGAAGAGGTTGTGCGCGAACTGCTTGAGGGCAAAAAGGTAAAGGTTGTACGCGAAACCGTTAAGACTATTTTTGATAAGCCTGCTAAAGCAGAAAAGAAGGTGGAGAAAAAGGAAGCGCCTACTGGCGACCTGTTCCACAAGGATTTTGAAAGCAAGCTGGTGGAGCTGTTGGGTACTAAGGTAAAGGTGATGCCCAATGCTGATGCGAAAAAGGGCGGCACTATTCACATAGAGTACTATTCACCGGAAGATTTAGAAAGAATTTACGAAGCCTTGCAGCCGAAGGTGGAGCTTAAACCTGTAGAGGTGCAGGCTGCCCGCAAGCTGCACGTTTAATTTATTTTAATGAGGGGGCAGGGTAATGCCTGGTTTAGGAACGATAATGAACTGCGTTGCCATTGTCATTGGCTCGCTGGTGGGCGTGGTCTTAAAGCGCGGCTTACCGGAGAAATGGCAGCAAACCATGATGGGCGGCATTGCCTTGTGCATTGTGGTAATTGGTTTGCAGATGGCATTGAAAACCAATAATATTATCATTACGATTATCAGCTTAGTGATTGGTGCCATGCTTGGCGAGGCCATTGATATTGAAGCCTTAATGACCCGCTTGGGAGATTGGATAGGCGGCAAGATTGCCAAGGGAGACGCTTCCATAGCGGCGAAGATTGCTGAAGGCTTTGTGAATGCTTCTATTTTGTTCTGTACCGGAGCCATGGCGATTGTTGGCAGTATTCAGGACGGTATTTTAGGAGACCATACTACACTTTTTGCTAAGGGAACCTTGGACGGAATCATCAGCCTGATTTTGGCGGCGAACATGGGGATTGGCGTAATGCTTTCTGCTATCAGCGTGGGCATTTACCAAGGAAGCATTACCATGCTGGCGGGCGTAGTGGAGCCCTATGTAACACCGGTGATTTTGGCAGAGGTTACTGCTGCCGGCGGCGTGATGATTATGGCGATTGGAACCAATATGCTGAACATAACCAAGATTAGAATTGCCAACCTGCTTCCGGGAATGATTCCTGCGGCGATTTTGGCAGCTTATTTTGGTTGAGCAAAGGCTACATATAATATGAAGGCAAAATAAAAAGGCTATGCGTTGTACTTATGCGCATAGCCTTAAATTTTTAGCAGGTTTTAAATTTCAAAAAGCTCCAGCAAAATGAAGAGGGACATGCCCGTCATCAGGTGACGGAACCACATACTGGAATAAACGAAGCCAAGCTTGTCCTTGACATAGGTTCCGTAGATGCGTGCCCGTAAAGCGTAGGCTTCCATGGCAGAAATAGACAGAAGAAGAAAGCCGGGCTTCCAGGTGCTTTCGTCGGAAAGCAGGTAAAGACAATATAATAGGAAGAGAATATCCGTAGCAAGATAAAAAATAAAACGCAAACCGGTTTTGTCCATGTAAATGATTTGCTTAGAGCCGGGGTTTTCACGGCGGTGTCTTAAAATATTGGCGAAGTTATGTAAAAAATAGGCAAGCTCTCGTGCGTTGATGAAGGCGTACATTTTGATACATATAAAAAATAAAGGGAAGAAGCTCATTTATATACCTCGTAAAAATTAGTCTTAATCATTATACAATAAACAAGTAATTTGCGCCAGTTGGAAAAACTTAAAAAAGAGTACATTTCAAAATATAAATGTGTTGTGAAAAAAGACAAGCAAAGTAATTTTATAAAAAATGTAGCACTTCAAGAACGAAAGGGAAAAGAGATATAACATTTCTGAAAATTTTGTTGACAAAAGTGTGAATGTGTAGCTATAATGAGAAACATAAGTTATTATAGTGGGGTTAAGTGTAGGATGACCACTATATAATAAGAAAAATTTTCACCAGAAAAGGGGATTTTCAAAATGAGAAAGTGGAAAAAAATTGCATCTGCAGCTTTGGCTGCAATGGTTTTCGCATCTGTTATGGCAGGTTGCGGCGGTAAAAAAGAAGAAGCAAAAAGCGATACCGTTAAAATTGGTGCTTCCTTCGAATTGACCGGTAACGTAGCTAACTACGGCAAGGCTATTTTGTCCGGCGCTAAAATGGCTTTTGACGAAGCAAACGCTAAAGGCGGCGTGCTTGGCAAAAAAATTGTTGTTGTTGAATCCGATAACAAATCCGAGCCTTCTGAATCCGGTAACTCCATTACCAAATTGGTAACTCAAGATAAAGTAGTTGCAATCGTTGGCCCTGCTACCTCCGGCTGCGTAGCTGCTGGCGCTCCCATTACCGAAGCTAACAAAATTCCTCACATTGCTCCCAGTGCTACTGCTCCTGGCATCACTGTTGACAACAATGGTAAAGTTAGACCCTTCATGTTCCGCGCTTGCTTCATCGACCCGTTCCAAGGTCAAGTTATGGCAACCTTTGCTTCCAACTCCTTGAAAGTTAAAAATGTAGCAATCCTGCTGGATTCTTCCTCTGACTATTCCAAAGGCTTGGCTCAAGTATTCCAAGAAACCTTGGAAAAAGCTGGCGGCAATATCGTAGTTAAAGAAGCTTTCCTTTCTAAAGACTTGGACTTCAAAGCTTCCTTGACCAAAATCAAAGCTACCAATCCGGAAGCAGTTTATGTTCCCGGCTACTATGAAGAAGTTTCCAAAATCATTAAACAAGCTCGTGAAATCGGTTTAGACGTTCCGATGCTGGGCTGCGACGGTTGGGAATCTCCGAAACTGGCTGAAATCGCCGGCAAAGACGCTTTGAAAAACTGCTACTATGTATCTGCATTCTCTGCACAAGATACTGACCCGTCTGTACAAGCATTCATCAAAGCTTACAAAGAAAAATATCAAAAAGAACCGGACATTTTCGCAATGCAAGGCTACAATGGCGGCTTAGTAGTAATTGACGCTATCAAACGCGCTGGCTCCACTGATGGCACCGCAATCGCTAAAGCTATGGCAGAAACCAAAGACCTGCCGGTTGCTAGCGGTAAATTGACCTATGACGCTAACCACAACCCGATTATGAGTGCATTGATTATCTCCTTGGACGGCGGCGTTCCTTCCTTGAAAGAAAAAATCAGCCTGTAATCCTAAGTTAGTTTAGGAAAGTCAAAATAAACCTTGGTTTCATCTATAAAAGGCATGCGTAACAACACATGCCTTTTATAATAAATATTTTGAGGGGGATTTTATTATGAAAAGAGTGAACAAATTATTATCAGTTCTTACTGCTGGCGTATTATTCGCAGGTGCATTGGCTGGCTGTGGCGGCTCCAAGGAAGCTAAAAGCGATGTAATCAAAATTGGCGGCAACTTGGAAATGACCGGCGGCAGCGCAAGCTTTGGTATTTCCAGTAAAAACGGTATTGAACTGGCTCTGAAAACTGTTAACCAAAAAGGTGTGCTGGGCGGCAAAAAAGTAGAACTGGTTGTTGCAGATAATAAATCTGAAGCATCCGAAGCTTTGAACAGCATGCAAAAATTGATTTCTCAAGACAAGGTTGTTGCTGTTATCGGTCCTAACCTGTCTTCCGCAGCAATTGCTTCCAGTGCTATCAACAATGCTGCAAAGGTTACTGCCATCACTCCGATGGGTACTAACCCGGACGTTACCGTGAATCCGGAAAACGGAAAGACTAGAGAATATAACTTCCGTGCCTGCTTCATCGACCCGTTCCAAGGTACTGTAATGGCTAACTTTGCTGCTAAGGAAATGGGCTTCAAACGTGCAGCAATCATGATTGATAACACCAGTGACTATTCCAAAGGCTTGGCTACCTTCTTTAAAGAAAACTTCTTGAAAAATGGTTGCGAGGTTGTTGCTGAAGAAGCTTATCTGCAAAAAGACACTGACTTTAAATCTACTTTGACCAAAATCAAAGCTGTTAACCCCGATTTCATTTATGTTCCGGGTTACTACCAAGAAGTTGGTCTGATTATTAAACAAGCTCGTGAAATCGGCTTGGAAGTAGCTATCGCTGGCGGCGATGGTTGGGATAGCGCGAAGCTTCCTGAAATCGCAGGTAAAGAAGCTCTGAACGGTACCTTCTTCTCCAGCTTGTATTCTCCGGATGATACCTCTGAATTGAACAAAAACTTTGTTGCTGAATACCAAAAAACCTACAACGCTAAACCGGACGTATTCGCTGCTTTGGCGCATGATGCTACTTTGGTAATCGCAAAAGGTATTGAAGATTCTCAATCTGCTGAACCTGCAAAGGTGGCAGCTGCCATTGCAAAGGTTAAAGATTTGAACGGTGTTTCCGGCGCAATTGCTTTTGATGATAAACACAACCCGATTAAGAGTGCAGTTATCATCGAACACATTGATGGTAAACAAACCTTCAAAACAAAAATTAATCCTTGATAACTACAACACTTAAACTTTAAAAATAAGGCTGTTGTTTAAATGGCAACAGCCTTTTCTATCATTCTTAGGGAGGGTAATTATGGATACCTTATTGCAGCAGTTTTTCCAACAGCTGATAAACGGTATTTCCTTGGGCAGTATTTATGCTTTGATTGCATTAGGTTATACCATGATTTACGGCATCATCAAGCTGATTAACTTCGCCCATGGTGATATCTATATGATTGGCGCTTACTTCGGTTTCTTTGCTACTACACAATTGGGCTTGGGCTTTATCCCGGCAATTATTTTATCCATGGCAGGTGCCGCAATCGTAGGCATCATTATCGAACGCGTTGCCTATCGTCCAATGCGTAACGCTCCGCGTATCGCAATCCTGATCACCGCTATCGGTGTATCTTTCTTCCTTGAATACAGCATGATTTTGTTAGTATCTCCGCAACCGCGTACTTTCCCCGCTGTATTTACTCCGACTGTATATCATTTTGGTCCTTTGGTTGCAAATAGCCAACAGCTGGTTATTTTGATTAGCGCCCTCATTTTGATGGTTGCTTTGTCTTACATTGTAAATAGCACTAAAGCAGGCAAGGCTATGCGTGCCGTTTCCTTCGACGCTGACGCAGCGAGACTCATGGGCATCAACATCGACAGAGTTATTTCCATGACCTTCGCATTGGGCAGTGCTTTGGCAGCAGCTGGCGGCGTGCTGGTTGGTGTTTACTATAACTCCATCGACCCGCTTATGGGTATGATGCCTGGTCTTAAAGCCTTCGTTGCAGCGGTACTTGGTGGTATCGGTATTATCCCCGGTGCAATGATGGGTGGCATTATCCTTGGTGTTGTAGAAGCTATGGTAAGTGGCTTCTTGTCTTCCACCTTCCGTGATGCCGCAGCCTTTGGCATTTTGATTTTGATTTTGCTCTACAAACCTGCTGGCTTGCTGGGCAAGAATGTACGCGAGAAAGTGTAGGTGGGCAGTATGAATCGAGTAAGAAAATTCGACTTAAGTGTTTTAGCTGCTAGCATCGCTATCTTCGCAGCTTTGCAGGGAATGATCTTTACCGGTATCATTGGTCCTTTCTGGGAACTGAACATCATTCTTATCTGCATCAACATTATTCTGGCTGTAAGCTTGAACCTTATCAATGGCTACACCGGTCAATTCTCCATTGGTCACGCAGGCTTTATGGCAGTTGGCGCTTACACCAGTGCTGTTATTACTGTAAAGCTTGGCTTGCCTTATGAGCTTGGCTTGGTAGTTGCAACTATTTCCGCAGGCTTCTTAGGCTTCCTCATTGGTTTGCCCACTCTGCGCCTGAATGGTGACTATCTTGCTATTGCAACCTTGGGCTTGGGCGAAATCATCCGTATCTGCATCCTGAATATTGATTACGTTGGCGGCGCTTCCGGTTTGATGGGTATTCCCCGTTTGACCACCTTCGCTTATGTGTTCTGGATTATGATAGGTGTAATCTTTTTCATCAAAAACTTTAAGAACTCTGCTCCCGGTCGCTGCTGCCTGGCTATCCGTGAAAACGAAATCGCAGCAGATACTATGGGCATTAACACTACTAAATATAAAGTATTGGCTTTCACCTTGGGTGCTTCCTTCGCTGGTACTGCAGGTGCACTTTTTAGTCACTACTTCTTCCTGGCGCATCCCGCGTCCTTCACCTTCATGCGTTCCTTCGATATTTTAACCATGGTTGTACTGGGCGGTTTGGGTTCCATGACCGGTTCCATCACTGGCGCAATCCTTTTGACCTTTATTTCCGCTTTCTTGTCCGACTTCCCCGAATGGCGTATGATTATCTATTCTGTTACCATGATTATCCTCATGCTGTATCGTCCCCAAGGCTTGTTTGGCAACAAAGAGCTTAGCTTGAAAATGTTTGGTTTAGGAGGTAAGGGCAATGGCTGAACTGTTAAAAGTAAATGACATTTCCATGGTCTTTGGTGGCTTGCGTGCAGTTTCCAACCTTACCATGCATATTGACAAGGGCGAGCTGATTGGTCTTATCGGTCCTAACGGCGCAGGCAAGACTACCGCCTTCAATATGATTACCGGCGTGTACACTCCTACCGAAGGCGAAATCTATTTCGCCGGAGAAAAGAGCAGCGGTAAAAAATCTTATCAGGTTACCCAAATGGGTATGGCACGTACCTTCCAAAACATCCGTCTGTTTTCTGAGCTGAGCGTTATTGATAACGTAAAGATTGCTTACAATATGCACGTTTCCTACGGCTTGGTAAGCGCTATAGTCCGCAATGGCAAGTACATCAGCGAAGAAGAAATGATTACCCAAAAGGCATTGGAGCTTTTAAAAATCTTCCATTTGGAAGAAAAGGCTTACGAAGTGGCGAAGAACCTGCCCTACGGCGAACAACGCCGTTTGGAAATTGCCCGCGCACTTGCAACCGAACCTAAGCTTTTGCTTTTGGACGAACCGGCTGCAGGCATGAACCCTCAGGAAACTAAAGAGCTGATGGAAATGATTCGCTGGATTCGCGACAAATTTGATTTGTCCATTCTGCTGATTGAACATGACATGGGCTTGGTAATGGGCGTTTGCGAGCGCATTTACGTTTTGGAATACGGCTGCCTTATTGCAGAAGGTACTCCTGACGAAATTAAAAATAACAAACGCGTTATTGAAGCTTATTTGGGCGAGGAGGTAATCAACTAATGTTAAGAGTTGAAGATATCAATGTATATTACGGTGCCATCCACGCCATTAAAGGTATTAGCCTGGATGTTCCCGATGGAGAAATTGTTGCCCTCATCGGTTCCAACGGCGCAGGTAAATCTACAACCTTGCGTACCATCTCCGGTTTGATGAGACCTAAAACCGGCAGAATCATGTATGACGGTGAAGATATTACCGGTGTACCTGCTCATAAAATTGTAGGCAAGGGCTTGTGCCAAGTTCCCGAAGGCCGTCACGTATTTGCAAACATGACCGTTATGGAAAACTTGGAGCTGGGCGCATACCTGCGTAGCGATAAAGATGGCATTGCCAAGGATATGGAAGCTGTATTTGAAAAATTCCCCCGCTTGTTAGAGCGTAAGGATCAAATTTCCGGTACTCTTTCCGGTGGCGAACAACAAATGCTGGCTATGGCACGCGCTTTGATGAGCCGTCCTAAATTATTGCTTTTGGACGAACCCTCCATGGGTTTGGCACCATTGCTTGTTAAAGAAATTTTTAATATAATTAAAGAGATTAATGCTGGCGGCACCACTGTTCTGCTGGTAGAACAAAACGCAAATATGGCTTTGTCCATTGCTGATAAGGCATACGTGCTGGAAACCGGACGTATTACCTTGAGCGGTACTGCTGCAGAGCTGGCAAGCAGTGAAGAAGTACGCAAAGCATATCTTGGTGGTTAATAGTTTAAGGAGCGTGTTTTAAAGAATGTTAGTAAAAGCTTTTATGACTCCCGTTGTTGTTACTGTACGTGAAGACCAATCCATGTTGGAAGCACGTGAAACTATGCGTGGCAAGAACCTTAACAGCTTGCCGGTTGTTGACGATTTGAAACGTGTACGCGGTATCATCACCGCTGAAGATATCGGTAAGGCTTCTCCCAGTGATGCAAGCACCCTGTCCCGTTACGAAGCAAACTACCTGCTGGGTCGTTTGAAAGTTCGCGACATTATGAGCCGCACTGTTATCACCGTTGATGCAGAAGATACCATTGAATATGTAGCTTACAAGCTGTATAAACACAGAGTAAATGCTCTGCCTGTTGTTGACGAAAACAATAAATTGGTTGGCATTATCTCCCAAACCGATATCTTCCGTGCGTTCGTAGAAATTATGTCCATGGACCGCAGCTGTACCCGTATCACCTTCAACTCCGGTGATAAGGTAGGTGTTGTTGCAGAAGTTTCCAACCTGTTCAGAGAAGCAGGCATTAACATTATCTCTATCGTTAGCCGCAACATGGGTGAAGCTGGCGCAGAAATCGTAGTTCGCGCTGACCTGTCCAATCACGGCATGGCTATTATCGAAAGCATCCGCGAAGCTGGCTACGAAATCAGCGATATCGTAACCTACGAAGGGATAGAATAAAATGCTGAAAGGCGTTACCTTTCATGTGGGGGATAGGGTAATTATGAAGAAACCTCATCCCTGCGGCAGTAACCAATGGGAAATTACCAGAACAGGTATGGATTTTGGGATTAAATGCTGTGGCTGCGGGCATTTCGTAATGCTTCCCCGTGTGAAATTTGAAAAGGCTGTTAAAGTCATTGTGCCTAAAGAGTAAAAAAATCGCGGTTCCGTTTGGAACTGCGATTTTTTATGTTATAATGAAGATATATTATAGCTCGTGAGGTGAAGTTTATGAGAAAATCCCTGCTGGTATTAATGTTAGCTTGCATCTTTACTTTGATTAATGCTGTGGCTGCCTTGGCGTACAACCCCGGACAACGCACCATTCAGCTTTTGGGCAGCACCTTGAACAGTGACAAGCAGCCTGTGCATTTGGTAGTAACTCAAAAAATTGACATGGCAGAAATCCTTACTCCTGAAGCTTACAACAAGCTTACAACTGCGCAAAAGGTACGTTACAGCCGCACTGAATATAATGAAGCCAATGGCATCAACGCAGAACGCAACACTATGACCGATGGCGAAGGTAAGGTTATCAGCGATACCAACACCTTCATTAAAGGTGGCTACTGGTACACCATTGATTACGTTAACAAAACCTATGACCGTTTGCCGGAGCTTCCTGGTATGAGCATGCCCTTTGCAGAAACCTTGATTAGCTGGTTTGGCGTAAGACCGGAAGGCGGCGTGGATGCCGTTACCGGTTATGATTATGACAAAATGACCAAGGGCAGCAACTCCCTGTACTTCTATTATGAAAAGGACACTGCCAACTGGAAAGGCTACGAAGTTAGCTACCTGCCTATGTTCAAGGTAGAAGAGGTTAGCAATGTAGTAAATGCAGAAGCTGCTTTTGCACTGCCTCCTGCTGATTTCAAACAGAAGGCTAACGAGGGGATGCGTAATTTTGCTAATCGCTTAATGGGTGCTGGAAAGAAATAATCCCAAATGTTTTAATGCTTTAAAAACCACTTACTTGTCATATGTATAATACATAGTGCGACGTAAGTGGTTTTTTACATAAAAATATAAGCTCTTAAATGTTTGTAGAAGAAAGCAGGGACACATAATCTTAACATTGCTCACAAAGTGTTTTCTGTACAAGTGGAGTGGCGAGGCATAGAATAAAAGTGCAAAAAGAATTTTAGATTCTTTAAGGAGGTTTTATATATGCTTAAAAAATTATTTGTAGCTACTGCCGCTTTGGGCGTAATGTTATTTTCTACCAGTGCCTTTGCAGCCGTAAGAGGCAATGATGCTGTGGAAGCAGCAAAAACAAAATTGCCGGAATCCATTGTGGTTATGGGTTATGACGAAGGGCAGGACACTGCCATTGTCAACTTCCGCGATACTGATAGTCTGCTTGACTACGCAGTGGAAGTTTCCCTTGAAACCGGCAAGGTTTTGAAGATGGATGTAGAAGGCGCTTCCATTCATGGCAGTACCATTATCACCAAAAGCTTCGAAGATATTGAAGCCATTGTTTTGAGCGAATACCCTGACGCTCAAGAAATGATTATCACCACTGGTCAAGACGGCAACAACACTTATTATGATGTAGTGTTCGCTACTGACGAATACGCAGCAGAACTGAAAGTGAACCCGGTAACCGGTGCGTTCTCTGAAAGAGAATATGTTTTCTTCTGATAAAGTAGGTTAGAACACGAGGCGAGCGTAACTGCTCGCCTTATTTTATTTGTAGGAACAGAGCAAATCATTGCAATAACACTCCTTTTAAGATAAAATAATATAGATATAAAAGGTTACAATCTGTAAATATAAATTAAGGAGAGATTATTGTGAGCACTAATTTAGAAGTAGGTATCGTAGGCTTGCCTAACGTTGGCAAAAGCACTTTGTTTAACGCAATCACCAAAGCTGGCGCAGAAGCAGCTAACTATCCCTTCTGTACTATTGAACCCAACGTAGGTATTGTTGATGTTCCTGATAAAAGATTGGATGTTTTAAGCGAAATGTTCAAGTCTAAAAGAATTGTTCCTGCGGCAATGCGCTTTGTTGATATTGCAGGCTTGGTAAAGGGCGCTTCCAAGGGTGAAGGCTTGGGTAATAAATTCTTGGCACACATCCGCGAGGTGGACGCTGTTGCTCAAGTAGTACGCTGCTTTGAAGATAGCAACATTACCCACGTTGAAGGCAGCATTGACCCTTTGCGTGATATTGAAATCATTAATACTGAGCTGTGCCTTGCTGATATGGAATCTGTGGAAAAAAGAATGGAACGCCTTGTTAAGCTGTTAAAGACTGGCGACAAGAAAGCTCCTCTGGAAAAGGCTTGCCTGGAAAAAGTTTTGGAAGGCTTGGGCGATGCAGTTCCCGCTCGTCGTATGGGCTTGACCGATGACGAAAAAGATTTCCTGAAAGAATTGCATCTCTTGACCATGAAGCCTGTACTTTACATCACCAATGTTGCTGAAGGTGAAGTAGCAGATACCTCTGACAACCAGCATGTACAAGCAGTGGTTAAGTATGCTGAAGAAGAGGGTGCAGAAGTTATTGTGGTTTCTGCAAAAATGGAAAGCGAAATTGCTGAATTGGATGATGAATCCGCAAAAGAATTCTTGGAAATGGCAGGCCTTTCCGAAACCGGTTTGGATAGACTTATCAAAGCTGGCTTTAAGCTTTTGGGTTTGCAAACCTACCTGACTGCTGGCGAAATGGAATCCCGTGCTTGGACCATTACTCGTGGTACTAAAGCTCCCCAGGCTGCAGGCAAAATTCATACGGATTTTGAACGTGGCTTCATTCGCGCAGAGATTGTTTCCTACGACGACCTTGTTACCTGCGGTTCTAAGGCAGCTGCCCGCGAAAAGGGACTTGTTCGCCTTGAGGGTAAGGAGTATGTTATGCAGGATGGGGACGTAGTAGAGTTCCGTTTTAACGTATAAAAATTGCTATAAGCACCATTATGCTTTGTCGCAGTTTGTTTACTCGCTCGACGTACGTTTAGTACGCCGTCGCTTCATAAACTTCACTGCTTCGCGCCTTCTGGCACTTCTAACAATTTTTGGAAAAAGGAAGGCTCCCTCCTGGGGGAGCTGTCAGCGTAGCTGACTGAAGGAGTTTATATGATTTTCGATACTCACATGCATTGCGACTTCTCCACCGATAGCAGTATGACCTTAGAAGAAGCAATAGCAGCCGCTGAAAAAGAAAATATTGGTATGATTGTTACGGAGCATTGGGATTACGATTACCCAACTAACCCCAGCGAGTTTATCTTTGACCTGAATGCCTACTACGCTAAGATTAGCAAGCTGCGTAGCGACAGGGTGCTTATCGGTATTGAGATTGGTATGCAGGTTCATACCTTGGAACTGGATAAGAATGTTTCGGCAAGCCAAAAGTTCGATTATGTGCTTGGCTCCATCCATTGTATGAAGCGTAAGGATTTGTACGAAGAATATTGTTACGAAGGCTTGACCAGGCAGGAAGCGGTGCGTCAATTTTTAGAGGACAGTATTTACTGTGTAACCAATAATACTGATTTTGATTCCTTCGCCCACATTGATTACCTTACCCGTTACTGGATTTACAAGGATGAATACCTTTATTATGCAGATGCGCCTGAACTTTTTGACGAGCTGTTCAAAGTTTTAATTGCAGAGAACAAGGCTATTGAAATTAACACTCGCCGTTTGGATGACCAAAAGGCTATTGATGCTCTCGTAGTTTTGTACAAGCGCTTCCGCGAGCTTGGCGGCAAGTACTGTACTTTGGGCAGTGATGCTCATTACGCAGAGCATGTGGGCAGGCGTATGGATGTTGCTCTTGCTATCGCCAAAGAGTGCGGACTTACTCCTGTTTACTTTAAAAACAGAAAAATGCAAATTATGGATATATAATTTATGGCTCCGATGTTCCTTTGAATATCGGAGCTTTGCTAATATTGTTTCATAATAGAAGGGCGTTAGAAAAATTAGTGTACCAAATTTTCGCTTTGGAGTGTTGCTGTAATATAGATATTTTTCATTTATTTAGTACACATTATGTTATAATAAATAAGTGACTACTTAGTCAAAACATTTTTCGCAGGAGGGGAGGTTCAGAAAATGCTTCAAAATATGACCGAAGGTAAACCCTTAAAGTTGATTTTACCCTTTATGGTTCCGCTACTCATAGGCAATATTTTCCAACAATTATATAATATTGCAGATATCATTATTGTTGGGCGTACTATTGGCGTAGCTGCTTTGGCTGCTGTTGGTGCGGTGTCACCGCTTTTTATGATGCAGGTTGTTATTACCATTGGTTTGGGAAATGGTTTTACTGTTGTTACGGGACAACGCTACGGCGCAGGAGATATGGAAGGTATGCGGCGCAGTATTGCTACGGGCGTAGTCCTAAGCCTGCTGTTTGTTTTCATCATTATGGGGTTAACATATTCTTCCATTGATTATGTAATAGCATTGATGAACATTCCCGCAGAGCTTATTAGTGATGCGCGTAGTTATGTGCTGATTATTACCGACGGCTTGATTGCCATGATGGGTTATAATTTTCTTTCTGCAGTGATGCGTTCCTTGGGCGATAGCAAAACGCCCTTGTACTTTTTGATAGTTGCAACCATTGCCAATATTATTTTGGCGCTGGTGTTCATCATCTGGTTTGGTTGGGGGGTACCGGGTAGTGCAGTTGCTTTGGTTATTGCCCAGGCAATATCGGCAATTTTATGCTTAGCTTACATTTATAAACGCTTTCCTCAGCTGCATATAAGAAAAAAAGATATTTGCCTGACTAAGGCAGAGCTGTGGGAGCATTTACGAATGGGCTTGCCCATGGCGGTGCAGTTTGCTGTGCTTAGCTTGAGCATTATCTTTATGCAGTCCATCTGTAATAAATTTGGTGCCAACACTATTGCAGGCTTCACTACTGCTATGCGCGTAGAACAGCTTGCCGTACAACCTATGATTTCCTTTGGCTTGGCGATAGCGGTTTTTACAGCGCAAAACTTTGGCGCGCGCCGCTTCGATAGAATTCGCGAAGCCATCAAAAAATGTTCCCTGATTATTTTAGTGTTCAGCTGCTTTGCCGCAGCGTTGATGTTCCTTTTCGGCAAGGATATTATTGGTATCTTCCTTGACAATCCGGAAGCAGAAGTTTTGCAGGCGGCATATTTGTATATTACCTATTCCGTACCCTTTTACTTTTTCTTTAGCCAGATGTTTATTTATCGTAATGCTTGTCAGGGAATGGGTATTGCCATGATTCCCATGATGACCGGTATTGTAGAACTGTTCGTGCGCACGGGGGTAGCGGTGTTCCTGACAGATAGTCATGGTTATTTGGGGATTTGTCTTGCTTCGCCCATTGCTTGGGTGAGCAGCTTTAGCGTAGCTTATTTTAGCTATCGTTATTTTATTAGGGTGTTAGAACGTACTACGCAGTTGAAGGCGTAAGCTAAGAAAAATATTGAGAGGAAAGTTTTGTTATGATGAAAGCCTTTAACCCCCGCCTTATGCTTGTGGCATCTATGACCATCTTTGGTACCCTGGGAATCTTTGTACGCAACATTCCCGTTGCTTCCGGAGAATTAGCTCTGTACAGAGCAGTGCTTGCCGCTACGCTGATAGCAGCGTTCTTATTTGTAACGAAGCAAAAAATTCCCTTTGCCAATATTCGGAAGGAAGTTCCCTTGCTGCTGGCATCCGGTGTTGCCATGGGTATTAACTGGATTCTGCTTTTCGAAGCTTATAAGTACACTACTGTTTCCCTTGCTACTTTAAGCTATTATTTTGCTCCGGTAATCGTAACGGTGGTTTGCCCCATTCTTTTTAAGGAGAAGTTGACCAGTAAGCAAATCATTTGCTTTGTAATGTCCACCTTAGGTTTGGTAATGATTACCGGTATTGGAGACGTAGGGGGTAGCAGTGATTTTCTGGGCATACTGTTTGGCTTAGGGGCAGCAGTGTTCTACGCCACAGTAATTCTTTTGAATAAGTTTATCAAAAACGTGGATGGTATTCACAGAACCTTTCTGCAGTTTATCTCTGCGATTGTAACTTTGTTGCCCTACGTTTTGCTCACCAGTGGGGTGAGTTTAATTGGTATGAATTGTCTTGGCTGGGTTAACCTGCTCATCGTAGGCTTTATTCATACGGGTGTAACCTACTGTATGTATTTTTCTTCGCTGAAGGAATTGCCCGGACAAAAGGCGGCAATTCTTAGCTATATTGACCCGCTGGTAGCAGTGTTGATTTCTGTTACTGTTTTAGGTGAAAGCATGACCCTGTGGCAGGTGGTTGGCGGTATGTTAATTTTAGGCTTTACCCTTTGGAACGAGATTTCTCCTAAAGCGGAGGAGTAGGGTAAAAACAAAAGACGCCTTGTGATTTGCAAGGGCTCTACAAAAAATAAAAAGCAGATGAATTTTAGCTTTACACTAAAGTTTCATCTGCTTTCTTTTTTATAGAGGGCTTACTCTATAAAGCTTATTTAATTTCTACAACGTCGAAGCCAATATCTTCAATTACTTCGCGCAATGCTTCGTCAGAAATAGCTTCTGCTTCAACAAGAGCGCGTGCTTCGTCAAGACTTACTTCGACTTTGGTTACGCCTGCCAAATTTTCTAAAGCAGTTTTTACTGCGCCTACGCAGTGCATGCAGTGCATGCCGTCGATACGAATTTGCTTAACCATTGTGTTTTAACTTCCCTCCTTTACGAAACGCGTGATAAGCACCATCTAACCATGTTGTCATAAAATTGCTTGCTCGACGTACACCAAGTACGCCTTCGCGACACAATTTTATTCCGCCTTGTTATATGGTATTTCTGACGCGTTTTGGTTGTGTCTTATATTAAAAATTACAAACTAACTTTTTAGAAAGCAGTTATTTGTAAGTCCAGAAACGAAGTCGTAATGCGTTGGTGACTACGCTTACGGAGCTAAAGCTCATGGCAGCCGCTGCAATCATGGGGCTCAGCAAGATTTCGAAGTGGGGGTAAAGCATACCTGCTGCAATGGGAATACCAATGGCGTTATAGAAGAATGCCCAAAAAAGATTTTGCTTGATGTTGCTCATTACAGCCTTGCTCAAACTAATTGCCTTTGGAACGTCCAGCAAATCACTTCTCATCAAGACAATATCCGCAGATTCAATGGCAATGTCTGTACCTGCGCCAATGGCAATACCAACATTTGCACGGGCGAGAGCGGGAGCATCGTTGATGCCGTCGCCAACCATGGCTACCTTATGACCCTGTTCTTGCAGGCGGCGCACAGTGCGTTCCTTATCTTCGGGGAGCAGTTCTGCAATGACCTCATCCATGCCAACCTGACGGTGAATGGCTTCTGCAGTAATTTTATTGTCGCCTGTAAGCATAATAACCTTTATTCCAAGCTTACGCAGTTTGGCGATTGCTTCTGCGCTGGAAGGTTTAACCGTATCTGCTACGGCAATGATTCCTAAAAGCTGCTCGCCTTGGGCAAAATACAAAGGAGTTTTGCCGTCGTGAGCAAGTTTAGCGGTTACGTCCGCAAATTCACTTACATCTATGTTAGCTGCTTGCATTAGCTTGGCATTACCTGCGTAACAAAGCTTGCCTTCAACTAAAGCTTCCAAGCCTTTGCCGGGAAGCAGGCGATAGCCAGAGGCAGCAGGTAGTTCTAAGTGACGTTCTTCTGCGGCGTTGATAATGGGTTCAGCCAAGGGATGCTCCGAAAGCTTTTCTATGGCAGCAGCAATGCTCAGCAGCTGGGACTCTGTAATTTTATTGGTAAGGATATCCGTTACTACGGGCTTGCCTTCTGTAACAGTGCCTGTCTTATCTAAAATTACTGTATCAATATTGTGGGCAGCTTCCAACGCGCTGGCAGATTTAATCAAAATTCCGTTGGCAGCTCCACGTCCGGTTCCTACCATAATGGCGGTGGGGGTAGCGAGCCCCAGGGCGCAGGGACAGGAGATTACTAAAACAGAAATTCCAATGACAAGGGCAAATTCCACATTGTAACCCAGGCAAATCCAAGTCGCAGCGGCAAAGACAGCGATGGTAATAACTACGGGAACAAAAATGCCGCTAATCCTATCTGCCATTTTAGCAATGGGAGCTTTGGAAGAAGTGGCTTCGTCAACAAGAGCAATGATTTTGGAAAGAGTTGTATCTTCACCTACGGCAGTGGCACGCATTTTAAAATAACCGCTTTTGTTAATAGTACCGCCTGTAACCGTATCTTCCACGTATTTTTCTACGGGTATGCTTTCACCGGTAATGGCTGCTTCGTCCAAGGCGCCGTTCCCTTCAATGATAACACCATCCACAGGAACAGTCGCACCGGATTTTACAATTAGAATGTCACCGGTAACAACCTCTTCTATGGGAATTTCCCCTTGCATTCCGTGGCGTTCTACAAGAGCAATTTTAGGAGCTAAGTTCATTAGCTTGGTGATGGCTTCGCTAGTACGGTTCTTAGCCCTTGCTTCCATAAATTTTCCCAAGGTGATGAGGGTTAAAATCATAGCAGCAGATTCAAAATATAAATCATGGGAGAAGCGGTGTACTAAATTCATATCACCATGACCAAAGCCGTAAGCAATTTTGTAAACAGCATACACACCATAAACAAAAGCTGCACTGCTACCGATGGCGATAAGAGAGTCCATATTGGGAGCCTTGTTCCACAAATTCTTGAAGCCATGTTCAAAATACTTGCTGCCAATTAGTATAACAGGAATTGTTAAAAGCAGTTGGGTTAAGCCGTTGATTAAAGAGTTTTCCATGCCAAGGAAAATTTCCGGCAAAGGCCAGTTCATCATTTTACCCATGGAAATATAAAATAAAGGCAGGGTAAAAATTACAGACCAGATAAGCCTTCGCTTCATGGCTTGCATTTCTTGGGCAGCAGTATCCACAGGCTTAGCCTTGCTTTGGTTTTGCTGTTGTAAATGTAGGCTTGCACCAAAGCCAAGCTTTTCCACCTTGGCAATGATTGCTTCTGCAGAAATTACTTTTTCGTCGTAAGTAACGTGCATATTATTTTTTAAAAGGTTGACACTGATTTGCTCAACTCCCTGCTGCTTGCCTATAACCTTTTCGATACGGGAAGAGCAGGCGGAGCAGGACATACCAGCAATATTAAATTGTTCTTTCTTCATATATATCACCCTAAACGCGTGCTAAGTATCATTCATCAGTGGAATCATAACATTGTCTGCGATTTGACAAGTATATTACTGAAATGTTAGCTTCTGCTAACATTATAGCACAAAAAGATGACGAAGGAAAAAGCCTTGTGTGAATTTTTGGTAGCAGGAGAAAAGTTCTTGCCGCAGAATTATCTAAGTAGGCAATTATAGGCAGAAGGCTGCCTTCTAAAAGAGGAGAAGCTAAAAAGGACTGGAGGATTTTTTATGAATTGTGCGTTTTGTAAACATCATAACTGTTATGTGAAAGAACAAAATTGTACTCGTTACAGCAAGGAAGAAGCTGTTGCTATGTATAATGAAGAGGACGTTAAAATAATGCAGGCTGCCGCTGCGACTGAAACCCGTAATTATTTGAAGATGACTCGCTTGGAGGAAAGCCTTTTCTTTGCACAGCAGTTGGGCGTAACAAAAATTGGTATTGCGTTTTGTATTGGCTTGGCAAATGAAGCTAAGTTCTGTGCGCAATATTTTAAGAACGCAGGCTTGCAGGTGGAAAGTGTTTGCTGCAAGAATTGTTCCATTGATAAAGATATCTTAGCGCTGGAAAAGATTAAACCTGGTCAGCACGAAGCAATGTGCAATCCTAAAATGCAGGCGCAGCTGATGAACGAGGCAAAAACGGAGCTGAATTTTGTTGTGGGCTTATGTGTTGGGCACGATATGATTTTTACCAAGTACAGTGAAGCTCCTGTTTCCAGTCTTATTACCAAGGATAGAGTGCTTGCCAATAACCCTGCAGGCGTAGTTTATTCCAGATATTGGAGAAGAAAGCTGGGTATCTTAGAAGACGGTACTGTGTAAAAGTGTGAGTGATGATGTTGGATCTTGTAGTTGTAGCAATAGGTGGAGCCATTGGCTCTGTTTTTAGATATTTGCTTGGTAATTTTCTTAGCAAAAATTATCAGGGCAAGTTTTCGCTGGGAAGCTTCGCGATAAATATTTTGGGTTGCTTTCTGATGGGCATGTTTATGTCCGGACTTATCCAAAGAGAATTGGAAGAAACAACTTGGAAGCTTTACTTATGTATAGGACTTTTAGGTGGCTTCACTACCTTTTCTTCTTTTGGGTATGATGCACTGACTATGCTATCCAAGGGCAAAACCATGATGGCAGGCATGTACGCAGGCTGCAGTGTTGTGGCTGGGCTGTTCGCAGCTATAACCGGAATGCTTGTGGCGAAGTTGGTGTTTTAGAACTAAAAAATTTAAGCAGCTCTCCTGATGGCGGGCTGCTTTTTGCATGAGAATGGCAATAATTTTGGTTATATGATAAAATTAAAGAAAGTTATCGTGAGATTGGAGGTTATAAGATGGATATCGAGACTATGAAAAAAATTATATATCCTATTGCGATTGCGTATCCGATTAAAAAGATAACCCTCTTTGGATCTCGTGCAGATAATACTAATCGTCCTGACAGTGATGTGGATTTAATTATAGAGTTTTCTGAACCGATATCGTTGCTGACCTTATCAAAGATTAGGATTCAGTTAGAGGAATTGCTTGGTTTAGATGTTGATGTTGTTCATGGACCGTTACTAAATAGCGATTTGATTGAAGTGAATAAAGAGGTGGAGTTGTATGTCGCGTAGGGATAAGGTGATTTTACAAAAGGTAATCTCTGAAATTGATATTGGTGCAGGAATGATAGGTAATGCTCCCTACGAGGATTTTGTCGCTGATGAAAAATTGAAGCGTGCTATATGTATGACGGTTATAAATATAGGTGAGCTTATAAAAAATATTACGAATGAAACAAGGGGGAAGTATTCGTATATTCCTTGGAAAGCTGTTGCCGGCATGCGGGATTTGACTGCACATAAGTATCAAACACTGCGGATGGAAGATGTATATAGTACAGTAAAGCAGGACTTCCCAAAATTAAAAGCTGATTTAGAAAAAGTTTTGATTGAATTGACAAGTGTGTAAGTGAAAATGAATTAAAGCAGTTGTTTCAAGAGGAGCAGCTGCTTTTCTGCTATTCTTCCGCCATTTCTGCAAACCTTTTGTGAATAGGTAAGCTTTTCATATATTTGAAGCTTCTTTGTGCTACAATTAATTTAGTAGAGGAGGTGCCTTTATGCTTAAACTTTTATTTATAGTAGGTTCTTTACGCAAGGATTCATTTAATTTACAATTAGCCCAAGCTGCGGCAAAATATTTGGACGGCAAGGTAGAAGTTAAATTTTTAGATTATAAGGATGTACCCTTCTTCAATCAAGATATAGAGTTTCCCGCTCCGCCTGCAGTTATGGCTGTTCGCAAGGAAGTGTTTGCTGCTGACGGCATTTGGATTTTTTCGCCGGAGTATAACCATTATTTCCCAGGTGTATTAAAAAATTTATTGGACTGGCTTTCTAGACCAATTAGTGCGACGGAGGGGAATGTTCTTGGTGGCAAGCCTGTTGCTTTAAGTGGTATTACTCCTGGGATGAGCGGAACCTGCATGGCGCAGGATCATCTTGTAACTTTGCTAAGCTTTCTTAATATGAAGATAATGAATGTGCCGCGTCTTATCATCCCCAATGCGCTGACACAGCTTGATGAAGCAGGCAAGTTACGCCTGACAACCAGTGAACCCTTCTTGAAAGCTCAGGCAGCTTCCTTTGTGAAGTTTGTAGAAGGAAACAATTAAAGTAAGTTACATAAAAAGACCGTAGCGTTCGTTTAAAGAGCGTTACGGTCTTTGTGTGTTGTTCTGTAATTTTAATTTTCTTTTTCCGACGCAAGCTTTTGCAGCTGCACTACGTTCTCATTATAGCTAAGGACGTAGATGAAATCTCCCGCCATGATTTTAGTATCACCTGCGGGAACAAGCTGTTCTTCGCCACGCTTGATATCAACAAGCAAGGTGTTGGGAGGCCATTTGATTTCTTTGACCAGTTTGTTTTCAATGGGGCTACCGCTGCAAACAGCAAGCTCTGTAATATTGCGCTGCTCCATTAGCTTGGGTTCTGCAGGAGCTTTGTTCAAAGTGCGGTTAAGCAGTTCTTCGTAAATGGGCTTGCTCTTGCACAGCTCCGCAACTACGAAGGCAACCATGGCGGCGATTGATAAAGCAAGTAAATGCTGGTAGGAGGAAGTCATTTCCATAATGAGGACTGTGCCGGTGATGGGAGCGCGTACAGAAGAGGAAAACAGTGCTGCCATTCCGATAACAATAATATTGGAAGCGTAGGCAGGCTCAATCCAGCCAAGGCTAATCAAAATATTACTGCAAATACTTCCGCAAAGAGCGCCGATAACCAGCATGGGCAGGAAGAAGCCACCGGGAACACCGCAACCATAGCTTATAAGGGTAAAAAGCAATTTGCCAACTAAGAGTAAGAGCAAAAGCTGCAAAGAAACCGGTGTGCCGGAAATATGGTTGATAAGCTGATTGCCACCGCCCAAAACTTCGGGGAGGAAGTAACCAAGAACCCCTGCGGTTAAGAGAGCAAAAGTAATTTTATGAACAGGTTTCTTGAAAATGGGCAAGGCGTAAAATTTAGGAACGCTAAGCAAGCCTTTGTTAAAGATTACCCCGCCCAACCCAACAACCAACGCAACGATAACTACAATGCCGTAATAGTTGATGGGCAAAAGAGGAAGGTCGGTAAATTCGAAGATGGATGCTCTTCCGAACAGAGCGCGGGACACTACTGTTGCCGTCATTGCTGCTGCCATACAGGGAAGCAGTACAACGATGGAAAAGTTGCGGTGCAGCTCTTCCAAAGCAAAGATGACACCTGCAAGGGGAGCATTGAAGGCTGCTGCCAAGCCTGCGCTGGCACCACTTGTCATCAGGTAACGTTCTTCCATACGGGTACGCTTTAGCATACGGCTTACACCCTGGGCTGCAACGGCGCCTAACTGAATGGACGGTCCTTCGCGCCCCAGTGACAAGCCTGCGCCAATACCCAAGATGCCTGCGGTAAGTTTTACCCACAGGATGTTAAGCCAGCGCATTTTAATCAAGCCAAGGATGGCGCCCTTAACTTGGGGGATGCCACTGCCTGCGGCTAAAGGCTCGATGCGGTTAAGCTTGTCCAAAACGTAGGCAAGGGTTACTAAGCAGCAGAACCAAGCGGCACTGTAAGTCCAATCGGCAGTGGTAAGGTATTGATAAAAAATGCTACGATGATGCTCTACTTCGTGCAAGGCGTAGCGAAAGAAGCAAATCACCAGACCGCTGAAGATACCAATCAGGATGCCTTCGGCAAATAGGCGCAAGCGAAAGTTGTGCCAATCGCTCAAGGATTTATAGGTGTTTATAACTTGATATTTAGGGTTCATCTAATCACATCCGGATAATCACCGCGGCTGATAGGGTTCTCGTAACCAATTTCTGCCAGCAGCTTGCGGAGAAAGGCTACGCCTTCCGCTGCTTCGCTGCCGCTGTGTTTCTTGTTATCGTAAAGAGTATATTTATCGCGCACGTTTTGTGGAGAAAGGTTGGGCATAATTACATTGGCGCCTGCCAAAATTCCCTGTTGATGTCCATTGGGCAAGAGGGTGTTGAGGGCGGTGGTGGCAGGCAAATTTGCTTTGGGCAGGAGCAATCTTAAAATAGAAATCAATTTTAGGGTGAGTTGTCCGCTGCCAGCATCTTCTTCTCCAAAGGGAGTGTCCTTGTGGGGAATGAAGGGACCGGTGCCAACCATGTGAGGGTTAAAGCCTTTAATGAAAAGCAAGTCTTCTACCAAATTTTCCACCGTCTGATAAGGGGAGCCTACCATAAAGCCTGTCCCAACTTGGTAGCCAATTTCCTTTAAGCTTCGCAAGCACTCCAAGCGGGTAGCTAATTTTAATTCTGCGGGGTGAAGCTTGGCGTAATGCTCCGGGTTAGCAGTTTCGTGACGCAGCAGGTAACGGTCTGCCCCCGCTTCGAACCACTGACGATAAATTTCCGGCTTGCGTTCTCCGGCGGATAGGGTTACTGCGCAATCGGGATACCGCCTTTTGATTTCCGCAACTACTTCTGCCAAACGCTTATCGTCGTAGGCGAAGTCCTCGCCGCCTTGCAGGACGAAGGTACGCAAACCCAAAGCGTAGCCTGTGGCGCAACATTTCAAAATTTCTTGGGGTGTTAGGCGATAACGGCTTGCCTTACGATTACTGCGACGGATTCCGCAATAAAGGCAATCGTTCTTACAAAAATTGCTGAACTCTATCAAGCCACGCAGGTAAACATTGTTGCCAAAGGTTTGCTGCGCTTGGGCTTGTGCCGCCTGGCGTAAGGCTTCTAAAATTTTAGCGTCATTGCATTGGAGCAGGGCAAGTAGCTCCGCAGCGCTTGCGTTATGTTCTATTTGTAATTTATGGATGATTTCAAAATAGTTTGTCATGGGAACCTCAATCCTTTCCTGTGCAATATTATAGCACATTTGCTAAAAGGCAAAAGTATTTTGTAAGGACTTATGAAAATAATTATAAGGCGCTTGCTTGACAAGAGAGACCTGTGGTTTTACAATGGAGCTGTAATTGAATATTGTTGGGGAGCTTATGGATAGGCTGAGAGGAAGTTGTGAACTTCGACCCATGAACCTGATATGGGTAATGCCAACGTAGGGAAATGTTAAGAAATTCGGGAGCTGCGTTGTCAGCTTCTTTTTTATTCTGTATCAAGTTCTAAAGTGTGAGTGAGCTTAGGCGCACGAAGGGGTACACCACCGCGGGTGTAGTTTCTTCGTGTGCCTTTTTGCTTTCTTGTAGATGCGTATGCAAAATTTATTGTTTGCCGCAGCACTCAAACGCAAAAAATTAGTAAACTAATTTTTCTAACGCTCCTTTTAGTATGAAAATAGCGCTGTCCACATATTCGCTTCTAAATTTTCTGCAGGTTTTTAAAAATTACAGCTCAGGATGTGGATGGGCGCACTATTTTCTTGAATTTGTGTCGCTGCTTATTTCGAATCGTTGCTTGCAAACAGATAAATTTTGCTATCGACAGCAGGAAAAGAGAAATGAACACTTAGGCTCTGCGGAAGAACGAAGCAAAAAGGAGGAACATTATGAAACTAAACGGAGAAACAGTAACGCTGACGGAAGAAACTACACTGGTAAGCTTTCTGGAAAACAATGGCTACTCTTCCAATAAAATTGCAGTGGAGCTGAACGGAGATATCATTCCGAGAAGCAGGTACGCTTCCGTAATTTTGACAGATGCTGATAAATTGGAAGTGGTCTGCTTCGTGGGAGGTGGTTAAGATGCTTTTTACCGAAGAGGAATGGAAGCAACAGTTGGTTGCCCGTTGTGGTGAAGAGGTGGCAAGCAAAATACAACAGGCGCAGGTGGCTGTGGCAGGTCTGGGTGGCTTGGGGAGTAATATTGCTACTATGCTGGTGCGAATGGGTGTGGAGCATTTGATTCTGATTGATTTTGACAGGGTGGATTTTAGCAATCTGCACCGTCAGCAATATTTTGCGGAGCAAATAGGCGTGTACAAGACGGAAGCCTTGGCAGAAAATTTGCGGTGCATAAATCCCTACATTAAACTAAAGCTTTGCTGTGAAAGAGTAAGCGAAGAAAAATTGCCACAGCTTTTTGCAGATGCGGATATCATCTGTGAAGCCTTTGATAAACCCCAGGCGAAGGCGATGCTTGTTAACGGAGTACTGGAATATTTCCCGGGAAAAGTTATCGTGGCGGCTTCCGGTATGGCAGGCTTGGGTGACGGCAATTTAATTAAGGCACGGAAGCTGAACAAAAGACTTTACCTTTGCGGTGATGGTGTGAGTGATTGCGAAACCACCAGTGTTCACGCGGCAAGGGTTACCCTATGCGCAGCGCAGCAGGCACATTTAGTGCAAAGAATTATTTTAGGACTGGAGGGTTAAGGATGGATAAGTTTATTTTAGGTGGTCATGAATTTCATTCACGTTTTATTTTGGGAAGCGGCAAATATTCCTTGGAGCTGATTAAGGCTGCGGTAGAGCAGGCTGGCGCAGAAATCATAACTCTTGCCTTAAGGCGTGCCAATGGGGGAAGCTTGGAAAATATTTTGGATTATCTGCCTAAAAATGTAGTGAAGCTTCCCAATACGTCCGGAGCGCGCACTGCGGAGGAAGCAGTGCGTATCGCCCGACTGGCAAGGGAATTATGCCAAAGCGATTTTGTGAAGATAGAAGTTATCAAGGATAGCAAGTACCTGCTTCCGGACAATTACGCTACGGCAAAGGCAACGGAGGTTTTAGCGAAGGAAGGCTTCGTGGTAATGCCCTATATGTATCCGGATTTACAGGCGGCGCGGGATATGGCAAATGCAGGAGCGGCGTGCATCATGCCCTTGGGCGCACCCATCGGTAGTAATAAGGGGCTTTGCACTTTGGACTTCATTCAAATTTTGATAGATGAAATTGACTTGCCCGTTATTGTTGATGCTGGGATTGGTAAGCCGTCCCAAGCTTGCCAAGCTATGGAGATGGGGGCTGCCGCCGTAATGGTTAACACTGCCATCGCCAGCGCAGGCGATATTCCCCAAATGGCAGCTGCCTTTCGTGAAGCAGTAAGGGCAGGGCGCAGGGCGTATCTTGCCGGCTTGGGCGAGGTACGCAAGTTTGCCAATGCGTCTTCACCCTTGACAGGTTTCCTGCGTGATTAAGAGGTATATATAATGGAAGATAAATTTTTTAACACTACTATATATAATGAAGAAAGTCGTTTGGCGGCGCAAAATCTTGTAGCAGATTACCTTGTTTACCAAGAGGGTATGGAGGTTTTGGAAAGCCAAATGCTGGAGCAGGTTTTAGACTTGCGTACTGCTTTTAACCCAGAAGCTTACGGTACGGAGGAGGTCTTGCGTGCTATCGAAAGTGACAAGCGGACAGTGGAAGATTTTGGCGCCCTGCTTTCGCCGGCGGCGTTACCCTTCTTGGAGCAAATTGCACAAGCCGCACAGAAGGAAAGGCAAAAATATTTTGGCAACAATGTGCATTTCTTCACCCCTTTGTACCTTGCCAACTACTGTGAAAATTATTGTGTGTATTGTGGCTTTAACTGCCATAACCAAATTCACAGGGCAAGGCTGAATGCAGAGCAGATGGAGCGCGAGATGCAAGTCATCTCCGCGACAGGTATGCAGGAGGTTTTACTTCTAACTGGCGAAAGCAGGAAGATGTCCAGCGTAGAATACATTGGCGAAGCCTGCAGGCTGGCGCGTAAATATTTTAAGGTGGTGGGTTTAGAGATTTACCCCGTCAATAGCGATGAGTATGCTTATTTGCATAGCTGTGGTGCGGATTACGTTACTGTGTTCCAAGAAACCTATAACCCTGAAAAATATGGACAGCTCCATTTGGCGGGGCATAAGCGTTGTTTTCCCTATCGCTTTTACGCACAGGAGCGAGCGCTACGAGGTGGCATGCGTGGCGTAGGCTTGGCGGCGCTTTTAGGTTTGGACGATTTTCGTCGGGATGCTTTAGCTGTTGGCGTGCACGCAATGCTTTTACAAAAGCGATATCCTCACGCTGAAATCGCTCTGTCCTGTCCCCGCCTGCGACCCATCATCAATAATGAGAGGATTACTCCCTTGGACGTAGGGGAGCGTCAGCTTTTGCAGATTGTCTGTGCTTATCGTCTGTTTCTGCCCTACGCATCCATAACCGTTTCCAGTAGGGAGTGCGCTCGCGTGCGTGATAATCTGATGAGTATTTGCGCCAACAAAATTTCTGCAGGGGTTAGTACGGGTATTGGTGGTCATGGCGGTAGCGGACTGGGGGATGAGCAGTTTGAAATTGATGATGGACGTAGCTTGGAAGAAATATTTGTAGCTATGAAAGGGCGAGGGCTGCAGCCTGTAATGGCAGATTACATATTTGTTTAGCATTTACTACAAAACTTTTGGCAGGAGAAACTACTAACCTTAACGAATATAAGAGCATTATGAGTTTTTGAGAAAATATTTTACAAAGGAGTTCTGCCATGAGAGAAACCATTAAAACTTATTTGCAAGAGCATTACGCTGATTATGTGAAGGATTTGGAAATCCTCACTAATATTGATTCCGGCAATGGAGACCGTGAAGGTACGGAAGCTGCCAATAAAGTTGTTGCTGAGCATATGGAAGCCTTGGGGGCTACTACTGAATTTAGATACAATGACCGCGCCTGCCATTTGATTTCACGCTTGCGTGGCGAGGGAGAGCTGACAGTTCTACTCGTGGCTCACGTTGATACTGTATTTAATCGTGGTGAAGCGGCAAAGCGTCCTTTCCGCGTAGATGAAAACGGTTTTGCCTGGGGTCCCGGTGTTGGCGATGACAAGGCAACTGTTATGGAAGTTATCTACGGTTTGAAAGCACTGCAGGCTGCCGGCTTCAAAAACTTTAAGGAAATTATCTACTATACCAACGGCGAAGAAGAGGGCGGTTCCAAAACTGCAGAAGAAATTGTGGCAGAGCTTTCCCAACAGGCAGACTTCGCTATTATTATGGACGTTGCTCGCCCCAACTGGGGTATTGTTACCCAACGCAAGAGCAATGCTAAATATCGCGTGGAGGTTACCGGCATTGGCGGACATCATGGTAACGCTTCCCAACATTGTGCCAACGCAATTCATCAGCTAGCGTATACCATTACTGAAATTCACAAGCTGGCTAGCCCCATGCCCGGCAGTCCGGAAGATTTCACTGCAGAAGCCTTGAAGGCGCGTGGTATTGTGGATGCAGGACAATTCATTCCGCAAAACACCGTCAACGTTGGCGTGATTGGTTCTACTAACGATAAGATTAGTGTAATTCCCGGTGATGCCTTCTGCGAAGTAAATATCCGTTGCTTCTCCACTGCAGAGCAGGCTCGTATTGATAGGGAAGTAAAGGCTTTGGCAGACAAGGTTGTTATTGCAGGGACTAAGGTAAGTATTACCGGTGGTATGGTAACTGGTCCTATGGAAAAAACTCCCCAAGTACAAAAGATGGTGGATGTGTACAAGGCTGTTGTTAAGGAAGAGTTTGGCGGCGAGGTTAGCGAATGGGTAGCTGGTGGCTTGACTGACGGCAACCGTACTGCAAAATATATTCCTACTCTGGACGCTCTGGGCGTAGAAAATTACGATGAGCATACTGACCACGAATCTGTAGATTTGAAAACAGCTGTGCCGCGTACTGCAGCCTTTGCGATTACCTTAGCAGAGCTGACCAAGATTTTCTAATAAAATTTTTATAAGCACTGTTATGCTTTGTCGCGGCTTGCTTATTTGCTCGACGTACTTCAAGTACGCTTTCTCGGCATAAGCTTCACTGCTTCGCGCCTTCCAGCACTTCTAAAGATTTTGGGCGTGAAAGAAATTTTATATCAATATGAAAATAAGACGGCTTACAGTCGTCTTATTTTGTGTTATAATAGTACATTATAAAATTCGAACGAGGGATGATGAAATGGCAAAAAAGACTAATAAGTACGCAGGCTTTCAAGCTGTAGAAGATGTTACCGGTATTGGCGCTTATATTGGATTGGGCAGACCTATCGATTTAGAAGACAACACTACTCGCATTGCCCTGGTTGGTGCGCTTCTGTCGATGGCAGCAGTAACCGCTTGGTTACTTACCGGAAATATTGATGTGATGGATGCTGCTATGGGCGGCGTTGGTGTGGCATTAGCCTTTCTGTTTTCCTTTATGCTGGCGCAGGAGCTTGACCCTGACCGCAAACTGGGTGGCATTATTGGCGGCTTCCTGACTCTCGTTGCAACCTTGTATCTGGGCGAAGGCAATATTGTCGTAATGCTGTGGCTGCTCTTTGTAATCCGTATGCTCAACAGAACCTCCGGTTCTCGTCATAAGATTGGTGACAATGTAATTATCATTGGTATTTCCGGTTGGTTGGGTTCCCAAGGCTTCTGGCTGTATCCTCTTATTACCGCTTCTGTTTACGCGCTGGAAACTCAAATCCCCGGCGGCTACTTCCGCAGCTGGTATTTGGCGGGCTTGGCACTTTGCACCTGCTTCTTCGCAGATTTTAACTTCTTGGTACAAAATCTGTCCATGGTTTACGTTTGGCTCATGTGCGCTACCTTCGTAATCTTCTTGCCGGAAATTCGTGCGGCAATGTTTACCGAAGCTAAAGGCGACAGAAACAATAAACGTATTAACCCCAGACGTTTACAAATGGCACAAGGGGTGTTCCTGATGATTATCGTTGCTTTGTCCTATCTTCACGGCGATAGTCAGGCGCAATCTTTGGTACCTGCCTTCATGGCGGCAATTGGCTGCGGCTTGTACCTGGTGCCTGCTTTAATGCAAAAGAAAAAATAATATAAAATATTTTGGAGGATGTAATTATGGCTGAAAACAGAAAAATTAAATTTACTACCAACAAAGGCGTTTTCGTTGCAGAAATGTTCGAGGACAAAGCTCCCCTGACTTCCGGCAACTTCATTGAGCTTACTGAAAAAGGCTTCTATGATGGTTTGATCTTCCATCGTGTTATTGAAGACTTCATGATTCAAGGCGGTGACCCCACCGGTACCGGCTGTGGTGGTCCTGGCTACCATATTAAGGATGAATTTGGTGAAGGCTTGAAACATGATGACGAAGGTATTTTGTCCATGGCAAATGCTGGCCCCAATACCGGTGGCAGCCAATTCTTTATTACCCTGGCTCCTACTCCGTGGCTTAATGGTCATCACGCAATTTTTGGCAAGGTTGTTGAAGGCATGAACGTGGTTCGTCTTATTGGCGCAGTTGTTACTGATTTCCGTGATCGTCCTCGTGAAGCAGTTATCATGGAAAAAGTAGAGGTTGTAAAATAAGATGCCTGCCTATGTATATATGCTCCGTTGCAAGGACGGAACCTTATATACCGGTTGGACCAATAATTTAGAGCACCGCCTTGCCCAACATCAACAGGGCAAGGGTGCCAAATACACTCGCGGCCGCGCTCCCTTGGAGTTAGTTTATTACGAAGAGCTGGCAGACAAGGAAAGTGCTTTAAAACGAGAGTGTGCTATTAAAAAATTAACACGCCGAGAAAAACTACTGCTTGCAGAGGAAAATTCGGAAGTGCATAAAAAATATAAATAGTCAGAAAATAAATTGCTTTTCTATCCGCTTTAGTCTATAATGTAATCAAAGCGGCACTCGCAGCTTTTTACGTCGTACCTACAAGGAGGAAAAGTAATGACCGGCAAAGTAAAGTGGTTCAACGCTGAAAAGGGTTATGGCTTTATTGAGTGCGGTGATGGCAAAGATATTTTTGTTCATTATACTGCAATCAAGATGAATGGCTTTAGAACTCTTATTGAGGGTCGCAGCGTGAAGTTCGATCTTATTAACAATAGACTTGGACCAAAAGCCATTAACGTCATTCAGTTAGATCCATTGCGTTAATCAGTATGATACAAAATTTCAAAGCATTAAGTTAAAACGCTGCCCTTGTTTCGGCAGCGTTTTTCTTTTTATAATGTAAATAGTTTTACAAAATGGCAGGCTTAATTTTTAGCTTGCCTTTCTTTTTGGGGAATTTATTAGTTAGCAGTTGACAACTAAAAATATTTTTAGTATAGTGTTCTCAAACAGGAACAATAAAACAAGAAAGAAGAGCCAAATGAGGGATTATGGAGCTTATCGAAGGATTAACGCATTTTAATCTAACCAAACAGGAGGCAACCTTGTATGTGCTGCTTTTGAAGGAAGGTTATTTAACCGGCTACGAGGCAGCCAAGCAAACAGGCATCAGCCGTTCTAATACTTATACTGCTCTGGCAGGATTGGTAGATAAGGGCGCAGCTTATGTTTTGGAAGAAGGAAAGGTTACCCGCTACACTCCGGTACCGCCGGAGGAATTCTGCACTAATAAAATTGACAGGCTGCAAGAAATTAAGAAAAAGATTTTGAATCAGTTGCCTGCTTTGAAAAGTGATGCAGAGGGATACATTACCATTAAGGGTGAGCTGGAAATCATCAATAAATTAAAGAACACAGTTCGCCAAGCAGAAGCTCGCATTTATGTTTCTGCTAATAAGAGGGTAATGGAGCTGCTGAAATCAGAATTGATGGACGCGCTTGACCGGGGATTAAAGGTGGTAATCATCAGCGATGAGCAATTTACTTTGCCACAGGCAATCTGCTACGGCACCGAAAAGCAAAATGAGCAGATTCGCCTCATTGCCGATTCACAAACTGTTGTAACCGGTGATTTAGAGGACGAAGAGAATTCGACTTGTTTGTATTCCTGTAAGCGCAACCTTGTAGATTTATTCAAGGATGCGCTCAAAAATGAAATTAAGCTTATTGAATTGCAGAAAGGTGATAACCGTGGCTAAGAAAATTCCGTTTGTTACAAAAGAACAACTTGAAAATATTGCGTCCCAATACGCAACACCCTTTTACCTGTATGATGAGGCAGGCATCCGCAGAACTGCCCGTCTGGTAAACCAAGCTTTTAGCTGGAACAAGGGCTTCAAAGAATATTTTGCAGTGAAGGCTACCCCCAATCCGTCTTTGCTTAACATTTTGCGCGAAGAGGGTTGCGGTGCGGACTGCTCTTCTTACACCGAGCTGTTGATGTCTGATGCAGTGGGCTTCAAGGAAAGCGAGATTATGTTTTCTTCCAACGCAACTCCTGCAGAAGATTTCCAGCTGGCGCGTAAATTGAATGTAACTATTAACCTGGACGATATTACTCATATTGACTTCTTGGAAAAGGTGGCTGACATTCCCGAAACCATTAGCTGCCGTTATAATCCCGGTGGTACTTTCGCTATCGCTAATAATATTATGGATAATCCTGGCGATGCTAAATATGGTTTGACTCGTCCCCAAATGACCGAAGCTTATAAAAAATTGTTGGCAAAGGGCGTTAAGCATTTTGGTATGCACGCTTTCTTGGCTTCCAACACTGTTACTAACGACTACTATCCGGAGCTGGCACGCATTTTGTTCAAGGTTGCTGTAGAGTTAAAGGAAGAAACCGGTGCGCATATCGAGTTCATCAATCTTTCCGGTGGCATTGGTATTGCTTACAAGCCTGACCAACCGGAAAACGATATTCTTGTTATTGGCGAAGGCGTGCGTAAAGCCTATGAAGAAATCCTCGTGCCGGCTGGTATGGGCGATGTGAAAATTTTTACAGAGCTGGGTAGATTCATGCTTGCTCCCTATGGTGCTTTAGTTGCGAAGGCTATTCACGAAAAGCATACTCACAAGGAATATATTGGTCTTGATGCTTGCGCAGCTAACCTGATGCGTCCTGCAATCTATGGTTCCTATCATCACATAACTGTTATGGGTAAGGAAGATGCTCCCTGCGACCACAAGTATGATGTAACCGGTGGTCTCTGCGAAAACAATGACAAATTTGCCATTGACCGTATGCTTCCGGAAATTGAAATGGGTGATTTGCTCTTCATTCATGATGCAGGTGCTCACGGTTTTGCCATGGGCTACAACTACAATGGCAAGCTGCGCAGTGCAGAGATTTTATTGAAGGAAGATGGCAGCACTCAAATGATTAGACGTGCAGAAACTCCTGCAGATTACTTTGCTACCTTTGAAGGATGCGCCTTTGGTGATGCGTTACTGAAAAAAGCGTGATAAGCACTATTTGACTGCGTTGTCATAAAATTGTTTGCTTGGCGTATCACCAGTACGCCGTCGCGTTACAATTTTATTTAGCCTTGTTATTGTATTCAACAGCTCTCCGAAATGGGGAGCTGTTTTTACATGCAAAAAACTTGCGATTAAAGTTTTTTACGTGGAAGTATTCTTTAATGTAGAAATTGATAGTATAATTAACTTAGTTATTTTAGAAAAAACCATTATGAGGAAGATGCTTATGTTAGAAGAACGTGTACCACCTCAAAGTATAGATGCTGAACAATCTGTACTTGGAGCAATGTTAATAGATAATGCTGCCATCGCCCAGGTAACCGAAATTATTAGTGCCAGTGATTTTTACCGCGAATCTCATCGCGTTATTTTTAATGCTATGATGGAGCTTTATGGCAAAAATGAAGCTGTGGATTTGATTACTATTACTGATGTGCTGCGCCGTGAAAATAAAATGGATGATGTGGGCGGCATTGCCTACATTACTTCTTTGGCTAATGCAGTACCCACTGCTGCCAATGTGAAGTACCACGCAAAAATTGTTTATGAAAAGTCCGTTCTACGTCAAATGGTAAGAGTTTCTACGGAGATTGCTGCCATGGGCTACGAAGCCAATGACGAAGTGGGCGTGCTACTGGATAAGGCAGAAAGCCGCATTTTAGAAATTTCCAATCGTGGCAAGAATGCGGAGTTCACTCCTATTGGCGATATCCTGATGGATGCAGCCCAAATGATTCAGGAGCTTGCCAATAATAAGGGTGGGTTAACAGGTATCCCCACAGGCTTCACTGATTTGGATAGACTAACCTCCGGACTTCATCCTTCGGATTTTATTATTTTAGCAGCACGTCCTTCCATGGGTAAAACTGCCTTTGCTCTCAACGTAGTGCAAAACGTAGCTTTGCGTGCTCATAAAAAGCTGAAAAAGCCGGAGAGCCTTTCCGTTGCTTTCTTTAGTTTGGAAATGAGCAAGGAGCAGCTGGTAAATCGTATGCTTTGTGCAGAAGCTAATATTGATTCTCAACGCTTGCGTACAGGAGAAATGGCAGAAAAGGATTGGAATGCTTTATGGGCTGCCTGCGAAGATATGTACAAGGCAAAGATTTATATAGATGATACTCCTGGTATTACTGCCATGGAAATGCGTAGTCGTGCTCGCCGTTTAAAATCAGAGCATGGTCTTGATTTAATTGTAGTGGATTACCTGCAATTGATGCAGGGGAGTGGCAAACGTAATAATAGTGGCGACAGGCAGCAGGAGGTTTCTGAAATCTCTCGTTCCTTGAAGGCATTGGCTCGTGAGCTGGACGTTCCCGTTATCGCCCTGTCCCAATTAAGCCGCGGGGTAGAAGCTCGTCAGGTTAAACGACCTATGCTCAGTGACCTGCGTGAATCCGGCTCTTTGGAGCAGGATGCGGATATCGTAGCCTTCCTGTATCGCGAGGATTACTACAACCCTGAAACAGAAAATCAAAACGTAACCGAACTTATCATTGCTAAGCACCGCAATGGCCCTGTTGACACTGTTAACCTGTTCTTCCATAAACAATTTACTAAATTTGTTGGATTCAGCAAAATTAAAGAATAATTTTACGTAGTTTCACAAGTTGAGCAGGATTTTTAGAGGTTTAAGCAGAACTTTAACAAGGTAGTTTTAAGTTTTTCTTGCAGGATTATGGACGATAAGTTATAATAACTGCGGATGTTTTATAAATGCTTTTACATATCGTTCGGGTTTGGTCTGAAGATATTTAGTATTTTATTCTGTATTGTGGAGGCACATTTTTATGGAAAGAAGAGTGGGTACTGTTTCTAGAGGCATTCGTTGCCCGATTATTCGTGAAGGAGATAACTTACCCGAAATTGTGGTTAATAGCGTTATGGAAGCTGCTAAATGCGAAGGCTTTGAGCTGCGCGACAGAGACGTTATTTCTGTAACTGAATCTGTTGTTGCAAGAGCACAGGGCAACTACGCAACTGTTGATGATATTGCTGCAGACGTGAAACAAAAATTGGGTGGCGAAACCATTGGTGTTATCTTCCCGATTTTATCCCGTAACCGTTTCGCAATTTGTCTGCGTGGCATTGCCAAGGGTGCTAAAAAGGTTGTGCTGATGCTTAGCTATCCCAGCGACGAAGTTGGCAACGCTTTGTTGACCTATGACCAACTGGATGCTGCAGGCGTTAACCCCTATAGTGATGTGCTTACTTTAGAAAAATATCGTGAGCTGTTTGGTGAAAACAAGCACGAATTTACCGGTGTTGACTATGTTCAATACTACGCAGACCTCATTACTGAAGCAGGTGCGGAGGTAGAAGTTGTTTTTGCAAATCAGGCAAAGACCATTTTGAAATACACCGACTGCATCTTGAACTGTGATATTCATACCCGCGCAAGAACTAAGCGCATCCTTTTGGAAAATGGTGCGAAGGTTGTTTGCAGCTTGGATGATATCCTGACTGCTTCTGTTAATGGCAGTGGCTACAATGCCCGCTACGGTTTGCTTGGCTCCAATAAATCTACTGAAGGTCAAATTAAGCTCTTCCCCCGTGAATGCCAAGATATGGTTGAAGAAGTGCAAGCTAAAATTATGAAACTGACCGGCAAACACGTGGAAGTTATGGTTTATGGCGATGGTGCTTTCAAAGATCCTCAAGGTAAAATTTGGGAACTGGCAGACCCTGTCGTATCTCCTGCTTTTACCAAAGGTTTGATTGGTACTCCTAACGAACTGAAGCTGAAATATTTGGCAGATAACGACTTTAAGGATTTGAGCGGTGTTGCTCTTAAAGAAGCTATCTCCAATGCTATTAAAGAAAAAGAAGGCAACTTGGTTGGCAACATGGCTTCCCAAGGTACTACTCCGCGTCAATTAACTGACCTTATCGGTTCTCTGTGCGATTTGACCAGTGGCAGTGGTGATAAGGGGACTCCGGTTGTATTGGTTCAAGGTTACTTCGACAATTTCACAGACTAAAATTCCTATAAGCACCGTTACGCTTTGTCGCAGCTTGCTTACTTGCTTGACGTACTTCAAGTACGCCTGCGCTTCATAAGCTTCACTGCTTCGCGCCTTCCGGCACTTCTAGAAATTTTATATGTTAATGCAAAATTAAAAGCACGCTTTCGGGCGTGCTTTTTCTATGAAAAAATTTTACAAAGTGCTTGACAAGGTTCGCCTTAGCTTGTATAATAATCAACGTTGCTGATACGGCAACTGATGTGATCCACTAGCTCAGTCGGTAGAGCACCTGACTTTTAATCAGGGTGTCCCGCGTTCGAGTCGCGGGTGGATCACCATTTGAGAGTTTTCACGAACGTCTGCGAGAAAGTCGATAGGCACTCAATGCGTTCGTTTTAATATAACTGCACACGACAGTGATGATTAAATCGTTGCTGTCTTTTTTGTTTTTGTACGCATTTTTTTGCTTGGAGAATTTTCTGCACGTCTAATGTAAGTGTGATAAAATAATAATGTAGAATTTTTGCAAGGTGGCTTCGTAAGATGGTATTGACCACAGTTGTTTTTACGAAGGTTACACCATCTTTAAAACTAAAGAGCTATAATTTTGGAAGGAGGCTGCTTATGCCGTACGTTAACATTAAAATCACTCGCGAGGGTAACGTGACCCCAGAGCAAAAACGCCAGCTTATCGAAGGTGCAACTAATTTGCTTCACGATGTGCTTGGGAAGAACAAGGCTACTACCGTTGTTGTCATTGATGAAGTTGAAACTGACAACTGGGGAATTGGCGGCGTGCCTGTTACCGAAATTAGAAAACAAAAGAAATAAAATGCTATTTCAAATCCTTTGGCTTTTCTGAAAATGCTGAAGGATTTATTTTTTTGTAATCCTTGCAACAAAAATAAGTGATGAATTTTCGAAACGTAGAATTTCTATGAAATTAGTTGACAATGAAAGAAGCTGGTGCTAAATTTAAGGCGAAGTAAATATTCACCATAAACCGTTGAGACGGAGATCAAGTCGAAAGATGCGCTCACAGAGAGTTCGGGGAGCTGAGAGCCGAACAGAAATGCAGTTCGATAAATGGACCGTTGAGGGCGTAGTGAAAGAAGCGTGAGCTTTTAGTATTCTACGACGTGTTGGCATACGTTAGTTGTCGGGGATATGTTGGTATCCTGTCAAGTGCACGGGTCAAACCGTGAATTCAAGGTGGCACCGCGGGTAAAATGCTTTTATTCGTCCTTGATGGAGTGATATCTGTCAAGGGCGATTTTTATTTGCACTCTTGGCAGGACAGAAATTTTAATTGTTCAAGCAAAGGAGTGAAAATCATGATTAAAGAAGCAATTGTAAAAATCGTCAATAAGGCAGACCTTACCTTTGAGGAAGCCTACAGTGTAATGAATGAAATTATGAGTGGTACAACTAGCGCTACTCAGAACGCAGCTTTTTTAGCGGCGCTATCTACAAAGAGTGCCAGAGCCGAAACCATTGACGAGATTGCCGGTTGCGCCGCTGCAATGCGCGACCACGCAACTAAGGTTGAAACTGGGATGGATGTTTTTGAAATTGTTGGCACAGGCGGTGATGGGGCTCACAGCTTTAATATTTCTACAACTTCTGCTATTGTTTGTGCGGCAGGAGGAATGAAGGTTGCAAAACATGGTAATCGGGCTGCTTCTTCTCAGTGTGGAACAGCAGATTGCTTAGAGGCTTTGGGTGTGAACATCCAGCAAAGTCCAAGTAAATGTGTACAGTTGTTGCAGGAAGTAGGTATGTGCTTCTTCTTCGCACAAAAGTACCACACCTCTATGAAGTATGTGGGAGCTATTCGTAAAGAGCTTGGCTTCCGTACGGTGTTCAATATTTTGGGACCATTGACTAATCCAGGCAGTCCTAAAATTCAACTTTTAGGTGTGTATGATGATTATCTGGTTGAACCTTTAGCACAGGTTTTGATTAACTTGGGACTTAAACGAGGCATGGTTGTTTATGGACAAGAAAAATTAGATGAGATTTCTGCCAGCGCACCGACTACTGTGTGTGAGTTTAAGGATGGATGGTTTAAAACTTATGTTATCACGCCGGAAGATTTTGGCTTCACCCGTTGCAAGAAGGAAGATTTGGTGGGAGGCTCTCCAGAAGAGAACGCCCAAATTACCAGAGCCATCCTGCAGGGCGCTTCGGGCGCAAAGCGTACTGCTGTGCTGATGAATGCAGGAGCTGGTTTGTACCTTGCAGGAAAGGCAGAGAGTATGCAGGCAGGCGTAAAGCTGGCGGCAGAACTTATTGACAGCGGCAAGGCTTATGCAACTTTACAAAAGCTTATTGAAGTTAGCAACCTTCCGGAGGTAGAAGCATGACCATTTTAGACGAGCTGGCTACTTACGCTAAAGAACGTGTTCAGCGGGCGCAGACTGTAAAAAGCTTGGAGGATGTTCGGAGGCAGGCACTTGCTTTACCAAAAGGGGAGCATTCTTTTTACAAGGCTTTAGGTAAAACGGAGCTAAGCTTTATTTGTGAATGTAAAAAGGCTTCTCCATCTAAAGGAATAATTGCACAAAGCTTTCCTTATTTAGAAATTGCCAAGCGCTATCAGCAGGCAGGTGCGGATTGCATCTCTGTTTTGACGGAACCCAAGTGGTTTTTGGGAAGGGATGCTTACCTGCAGGAGATTGCCCAAAATGTACAGCTTCCCTGTTTGCGTAAGGATTTTATTGTGGATGAGTACATGCTATACCAGGCGAAGCTTCTGGGAGCGGCGGCAGTGCTTTTGATTTGCACGCTTTTAAATGAAGAACAGTTAAGAAAATATTTAGCTATCTGCGAGCAGTTGGGGTTGGATGCTTTAGTGGAAGCCCATGATGAACAGGAAGTGCAGTTGGCATTACGAGCGGGAGCACGCATTATTGGCGTGAACAATCGTAATTTAAAAGATTTTACTGTGGATATGGAAAACAGCAGGCGCTTACGCGCCCTCGTTCCGCCCGAAGTGCTATTTGTTGCAGAAAGCGGTGTGCGTAACGCAGAAGATGTGCGGCACTTAAAGAGCATAGGCGTTGATGCAGTGCTTATTGGCGAAGCGCTGATGCGTGCGCCGGATGTTGCAGGCTTATTGCGAGAATTGAAAGATGCTTAAAATAAAAATTTGCGGTTTAAGCCGCGTGGAAGATATACAAATGGTTAACGAGCTGTTGCCTGACTACATTGGTTTTGTTTTTGCCAATAGTAAAAGACAGGTTTCGCCTAAACAGGCTGGGGAGCTTAAAAAATTGCTGCGTCCAGAAATCAAGGCTGTGGGAGTTTTTGTCAATTCTCCCTTAGAACAGGTGGTATCCTTGGTACAAGAAGGGGTTATTGATATGGTTCAGCTTCATGGCGACGAGGATGCTGCTTACTGCCAACAACTGCGTCAAAAAATCAAGGCACCTGTAATTAAGGCAATTAGGCTACGGGATGAAGCAGTATTGGAAAATTTGGACTGCTTTCCCTGTGATTACCTGCTTTTTGATACTTATGTGGTTGGGCAATATGGCGGCAGTGGTAAGCTTGGAAGGCTAAGCCTTTTAAATGGAAGAAAGTTTGGCAAGCCGTACTTTCTTGCCGGAGGTATGACCGCTCAAAATGTGCAAGAAGCCTTGCGGCAGGTAGATGCCTACGCTGTTGATGTGAGCGGTGGTGTGGAAACAGATGGAGTGAAGGATGCAAGGAAGGTTGCAGCCTTTATACAAGCAGTAAGAGGTAGGAGTGAAGAAGATGAGTAGAATACAAAAGGCGTTTGACGAACACAAAAAACTTTTTATAGGCTTCGTAACCGCAGGAGACCCTAATTTAGCAGTGACGAAGGAGATTGTTTTGCAAATGGTAGCAGCAGGAGCAGGAATTGTGGAGTTAGGGATTCCCTTTTCTGACCCGGTGGCAGAAGGCGAGGTTATTCAACGGGCAGACGTACGCGCTTTGGCAGCAGGCACTACTACGGATAAAATTTTTGCTTTGGTGAAGGAGCTGCGCCAGGAAACAGAGGTTCCTCTGGTGTTTTTAACTTACGCAAACCCTATCTTTACCTATGGCTGTGAGAAATTTTTTGCTCAATGTGAGGAGTCAGGCGTGGACGGAGTTATCGTTCCAGATATTCCCTTCGAGGAAAGGGAGGAGCTTTTGCCCTTTAGCAAACCTCACGGTGTAGAAATAATTTCTTTAATTGCGCCTACCTCTCGCGATAGAATTAAGATGATTGCCCAAAAGGCAGAGGGCTATGTGTATTTGGTATCTTCTTTAGGAGTTACAGGGGTGCGCCGTAATATTACTACGGATATTCCTTCCATTGTTAAAGAAATACGCAAGTCAACCAAGGTTCCTGTGGCTGTTGGCTTCGGCATAGCAGAGCCGGCGCAGGCAAAGGCGATGGCGCAGGTAAGTGATGGTGCCATCGTAGGCAGCGCCATTGTGAAAATTGTCGAGCGTTACGGCGAAGCCTCTCCTGCTTTCGTTTACGATTACGTTAAGCAAATGGTGGCTGCTGTCAACGAAGCAGTTTAGATAAAACAAACCGTTCACCCCATAGTAGCTTGAGGTGAACGGTTTTGTACGTTCAAGGTTATACTTTTTTATTCCTCTTCGGGAGCAGCCTGCTCTTTAATGACAAGCTTAATTCTTTCGACGCGGTTTTCATCCATTTCCAGTACAGAAATTTCTAAGTTCTGCCAAGTTCCGGTATCGCCCTGTACGGGGATACGTCCTAAAACTTCCATCACCCAACCGCTGACAGTAACAACTTCCATTTCTTCGACTTCTTCATCGATTTTCATACCCATGTCCAAAACTTCAAATAAGTCTTCCAGATTGGTGCTACCGTAAATAATATATTCAGTATCAGAAACCTTTTCGATTTCGTTAATTACTTCGTCGTGTTCGTCCCAAATTTCGCCAACCAGCTCTTCCAGTATATCTTCTAGAGTTACGATACCGGTGGTGCCACCATATTCGTCAAGGACAATGGCGATATGGGATTTTTTATGTTGCAGCTCTTTCAGAAGCTCGCCAATCTTTTTGCTTTCGGTGATATACATGGCAGGACGGATGATGGAATCAATACTGCCTTCTTTATCATAAACCATATTGTAAAAATCCTTTTGGTAAATAATACCAATGATATGGTCCATGGTTTCCTTATACACCGGCAAGCGGGAGTAGTTGGTTTCCGTGAAAACATCTGCAATTTCTTTTTTAGTTGCTTCGGAGGAAACACCTACGATATCAATACGCGGGGTAAGAATGTCGATGGCTTCCTGCTCGCTGAACTCAATGGCACTACGGATTAAAGAGCTTTCCTGTTCGTCAATCCTGCCTTCCTGTTCTGCCTCTTCTACGATAGTCAAAAGCTCTTCTTCTGTTATGGAGTAGTCGCTCTCTGTGTGGAAGATTTTGGATAACAGCTTCTTCCATTGTTTAAACAGGAAGTTGAAGGGGGTGAGCAAAATAACTATCAGATTTAAGAAGGGTGCGGAAAACATTGCGAACTTTTCCGGATTTTCCTTGGCAATGCTTTTAGGGGAAACTTCGCCAAAGATTAAAACTACAATGGTAACAACAATGGTGGAAACGCTGGCACCGTGCTCTTCGCCAAGTATTTTTACAAATAACATGGTGGCAACGGAAGCGCAGGCAATGTTTACGATATTGTTACCGATAAGGATACTGGAAAGCAGGCTGTCGAAATTCTCCAGCAGGTCCAGTACCAGCTTTGCTCTTTTGTCTCCGCGTTCAGCCATATTTTTAATTCTGATGCGGTTCAAAGAAGAGAAAGCTGTTTCTGTTGCAGAAAAGTAAGCGGAAAATAAAATACAGAAAATAATAATTAACACCGATGTGCTACTGTCACTTGTCATAAAAATTCCTCTCTAAAATAAATGTTCCAAACGTAAACCGCTTAGCGGTATTTGTTTTTGTGTTTGGTGCTAAGCTTTTTGTTAAGCTCTGCCATTTTGGTATATTCTTGCCACCAGTACAGGATGGTTAGGGGTACGCCTACGCCGAAGAAGCCCAGCCAACGGTTTTGCAGGAAAAATTCTGCGGCGATGCCTGCGATGATGGTGGCAACAACAATGATTAACATGCTAAGTTTAATGCCTAAAAGAAATTTTTTCACGATTCTTCCTCCTAAAAATTTATAATTGTGGAAGCTGTGGGGGTACAGCTATGTTATCTGTGGGAATGAGCCGGGGATTAAATATTTTTACCAGCTCCGTAGTACTGATGGGTTCTGCCTTAGGGATTTGCCCTGCTAAGTAGGCAAGGTAGCCAATGATTGGTTCAGGGCTATCGTACCGCCTGCGCATAACACTTAAATCTAAATCCTTGTCCCGTTTTGCCAGACGGCGACCATCGGGAGCCATCAGCAGGGGAATGTGCAAAAATCTTGGCGGCGTAAAGCCTAACAATTTATAAATGTAGATTTGCATGGGAGTGGAGCTTAACAAATCGCAGCCACGCACTACTTCGGTAATTCCCATCAGCGCGTCGTCAATGGTTACGGCAAGCTGGTAGGCGTACACACCGTCGCTGCGGCGCACGATAAAGTCACCACTTTCTTCTATTAAATTGTAGCTTTGCAGGCCATAGTTACCATCAACAAAAGAAATGGGCTCAGAGTTCACTGCCAAGCGGTAAGCAGGCTGGCGCAGTTTCCCGCGTTCCTCCCGCTCTGCGAGGGTTAAGCTTTTGCAGGTTCCTGCGTACAAAATACGCCCGTCACTTAAATGAGGAGCTTCCGCTGCGTGTAACTGTCCTCTGCTGCAGAAGCAGGGATAGATTAAGCCTTGCTCTTTCAGCTTGGCAAAATGCTCTGCGTAAATATCAAAGCGTTGGCTTTGAAAGTAACGTTCCCCATCTGCACTAAGGTAAGCGCCCTTATCCCAGGTAAGACCAAGCCATTCCAAATCCTTTGCCAGTAAATCTGCATTAGGACGGGGGCAACGCACTTTGTCCAAATCTTCAATGCGCAGGACAATTTCTCCGCCTTGGGCTTTGGCGTGGAGCCAGGCAAGCAGGCTACAAAAAATATTACCTAAATGAATGCGACCGCTGGGCGTTGGAGCAAAGCGTCCGCAAATCTTAGTGTTGTTCATAAAATAAGGCACATCCTTTATTATCACTATATTTTAACATAAGAACGCCAAATACAAAATAAATTATACAAGAAAATTTCAGAAATAAAGAAAATTTTTTATGAAACCTGTTGCTTGGTAGGATTGTTGCCCCGTGCCGATGCAAGACTCTTTGCTTTTTATTGGATATTGATGTAAAATAGTAGCGTTGAATAAAATAATTACACTGGGGTATTAGCGTTTATAATAAAGGAGGAAATTTCGTGTTTCGTAAAACTTCTGCCATGGTAGAATCCGGTATTTTGGCTGCTATTGCTATCGTTATGGCATTGATTAGTATGTACATCCCCGTTGTGGGTGCTTTCGTAAATTTTGTCTGGCCCTTGCCCATTATCATCTGCGGCATGCGTAATGGTTTGAAATGGAGCCTGATGAGCTTAATCGTAGCAGGGATTATTATCGCCATCATTATCAGTCCCATCCAAGCCTTCTTCTTGGTGGCAATCTTTGGTTTGATGGGGATTATCCTTGGGGAATGTATGCGTCGTCACTTCCCGCCAATGAAGCTGATGTTTTTCGGAAGCATTGGTGCAATTTTGGCGCTCATTATTAACGTGGTGTTGAGCTTTGCAGTTTTGGGCATTAACCCGATTGAGATGATGTTTACTTCCTTTAACCAAAGCCTGACGGAGCTTGCTACCTACTATCGTGAGCAGGGCTTGTCCGAAGCAGAAATTCAGGCTGCGCTCCAAGGCTATACTGATATGCTTGGCATGATGCGTATCATTATGCCCGGTGCTTTTTTGATTAGTGCTCCCGTGCTGGCGTTCATTAACTATTGGGCGGCTAAAAAGATTTTGGCAAAGCTTGGAGAAACCTTCGAGCCCTTCCCGCCTTTTACAAGCCTGCAGGTTCCCGGCTGGGTACTGTGGCCCTATGGCTTGTCTCTTTTTGCAGTAACCTACTTCTATCTGAACGCCAAGGATAGCTGGATGTACAATTTATCTGTAAACGTGCAGACTGTTACCAGCTTCGCTTTGGTACTGCAGGGCATTTGCCTTATCTACTGGTTTGTGGAACATAAAAAGAAGCCTGCTTGGTGGGCTCACCTGGCAACTGGTTTAATGTTCTTCATTCCCTTGTTCTCTCAAATTATCGTTTATGTTGGTGCCTTTGACATCGTATTTGACTACAGAAAGATTCGTTCCAAACGTCTTAGATAAGAATTGAGGTGAGCATAAATGTTCAACATGTTCAACCGCAACATGAATTCCAAGGTGGATACCAATATTTATTTGCTGGTAATTCTGCTTTTGGCGATACTTGTTTGTTATTTTGAGCCCTATATGATTCCCGTGGTGGCAATCATTTTTGGCTTAACATATTATTTTAGCCGTCGAACCCTGATGAGCAAGGAAATCTTTTTTAGCAGCTACTTAGATAACATCATCCGCAACATTGAACGCACCAACCATTATGCAGTGCGCAAGCTGAATGTGGGCATGGCAGTGTTTTCTAAAGATGGCAAGCTGCAATGGAAGAACGAACTGTTCCAGGAATGGACGGGTAAGAAAAATTTAGAAGGCTTAAAGCCGGAGGATGTTTTGCCCCTGCAGCCCAACGCTTTTGAATTATTAAGCGTTAAGGATGGGGAAAAGCTTATCCAGATGAACGACCGCTACTATACCATGAGGCATTGCCGTGTGCAGACCTTGGACAAGGCAACCCATAAGGGCGAGCAAAATTCTAATAACGGTTTGATGATTTACCTGACCGACGTTACGGATTTTGAACTGCTGCGCCAAAAATATGCTAAAGAAAAATTATGTCTTGCTTATATCCGCTTCGATAATTACGAGGACGTAATGCGCGGTCTTAGCGAAACCAATATGGCGAACCTGAACGGCGAAATCCACGAAATGGTTACCAAATGGGTTGCCGAAAAAAATGGTTTCATCTGTCGCATGAACAAGGAGCAAAGCTTGGCAGGCTTTACCCAAGGCGCGGTAACAGAAATTATTGAAGAAAAATTTGCTGTGCTTGATAAGGTGCGGGAAATCCGCGCCGGTAATAAGATACCGCCAACTTTAAGTATTGGTGTTTCCTGCGATGGCGATACTCTGGACGAACTGGTACAGAACGCTAATAATTCTCTGTATCTTGCCTTGGGACGCGGCGGTGACCAGGCAGTTGTTGTCCAAAACAAAACAACTCAATTTTTTGGCGGCACAAGCACTGTGGCGGCGAAGGCAACCCGCGTGCGTGCCCGCATTGTGGCTCAAACCATCAATGAACAAATGCAGGCTTCTGATAAAATTTTCATTATGGGTCATGCCATGGAAGATTATGATGCCATTGGCAGTGCTATTGGTATGGCGAAGCTTGCCCTGTCCTTGAACAAGGAAACCTATATCGTCATTAGTGCTCGCAACGATAATGTGAACCGTATTTCTGAAATGCTTGCCAGCGAAAGCATGAAGGTAAGCGACCATGAGGAAGATTACAACGCCATCATGGTGGAAGAGGAAGAAGCGTTAAAGCATGTTACACCTAACAGCTTACTTATTTTGGTAGACCATCATCGTGCAATACTCACTGCAAGCAAGGCTGTGCTGGAGGCTGTAACCAAAAGAATTATTGTAGACCACCATCGTCGTGCTGAAGATTTGATTGCAGATACAGTGCTATTGTATTTGGAACCTTCGTCATCTTCTACAAGCGAGCTTTTGACAGAGCTTGTGGGCTACTTTAATGATAGACTGGAGATTACTCCTGCGGAAGCAACTGCTCTTTATTCGGGCATTGTGCTTGACACGAAAAACTTTGCCGTACAAACCGGCGAGCGTACCTTTGAAGCTGCAGCGCTCCTGCGTCGCAGTGGCGCAGACCCGAACATGGTGCGCTTGATGTTCAAGGACGATATGGAAGTTTTGAAGTTGCGTTCCCGCATGCTGGCAGAAGCTAAAACCTTCGAGCCGGGAATTTCTGTTTCTGTTTATAAGAAAGCAGAAAAGGAAGCCAAGACTACTATTTTGGCGGCGCAAATTGCAGATACCCTGATTAACATTGAGGGGATTCATGTGGGCGTTGCCATTATTGAATATAAAGATGGTAGCTTGGGCGTAAGTGCGCGTAGTGACGGTAGCGTCAACGTGCAGATAATTATGGAGGAATTGGGCGGCGGCGGTCACCAGACGGTGGCTGGCGTACAGCTTGATAATATGCGCGCTGCGGATATTGAACCGCAAATTATTGCGCTGGCAAAAAAACAATTAGAGGAGAAAGATAACAATGAAAGTGATTCTGCTGCAAGATATTAAAAATTTAGGTAAAAAAGGCGATATTGTTGAAGCTGCTGATGGTTACGCACGCAACTTTTTGCTGGCTCGTAAAATGGCTAAGGAAGCAAGCGTTGCTAACGTAAACCAAGCAAAACAAGACAAAGCAGTTGCTTCTCACCGCGCAGCCCAAGCTAAGGACGAAGCTGTAGTGTTGGGCGCACAAATTGAAAAGGTTGTTGTAAATATTAAAGTTCGCCTTGGCGACAACGGTAAGATGTTTGGCTCTGTAACCTCTAAGGACGTTGCAGAAGCTTTGATTAAACAAACCGGTATCCAAATTGACCGCCGCAAAGTTGAACTGAAAACTGCGGTTAAAGGTTTGGGCGAATACGAAGCTGTGGCTAAACTGCATCCGGAAGTTACCAGAAGCTTTAAAGTAGTTGTTACTGCGTAAAAACATAGCTTAAAAAATTTAGAATCCCACAAGTCGAGAGGCTTGTGGGATTTTTAACGAGTTGATTATAAATTTTTTCTAAAGGGATGTCCCTTTTGCGTAAATGTTTCACGTGAAACATTTGGATGGGTAGCTACATTTAAGTATCGTGAGTGAACTCTATAAAATTTTCGCGTTACCTATTGCTAACCGAGAAAACTTATGTTAAAATGTAGAAAAGTTAGAAATGGCTAACCGATGTAAATGTATCCTCTCTTCTGAATTTTGATATTTAGCTTTGACCTTGACCGTCCTTTTCTTTACATCGGCGCTAACCTAACGGATATTAAGATTTGCTTTAGTCGTAAGCAAATTAATATTTTCTCCTCCAACCAAAATAAAAAGGGACTTGCATTGCCGGCGAGTCCCTTTTTATTTTTGCGTATTATTTATTTTTGTTGTTGGGAATGTTCAAAAGCACGATGGAGCTACAAATAAGGATTGTGCCCAGTAGTTTGTTTAAGGTGATTGGCTCGTTAAAAAGTACTATGCCAACTGCTGCTGCAACTAAGGGTTCTACTGTTGCAAGGATGGAAGCTCTTCCTGCTTCTACCTGTTCTAAACCCAAGGTGTAAAGCCAGTAGGGAATAACAGTGGAAAGTGCTGCCAAACCAAGCACTGCCCAAATGGATTGAAAAGTAAAAAGATGGGTGATACTGCTGTGAGAAAAGTTTGCCAAGGGAATGGAGCTGATGGAAGCAAAAATGAAAGCGTAGGCTGTGATGGTAAGGGTTGAATAATTACGGATGGCATATTTTCCGAAAATGCTATATAACGCGTAACCTATACCGCTGCCAAGTCCGAAGCAAAGTCCTTTTAAGGAAAGTGTGAGCTGGCTATCGAAGGTGCCGGTTATAAAGGCGCAGCCCACGAAGGTTGCAGCCAAGGCGATACCTTTGGCGAGTGTAAAGCTTTCATTGAATAACGCAAGGGACATTAACATTACAAAGATGGGAGCAGTGTATAATAGCAGTGCTGCCACCGCCAAAGAGCTGAGCTCGATACAATTAAAATAACAGTAATTGGAAAAGGTTAGGCTTACAACACCCATGCCTATTAAGGGTAACATGGTTTTAGGATTAAGTTTAAAATGCTGAGTGCCTAATTTGCACAGGATGGCAACCATTAAGATTGCAGAAACTATGGCGCGCAGGGCAACTATCTGCATGGAAGTGAAGCCCTGTGCTGCTAAAGCCTTTACGAATAAACCAATCAAACCCCAAAAGACGGCACTGGCGATTATAAAAAGATATGCTTTAGTTTTCATGATGATGGTCCTTGGGCGGTAAGGGTCTTGGGAAATTGGGACCGCTGGCTTTTAAGGTAAAGCCTCGTCCGAATACGTCGTTAACATCATGGATAATCATAAAGGCATTGGGGTCAATATCCTTAACTATGGAGCGGATTTTGGCGGTTTGAGTAAGCTTTGCCACTACAAAAAGCACGTCACGCTGGCGATGAGTGAAGGCACCTTCGCCGTGCAAATAAGTTACACCGCGACCAACAATTTTAATGATGGCTTCTGCAATAGGTTCCGGGTTATCGCTGATGATGATAATGTTCTTTTTAAAATCGAAACCAATGACGAAGGCATTACAGGTTTTAGTCATGACGAACATGGTCAACAGGGTGTAGAGGGCAGGCTCCAAACCAAAGAGAAAGCTGCTGACGAAGAGCAGACCAATATTAAAGATGAAGCCAGTGGTGCTAATGCTGATGGAATAGTGCTTTTGGACAATGGCACCAATAATATCCGTACCACCGCCACTACCTCCAACTCGATACATTAGCGCTGCCCCGATGCCATACATAACGCCACCTGCGATGCAGGAAAGCATGGTGTCATGTACAGGCTTTAGCTCTGCCAAAAAGCTGAAGAAATCCAAAGCAAAGGAAAATACAAACATACCATACAGCGCACCGATAAGGTATTCCTTATCCATGAACTTGTAGCCAAGGATGAACAGGGGAATATTCAAAATGATGCTGACAATACCTATGGGTAAATCCATAGTATAGTACAAAATTCCGGCAATGCCACTGATGCCCCCGCTTAAAAGCTTGTTAGGAACGTAAAAGACGTTAAAGGCAATACCCATAACTACGCAGGCAATGGCGACCATGGCGTAGCGGTAAAAAATAGTATTGGTAAATTTATTCATAAATACTCCTTGTACAAGACAAAAACTAAAATATTAAGATTACGTATATAGTAACACTTTAGATGAAAAAATCAATAAGTAAGTTAGCGGGCAGGGGGTGTAAATAAAAGATTAAAATAATATGTCGAACGTTCGAGAATTTACTTGCAGTGATTGGATAAGCAAGATAAAATAATACTGTATACAATTCTAAAATTGGACAAGGTGTGTGGACATGACTGAAAAAATCATTGAAACGGCTTATGCGAAAATTAATTTAGGCTTGCGCATTTTAGGTAAGCGTAAGGATGGCTACCACGAGGTTAGTATGATTATGCAAAGCGTGGGGCTTAGTGATGAAGTTATCATTACGGAAGGTAATGGTATTGAAATCAGTACTAATGTAGAAGGGTTAAGCTGTGGTAAGGACAACTTGGCGTACAAGGCAGCGGCTCTTTTGGCAGAAAAATACAATATTACCCCGAATGTTCATATAGTGTTGAACAAAAGCATTTTTATGGCTGCAGGTTTGGCTGGTGGCAGCAGTGATGCGGCAGCCGTACTGCGTGGCTTGAACAAATATTGGAAGCTGGGTTTATACACTGATAAGCTGGAAGCCATTGGCGCAGAGCTTGGTAGTGATGTTCCTTTCTGTATTTGTGGGGGAAGCGCCATTGCTAAAGGTCGTGGCGAAGTTATTTTGCCCTTGCCCGATATGCCGGAAAACTACGTTGTGTTGGCAAAACCTAAAAATTTAGATGTATCCACCGCCTGGGTGTATAAAAACTATGATCCGGGACGTGTGTTAAATAACCCTTGCATTTGGCAAATTGCAGAAAACCTACCCCATGGTGGCAGGGCAATGGCTCCCTTTATGGGGAATGCTTTAGAAACTGTAACCATTCCTGCGCATCCGCAAATTGCTTTGTTAAAAATGGCAATGCTTAAAGCAGGAGCTTATTTTGCGATGATGAGCGGTAGCGGCCCAACTGTTTTTGCTTTTGCAGATAACAGGGAGATTGCCGAAGCCATTGTTGAGGCAGTGCAGGACTTTAATGTAGAAACCGCGATAACAACTACCGTGAGGAGGAAAGATATATAATGGCAGGACATTTACAACCTATAAAACTGGATAGCTACAAGCCTTTGCGCGAGCTGGTGTGCGAAAGCATCCGCCAGGCAATTATTGATGGTACCTTTAGTCCGGGAGAGCGCTTGATGGAAATCCAGCTGGCTGATGAAATGGGCGTAAGCCGTACTCCCGTGCGTGAGGCTATCCGTAAGCTGGAACTGGAAGGCTTTGTGGTAATGATTCCCCGCCGCGGTACTTATGTAGCAGATATTTCTATTCGCGACATTACCGAAATTTATGAAATCAGAACTTGTTTAGACGAGCTGGCTGCAGGTTTGGCGGCGGAGCGCATTACTCCTGAAGAGCTGGAAACTTTGGATCGCCATCTGGTAGAGTTTGGCATTGCCATTGCCGAAAACGATATGGAAAAAATTGTTGAGGTAGATACTGCCTTCCACGAAGTATTGTATATGGCAAGCCGTAATGCACGTTTACATTCCATCATCAATAATCTGCGTGAACAGGTAACAAGTATTCGTGGCCGTTCCATGAGTTACCCCGGACGTTTGACCGAAACCATGGAAGAGCATCGTGCTTTGGTTGATTCCATTGCTTCTCGTGACGTGGAACGTGCCCAAAGCGCAGCCCGCGTACATATTGAAAATGCTGAACATACTTTGATGAAGTCCATCAACCCTGTGACTTAGAATGGAAAGTGATATGGAAAAATATAATGTAGTAATTTTGGCAGGTGGTCGTTGCCCTTGGCTTAAAGAGGTTGCGGGTACGGATGTGCGTTGCCTGGCAAAGATAAATGGCAAGCGTATGCTTGACTATATAATAGAAGCAATCCGTGAAAGTGGCAGAGGAAAGCGTATTATTTTGGCTGTTTCTGCCGGAGTTATGGATGGCGAGATTTTGCCGGAAGGTGTAGAGCTGTGCGAGGCAGATCAGGATTTGCCCTCTACCGGGCATAAGGCAGTTGCCATGCTTAACCACACCGGTAATACCCTGTTCATTTGTGACGATATCCCCATGCTAAACGGTGCTGCCATTAATGACTTTCTTGATAAATGCGAAGCAATGCCCGGCGGCAACAGCTATTATCCTTTAATTCCCAAAGCAGTGTGCGAGGCTACCTTCCCTTACGCTAAACGCACCTATGTTAGAATTAAAGAGGGCTTGTTTACCGGAGGTAATATGATGCTGGTGGATGCAGCCCTTATTGCTCCGGGTGTGGCGAGAGCAAAGGAGATTTTTGCTAAACGCAAGAAGCCCTTTGAACTGGTGAAGATGATTGGCATTGGCTTTATCTTGAAATTCTTATTCCATCGTCTTACCTTGGACGATGCTGTAAAGAAGGGTAGCGAGTTTATGGGAGTCGAAGGCAGGGCTGTAATAAGCTCCTTTGCCGAGATTGGCATGGACATTGACAAGCCCGAAGATTTTGAAATGGCACGGAAATATTTAGGTTGAAACAATCCTTCGGAAAATAATAAATGTTAGAAAAGAGGACGGCTATGGGAAGAGTAAAAAGAATGGAGCGTGTGGTTGCTTTAACTAAGATTTTGGTAGACCACCCCCAACACTTATTTTCATTCTCCTATTTTTGCAAGAAATTTGAAGTTGCAAAATCTACTTTAAGCGAAGACGTTTTGGCAGTAAAAAATGGTTTAGAGCTGTTTGGCTTGGGCAGGGTGGAAACCTTGGCTGGTGCTGCGGGAGGAGTGCGTTTCGTTCCGGGACGTAGGGTTGAAAACGACAATGAATTTTTAGAAGAGCTGGCAGTGAAGCTTTCTTCTCCTGATAGAATTTTACCGGGCGGTATATTGTACATCACTGATATTCTGTGTAATCCGCAAATTGTGTTTAAGCTGGGAGAAATATTCCTGAACCGTTTGCAGCATTTGGCACCTGATTATGTTATGACAGTAGAAACCCGTGGTATTTCTTTAGCACTTTTAGTAGCAAGAGCATTTAATGTACCCTTGGTGATGGCGCGTCACGATAATTACATTACGGAAGGTCCTACTGTGAACATAAATTATGTAAGTGGTTCCAGTAAAACCATTCGCACCATGGCGTTACCAAAAAGAGTGCTGCAGCCCGGCAAAAAGGTGCTGATTGTGGACGACGTTATGAAGGGCGGCGGTACTGCGCGTGGAATGATGGAGCTTGTTTCAGAGGTTGGCGCTACTGTTGTGGGCAAGGCCTTCCTTATTGCTACTGCAGAGCCGGAGGCAAAGCTTATTGGCGATTACACTGCCTTCCTGCGTTTGCATGATGTAAACGAAGAAGCTCGTAAAATAACTATTGAACCTATTAAAGGTTAGAAAAGGGGTTTGAAGATGTATGAATTGATTGCTGTAATTTTGGCTGCAGGCAAGGGCACTCGTATGCGTAGTAAATTGCCTAAGGTTTTACATAAAGTGGGCGGCAAGGAAATGCTGCAGCATGTTATTGATGCTGCCACCATTGCCGGAGCAGATGAGAAGGTTGTTATTGTTGGTCACGAGGCTGAATTGGTAGAAGAGATGGTTGGTGCGCAAGGGAAGATTGCCTTGCAGGCAGAACAGCTTGGTACCGGTCATGCAGTGATGCAAACTAAAGAAGCTTTGGCTGGCTTTACCGGTACTGCTATGATTTTGTGTGGCGATACTCCCCTTTTAGAGGGCGAAGAGCTGAAAAAGTTTTACGAAGGTCATAAGGCAAACGGAGCTGCTGCTACCGTACTGACTGCCGTAATGGATAACCCCTATGGCTATGGCCGCATTGTGCGTGATGAAGCGGGCAATGTTCTGGGAATTGTAGAAGAAAAGGACGCAACTGCAGAGCAGAAGCTGATTAAAGAAATCAATACCGGTATTTACTGTATTGAATGTCCGTTGATGTTTGACGTGCTGGCAACCTTAACCTGCAATAACGCACAAGGAGAATACTACCTGACAGACGTGCTTTCCAAATTAAATGAACGTGGTGAAAAGGTTGGCGGCGTTGTAACCGAAGATAGTGATATGGTTATGGGTATTAACTCTCGTAAACAGCTTGCTGTGGCAGAAGGCGTAATGCGTAACCGTATTTTAGATAAGCTGATGGATGCGGGCGTAACCATTATGGACCCTGCCAGCACCTTCATCGAAGGCACTGTAAAAATTGGTGCAGATACCATCATTTATCCTTACACTTGGCTGGAAGGCGCAACAGAAATTGGCGAGGACTGCGAGGTTGGGCCTAACGTGCGTTTGACCAATGTAAAGGTTGGTAACGATACTCATATGCAATTTGTTTACGGACACGACTGCGAAGTGGGCAATGGCGTAACCGTTGGGCCTTATGTGCATTTGCGTCCTGATACTGTAATCAGTGACAAGGTTAAGATTGGCAATTTTGTTGAGGTTAAAAATTCTAATGTTGGCGTTGGCACTAAGCTGCCCCATCTGACTTATATTGGTGATAGCGATATTGGCAGTGGCGTGAACATGGGTTGCGGTTGCATCACTGTAAATTACGATGGCAAGAAGAAGCATCGCACTGTTGTAGAAGATAATGTTTTTGTAGGCTGCAATACTAATTTAGTGGCACCCGTTACAGTAAGGGAAGGCAGCTATATTGGCGCAGGCTCTACCATTACCAAGGAAGTTCCCGAAAACAGCTTGGGCATTGCCCGCGCAAAACAAAAAAATATTGAAGGCTGGGCTGAAAAACAGCGTAAAAGCTAAGGTTTTACCTTGTAAAGGCTTGTCGAAGCAATGGGCTTAGGTTATAATTATACGCAGAGAAGGACATGTTATTAATGTTCAATTTGGAGGGATTAGGGCATGTTAAATGATGTAAACAAATTTAAAATCTTTTGTGGTAACGCAAATCCGGATTTAGCTCGCGAGATTGCTGCATATTTGGGCACTACTGTTGGTGACGCAGTGATTAACCGTTTCAATAATGGCGAAGTACAAGTAATGATTAACGAGAGCGTTCGTGGCAAGGACGTATTCATTGTACAACCTACTTGCGGTCCCATCGTTAACGATAACGTAATGGAACTCTTGATTATGGTTGATGCCTTCAAACGTGCATCTGCAAACCATATTACTGCGGTTATTCCGTACTATGGCTATGCTCGCCAAGACCGTAAGGCTCGTGGTCGTGAACCTATTACTGCAAAATTGATGGCAGATTTGTTGGAAGCTGCAGGCGTAACCCGCGTTGTTACTATCGACTTGCATGCTGCACAAATCCAAGGCTTCTTTAATATTCCCTTTGACCATATGCTTGGTGCTCCCACCATGGCTGAATACATTAAAGAGAAAAACTTGGAAGACGTTATCGTTGTTTCTCCTGACCTTGGTGGCGTTGGTCGTGCCCGCAAATTTGCAGACCTGTTGAACGCTCCTTTGGCAATCATTGATAAACGTCGTCCTGAACCCGGCGTTGCAGAAGTTATGAACCTGATTGGTGATGTTGCAGGCAAAAACTGCATTATGGTTGACGATATGGTTGACACCGCAGGCTCTTTGACTGAAGCTGCTCGCGCTTTGAAAAAATTTGGTGCAAAAGACATTTATGCTTGCTGCACTCATCCCATTCTTACCGACCCTGCATTGAGCCGTATTGCTCAATCCGATATTACTGAATTGGTTGTTACCAATACTATTCCCCTGCCGCCGGCTAAGGTTCATCCCAAAATTAAAGTGCTTACCATTGCACCGATTTTGGCAGAAACCATCCTGCGCATTTACAATGAATGGTCTGTAAGCCAATTGTTTGATACCAGTAAATAAGAGTTGCTTAGAAATTTTAAAAGGCTTGCCAAACGGCAAGCCTTTTCTTATAAAATTACTATATAAAATTTTTCCATTTATAGTTATAAAATAACATTTTCAGTATTCACGCAACATGAAAAAATTGACGCTCCTTTTAGTTGAAAATATCGTCGTTCGTAATTCGCTTCTTAGTATTTGCAATAATTTAGAAAATACAGCTCAGGTACTCACTACCGATATTTTCTCCTTACCGTCGCTATTTTTCCAAATCGTTGCTTAGAATAGCTGAAAATGTTAATTGTTGGTATGTGCATTATATTTTAGGAGAAGGCTCCCTCTTGAGGGAGCTGTCAGCGTAGATGACTGAGGGAGTATGCGACTAATTTATATTCTATTTTTAACAGGAATATTGGCTGTGGCAATGCTTTGGGCTGGCAAGCTTGGGGCGCTGCGGAAGAAGGTGGCGGCTCTTTTAGCGTGTGCTTCTTTGGTGTGCGGGGGAGGCTTGCTGCTTTTGGCGGTGCTTCCGGGGAATAGCTTTTATGGTGAAACTATTACGTCTGCAAATCTTCCCCAAGGTAAAAAGCTTGTGGCACTTACCTTTGATGATGGGCCCTATCCTCCTTATACCCAGGATTTGCTCAAAGTTTTGGAAAGCAGGCAAGTGCCGGCGACATTCTTTATTGTAGGAAACAATGCTTCCCGCTATCCGGAAGTTGTGCGTTTAGTGGGAAGTAAAGGCCACGAAATTGCCTTGCACGCAGGAGAACATAAGGATTTACTAAAGTTAGATAGAGCAGAGCTTGCGGGAAATATTGCTTTCGGCAAAAAGGTTTTGGAGGATTTGACCGGTAAGCCTGTAAAATATATGCGTCCGCCCCATGGTTTTAGAGACTGGCTGGTAATGGATGAAGTTTCCAAGGCGGGATTACAGGTTGTAAATTGGAGTGTTATCCCTCGCGATTGGACAAACCCCGGAGCCAGGGTGATTGCAGAGCGTGTGTGCAAGGAGGCTAAACCCGGAGCAATAGTTTTGCTGCATGATGGGGACGCACCATTTCAAAAGGCTTCGCGCGAGCAAACGGTGGAGGCGACTGGAATAATTATTGACGAGTTGCGGAAGCAGGGTTATGAGTTTGTTACCGTTGGGGAATTGTTGAGTAACCAAACTGCCGAATAACAATTTATAATTTTCCGCTCATAAAGAAATGCTTAACGTTCCCTTTAGTATGAAAATTTTGTCGTTCGCAAAACTCGTGCAAGCACTCAGACAATTGCTCATTACCAAAATTTTCTTGATTTAGGCGTCACTACATTTCTTAAATCGCTTGAAAATATATAAATTGCTTTCTTGCAAATTGCGTTATAAGAAATTTTATGATAACATTATGCCGTTCGTAAATTAGAGAAAATAAATACAACAAGCTTTAATCATATATAATGGTAAACTGTATAGCACAATTTTTTTGAGTAATTTGTTGATGGATATAGAAAGGAACTGGAAATGAAACTAATCGTTGGTTTAGGAAATATAGGTAAGGAGTACGAAAACACTCGTCATAATATTGGCTTTATGGTGGTGGACGAGCTTGCGAAGCGTTGGGGCGTAAGCTTTAACCGCACTGATAAGAACGCCATGTTCGCAGAGTATCGTGCGCCGGAAAAAATTATGCTCATTAAGCCCACTACTTATATGAATTTGAGTGGTATTGCTGTAGGCGCTTATGCAAATTACTACAACCTTGGCAATGAAGAGATTGCTGTTATTCAAGACGATTTGGATTTGCCAGTTGGTCAACTGCGTATCCGCAAAAAAGGTAGCGCAGGTGGACACAATGGTATTAAATCCATCCAAGAGAATTTGGGTACGGATGAATTCCCTCGTTTCAAAATTGGTATAAGTCATCCTGCTCGTAATGGGAAGGCAGTAATCAGTCACGTTTTGAAACCTTTTGCCGGCGAAGAGAAGGCTGCTATTGAAGAAGCTGTTAAGAAAATGGCAGATGCCTTGGAGCGTTGGGTAAAGGAAGATATTGATGCTGTAATGAACGAGTACAATAAGAAGCCTCCTAAACCGAAAAAGGAAAAGCCTAAAAAAGAGGAAGCACCGAAAGTGGAGGAAGGCGTGGAAGTTAAGGTCGAAGAAAAGTAAAATTTGAAGAGAAATAAAAATAAGAGGCTGGGACAAAACTATCCTCTAAAAACTAAAAGAAGTGTAATTGAGATGTTTTATACATTCTCAATTACACTTCTTCGTATTTCTATCCAATTTTCAAACTTTGGCTTGCTATTTTTCTCATGTTTACCGCCATCA